>CAZAOZ010000005.1:0-88746 GCA_964486865.1 uncultured Bordetella sp.
ATCAACAAGGGCATTACACTGGAACCTATCGTTGCACTTGGTATTTGAAACCGCCAACCAAAATAAAAGCCCGACTAAAGAAAGCACCTTGATTCCAGCAACCTTTTTGCGAGTAACAGTCAGCGTATAGAAAAACAGTTTCTGGTTAACGCTTGACTACGGACGCCACAATTTCGCCACACTCAGTTGTGGCACACGTGGCTATCCCTGAGTAAGCACCGGATTGCACTCCCCTACCGGCTTGCTATATTGGCTTTGCACTACTTTGATTAACTCAGTGCAAAACATGGCGACTATCAGTCTGAGAAGGTCACGGGATTAAGTGGTCGCCGATCAACCGAAAAAGAGAAAATGTCGGGCCGTGAATAATGGCCACAGACATCCAGTGATCGCCTTGCTTTTCGTGCTTCTTCCTTGTCTATCTCGGCATACAGGATGCCTTTTTCACGGCTGAGTGGCCCCGCAACTACTGCTCCCATGGGCTTGACCACAACGGCATTGCCATCATTGATCCACTCCTCAGGGTCAAACAGCTTGTCGCGTTCGGGAAAATCATCCGGCAAGTCTTTACCCTGCAGGGCGGTCGCCGTCCCGATCACCCAACAGCCGGCTTCCTTCGCGATATGGCGCATGGTCGCCAACCAGCTATCGCCCGCATCCCAAGTGGGCGCCACATAAATATCAATGTCCTGGGCATAAAGGGCATATCGTGCCAAGGGCATATAACTCTCCCAGCAAATCAAGGACCCCAGCCGCCCGGCAGGCGTGTCGACAACCCGAAGCCCTGAGGCATCACCCATGCCCCACACCATACGCTCGGGGTTCGTTGGCATCATTTTGCGATGCCGGTTGAGGATCTTCCCATCGGGGCCTATCACCACGACGGTGTTGAACAGGGTCGTGCCACTAAACTGGCTGTCAAGTTCGTTGATACCCACGACGATCGTTACACCATGCTTTGCTGCCGCATCCTGCACCGGTTGCAAGTCTCCCCTGGCAAGGTCCACAGAATTTTTCCGCAGCCGTGCGTGGATTTCCCCTGAAAGCGCCATGTCGCCGCCGGGCCGAAGCCGCCAAATCCAGGTCGGGTAGCCGGGTATATACGCTTCGGGAAAGATGAGGAGGGACGCTCCTTCCGCCACCGCTTCGGCTATGGAATCGAGCATGCTCGCAATAGTCTTCTGCCGATCAAGAAAGACTGGCGGCTTTTGTATGACGGCGACTTTGGTGGCCATGCACGCTTCTCCAGAAATAATGAGGATCATTTGGCTGCTGAGCCCAAATGAACTTATAGGTAGGAACCCATTGCGCAGTAACGGCGACAGGAAATAGATGGTGAGACCGCCTCACCATACGTTCAACCCGAATGCACCGCAAGGGGCACTCTGGCTCGGGTCATGCTTTACATCTGATTTGGGTCGAAAAGAATTATGTGTTCTGAACTGCCGCCACAATTCAGCCACACCCAGTTGTGGCCGTTAGTGGCTATCCCTGAAAAACCACCGGATTGCACTTCCCTACCGGCTTGCTATATTGGCCTTTGCACCATTTTGATTAACCCAGCGCAAAACCGTGACGGATCAGCAAGATGCGCGTCGAACACGAATCGAACGCGCAAGCCGCCCGCGTTATAATCCGCCCGGGCCCCGGTAGCTCAGTGGATAGAGCAGCCCCCTCCTAAGGGGCAGGTCGCACGTTCGATTCGTGTTCGGGGCGCCAAACCCTGCCCGTCATCAACACCGTCCGGGCGGACGGTACCGCCGGGCGCGCTCACACCACCGGCTCGAACCATTTCAACTGCTCCCGCAGCCTGACCACTTCGCCGATGATGATGATCGTCGGCGGCTTTACCCCGCCCTCGCGCACGATGTGGGGAAGCGATTCCAGGCTGCCGGTGAGCACGCGCTGTTCCAGCGTCGTGCCCTGCTGGATGAGCGCAGCCGGCGTAGCGGCGGGCAGGCCGTGCGAAATCAGTTCGCGGCACAGAATATCAATGCCGATGAGCCCCATGTAGAAGACGATGGTCTGGCGCGGCTGCACCAGCGCCGCCCAGTTGAGATTCATGCTGCCGTCCTGCAGATGCCCGGTAACAAACACCACCGATTGCGCGTAATCGCGATGCGTGAGCGGGATTCCGGCATATGACGAGCAGCCGGCTGCCGCGGTAATGCCGGGCACCACCTGAAAAGGAATGCCTTCTGCGGCAAGCGTTGCGATCTCCTCTCCTCCGCGCCCGAAAATAAACGGGTCGCCGCCCTTGAGACGCACGACGCGCTTGCCTTCCTTTGCCAGGCGTACCAGCAGATGATTGATATCCTCCTGCGGCAGCGTGTGTTTCGCCCGTTCCTTGCCGGCATAAATGCGCTCGGCGTCCAGCCGCACCAGATCAAGAATCTGCTGGGATACCAGCCGGTCGTACACCACGACATCGGCCCGCTGCATGAGCCGCAGCGCGCGAAAGGTAAGCAAATCAGGATCGCCCGGCCCCGCGCCGATGAGGGCCACTTCACCGCCACCGAACTCCAGCTCCTTCCCGTCGAGCGCTTCCTGCAATGCCTTGCGTGCCTCGCCATCACGCCCGCTGAGTACCAGTTCGGCAATGGGGCCTTGCAGTATGCGTTCCCAGACGCGCCGCCGCTCGGACGGCTTGAAGCGCGCTTTGACCTGATCGCGGAATGCTGCCGCCAGTGCAGCAAGACGGCCGTAGCCGGCCGGAATCAGGGTTTCCAGGCGCGCACGCAACAAGCGCGCCAGAACCGGCGAGGCACCGCCGGTTGAAACGGCCACGATGACCGGCGCGCGCTCGATGATGGAAGGCATGATGAATGAACAAAGCGCCGGCTGATCGACCACGTTCACGGGGATATGCCGCGCCCTGGCGGCGGCGGCTGCCGCTCGATTCACGGCATCGTCGCTGGTGGCGGCGATCACCAGCACATACCCGGACACGCTCTCGTCGTGGAAACTCTCCGGGCGGTGCGTGATCCGGGCAGCAGCCAGATCGGCGTCAAATGCCTTGCTCAGCACCGGTGCGAGCATCGTAACCCGCGCGCCGGCGCGCAGCAGCATGGCGCACTTGCGCGCCGCCACCTCGCCGCCGCCTATCACCAGGCAGGGCTGCTCGCGAACATCGAGAAAGATCGGCAGAAAATCCATGGTGGAATTGTTCGTCAGCCCGCTTCAGTCCTGATCATATGGCGGCGCCTTTGCGCGCCAGCGCGGCCCCGGTGATTCCGCGCGACGCGAAGACCAGAAACACATGCGCCAGCTTGCCGAATGGCAGCCACAGGAACAGCAGTTCCACGCTCAGCAAGTGGATCGCAAGCGGCAGCGGATCAAGCGGTGGCGCGGGGGCGATGCCCGGCACGTACGACTGGTGGATCGCGATCATGCCGGTAACGAGCGGCAGCACGACCATGCCCCAGCTGAAGTAGTCGTCAAAGTCGGACAACAGACGCCGAACCGGGTCGGCGAGACGTTCCATGAGCGCGATCAGCAACGACACGAAAGTAAGACCGACGGACACGTACACTGCCGGATCCGGCAGCGGCGGCCACGCCAGCCCGGTGAGGCGCTCGACGAAATGGATGTGCGGCAGGTAGCCGAACACGATCACGGCAAGCCCGAGGTGATAGATATAGCCATTCCAGAAACCGAGTCCGCCATTTTGCCGGAACTCCCGCCTCGGCATCATGTGCTGGAATATGCCGCGCATCGCGCCGGCAAACAGCCGCGTGCTGCGCGGCTCGGAAAGGTCCGGCTTCGACCCCAGTCGCACGATGCCGGCGATTCGCCAGAAGCTGCCCGCGACCAGTACAGTGAGCGAGGCCCATAGCGCCGGCCCGCGCGCGAATTCCAGAAGCTCCACGGCCGTCATTCTGCGCCTGCCCCGGGCTCGAGGTACTGCGCCACCAGCTCGGTCAGGCCGAGCACCGGCAGCGTCATGCCGTAGTGCTCGACCGCCTCTTCCAGCACGTTGCGGCAGTTGCCGCACGCGGTGACCAGTGCCTCGGCCCCGGTGGCTTCGATCTGCTCCTTCTTGCATTTGAATGCGGCAAGGCGCAGGCCTTCAGCCCGGTGGATCGCGCTGACGCCACCACCCCCGCCACAGCAGAAGTTCGCGGCGCCGGACCCGGGCATATCGACCGCATTCGCGCTCACCCCGTCCATCAGCCGGCGCGGCGCCTCGGTCAGCCCGCCGCGCCGCACGAGCTGGCAGGGGTCATGAAACGTCAGCCGGCGCGCGTCCCTGCCGCGCAGCCGCAGCCGGCCTTCGCGCACAAACCGGTCCAGCAGCTCGACAATCTGCACCACCTCGAATCCGTAGCGCCGGCCGAGGAGATTGGGCCCCTCCCAGCGCAGTGCCGAGTAGGCGTGTCCGCACTCGGGACTGATGACACATTTCACCTTCAGCCGCTCGGCCGCGCTGACGATGCGTGTAAGCAATTCCGCCGCCACGTCGCGCGATCCCATCTGCACCCCCACGTTGGTCGCCTCGAAGCCGGCACTGGGTATGGTCCACGACACGCCGGCCTGCCGGAAGATCCGCGCCAGGGCGCCGATGATCTCGGGGAAACCCATGATCTCGATCGAGGTCAGCACGACCAGGTATTCGGCGCCCTCGACATCGATGGGCACGCGCAGCCCGGTCTCCTGCTCCTGCAGCTCGATCTGCCGTTTGAGGGCCGGCCAGCGCACCCCGATGGGACTGCCGGTGTCGAGCGCTTTTTCCGCGGCTTTATACAGATCGGCCGGCGCGAAACCGCCCACCGCCATGCCCTCGCGCGCCCGACGCACCAGGCCCGCGATGTCTATCCCCATGGGGCACGCGAGCGTGCAGCGGCCGCACAGATTGCAGGAGTCGTAGAGCAGTGCGGACCACTCGTGCAGTTCCTCTGCCGTAACCTCCGGCGGCGCAAGACCCAGCGCTTTCCTTACCGATGCAAAGGGCGCCGCCTCGCGCCGGTACGCCTTGAGCATCGGCCACAGCTTGTAGACCGGCGTATGGCGCGGATCGCCGGTAACCCTGCGGAAATGGCAGGCATCGGCGCACTGGCCGCAGCGCACGCAGGACTCGAGCTGGAATGCGACATCACGGCCCGCCTGCGCGACGAACTCGCGCGCGGCCCGGTGCGCATCCGGCACCCTGGCTGAATCAAGCACTGCCCGTGCGCGCCCCGTCATGTGCCGCCCGCTTTCCTGCTCTTGCCCATGCCATGCTCGACCGCGCTCACCGCCGCCTCCACACGGGAGCGCAGGCCGAGCTTGCGCAGGATCGCCTTGACGTGCAGTTTGACGGTGCCGTCCGTGATGGCGAGGGCATTTGCAATCATCTTGTTGCTGAAACCCTCGGCGAGATGCTCCAGGATTTCCAGTTCGCGTGGCGTGAGTGCGGCAAAAGGCGCTGCCGGCCGTTGCGCTCCCCCGTCCTTGCCGGCATCACTGCGCACGAGGTGGGCCAGAGTGCCCACCATTTCCCTGGCGACCACATTGTCGCCGCGCAGTACCGCTTCGAGCGCCGGCACCAGCTCCTCTGATTCCATATCCTTCAACAGATAACCCTGCGCGCCGCCGCGCAGCGCGGCGCCCAGGTCAGCGTCCTCGCGGCTCATGGTGAGCATCACCACCGGCGTGCTGACGCCGCCGGCGCGCAGTTGTTTCAAGGTCTCGATGCCGGTCATCCTCGGCATCTTGACATCGAGCAGGATGACATCGGCGGAAATTTCACGCGCACGCCGCACGCCCTCTTCGCCTGAACTGACTGATGCCACCACCTGGATACCACGGCTCTGCAGCAGCTCTTCGATGCCCTTGCGCACCAGCGCATGATCGTCAATCAGCAGTACCCGCATGCCGCCTTCGCCTTCAGCCCGGAACAGCGCTCATTGGTGCGTTGAAAATCAGCACGATCCGCGTGCCCTCGCCCGGTTCGCTCTCGATCACGATCTGGCCCGGCAATCGCTCAGTCCGCTCCCGCATGATCGCCAAACCCGCATGTTCGCCGGATGCACTTTCGGCAACGTCGGCCATGCCCAAGCCGTCGTCTTCGACCAGCACGGTGTAAAGATCATCTTCGTTATTCAGCATGATACGCACATTATGCGCGCCGCTATGCTTGCGGATGTTGGTAAGCGCCTCCTGGATGATGTAGAAAACCTGCACTTCCTGCGCCGGCGAGAGCGCGAGTGCCGTGCATTCATTATGGAAAAACACCGCGATGCCGGTTTCCCGGGTGAAGCGCTGAACCAGATTGTCGATCGTTTTAACCAATCCCGATTCGTCTATTTTCAGCCGGTAGTTGGTCAGCAGGTCGCGCAGGTCCGAGTTCGCCTGGGTCAGTGCGCGGCGCAGGGCATTCGCCTCGTACTGGGCGGCACTGAAGTCCTTGCGCGCCAGGGATTCACTGAGAACCTGCAATTGCAGGCGCATGCCGATCAGCGACTGCGCGAGCGAGTCGTGCAGCTCATTGCCGATGATATTTCGCTCTTCCATGATGGCGAGACGCCGCGCTTCGCCCTCCAGGCGCGCCTTTTCGATCGCGAGACCCAGGTGGCGGCCCACGCTGATCAGCAGATCACGCATATCCTCGCCCATCGCCGACAGCGGGCTGTCGAGAAACAGGTTGTATACGCCCAGAATGCGATCCTGGTACTGCACCGGCACCACCACGAACTCCGTGCAATCGCGCGCCAGCATGGGTCCGCCGATGAGCTTTGCGCAGGACGCGGTACCGCTCTGGATACGCAGGCCGCCTTCGGTCGAGACCAGGCCGCACAGGCAGCGCCCTGTCGGCATCAGGCTGTCGCGCCCGACCGCTTCGGGCGAGAGGCCGCGGCTCGCAATCAACCGGATGTGGCCGTCCCCGGTGACGAGTCGCACGCTCGCCGCGCGCGCATCAACCAGTTCAATGAAGGTATCCAGAAAGCCCCCGAGCAGGTGCTCGAGACTGCCGGGCCGGCTCAGGCTGGCGGCAATTTCATACAGGATGTCGAGCGACTGCGTTTTCCGCGAAAGACGTACTGTCTGGGCCTGCGAACCGGAACGGCTCTGATTGGCAGCGTCAGCGGCTTTCGCGCCCTTGTTTTGTGCAGCATGCTCGGACATACATGATCCTGTGTCGCGCAAAACGGGAGTGCTCTCGAACGAACTTCAGACTAACTCCACGGAGCAGCCGTGTCCAGCACCAGCGCTCAGCGCGCAGGCCCGGGCGGCTTGTGCGAAGGATCATTCGGGTTGATGAAAATGAAACGCGGCTCGCCGGGATTGATCTCGACATAGTCGAGAGTCGCACCGGTCAGCAATTCGACGCTGCCGGGCGAGATCAGCACCTTGATATCGCGTGCGATTACCAGCAGATCGTCTTCTGTTTTGCCGTCGAAGCCCATGCCGTATTCAATCCCCCCTTTGTCGCTCAAACGCGCGGCCAGGCGCAAATAGACCTCTTTGAGGTCTGCCTGCTGTTGCGCGGATTTGAGAATTTGCTCGGCGGCTTGTGGTGTGACGGTGATCATGAATGCTCCAATACTGCCCGTGTTCAGCCAGTGCTCCATGCCCGGGGCTTGCGCATACCGGCGATCTTGCAGGCCTGCTTGACATAACCATAGGGAAACAACCGGAACAGTTCGTTTCGTTCCGTGCCTCCCGTTTCAGCCAGGTACTTGAGAACGAAACGCGCATCCGGCGCGATGTGGTGCTGCCCGAAATACTGCCGCACAAACCCGATGACTGCCCAGTGCCTCTCCGTGAGCACAATATTCTCCTGGCGCGCCAGTTCCACAGCGACATCTTCGCTCCAGTCCGCGGGGTCAACCAGATACCCTTCGTCATCGATTCTCAGCATCTTTCCGTCAATTTCAAGCGGCATGCCTGCAACTCCGGACAAAATCGACAAAACGCCCCGCCCAGTGATTTCCGGCAACATCCCGTAAATGCGCATACGACGCGAGCAGGTTCTTGTGCACGATGCCGTCGTGCCGGCCGTCGATGCCGTGGCCGCGCTCGACCTCATAGGCGAACTCGACGTCCCCGGGAAGATTTTCCACGCTCGAATAATGAAACTCGTGAGCGCGGATCAGCGGCGCATCCCGCACGGGCGCCTGCGGCCAGGGACTGCGGCCGGTTTCACGCAAATGCACGTAACCGCGCCCCACCGGGCGGGCATGCATGACGATATCCGCGGGAATGGCGCCGACCATTGCGGCGCGTTGCCCGTTCCATTCAATGCCGCGGGCGAGATACATGAGCCCCCCGCACTCGGCATACGTCGGCAACCCGGCTTCAATCGCCGCCCGCACGTCGGCACGCAGTTCAGCATTCGCGGTGAGCGCAGCCATGTGCGTCTCCGGAAATCCGCCGCCGATGAACAGACCATCCACCTGCGGCAGGCGTTTATCCCGTAGCGCATCGAAGGGAATCAGCTCCGCGCCGGCGGCGCCCAAAGCTTCGAGATCTCCCGGGTAGTAGAAGCCGAATGCCGCATCGCGTGCGACACCCACGCGCACCGGCGGGCCGCCCGGCCGCCCCGGAGCACTGCTGGTCAGGGCCGCAGGCAGGGGCAATGCGTCGCGCGCGACTGCGAGCAGACGGTCGAGGTCAACGCCGGCGGCGATGAGTGCTGCAATTTCGTTTACGCGCTCGTGCGCAGTCAGCGTTTCGTTGCTCGGCATCAGCCCGAGGTGGCGCTCCACGATGGTCATGCGCTCGTCGTGCTGCACGGCGCCGAGCACCGGAACATCGGTGTAGTGGCTGATCACGGCGCGCAGCTTGGCTTCGTGCCGCGATCCGCCGAGCTGATTCAGAATCACGCCGGCAATGCGGATATTTTTGTCAAACGCCTGATAACCAAGGATCAGCGGCGCGATACCGCGTGTCATGCCCCGCGCATCGATCACCAGTACTACCGGTGCGCCAAGAGAGACGGCAAGCGCAGCATTGCTGTTGCTGCCTTCCAGGTCGAGTCCGTCGTACAGGCCCTTATTGCCTTCCACGATGCCGATTGAGGCGCCATCCATGCGCCGCATGAACTCGGCGCGAATCTCATCCGCTCCGCTGAGGTAGGGGTCAAGGTTGTAGCAGGACCGCCCTGCGGCAAGCCCCAGCCACAGCGGGTCTATGTAGTCAGGACCTTTTTTGAATGCCTGCACCATCTCGCCGCGCATGCGCAGAGCGGCGCACAGGCCGATGCACACCGTGGTCTTGCCTGAGGACTTGTGGGCCGCAGAGATGAAAAGCCGGTTCACGCGGTGGCCGGTCCAACGTCGCTGTCCGCGAGGCCTTTGGGCAGAAAAGGCAGCACCCTGACCGCCACGACGGTGAGCGCCAGGGCCAGGGCCATCCCGCCGACGCCAAGCATGATTTCCGGCAGGCTCGGCGTGTACGCCGCGACAACACCGTCGAAAAAGCTGCTGGCGACCTCTTTTTCCGGAAACATCAGTTGCGGGTATGCCTGGCCGCCGATAATGAGCACATAAATCTGCGCAAAACCGCCCAGAATCACGCATGCCGCTGCCGCTGCAATGACGCCTCGCGACCGGCTCAGCACGGGATTGAACAAGAGCATCAAAGGCAGAAGACTGCCGATCAGTATCTGGCCGAGCCAGAACAGCGCGGTGTAAACGCCGCCTTGCCAGAGAATGAACCGTTCAAGATCATGCTGCCTGGTGATATACAGATTGGTCAGGTGATGGACCAGCACGAAATACAGGACCACGGCGACGAACACGCCGAGCAGGTTCCCCAATCGTTTCAGCACCATATCCCCCAGCGCACGTCCGCTCCAGCGACAGACAGCCATCAGCACCAGAAGAAACACCGCCAGTCCGAAAGAAAAGGACATGACGATGAACAACGGCGCAAGCAGCGCGCTGTTATAAGGCTCGCGAGCCACCAGGAAGCCGAAGATCGATCCCGTCCCCGTAGTAAGAACCAGGCGCCACACGAACGCCAGCAAGCCTGCGCGCTTGCTGTAGCCGTTCATGCGCCGCTCGAACATGGTCCACAGGTAAATCCCCACGACCGCGAAGAAACCGGTGTAGAGAAATATGTTCCATGCGAAGACGGACTTGAAGTTGTAGTTCGTCATCGCCACGATCAAACGGTCGGGCCGCCCCAGATCGAGCACCAGCACAGCAAGACCTCCGGCAAGCAGCGTGACCGCCAGCAATCCCGAAAACCGCGCCAGCGGTTTATAAAAATCGCGGCCGAACACCGATGCGATCGATGCCACGTTAAGCGCGCCCGAGGCCGCGACGATCATGAATATCGCAAACACGTGCGGCATACCCCACACCACGCGGTTGGTCATCCCCGTGACGAAGTGGCCGTGATGCTCCATGTACCACGCGGCGCCGAGGCCGCCCAGAATCAGGACACCCAGAACGCCGAGCAGCGCGTAAAAACCGCCGTTGCGGCCGTCGATTTCGCGGTAGTGCACGTGTTGAGTCATGCCTTACAGCCCTTGATAGCGCACGCCGGGGTTGAGGGCGAGATCAGCCCGCACCTGGGTCGATCTCCCGCTGCGCAGGCGTTGGTGGATTTCTGCAGAAGGATCGTTGAGATCGCCGAAAACCATGGCTTTGCCGCCATCGCGATTGCAGGCCTCCACACAAGCCGGCGTCTCGTCACGATCCACGCGATGCACGCACAGCGTGCAGGATTCCACCGTGCCCTTGCCGCGCGGCACATCCGCCTTCTGCCCGCTGATCGTTTCGTGGATGAAAGAGCGCGCGCCGTACGGGCAGGCCATGACGCAGTAGCGGCAGCCGATGCAGGTGTGCTTGTCAACCAGCACGATGCCGTCGTCACGCCTGAACGAGGCACCGGTCGGACACACGTCCACGCACGGCGGGTGTTCGCAGTGCTGGCACATCAGCGGCAGCGTCTGGGCAAAGCCGGTACGCCTGTCGCGCAAATCCACCTTGCGTATCCACTGCGCGTCGGTTTCCGGCCGGCCTTGGCTGCTGACACCATTCTCTGCGTGGCAAGCTGTAACGCACTCGTTACAGCCTTCGCATTTCGAAATATCGATCAGCAGACCCCAGCGCTGGAGGGTGGAAGCGGCCTCCTCCGGCGAGCGCGCCTGCGCAAGCTCGATCAGCCTGATGGTTGGCGCGAGCGCCACGCCCGCTGCGGCAGCGGCGCCCCAACCCAGCAACTGGCGCCGATCCGGGTTCACCGGGCAGCTCCCGCGGCCCGGGTCTGCCGCAGCGGCGTATGGCACTCGAAGCAGTCGATTTTCACCGAAGCATAGGCATGACAGCTCGAGCAGAAACCGTCATTGCCGAGCACGCTGCCGGTCTCGCGGCTGGCGTGGCATTCGACACAGTTCTTGAGACTGAAACGCGGCTCGCGCAGCCCCTGACGCATGGTGCCGTCGCGCTGATGCATGAGCATCTTCATGTGGTTGCGGCGTATCTCTCCGGTCGGCGCCACGCAAACATCGCCTTTCTCGGTCTTGACCACCGGCGTGGGAACCCGACCCGCGGGCTTTTCAGCAGCCCCGGCGAATCCCGCAACCGTGAATGCGAGAACCATGATCAGAAGCACAATCCGCACTTTGCCCGCCTCATCGATGCTCAGTGGTCACCCATGCCCATCTTGATGTAGCCGGTCGGACAGACATCGGCGCAGATGTGGCAACCGATGCACAGGTCGTAGTCGGTATAGACATAGCGGCCCATGGTGGCTTCGGACTTGGGCGTGCGCTTGACCGCGTTTTGCGGGCAATAGATGACGCAGTTGTCGCACTCAAAGCACATGCCGCAGCTCATGCAGCGCTTGGATTCATCCACCGCCTGCTTGTCGTTCAGGCCGACCATGCGTTCGGCGAAATGCCCCAGCACCTCCTCTGCCGAAGGGCCGATCTCGGTGCGCTTGATGCGCTCCTGGTAAGGAAAATGGCCGAGGAACAACTCATTGGACTGACAAACTTCCGCGGCACCGCGATCCTCATAGTTATGCACGGCAAAGCCGCCAACCGCCTTGCCCTGCTCCGATGTGCCGCGCACGCCGCGGTCGATCTCGCGCAGAGTGCCGTCCTCGACCGCCTTGAACGACTTGGGCTCGAGATTCACTTCGCGCAACTTGTCGAGCAGGTTGAAGTGATGCACATCGACCTTCGGCCGCTTGGCCATCTCCTTGTTGCCGAGATAGCGGTCGATGCTGTCGGCGGCGACCGAGCCCTGGCCGATCACCGTGGTCAGCAGATGGGGACGGATGATGTCGCCGCAGGCAAACACACCCCGGCGGTTCGGCACCTGATAGAACTTGTCTGCAGCGATCAGGCCCTTGCCGTTATTGAGCTCCTCCATGCCGCGCAAGTCACCGGCCTGCCCGATGGCAGAAACAATAAGATCAGCTTCGAAGTCCATCTCGGTGCCGGGTTTCTGCACCATCTTGCCTTTCACATAATCGACCTCGATCACGCGCAGCGCCTTGGCGCGCCCGGTCTGCTCGTCGACAATCACCTTGGTTGCCAGCAGGTTGCCGCGGATCCTGACGCCCTCGCGCTGCGCGTCCTCGATTTCGTGCTTGGCGGCGTTCATCTGGTCGATCGGCTGCATCGAGATGAGCGTGACGTCTGCGCCGCTGCGCGCTGCCATGGTGGAAACGTCATGCGCGGTATGGCCCATCACCACAAACTCAGGACGCTCAGCCTCCTTGACGTTTTCCACATAACCCAGGCGGCGCGCCACCGAGACGACGTCAACCGAGGTGTCGCCGCCGCCGACCACCACCACCCGGCCGGCGACCGATTTCAGCCGCCCCTGGTTGAAGGCCTCCAGAAACGAGACCCCGCTGATGCAGTTGGGCGCGTCCGCTCCCGGGACGGGCAGGCTGAGACCGGCTTTGCAGCCGATTGCGAGCAGCACAGCGTCAAAACCGGACTCCAGTTCGTTCAGGGAAACGTCGGTGCCGATCCGGGTATTCGCGCGAACTTCCACGCCCATCGCGATGATCCGGTTGATCTCGCCGTCCAGATGCGTGCGCGGCAGGCGGTAGCCCGGCACGCCGTACTTGGCCATGCCGCCCAGTTCGGCGTGATCGTCGAACAGGACCACGGCGTGGCCTTTGCGGCGCAACTGATAAGCCGCTGACAGTCCGGCCGGGCCGCCGCCCACAACGGCAACACGCTTGCCTGTTTCAGGGCCGGCCTGAAACGCGAAGCCCTGCTGCAGCGCATAGTCGCCGATGTATTGCTCGACTGCATTGATGCCGACGGTGTCCTCCACCTTGTTGCGATTGCAGCCTGTCTGGCACGGCGCCGGACACACCCGCCCCATCATGGATGGAAACGGATTGGCATCGGTGGAGCGCCGGAATGCGTACTCCTGCATGCTGGTGCCCTTGGGCGCCTTCTCCACTCCGCGCACGATGTTGAGCCAGCCGCGGATGTCCTCACCCGACGGACAACTGGCCTGGCAGGGCGGCGTCTTGTGCACGTAGGTCGGGCACTTGTCGGACGCGTCGGCAGAAAAAATCTGCTCCTGGAACGAGCCCCACTGGTGATCGCCGTCCTTGAACTTGCGGAATGTATGCCCGCTTTTTGCTTCGGGCTTGTTCGCTGGCGCTGACATGGTTATCTCCGATTGATACGCTTTTTCACTGCCTGGGTCCCAGCACGATCGCGTTGCTCACCAGTCCATGCACGCTGCCGATCATGTCCATGGGATGCTTATAGTAAGGAAGCACCTTGGTGAACTGGCTTTTGCAGATGGCGCAGATCGCGGCCATATAGTTGACGCCGTGCTCTTCCACTACCTGCTGCAGCGCCTGCATGCGCGGCAGCGCGCCTTTGACGCGCAGTTCAACCAGGTCGTCGGTCAGCAGGCCGCCGCCGCCGCCGCAGCAAAAGGTGGTCTCGCCGATGGTCTCGGGCGCCATATCCACGAACTTGTTGACGCAGGCGCGAATGATCTCGCGCGGAATGAGAAACTGCCCGCCCGGCACGTCACCCATGCGTGAGGCGCGCGACACATTGCAGGAATCGTGGAAGGTCACCACCTTGTCATCGTTGGCGCTTTTGTCGAATGTGATCGCGCCGCTGCGGATGAGGTCGTAGGTCAATTCACAAATGTGCTGCGGCGCCGGATAACGCGGATCGAGAAAGTCGAACGGTCCGATGAGCGTGTTCCAGAAACTGTAGGCAACGCGCCAGGCATGGCCGCACTCGCCGACCACGATGCGCTTCACGCCCAGATCGAGCGCCGCCTCGCGGATGCGTTCCGCCACTTTCTGCAGGTTGTCGTGATTGCCGATGAACAGCGAGAAGTTCGCCGCCTCGGAGGCGTGCGATGAAAGCGTCCACGAGATGCCCGCGGCGTGAAACACCTTGGCATAGCCGATCAGACCATCAATGTGTGGCTCGGCGAAAAAGTCGGCGCTCGGCGTCACCAGCAGCACCTCGGCGCCTTTTACGTCGAGCGGGAATTTGACATCCACGCCGGTATCCTCTTTGACGTCCTCTTCCAGGCCGTCGAGTGTATTGCGCAGCGCCGGCTGGGGCAGTCCCAGATTGTTGCCGATCTTGTGTACCTTGCCGATGATCTCGTTCGAGTATTTCTGGCCCACGCCGACGCTGTCCATGATGTCGCGTGCCGCCATCGATATCTCTGCGGTGTCGATACCGTAAGGACAGAACACTGCGCAGCGGCGGCACTGCGAGCACTGGTGGAAATAGCTGTACCAGTCGTCGAGCACCTTCTTGGTCATGTCGCGCGCACCCACCAGCCACGGGAAAAACTTGCCGGCAAAGGTGTAGTAGCGGCGATAAACCGAGCGCAGCAGATCCTGGCGCGCCACCGGCATGTTTTTGGGATCGGAGGTGCCCAGGAAATAGTGGCACTTGTCGGTGCAGGCGCCGCACTTGACGCAGGAATCAAGGAACACCTGCAGTGCGCGTGACTGCGACACCAGTTCGCCCAGCTTGGTAACCGCGACCTTCTCCCAATCCGGCACCAGTTCCCCCGGAAAACCGAGCGGTTTCTGGTGGTCGGGCTTGGCCACGAACGGTTTGCTGTGCGCCATGGCTCCTTCGCGCACCAGCGGAATCACCGGGTATTCGCCCACTGCCGGTGTTTCAAACGCGGCCATTCAGCCCCCGCGCGCCCGGTCGGGGACGATTCGCGCCGACCAGCCTGCCGCATGGCGCTGCTCGCGCGCATTGTCGATCTGGTTAAGACTCGGACTGAAGAACACCCCCGGCGCGTGTAACAGCTTGCTGACCGGAAAAACAATCATCAGCGTCGCCACCAGCGCAAGATGCACGAGCAGCGCCGGGTCGGCGGGCAGCGCCTGCCAGTCAAACACCATCAGGCCGAGAAAAAATGCCTTGAGGGCGACGATGTCGGTATGTGCGAGGTATTTCATGGTGAGCCCGCTCACCGCAATCGCGATGAGCAGCGCAAGCATCAGATGGTCGGAAGGGCTGCTGATGTAGCGGACGCGATCCACCAGAAACCGCCGCGCCCACAGCCCGGCAAGGCCGGCGACCATGGCAAACCCGGCGTACAGGCCCAAGGGCTGGATCAGCGCCACCCAGCCCCAGACCGGTTCGGTGAAATAGCGCAGGTGGCGAAGCAGCACCGCCAGCAGCGCGACGTGAAAGATCCAGCCGAAGAGCCAGATCCATTTGTTGGAACGGAACAGGCTCTTGAAGAGCGTGACCTCGAAGAGCATGCGCAGTACGACGCCGCGGCGCGTGGTCGGCGCCGGCGGAATCGGAATCTTCAGGGGCTGCGGCGTGCGCGCATACACCCAGCACTTCCAGGCCACGCCACCGAAGAGCGTGATGGCGGCGGCATAAAAGAGCAGCGCGTAGAAAATGGTCAGCGCCGACAACGCTCGCTCCGGATTCCGGTGAAATGCGCTCTAGACGCAGCCCGTCGGCTTGGGCAGCCCTGCATATTTGCAGGCCTGCTTGGCGGGGCCGTAAGGATACAGCTCGTACAGGTATTTGCTGTTGCCCTTTTCCGCGCCGAGCTTCTTGCCGATGGCCTTGGTCAGCACCCGCACTGCCGGGGCAATCTGATACTCGTCGTAGTACTCGCGCAGGAAGTTGATCACTTCCCAGTGATTTTCGGTCAGCTCGCAGTCGTCGATGCGGGCCATCTCCTTTGCTATTTCCTCGGTCCAGTCAGTGCGGTTCGCGAGATAACCTTCCTCGTCGGTTTCAATGGTCTGGCCGTTCAGTTCGATAGGCATGTCATGGTTCCTTTCAGGGTCAAAGCCAGGATTGCACGGCGTTGTGCTCCACCACGAGATCCACGAACCCCTCGTAGTCCACCAGGCGCACGCCGTCCATCACCCGGTTCTGCATTCCTCTCGCCTCAACGTCCGGCTTGAGCGCATAAATCGACACGTTCTTCAAAGCTTCCTGCACCTGCTTCGAGACCGCCGTATCCCTCGCCGCCGCGTATACGCCGTCTTCGATCAGCAACACCGCACTGCCCTGCTTCGCAAACTTGAGGCAGGTTTCAAAAGTGCCGTGCTCGAACGGCGATTTATTGATGGTATGCAGCATTTATCTCATCCTCAAAAGCTCAGGATCACGTCCTGGTCTTCCATGATCTCGGTCATGCGTTGCGCGCTCACCACCTCAACCGGCACCACCAGGTCGGCTTCGGTAAGGCCGCGCGCCTGCATCGCCTCCTGCTCCACATAAAGCTTGGTCACGTCGTAATCCTCAAGGGCACGGAAGGTCGGCGAGAAGTTCTTCATCTCGATGCCTTTGGTATTCTGCCCCTTGGTCAACTGATAGACGCCGTCGCCTATGAACGCGAGACTCACGTCCTGCTCGAAAGCAGCGCCGATCAGCACCACTTCAAGGGACTCCAGCGCATAGATCGTTCCGTACGGCGCCCTGCGATTGACGTACAGAAACTTTTTCGTTACGCCGCTCTGGGTTTCTTCGCTCATTTCTTCCCCTCAGCCGCCGAACACGATCAGGCGGTCGGCCTGGATTCCGGCTTCGATGAGCTGGCCCAGACCCGAGATCCTGAAACCCGGCGCAATGTTGTTGGCGTCCTTGCCGTTGCGCTTCGCCTCGGCCGCATCCATGACGCCGCGGCGCTGCGCGGCGGCGATGCACACCACGAGATCGAGCTTGTGCTGCGCAGCGAGCTCGGTCCAGCGTTTGACGATATTGCGGTCATCCTGCGGCGGCACGGTAAGCCGCGTGGCATTGTTCACGCCGTCGTGATAGAAAAACACGCGATAGATTTCGTGCCCCTTCGCCAGCGCGGCCTTCACGAACTGGTACGCCGTGTCGGAAGCCTCGTGGGTATAAGGGCCTTCATTGATCAGGATGCCGAATTTCATGCTCCGCCTTTACAGCCCGCTCACGTTCAAAACCGGATGTGCGCCGACGCATTGAGGCTGTTGCGTGCCCCGCGCCAGTTGTCGATGTGGAATTTGGTAAACGGCAAACCGGTCAGCTCGAAAAACCGCGGCCAGCCAATGCGCTCCACCCAGTCGCCGACACGCTCCCAGTCCCGCGCATCTTTCTTGTAGGTATAGAGGATCTTTTTCACCACCGCAGCAACTTCGGGCCAGCGCGGCGGGTTGTTGGGAAGGCCGGCGGCCACCAGTTTCTGGAACATCGGCTTGGAGCGGGCGTTGGAATTCTTGCCCCCCACCCAGATGGCAAGCTTCGAGTGTTCCGGGTCGTTGATCTGCATCGGCGGGCACGGCGGATAGCAGGCGCCGCAGCATATGCATTTTTTCTCGTCCACTTCGAGCGAGGGCTTGCCGTTCACGATCGCCGGGCGGATCGCCGCCACCGGACAGCGCGCCACCACCGAGGGGCGTTCACACACGTTCGCCACCAGGTCGTGGTTGATTTTCGGCGGCTTGGTGTGCTGTATGTTGATCGCGATGTCGCCCTGGCCGCCGCAGTTGATCTGGCAGCACGAGGTGGTGATATGCACGCGGTTGGGCATTTCCTCCTTGATGAACTCCGCGTGGAGTTCGTCCATCAGGGACTTCACCACGCCCGAGGCGTCGGTGCCGGGGATGTCGCAGTGCAACCAGCCCTGCGTGTGCGAAATCATGGTTACCGAGTTGCCGGTGCCGCCGACCGGATAACCCGCGTCGTTGATGGCCTGGATCAGCGGGCCGACCTTCTCCCACTTGGAAACCATGATTTCCATGTTTGAACGGATGGTGAAGCGCACGTAGCCTTCGCCGTACTTGTCGATGATGTCGCACAGCAGGTTGATCTCGTAGGGTCCGAGCTGGCGCTGGGTGCCGACGCGCACCGTCCAGATTTCATCCCCCGAATAGGCCACGTGGTGCAGCACCCCGGGGCGCGGCCGGTCGTGGTATTTCCAGTTGCCGAAATTCTTGATCATCAGCGGGTGCATGAACTGCATGCCGTCGGGACACCCGCTCTCGATCGGTGCACGCATCTGCTTCTTTTCCACCGCCGGGGCTGTTTGCTGAACCATTGCTGTCTCCTCCTAGACGGACGCCTGTTGCTTGCCTTGGCGATCGATCCACTTTTGCGCTTCCTGATCCCAATCGTCCAGGCGCACGTAGGAACTGGTGCGCGGATGGCTGATCATGTTGGGATCGACCTCGATGCCGATGCCTTCCAGGAAATTGGCAAGGCCGATGCGCTCGATCATCTCGCCGCAGCGCTCGTGCTCCAGGCCGTTCTCCGCCCAGAAATCGACCACCGTGGCAGCAAGCTCGCGCAGCTTTTCGTAATCCTCGTCGGTATCCATTTTCATGAACGGCACGATCACTGTGCCCATGGTGTCGCCGATCTTGAGGGTGCGCTTGCCGCCGATCAGGAGCGTGATGCCGCGATCCTTGCCGGGCTTGAGCGCCTTGGTCATGACATTGATGCAATGCATGCACCGCACGCAGCTTTTGTTGTCGACATCGAGCGTGTCGTCGTCGTTGAGGGACAGCGCCTTGGTCGGACAGCGCGCGATCACGTTGTCGATCGTGTACTTGCGGCCATGGCCCTCGATGTATGTTTTGACTTCCTTCTGATCGACCTGCATGTCGTCACGCCAGGTGCCGATCACGGCGAAGTCCGCGCGCTGAATCGAGTTCATGCAGTCGTTCGGGCAGCCCGAGACCTTGAACTTGAACTTGTACGGCAGCGCCGGGCGGTGCATGTCGTCGATGAAATTGTTGACCAGCGTGCGGTGTATGCGGTGCTCGTTCGTGCACGACTGCTCGCAGCGAGCAGCGCCCACGCACGACATGGCGGTGCGCACGCACGGACCCGCGCCACCCAGATCAAAACCGTACTCGTTGATCTCGTCGAAAAAATGCTGGGTGTTCTCGGTCGTGGTACCGATGAACATGATGTTGCCGGTCTGGCCGTGAAACGCGATCAGCCCGGAACCCCATTTGCTCCAGGAGTCCGAAAGCCGGCGCAGCAGCTTGGTGGTGTAGTGGTTGCCGGCGGGAGGCTGCACACGCAGCGTGTGAAACTCCTTGGATTCCGGAAACATGCCCGCGACTTCCGAGAAGCGCGGGATGATGCCGCCGCCGTAGCCGAATACCGACACCGTGCCGCCTTTCCAGTATCCCAGGCGCGTCTTGTACGAGTGCTCGAGCTGGCCGAGCAGATCCACCATCATGTTGTTGTCGTGCGCCAGGCGCTTCAGCCCGGTGACGAAACTCGGCCACGGCCCGGCTTCGAGCTGGTCGAGCATGGGCGTGGGGTGAAACGGCTTGGTGGATTTCTTTTCCTTCGGCATATAGGTGCTGTGCCGTTCGGGATTCTTGGGCGGTTTCTGCACTTCGGACATGGGTAGAACCTCCTGAAGCATGCGAGAAGCATCAACAACATGAAACAACCCGCGCAGTGTAACGATGGACATTTGCCCTCCGTCAGAGATCATTGGGGATAGCCGGGCAGGCGTTACCCCTCCCTTTGGAGATATGCCATGCACTGGCGTTAATAACAATATCAATATAATCAATATGTTATATAAAGTTACCGCTTATACCTTAGCTGCAAGGCCGCAGTTCTATTGATGCCAACTATGCGCTACGTTCTGCCTGCGCAATCCGGCCAAACTTTTTGAGCACTGCCTTGCCAGACGTTTTCGATTACCCGTTGACGCCAGACCACACGCTGGCATACCCGCGCTGGCGCGAGCGCAAACTTGCGCGTTATCCGCGCCGCGCCGAAGACCTGATCGTCGAGGTGCGTGATCCGGGCAACCTCAGCGACAGCGAGATCGAAGAAATCCGGCGCGTATGCCGCGCGGCAAACATGGCGGTCTATGCCAGTTCACACGCCGGCGTGGCCGACAAGGGCATGCTGCGCCGCCTGGGCGCGCGCCTGGGCCTCACCCGTCTGCATGCCAATCCGCTCGCTGATGAGGATGGCATCAGCTCACTCGAGGCCGTGCCGGAAAAATCGGCTTTGGGCTTTATTCCCTACTCAAACCAGCGCCTGCTGTGGCACACCGATGGTTACTACAACGCCCCGGACCAGCGCATCCAGGCATTTATCCTGCATTGCGTGCGGCCCGCCGCCACGGGCGGCGAGAACCGTCTGCTGGATCCGGAGATCGCCTATATCCTGCTGCACGATGCCAACCCCGATTTTGTGACAGCGCTCTCGGCGCCCCGGGCGATGACCATTCCCGCCCATGCCCCGGATGGCGTCGAACTGAGGCCGGCACAGACCGGCCCGGTATTTTCAGTCAGCGCCGGCGCGCTGCATATGCGCTACACCGCACGCACCCGCAGCATCGAATGGCAGCCAGACGATACGACGCGCGCCGCGGTGCAATTTCTCAATCGTATTCTCGACGCCGGCTCGCCGTATGCATTCTCATTGCGCCTGGCCGGCGGCCAGGGTCTGATCTGCAACAACGTGTTGCACAACCGCAGCGCCTACACCGACGACCCGGCGCCGGGCGCGGGACGGCTCGTCTATCGCGCCCGGTATCTGGATCGCATCGCCGGGAGTGCCGCGTCCTGACGCGCCATCCCGTTCACGAAAAAGACTGCCATCCCATGAAAAAATACATTCCCCTCAAATTCATCAAGGAAGACCCTGCCGTCGGCAATGCTGACAGCAGCGAGGACGCCAAAGAATCGACCGGCATGCTGAAGCGCCTGGTCTCCGACCTGCGCGATCAGCTCGCTGCACTCTCGCCCGACGCTGAAACGCTGCGCCGCGCCGACCTGCTGCTGCAACTCGGCCGCGCCCTCGTGCGGCTCGAAAATCGGCCGGAGGCCTGGACCGCGGCACGCGAAGCCTTCGACCGCTACCTGCCCGAGCAGGCCTGGGAAGGCGCGGCACAGGCCTGCGACATCCTGTTCCTCTCTGATCAGCCGCAGTCGCTCGCCGCGCTCGGCCAGGGCATCTGGCTTGCCGTCACCTACCCGGTCGATCCGGAATTGAGCGTCGCGCTGCTGCAGCACGTGGTCGATGAGACGCCGCCCGACGCCGACGGCGCGGCAGTCGCCGCAGTCACGGCGTACTACCTCGTCGATCTGCGCGCCCAGGGACCGCAGCGCGAAGACCTGCTCATCTACACCAACCAGTTGCTCGCCACGGTGGCGCGACGGCACAGCAATGTCGAAGGCCAGGAAGACTTCAACCGCTGGATCGAAGATATGGAGCTGAACGATCCGGGGCTGTTCCTGCCGCGCTTGCGCAATATCGTCGATGTGCTGGTGCAGGACGAGTGGTGGTTCGATCGCGATGCCCTGCAAGCCGCACTGCCGGCGCATTAAAAGACTGCAATGATTCAAGAAGAAGAGCTTGCTGCCCGATTACCGGCAGCCGCAGAAACAACAGGCGATATCGTGGATGCGGTATACGCCATCTCCTGCCGCAGCCTGCCGGTCGATCACGCCTGGGCGCTGTCTCAGGCAATCCAGGCCGCGCTGCCCTGGTTCTCGACCGATCTCCATGGCGGACTGCATATCATTCGCGCCGCCGAATCCGGCAGCGGCTGGATGCGCCCGGAAGGCCCGCACACGCTGCTGCATCTGTCGCAGCGCACCCGGCTCGTGCTGCGTTTGCCCAGGCATCGCCTGGACGCCGCCGCGGCACTGCTGGGCCGGACCCTGGACATCACCGGTCACGCGTTGCGCGTGGACCGACTCACGGTGCGGCCGCTGTCGCGGATCACCACGCTGATTTCGCACTGCGTCCTGCTGTCCGACTGCGACAGTGAAGCCGATTTCCGGCAGGCCGCCGCCGCTCGACTCGACGCGCTCGGCATCCGGCCCGGAGAAATGCTGTGCGGCCTGATGACCATGATCGCGACACCGGAGAGTACGCTGCAAACCCGCAGCCTGATGCTCGCCGGCCTGACGCGGGAGCAATCCTTGCTGCTGCAGCAGCAAGGCCTGGGCAGCGGACGCAAGCTCGGCTGCGGCCTGTTCATTCCCCACAAGGATATCGGCGACCTGCGTGCCAGGTCTGATTAACCACGTTGAATTAACCACAGGAGAGGAGACCATGGAATACGCAGTAAAAGGCAGGATGCTTGAAGCAACCGAAAACGGCTACCTGGCATCGCCGGACGACTGGGACAGGGACGTCGCGGAGGCCATCGCAGCAGCGGAGGGAATCACTCTCACCCAGGACCACTGGGACTTGATCGAATACCTGCGCGACGCCTATCTCAACCACAACGGTGAGCAGCCGAACAACCGCGCCATCCTCAAGACCATGCAGGAAAAATGGGCCGGTCGCAAAGTGGACAATAAAACCCTGTTCGATCTCTTCCCGGGCAACCCTTCGAAGCAGGCAGGCAAGATTGCCGGATTGCCGGAGAGCATGCGCAAGGGCGGGTACTGACCGGCACCAGGCGCAAAGCGCGCCTGTCAGTCCATCATTCGTAGTGCTTGTGCTGGGAGCGCCGCGCGCCGCTGCGTTGCACCACGCCGCCGCGCACCGTGTAGGGCGGAACGAGTTCGAAGCTGCCGTACTGCGGGTTGAGGGGTTTCAGGAAACGGCGCTCGCCATCGATGACGAGCTGGCGGAAAAAAACGTCCCCCGCGTATTCGACAACGACGTACGAGCCGTCACGCGGCGCATGGCCGGGATCAATGATGATCACGCAGCCGTCCGGGAACTCGGGTTCCATGCTGTCGCCCATTACGCGCAAGGCATAAGGCTCCAGCGTACTGCAGCCGTTCAGCGCCATCCTGCTTATTCCTGGGACTGCCCGCCGGAGGGCTTGGTCTTGTGAAAGCGGATCACCTGGCTTCCGGGCACGGATTCATCGGTGAAACGCGGGCGTTTCTCCGCAGTCCGCCCCGCGGCCTGGGCGAGTTCACGCTCGCGCGCACTGACCAGCGCGAGGCACTGACGCAGATCCTCGATCGTCCCGTCCGACAGCGGGTGACGCATGCCATGCGGCGTGGCCGTGTCCCTGACGACATTGGCAAGGGTCAGCTTCACCGCCTGCAGGACGCGCTCCTCCACGGAAAGTTCCCGGTCATTCATCGTGCGCACCTCAAAGGTTCGTCCATGGGCGAATCAGGCCTTGATGATCCTGCTGTTGATGCCGGTCCGGCTCACGCAAAACAGATCCACGTAGTGGCGATGTACTTGACGCCTTTTTCCAGCGTGACACCGCGATGGACGTGAGTCCAGAACGGCGGAAACAGGGCCAGCTTGCCCTGCACCGGCCGGATCGAGACGCCTTGCAGCGGAAATTCCGTTTCGCCGCCCGGTCCCGGCACATCGTTAAGGTACCAGATCGCGACCAACTGGCGCTCGCTGAACACCCCCGGGCCCGCGTCCACATGCCAATGGTAATACTCTCCGGGCAGAGTGCGCTGCAGGTTATAGCCGATATCCTTGAAGGAGTTGGCGGCAAAAAACGGGAACTCGCGCGCCAGTTCGTTGAACGTCGCCACGAGCTGCTGTGACAGGGTTTGATCGATGTCGCGCCAGTCTTCCCGCCCGCTGATGCGCAAGTCGGTCGAGCGCTTCACCTCCGGCGCCTCCTCGCCCGCCTGGCCGACGCGGCCGGGATACTGCTGATCGACGCTGGCCTCGAAGCGCCGGATTGCCTCGCGGCACACGTCGGCCGGGAGCGCCTGCGCCACCTCGTAGATGAAGCTGAGAGGCTTGATCTCGCTGATGCGGATACGTTCGCCGAAAACCGTCATGTCAATCAGGCATAAAGCACTTCGGTATTCTGCATCTCGCCCGCAGCGTCGATATCCACCCCGATCGCGCCGGGCATATGCAACGCGATGTACCCCGCCATCAGCATGGCCGTGGTTTGATTGTTCTGGGTGATGCTGGTAAGCAGCCTGTCGGCGACGATCTGGCAGCGCTGCAACCGGTCCGGCCGGGCCACGAACTCCCGGCTCATCTGCCAGCCTTTATCCATGTCGCGGTCCAGCTTGGCGTGAAACTCGGCAGCCCCCTGCAGAAACTGCTCCGGCACTTCCACCGCATACTCCTGCTCGCCGATGATGACCTTGAATCGCATATCACATCCCTGAAAGTACCGGGCTACGAAGTGGCGGAGTCCTTCTCGGCCAGCGCGCGCCATCTGGCGGCCTCGACGGCGTCACGCTCGACACCTACGCCCTTTTCGTACATCATCGCCAGCGTCGCCTGCGAGCCCGCCAGCCCCTGATCGGCTGCCAGCCTGAACCATTTGGCGGCCTCCACGGGATCCGCCCTGGCACACTCCCCCTGGAAGTACATGAATCCCAAACCGTGCTGGGCGATGGCAAAACCCTGGTCGGCGGCCGCGCGCATCCATTTCACGGCATTGGCGCAGTTTTTCACCACGCCCAGTCCGACCTGCGCCATGACCGCGACGCGGTACTGCGCCCGCGGATCACCCTGTTCGGCAAGCGGCTGCAGCAGTTGCATCGCCCTGGAGAACTCCTTGGCCTCGAAGGCGGCAATGCCGCTGGCAATTTCCATATCCAATCCTGACATCATTCCCTCCTGCAGTTATAGTACCAGCAATCCTGTCCGTCGAGATTTAAAACCCAGCCATGGCCATCATCAGCAGCCGTCCTTCTATAGCGCTCGCCAAGACGCGCTGGCGCAATAAGGGTGCGCGCACGATCGCCGAACGTGCCGGCGTGATCGGCGCCAACGTGTGGAAAATCGCGACCGGGATTTTCCAGCACATGGAAAAAGAAGGCTTCCGTTTCGGCTCCGATCAGCAGGTGATGACGGTGCTGGGTGAATTCATCACCTTCCTCGTGCAGCTCGTCGATCGCGCGGTGTACGGAAAACTGGGCGAGTCCGACCGGGCTGCGCTCATCCATGCGATCGCCGAACACCTGGCGACGACCGTGGCCAACAATCAGCTCGACCTCCGCGGCCCCGGAGAATACCGCAAGCCCTTCATCGACCTGCTCAATGCCCGCTCCGAGGAATACTCCCGGTTCGAATACTCCGGCGGCGAGCCCGGATATCCCTGCCTGAGCTTTTTTGCGGCCAAAGTGTCCGAAGCCATGGCGGTCACCGACAACAAATGGGTGATCGAGCAGATGATGGACATTGAAGCACCGGAGATGGTGCGACTCATGGCCAAACTGGTGCACGATACGACGACGGATATTGCGCCGGGTTAGCGCGCCGGTTCAGCCCGCCGCCTGCAACATCGCCGCGATGGCTGCCTCACGATTGACCGGATCCAGCGCCAGCAGACGCCGCGCCTCGGCGAGCCAGCGCTCCCTGCCCGCATGCACCACAAGCTCCAGTGCATCCGGCCTGCCGCAGCGCAAAAACTCCTCATAAGCCTCAAGCGCCTGCGGAAACAACTGGCGCCGCGGTGCATCAAAGGTTGCAAAGTAGAAATGCAGTGCCGCCCTGTCAGCGCGCGCGAGCAACCCCGGCAGCGTCGAAAGACAGTCGGCGAGCAGATCGCGCACCGCGCGCACAACGACCTCGGATCGGGTGCGCACCACCGCCCCCATCATTTCCGGCCATGCATCACCGAGCAGATCGCCGGCCATCGCCTCGCCGATCTCGTGCAGGATCATGGTTTCCATCTCGTTCTCGGCCATGCGCTGCAGCGCCGCCTCGGTGTCGGCCGCAAAATCATGGCTCGCCAGCGCGCGGGCCATGGCGCCGCCCTGCCTGCGCCACCGCCATTCCTCGATTTTCTCCCACAGATAGCGGCGCACCGATTCGAGACGCACAAAGATGGTTTTCCCCAGCAGCATTGCGGGCGGTGCAGCCAGTTCGCGCGCATATTCACAGGACGAAATCACAATCCTGAAACCGGCCCGCTCCTCGCTGCGCAGCAACCGTCCCAGAAAAAATACCGGTTTGTGGAATCTCCCGTAACCGGCGCTGTAAACACAGCCCTGCGGCAGCAGTTCACGGTTCGCCGCCTCGGTATCGAACGGATCCAGCACGCCATGCATCAGCGGCAGCGGGACAAAATCCTCCGCCTCGATGCCGTCCCATTGCTGTTCGCGACTTTGGAGCCATACACCCAGCTCGTGCTTGGGCAGGTCGCGAGCAAACGGCAGTTCATGCTCCCAGCGGTAGTATTCGCGCATTTTCAGCAGAAACGTGCACAATCCGTAGTCACCCGCATGACGGGCATCGGAGATGTCGCAGTTGCGCTGCACCACGGCTGCGAGCTGGGGAAGATTACGCATCACGGTCGCACTTCATGGGCGCGCTTCATGGCAGGTATATACTGTTATCTGTTCAGAATAGCATGACTGCTCCCGAACATGACCAAGACCAAGACTCCGAAGCGTCCGCCAAAACCAAGCGTCATTCTCGACATGAAGGGCACGGTCTGCCCCGGGCCGCTGCTGGGTGCAAGGAGAATGCTCGACGAACTGTTCCCGGGCGAAATCATGTTGCTGATTTCCGACTGCCCGGGGACCAAAGACGATCTCGCGGCCTGGCGCAAGTACACCGACGTACAGCTCCTGAAGACCGAGAAGTTAAAGGCAGGCGGCACCGGTTACTACATCCGCAAAGGCAAGGCCAAGCGCGTTTCCCCGAATGCCGTTCTGGATGTCCGCGGCGCCACCTGCCCGGGCCCGATCGTGGCGGCAAAAAAACTGCTCGACGGCATGAGCAAGGGCGAAGTGCTGCAACTGCTCAGCGACTGTCCGGGCATCCGGGCGGACGTGCGCAGCTGGGCGAAGGCAACCGGCATGCAGCTGGTCGATGCCCGTGAAAGCGCACCCGGCGAACACCAGTTTCATATCCGCAAACGCTGATTAGGGCCCTAGGCTACCAGCGCGCGAACAGAACTCCCCGTTCCATCTTGCCCGGCATGAGCACCAGCGGCCGGTCTCCACCCGAAATGCACTTGCCGTTACGCACGTCGAAAGTCCAGCCGTGCTTCGGACATCGCAGCTCGCGGCCGTCGAGCGCTTCGAGCGGAATGTTCGTGCTCTGGTGCGGGCAGCGGCTGTCGTAGACTTTCGGCGCGCCGCGCCCGCGATAGACAAACAGCGCCCGGCCGTCGCATTCGACGCGCGTCGTCTTGCCGACAGGAAAACTGCGGAGACTGCCGACGCGATGCCAGGCAGGCGGGGCCGCTGACTTGAATTCAGCCATATCCGATTCCAGCAACACATCGACCGCCCACACGATCTTGCCCAGTCCGAGGGCCGGAAATGCCATCAGCATCGCATCAATGATTTCGGTCGATGTCGCACCGTCCCTGAGCGCACGGCGCACGTACTGCAGCAGCCCTGCTTCGGTCTGGGTATGCACCTTCGTAATCACGGAAATCAGCGACCGGGTCTTGGGATCAAGGTGTTTCCCTGCATCCTTGAGAAACTGGAAATAGTGCCCCAGCGCCTCGGGGCGCGCCTGTACGAGATAGGTCAGTGCTTTGCTCATATGTATGTCTTCAAATTCCGGACAATTTTGAATTGGCCGCCGCGAGGCGCTCGACGAGGATGCGCAGGTAAGTCCGGTCAAAGTGCAGGCGGCAGAGCTCGGAAGCGCGTTCCAGCGTCTTGACGCCGATCTTGATCATGCGCACATCCGAGGCAGCCACCACGTCGGCAGAACGCAGCTTGCCGGCCTCGCTCAGATAAGCCATTTCACCCACGCACTCGCCGGCCGTCAGCAGGCTCAGCAGCCGGAGCTTGCGCATCACCCGCGCCTCACCGGAGACGAGTATGCCGAAAAAGTCGCCGGGATCGCCCTCCTTCATGAGGACTTCGCCCTTGGCGATATCCACCCATTCCGAAAAACGCAGCACCTCCCACAGTTCGACGTCGCCGAACGACTTGAAAAACGACAGCGTGCGCAGGATGTTGAACTTCTCGGTGTCGAGCACGCCGTGCTTGGGCAGCGGCGCACCGGATGCAATCGCCGCCAGGTCATTGGCGAACTGCTCCCAGTTCATGTAGCGCACGGTCTGGTCACGCGCCATCGCGCGGCGCACCACCATGTCCATCTCGGTGGGCACTTCCGGGCGGAATTCCGAGACCAGCGGCGGGTCGGTATTGAGAACTTCGTGCGACAGACCGGCAATGTTGCTGGCGGTAAACGGCAAGCGCCCGGTCAGCATCTGGAACATCACCACGCCCAGCGCGTAAATATCGGTTTGCAGATTGACCGGCTTGTTGAGGTGCTGCTCCGGCGACATGTAGGCCGGCGTGCCGATGCCATCGACCATGGTCCGGGTTGTCAGTTGTAATGCAGCCGAGCCGAAATCCGTGACCTTGATGTCGGTATTGTCCTTGACCAGGATGTTGGCCGGCTTGATGTCGCGGTGAATCACACCGATCTGCGAGGCGAAATCGAGCGCCCGTGCGCATTTGTAGATCACCTCGATGACATCGCCCAGCGCCAGCAGGTTATCGGCGCGGGTAAAGCGCTGCAGCGTGCCGCCCGGCACATACTCCATGACGATGTAGGTGTTGTCTTCGTCAGAGACAGCGTCGTAGATCTGGACGATGTGCGGATGATTGAGCTTCCCCGCCAGCGACGCTTCAGTCAGAAACAGATTGTGCATCAGCTTGCCGCGCGCTTCATCCTTCAGCGCATCCTGCGACACCAGCTTGATCGCCACTTCCCGGGCATTGAACTCATCGCTCGCCAGGAACACCGTGCTCGTCGCGCCGTCGCCGAGCTTGCGCACGATTTCGTACTTGCCGATCTTCCGGACCGCCGATTCCGCCATGAGTCTCGCCTTTTGCCTGCTTTTGCCTGACTGCACCCGCGCCGGAGCCGCCGCGAGCAGGCGTGATTAGACCCTGCCGCCTATCGAGCGTCAACCGCGGCCTGCCAGGGCCTGTTAACAATCATTTCATGAGTGCGACGGCGACGATTTGGCCTCGGGGCTAGGAGCGTCGAGCGCGGTTTGCCCGTAGGCAAATAAGCGAAGGCGCGACAACGCCCTGAGGCCAAATCGTCCCGTCCCTTCGGGTTGCGGCTAAAATCGCCACTGGCTGCGTTGCTCGCCTTGCCCATATTCTCGATATAGGCTGCGGCGAGCGCCTTGCCACTGACGATTTTAGCCGCAACGCACCTCACGAAATGATTGTTAACAGGCCCTGGCATCCCGTTCACAGGCAGCGCACCCCTATATACACCGAATCTCACCGGACTACCGATTTGACTGCAGGCTGGGAATTCTGGATTGACCGCGGCGGCACGTTCACCGACATCGTCGGTCGGCGGCCCGACGGCCGCCTGGTCACGCGCAAGCTGCTGTCCGAAAATCCGTCGCAGCACCGTGACGCCGCGCTGGCCGGCATCCGCGATCTGCTGGGCATCGCCCCGGACGGTGCGATACCGGCCGGCACCATCGCCGCAGTGCGCATGGGCACTACCGTGGCCACCAATGCGCTGCTCGAACGCAAGGGCGAGCCCACCGCACTGTTCATCACGCGCGGCTTCGGCGATGCGCTGCGCATCGCCTGGCAGAACCGCCCGCGCATTTTCGACCGCCATATTGTGCTGCCGGAACTGCTGCATGCCGCCGCATGGGAAATCGATGAGCGCACCGGAGCGCACGGCGAAATCATCCGCGCCCCGGACCCGGCGGCGCTGCGCGCGGCTTTTGCCGAAGCCCGTGTGCGCGGCTTTCACGCCGTCGCCATCGTGTTCATGCACGGCTACCGCTACCCGGCGCACGAACAACAGGCTGCGGCGATCGCCCGCGACTGCGGATTCGCGCAGGTATCGGTATCGCATGAAACCAGCCCGCTGATGAAACTGGTGGCGCGCGGCGACACCACCGTGGCCGATGCCTACCTGACGCCGGCCCTGCGCCGCTATGTCGATCAGGTACGCAGCGAACTGCCCGGCACACGCCTGCTGTTCATGCAGTCAAACGGCGGCCTGACCGGTGCCGCGCGCTTCCAGGGCAAGGACAGCATATTGTCGGGGCCGGCCGGCGGCATCGTCGGCGCGGTGCGCACGGCCGCCGGCGCCGGCTTCGACCGCATCATCGGTTTCGACATGGGCGGCACTTCGACCGACGTATCGCATTTCGCCGGATCCGACGTCACTGCGCTGGAGCGCACTTTCGATGCCCAGGTGGCCGGCGTGCGCGTGCGCGCGCCGATGCTGGCCATCCACACCGTCGCCGCGGGCGGCGGATCCATACTGCATTTTGACGGCGCACGCTTGCGCGTCGGCCCGGACTCCGCCGGCGCCGATCCCGGACCGGCGTGTTACGGCAAAGGGGGCCCGCTGACCATCACCGACTGCAATGTGGTGCTCGGCAAAATCCGTCCGGATTTTTTTCCATGCGTATTCGGCAGCGACGGCCGGCAGGCACTGGATGCCACTGCTTCGCAACAGCGCTTCTCTGCGCTGATTGATAAAATATCGTTTAATAACAATGAATTACATAATATAGAGGCTGTTGCAGAAGGCTACCTGCGCATCGCCGTGGAAAACATGGCCAACGCCATCAAAAAAATTTCCGTGCAGCGCGGCCACGATGTCACCGCCTATACGCTGGCGTGCTTCGGCGGCGCCGCGGGCCAGCATGCCTGCCTGGTGGCGGATGCGCTGGGCATGGAACGCATATTCATCCATCCGCTGGCCGGCGTGCTGTCCGCCTACGGCATGGGGCTCGCCGACATCACGGCATTGCACGAACAGGCCGTTGAAGCACCGCTGGACGCAGCGTTGCCGGCACAGACCGCCTCAATCATTGATGCGCTGGCTGCGCGCGCCCGCGCTGAAGTGCTGGCGCAGGGCGTACCTGCGGCAGCCATCACGCTCAACATCCGCGCGCACCTGAAATATGCCGGCACCGATACCGCGCTGATCGTGCGCTGGGGCGCCGTCACCGCGATGCGGCAGGCATTCGAGGCGCTTTATCTTGAACGCTACAGTTTCCTGATGCCGGACCATGCGCTGATCGTCGAGGCGGTCTCGGTGGAAGCCGTGGGCGCGGGCGGCGCTGCGGATACCGCCGTGGTCCTGCCCGACGACAGCACCAGCGCCGCGCTCATCACCAGCCTGCTCACCACGCGCATGTACAGTGGCGGACAATGGCACCCGGTCACGGTGCATCCGCGCAGCACCCTGCAGCCCGGCCGGCGCCTCGACGGTCCGGCGATCATTGCCGAGACCCATGCCACCACCGTCGTCGAGCCCGGATGGCAGGCAACGATTACCCCGCGCCATCATCTGCTGCTCAGCCGTACCGCACCGCGCGCCCGCGACCGCGCGGGCACGCAGGCCGATCCCGTGATGCTCGAAGTCTTCAACAACCTGTTCATGTCGATCGCCGAGCAAATGGGCGCGACACTGGCCAATACCGCCTGTTCGGTCAACATCAAGGAGCGGCTGGATTTTTCCTGCGCGCTGTTTGACGCCGAAGGCAATCTGATCGCCAACGCCCCGCACATGCCCGTGCATCTGGGTTCGATGGGCGTCAGCGTCAAGGCCGTGATCGCTGCCGCGCGCGGGCGCATGGCGCCGGGCGACGCCTGGATGCTCAACGACCCTTATGCCGGGGGCACCCACCTGCCCGACATCACCGTCATCACGCCGGTATTCGATGTGCAGGGCCGCGACATCCTGTTCTATACCGGGTCGCGCGGCCACCACGCCGATGTCGGCGGCATCACGCCGGGCTCCATGCCGCCGGACAGCCGGCACATCGATGAGGAAGGCGTGCTGATCTCCCATTTCCTGCTGGTGCAGGACGGCCGCCTTCGTGAAGCGGAAACCCGCACCCTGTTTGCCTCTGGCCGCCATCCCGCGCGCAACATCGACCAGAACATCGCCGACCTGCGCGCCATGGTGGCCTCCAACCGCAAAGGCGTCGCGGAACTCGAACGCATGACCGCCTACTACGGTCTGGCGGTGGTGCATGCCTACATGCAGCATGTGCAGGATTACGCCGAAGCCTGCGTGCGCCGCGTCATCGGACGGCTGCGCAACGGCGCCTTCAGCTATGCCATGGATCACGGTGCAGTCATCATGGTCTCGGTGCAGACCGATCCGGCAACGCAAAGCGCCACCATCGATTTCACCGGCACTTCGGCGCAGGGCAACGACAATTTCAATGCGCCGCTGGCCGTCACCATGGCCGCGGTGCTGTATGTCTTTCGCACGCTGGTCGATGAGGATATCCCGCTGAACGCCGGCTGCCTGAAACCGCTCAACGTCATCGTGCCGGAAGGCACGCTGCTCAACCCGCGCCATCCGGCGGCGGTGGTCGCCGGCAATGTCGAAACCTCGCAATGCGTGACCGATGCGCTCTACGGCGCGCTCGGCGTGATGGGCGCATCCCAGGGCACCATGAACAATTTCACCTTCGGCAACGATCATTACCAGTATTACGAAACCATCGCCGGCGGTTCAGGCGCAGGCGATGGATTCAACGGCACTGCCTGTGTGCAGACCCACATGACCAACTCGCGCCTGACGGACCCGGAAGTGCTGGAATGGCGTTATCCGGTACGCTTGGACAGTTTTGCGATACGCCGCGGCAGCGGCGGCGACGGACGCTGGCGCGGCGGCGACGGCGCCATCCGGCGGGTACGATTCCTCGAACCGATGACGGCGGGCATCCTGTCCGGGCACCGGCGCATAGCGCCGTACGGCATGGCCGGCGGCAGACCCGGCGCGACGGGCCGTAACGCGGTGGTACGCGCTGACGGGCGGATCGAGGAACTCGATGCCTGCGCCACCGTGGCCATGAACGCCGGTGACGTGTTCATCATCGAAACGCCGGGCGGCGGCGGGTACGGAACGGTAGAATGATCAGCAATAAAATAGCCGCAATCCATTCAACAGGTTAATCATGGCCCGTGCTCCCCTGCTCGGCGAAGAACGCAGCGATCTCGCCCCTTTCATCGCCCGCGTCAAGGCCGAGCGCGGCAAGCTGATCAACCTGTATCGGGTATTGATGAACAGCCCCGCCGTCGCCGAGCGCTGGCTGGATTTCAACAGCGCGATCCGCTACGCCACCAGTCTCGATGCCGCACTGCGCGAAATGATCATCCTCCGCGTATCGCTGCTCAACGGCGCGCAGTACCAGGCGCAGATTCACGGCGCGTCGCATGCGCTGAAAGCCGGGCTGTCGAAAGAACAGATCGCCGATCTCGCCGACTGGCAGCCTTCGGCGCGATTCACCGCCGCACAGCGCGCCGCACTGGCCTGGACCGACGCGATGACCCGCGACATCGAGGTGCCCGATGCGCTGCACGCGGAACTGAAAAGGCATTTTGACGATCGTGCCGTCACCGAAATCACCGTGCTCGCCGGCGCCTACAACATGCACACCCGGGTCGCCCGCGCATTGCGCATTGATCCGGAAAATACGGCCAAGCCATGACCGCCGGCAAAGCGACGCTGGCCGTCGAAGACGATCCGTTCCTGCGACTGGTCGGCGTCGTGCTGGATCCCGCCACCACGCCGGAGCGCATCGCCGCCTTTGCCGATTTTTTTGCGCACGACCTGCCGGACTTCGATGGCTGGTTGAAACAATTACGCAAACGCCTGCCGCGCCTGTATCCCGCCACCGTCACGCTGGTTGACAGCGCGGAATCCCTGCGTGCCGCGCTGGGCAACGCCGATCTGGCCGTGGTCGAATCGCTGCCCTTCGGCGCCGCAGAGCTGGCTGCCGCGCCGCGGCTCAGGGCGGTGCAGAAATACGGCGCCATCCCCGGCAACATCGACGCCGCGGCCTGCGCCGCGCGCAACGTCACCGTCCTGACGCTGCGCCGCCGCGCCAACATCGCCTGCGCCGAGCATGTGCTGGCGCTGATGCTCGGACTGTCGCGCCGCCTGCACCGCGTCATCAACCGCATCAGCATGGACTCGCTGCAGGCCGCGGGATTCGCGCCGCGCACGTACGACCGGCGGCATACCGCAAATTCCAACTGGGCGCGCGTCCCCGGCATCAGCCTGCTGCACGGCACGACGCTGGGCATAGTCGGCATGGGCGAAATCGGCCGCGAGGTTGCAGTCCGCGCCGCGGCCTTCGGCATGAATATTCTTTATTATCAGCGCACCCCGCTTGCGGCAGCCGATGCCGTACGCTACCCGGCGCATCATGCCGATTTCGACACGCTGCTCGAAACCAGCGACTGGGTGGCGGTCTGCCTGCCGGGCAATGCCGGCACCCGGCACCTGTTCGACGCGAAGCGCATGGCGCGCATGAAACCCGGCGCGCGGCTGATCAATGTCTCGCGCGCCGAAATCGTCGAGCGCAGCGCAGTGCTGGCCGCGCTGCGCTCGGGCCAGCTCGGCGGTTACGCGCTCGATCCGCTGTACGAAGCACCGGGCCGTGATGATGACGAACTGTTACAGTGCGAGAATGCGCTGTTGACACCGCACATTGCCGCCCAGCCGCGTTTCAATGCGCTGGACGACATTGTCGATCTGCTGATCGGGCTTGAGGAAAAATTGCAATGAAAAAATCCGTGATCATTGCCGCACTCGGCGGCGTCGTGCTGTGCGGTGCTGCCACAGTCCATGCCGCTGACGCCTGGCCTGCCCGCCCGATCCGGCTGATCGCGCCCTTCCCCGCCGGCAGTTCGGTGGACGCCGCCGCCCGCGTCATCACGCCGCGCGTCGCCGAAGCACTGGGCCAGTCCATCGTGATCGACAACCGCGCCGGCGCCGGCGGTGCAATCGGCGCCGAACTGGGCGCGCGCGCCGCGCCCGACGGTTACACCCTGTCCGGCGGCACCACCAGCACGCATGCGCTCGCCAAGGTGCTGAATCCGCACCTGGCCTACGACCCGCAGCGCGATTTTGCCCCGATCACCATGATCGGGCATTTGCCATACATCCTCGCCGTGCATCCGGCAACGCCCGCAAAAAACCTGCAGGAGCTCATTGCGCTGGCCCGCGCCAAGCCCGGCGAGATCCGCTACACGACGGTCGGTGACGCCAGCATGGCGCGCCTCGGCGGTGAACTGCTGTCATTGCTGACCGGCATCCGGATGACGCCGGTAGCCTACAAGAGCTCCGCGCAATCCGTAATAGACACCGTGGCCGGCCGCATCGAACTGCAGTTCGGCACCATGGCGCCGGTACTGCCGCATGTGCGCTCCGGCAGGCTGCGCCCGCTGGCGGTCACCAGCAGCAAACGCGCGCCGGCATTGCCCGACGTGCCCACGGTGCAGGAATCCGGCATCAGGAATTTCGAAGTCACGCTGTGGCTGGCGGTGTTCGCACCGGCGCAGACGCCGCGCACCATCGTCGAGCGCCTGAACCGGGAATTCACTGCAGCCATAGGCGCCCCCCAGGTGCGTGACGCGCTGCTGACCCAGGGCCTGCAGCCGGAAACCACGACCCCGGCGGCGTTTTCAAAATATCTCGCCGCCGAAATCGCCAAGTGGCGCGAGGTGGTGGTCAAGGCCAATATAAAACCCGAGTAACATAGCTGAATAGCCTGCTTGAGATACGCGCTGTAATTTCCCGTCAAACCTCAACAAGGAGTTGATCATGGCAGAAGAAGGCACCACCCACAGTTACGACAAGTTCAAGCATTCAACCGTGGCGGAGCTGCGCGAAATCGCCAAGGGCATTGAACACGAGGCGCTCAAGGGCTATACCCAGCTCAACAAGGATCATCTGATCACGGCGCTGTGCGCAGCGCTCAAACTGCCCACTCACGCGCATCATGAGGCGCGCGGCATCGACAAGGAAAAATTCAAGGCGCAACTGAAAGCGTTGAAAAAAGAGCGCGACGCGGCGCTCGCTGCGCACGATCACGCCAGACTGAAAGTCATCCGCCGCACGCGGCGCAGCCTGAACCACCGCATCCGCAGCGCGATGGTTTAGAAAATTTACGGTTTGGGCGCGGAATCGCGGTCGGGGTCCATGCCCATCAGCCGCAGCGCCCACGCCGACAGAAAACCAATCACCAGCGGCCACCATTCGTGCAGCATCAGCGCCAGCGCGGCTGCGAACAGATAGGTCGCCGCCAGCAACAACGCGCCCGGATGCCGGCCGCGCCACCAGACAAACAGCAATGCCGTAGCCAGCAGGACGAATACTGCGCAGATGACGTAGATCACGATATTCATCAGAATTTTACGTAACTTGTTGGTTTTAAATAATAATTTAACATGGCTGCAACCCGCCCCCGACGCGCGCTGACCACCTGCTGCGCCGCGCATGTGCTGCATGACGGCCTGTCCGACCTGACCTACGTGCTGCTGCCGCTGCTCGCGCAGACCTTCGGCCTGTCGCTGGCGCAGGTCGGCATGATACGCGCCGCACACCGCACGGCAATGGCGGCGTTCCAGATTCCGGCTGGCCTGATCGCCGAGCGTTTCGGTGAACGCAATCTGCTGGCACTGGGCACCTTGATCGCCGGCGTTGCATTCGCCGGTCTGGGTTACGTGTCCGGGTTCTGGATGATCCTCACCGCGCTGTTTTTTGCGGGACTCGGTTCCGCCGTACAGCATCCCTTGTGCTCAACCATCATTTCACGCGCCTTCCCGGAGGCCGGCCGCCGCGCGGCGCTGGGCACCTACAACCTGTTCGGCGACGTCGGCAAATTCATCTTCGGCGGCCTGCTGAGCCTGCTGCTGATGTTCGGCCTGTCCTGGCAGGGGCCGGTCATGGCTTATGGTGTTTTCGGCATACTGGTCTCCGGCGCGATATTCCTGTGGCTGACCGGCGATGCCAGGCCGGCATCGGCCGCGCACGCCTCTGCACCGGTGCGGCAAGGCGGCTGGGGCATCCGCAACCGGCGCGGCTTCATGGCACTGTGCCTGATTGAAATAATCGACAGCAGCACCCGCGTCGGCTTCCTGACCCTGATCGCCTTTTTGCTGATCGACAAAGGTCTGCCCACCGGCTGGGCCGCAGCGTCGGTGCCGCTGATACTCGTCGGCGGCATGGCCGGCAAGCTCGCCTGCGGCCTGCTCGCCGAGCGCGTGGGCATCATCCGCACCATCGTCATCACGGAAGTGGCCACCGGCATCGGTATCCTCGCCGTCGCCGCCGCACCGGGCCACGCGGCCATGCTGCTGCTGCTGCTGCCGCTGCTGGGTGTGGTGCTGCAGGGCACCTCTTCGGTGCTGTATGCCACCATCGGCGATCTGGTCGAACCCGACCGGCTGCCGCGCGCCTTCGGCCTGATCTACACGCTGGGTTCGGTCTGCGGCATCGCCGCCCCGCTGGGCTATGGCCTGGCGGGCGACCTGTTCGGCGTGCAAAGCGCGGTTGCCGCGATGGGCATTGCGATACTGCTGACGCTGCCGCTGTGCGCGGTGCTGCGGCCCACGATCAGCACGGAACCGGTCAGGATCTGATCACGCAGAGACCTGATTCACGCATAATATCCACGTCTTCCAACACAGGCATTCACTCATGGCCAAGCAACGCATCAGCTACGTCCCGCTGGAAAAAATGACTCCGGAAATGCGCGCCGAAATAGAGCGCTGCGCGCGAGAGGGCACACCGCGCCCCGAAAGCACGGCAGTGCGCGCGCACGTGCCGGCCTGCTTCTGGTTTTTTGCCGAGGCCTGGCACAACGTATTCCGCACCGGCATCCTTGATCACAGCATCAAGGAAGTGTGCCGCCTGTATGTGTCGCGCTCCGTGGTCTGCGAGTTCTGCGGCAACCAGCGCTCGATCTCGGGCCAGAAGGCCGGAGTCAACGAAGGACATGTCGATGACCTGATGAACTTCGAAAAATCGGCAAAATACAATGACCGGCAGAAAGCGGCGCTCGCCTATGCCGAAGCCATCGTCTGGCGCACGGATACCGACGACGCGTTCTGGGAGCGCATGTACAGGCACTTTGACGAGAAGGAACTGGTTGAACTCGGCTGCGCGATCGGACTCACCTTCGGCCAGCAAAGCTGGCTGCGCATGCTGAACATCGACCATCACCAGGTCATGGCAGGAACCACGGCTTCGATGGCGCCGGGCTTCGAAACCGCTGAGTCTCTGGCGAAAACCAAGGCTGCCCCTGATTACTGGGCGCGCAAGCCGCTTACCGCGAACAAAAAATCGGCGTAAGCCGCCGCTATCGCCGAGGGCATCAAACACATGCTGAATCTGCAAGGCAAGGTCGCCTTCGTCACCGGCGCCGGCAGCGTGGGGCCGGGCTGGGGCAACGGCAAGGCCACCGCGGTATTGCTGGCGCGTCAGGGTGCGCAGGTGTTCGGCACCGACATCGATGCGCAAGCCGCGGAGCAAACGCGCGCCGTCATCGCCGGCGAAGGCGGCGTCTGCGTCACCCAGGTCTGCGACATGACCGTATCGGATTCAGTAAAAGCCGCGGTCAATGCCTGCATGGCGCGCTTCGGCCACATCGACATCCTGATCAACAACGTCGGCGGTTCGGCGCCTGGCGATCCGGTCAGCATGAGCGAGGAAATATGGGACCGCCAGATCGACCATAACCTCAAGAGCGCCTTCCTCGGCTGCAAACACGTGCTGCCGGTGATGGAAAAACAGGGCAGCGGCGCCATCGTCAACGTCTCTTCGGTGGCCGGCTTCAGCCATCAGGTCGATGGCCGGGTGCATATCGCCTACAGTGCGACCAAATCCGGACTGCTGGGATTCACCCGCGCCACCGCCATCGCCTATGTCAAAAAAGGCATCCGCTGCAACATGGTGGTGCTAGGCACCATGCACACGCCGCTGGTCGAAGAGCGCCTGATGAAACAGCTGGGCCCCGAGGCCGCCAAAGACCTCGTCGCCAAACGCCACGCTGCCGTGCCCATCGGCCGCATGGGCGATGCATGGGACAGCGCGCATGCCGTGCTGTTTCTGGTGTCTGATGAAGCGCGTTACATCACCGCGACTCAACTCGTGGTCGATGGCGGGCTCACTGCCGCACGGCCGGGATAGATCGGAGTGCGGATTGAGGAATGAGGAACTGAAGCTACGCGCTGCTATAGGTTTTAGCTCATCGCTCCTCAATCCTCAATCCACAATCCTCAATCCTCGCCCCGATACCCGCGACGCGCGCACCAGCACCTGCCCCTCGAACATGCGGCGCTGCGTGCGGTAAAACGCGCCCTGCTCGGCATGCCAATGGCCGTCCTTGCGCCTGACCGTCGCCGCCACCGTCAGAATTCCCGAAGGCATGCCGATGCGGATCGACGCTTCGGGATCGGCGCCCTTGCGCAATACTTCGTTGACAACACTGCCTTCGATGCGCGCCGCCACCGCCATGCATAACGACACCGTCAACGGCAGCGCGCGATGCGGCTGGCCGTTGGAAATCACCCGCCCGGTGAGATCGATGTCACCGGCGCTGATCGCCTCGCCCGACAGCAGCCGGGCATCCTGCGGCGCCGACACGAACCCGATGAACGGGATGGATTTGTTTTTTGCCGCGGCTTCGGCATCCGGCGCGATGCCCATCGCTACCGACGCCGCGATGCGGATCGCTTCGAGCTTGCGCATCACCGCGGCATTGGCTTCCAGCGGTTCCGGCAGCTCGATGCCGGTCAGTCCGAGATCCTGCGCACGCACCCAGACGGTGGCATTCGCCGCATCGATCATCGACGCGCGGATTTTGCCCACGCCCGGCACATCCAGCGTATCGACCACGTTGCCGGTGGGCAGCAGCTTGCCGGTGGTGGCGCCGCCGGGATCGCGAAATTCCAGTTTCACTGGTGCACCGGTGCCGGAGACGCCGGGAATCGCCAGATCGCCATCCACCGCAGCCAGACCGTCATCCATGCTGAACAACGCGTGGATGATTTTTCTGGTGTTGGTATTGTGTATGCGCACCAGCGCTTCGCTGCCGCTGACCTTGACCATGCCTTCGTCCACCGCGAACGGTCCCATCGCCGAGGACATGTTGCCGCAGTTCGCGCCGTAATCGACCTTCGCTTCCTTTACCTGCACCTGCGCAAAGGTGTAGTCGATGTCGGCGTCCGGCCGCGTCGGCGGGCCGACCACGCACACTTTCGACAGCGAAGACACCCCGCCGCCCATGCCGTCGAGCTGCCGGCCGTTGGGATCGGGGCTGCCGATGGCGGCGAGAAAAATCTCGTCCCACAGCGCGCGATCCTGCGGCAGATCCTGCTGCCTGAACACCACGGCATTGCTGGTGCCACCGCGCATGAAAACCGCCGGCAGTCTGAGTTGTTTCATGATGCTCTCCTGTAGAGGCTCTGCCTGATCAGGCAGAGTCCGGCATTTTCAGAAAATTCCGGTCCAGCGCATCCACGCTGCAGCAGCCGATCAACGCCATCACCCGGTCGGTTTCAGAGTGCAGCAACTCCAGCGCCCGGCTGACGCCGGCCTCGCCGCCGACGCTGGCGCCGTACAGCGTCGCCCGCCCGCAAAACACAAAGTCCGCGCCCAGCGCCAGCGCCTTGACAATGTCCGAGCCGCGGCGCACGCCGCTGTCAAACAGCACGGCGATTTTCCCACCGATGGCATCGACAATCTCCGGCAATACATCGACCGCCGCCACGGCGCCGTCGAGCTGCCGCCCGCCGTGATTCGACACCACCACGCCGTCCGCGCCGTGTTGTGCCGCCAGCTGTGCATCGGCAACCGTCAGCACGCCCTTGATCAGCAGCTTGCGCGGCCAGAGGGTGCGCAGCCAAGCGATGTCGCTCCAGTCCAGCGCATCGCGCCGCGCGCGAAATGCCGACAGGTCTTTGGATATGATGCGGTCGCCGACACGGGCATCGACATTCTGGAATCGCGGCACGCCGCTGGTCAGCAGGGTGCGCAGAAACACCTGCGCCAGCCAACGCGGATGCAGCAGGCCATCCACCACATTGCGGGCATTGATGTTGAACGGAATCGTGAAACCGTTGCGCAGGTTGTATTCGCGGTTGGCACCCACCGGCACATCGGTCGTCACCACCAGCGCCTCGAATCCGGCATCCAGCGCGCGCCGCACCAGACCCTCGGCGCCTGCGCGATCCTTCGACATGTAGAGCTGAAACCACTTGCTGCCCCCGGCTTCGCGGGCCACGCGCTCCATGGCGACAAAAGATGCGGTGGACAGCACAAACGGCACATCGGCCGCAGCAGCGGCCCGCGCCAGCGCCACGTCGGCGTCAAACCAGTACAGCCCGGCAGCGCCGGTGGGCGCAATGCCGAACGGCGCCGCATAACGCCGGCCGAACAACTCGTGCTGCAGCGAGCGTCCCGAAACATCGACCAGCGTGCGCGGCCGGAAATGAATACGTTCGAAACCCGTGCGGTTCGCGGCCATGGTCACGTCGTCTTCGGCGCCGCGCTCGAGATAATCCCAGGCCACGCGGGGCAGGCGCCGCTGCGCCAGCGTCCGCAGATCGTTGATGTTGTGCGCACCGGAAAGTGTCATAAAATAAATCACAGTGTGGATTGAGGGGCTGCCGACCGACTCGCGAGGGGAATGGGATAATTCACCGGCGACGGAGTGATGTATTCTAATCGGAGTGGCGAATGGCCGCCTTCATCGAGTTCGCACCAGCCCGGCGCAATGCCTTGCACAGAAATCCATAATATGAAAAAAACCGCTGCCTTGCAGCGATGCTGCAATACATCGGGCGCGTTTTGCTGAAACCGGTCACCGTCGTCACATTGCTGACTCTGGCCATGCAGGGCGGCCACATGGGCAGTCGCGTGGTGGCTGCGCTGCTGGCCCTGAACCTGGGCGCCGGCCCCCTGCTGATCGGCGTGCTGATCGCCGCCTATTCCATATTCCAGCTGGCATTCGCTCTGGTGGTGGGTCGCATTGCCGATCGTTATGGTTCGCGGTGGCCGATGCTGGGCGGCGCCATCACCTTCGGCGCCGGCATGCTGATACCCGCCGTGCATCCTTCGCTGCCCGCGCTGTTTCTGTCCGCGCCGCTGATCGGCATCGGCTTCGTATTTTTCAACGTCGCCGCGCAAAGTCTTGCCGGCACGCTGGGCAGTGCGGCGGAACGCACGAAAAATTTCTCAACGCTGAGCCTTGGTTATTCCAGCGGCCACATGATCGGTCCGGTCATCGCCGGATTCATGATCGATCGCCTGGGTTTTTCCGCGGCCTACATGGCCTTCGCTGTGCTGACGCTGGCGCCGATCCTCGCGCTGGCAGCATCACCTGCGCTCGGCGCACACGGCACGCGCAGTGAGCCGCCTGCCGGCAGCGCGTTTGGCCTGCTGCGGCTGCCGGCGCTGCGACGAATGATCATCGTCAGCGGACTGGTCACCACCGGCTGGGACCTGTACACCTTCTATGTCCCGATCTACGGCCACTCCATCGGTCTGTCGGCATCGACCATCGGCGGCATCCTCGGCGCCTTCGCCGCGGCCAGTTTCATTGTGCGCGTGGCCCTGCCGGTGATCACCCGCCGCATTCCGGTGGAAACCGTGCTGGCCGGCGCCATGTGCATGGCCGCCCTGCTGTTCCTGCCCTTCACCTATATAACTAATGTGCCGCTGCTGATGGCGCTGTCTTTCGGCATCGGACTGACGCTGGGCGTGAGCCAGCCGCTGACGCTCAATCTGACCTACAACCGCGCACCCGCTGGACGCTCCGGCGAAGTCACCGGGCTGCGGCTGACCATCAACAACATCACCCACATCGTCGTGCCGCTGGCGGCGGGATCAGTCGGCGCACTGCTGGGCATAGCCCCGGTATTCTGGGCCAGCGCCGCAATCCTGGTGGCCAGCGGCTGGCTGTCCCATGGCGACCGGCATGATCATTAAAGTCATTAGCCACAGAGAACACAGAGTTTCACAGAGGAAAACCAGGAACGTCCGTCATTTCCACATTCTGCCAACCTGGTGATTACAGCGTGAGTATTCAACCTCTTGAATCTCTCTGTGGCCTCTGTGGCTGAATTACCGTTTTAAAAATAAAAACGCCGCGCACGGTTTCCCGTCACGCGGCGTCAACAGCAGCGGCCACAGGCCGCACGCTGTGAATTACTTCAGTTGTATGCCCGCGGCCTTGATGACCTTGCCGTATTTGTCGAGTTCGGACTTCATCAACTTGTTCATTTCCGCCGGCGTATTGGTTACCGCACTGGCGCCGTTTTTCTCAAACAACGCCTTGACTTCAGGGTTGTTGGCGATGGCTGTCAATTCCGTCTGCAGCCTGGTCAGCACCGGTTTGGGCGTGCCCTTCGGCGCAAAAAAGCCCAGCCACAGCGAAACATCGAAGCCGGGATAACCCGACTCCGCCACGGTCGGCACATTGGGCAATGCCGGTGAACGTTTGGCCGTACCCACGGCAATCGCGCGGACGCGCCCCGCCTGGGCGTGCGGCAACACCGCCGGCATGCTGCCGAACAGCGCCTGCACCTGCCCACCCAGTACGGCGGCTCCGGCCGGGGCATTGCCGCCATAAGGGATATGCACGATATCCATGCCGGCCGCGCCCTTGAGCATTTCCATCGCCAGTTGCGTGGTCGAACCGGTTCCAGCCGAGGCAAAATTCATTTTTCCTGGCTGCGACTTCACCAGCGCGACAAATTCCTTCAGATTGTTCGCCTTGACGCCAGGGTGCAGCACCAGCAAGTATGGAGTCGAGGCTACCAGCGTGATGGGCTCGAAATCCTTGACCGGGTCATAGTTGACCTTGGCATAGGCCGCCGGCGCGATCACGTGCGTGCTGGTGGTACCCATGGTCAGGGTGTAGCCGTCCGGAGTTGCCCGCGCGGCAATTTCAGTGCCAATCGTGCCACCGGCACCACCGCGATTATCAACAATAACCTGTTGGCCGAGTTTCTCGCCCAGCCGCTGCCCAACCAGCCGCGCAATGATGTCCGTGGAACCGCCGGGCGGGAATGCCACGATCAGCCGGACCGGCTTCGTCGGATAGGATGGTGTCGCGGCAGCGGCAAGGGCCGGCCCGCCAACCGCGCACAGGACCATGCCCGCGATCAAGGTCGTCATGGTATTTTTGATATGCATCTTCGTTCTCCTAAAAAAAAGCACGCGGCAAGATGCCGCGTGCTTTGTTATTACGACATGGCCATTACTGCGCGGCTATAGCGCAGTTGACTCTGCTACCGCTTCCTCGCGCTTCTTGCGGAACGCGGGCACGATCATGAAGGCCAGCAGCAGCGCCGTCGCGATCAGGAACCCGGCGCTGATCGGCCGCGTGATGAACACGGTCGGGTCACCGCGCGAAATCAGCAGCGCGCGGCGCAGGTTTTCCTCCATCAGCGGCCCCAGCACGAACGCCAGAATCAGCGGCGCGGGCTCGCACTTGAGCTTCATGAAAATGTAGCCCAGCACGCCAAACAGGATGGTCATGTAAATGTCGAGGTCCAGGTTATTCACGCTGTACACGCCGATTGCCATGAACACCATGATCGCCGGGAACAGGAAGCGGTACGGCAGCTTCAGCAGCTTGATCCACACGCCGACCATCGGCAGGTTCAGGATCACCAGCATGGCATTGCCGATCCACATGCTTGCGATCAGGCCCCAGAACAGGTCCGGACGCTGGGTCATGACCTGCGGTCCCGGCGCAATGCCCTGGATGGTCAGCGCGCCCAGCAGCAGCGCCATGGTCGCGCCGTGGGGTATGCCCAGGGTCAGCGTAGTGATAAAGGCGCACTGCACGGCGGCATTGTTGGCCGACTCAGGCGCCGCGACACCGCGAATGTCGCCCTTGCCGAAGTTCTCCGGATTCTTGGCCCATTTCTTCTCAACGGCATAAGCCGAGAACGCGCTGATTGTCGGACCGCCGCCGGGCAGCGTGCCGAAAAACGCGCCGACCGCCGTGCCGCGCAGGATGGCGCCGGCGGACAGCTTGAGGTCCGCCATCGTCGGCATCAGACCGGTGATCTTCTGGTTCAGGATGTCCCGGTTCGCCGTATCCGCTTTATCCTGGAGGTTGCTCAGGATCTCGGCAAAACCGAACAGGCCCATCGCCACCACCACGAAACTCAGGCCGTCAGCCAGGCCCGAGGCGCCGAAGGTGAAACGCGACATGCCGGAATTGACGTCGGTGCCGACAATGCCGACCAGCAGGCCGAGCACGATCATGCAAATGGTTTTCAGCATGCCGCCGTGGGCCAGTACGGCCGCAGCGATCAGCGCCATGATCATCAGCGAGAAATACTCGGGAGCGCCGAATTTCAGCGCGATTTCCGCGAGCGGCGGGCCAAGCAGCGCCACCAGAATGGTGCCCACGGTACCGGCGAAGAACGAACCGATCGCGGCGATCGCAAGAGCAGGCCCGGCCCGCCCCTTGCGTGCCATCTGGTAGCCGTCCATACAGGTCACTACCGAAGCCGATTCACCCGGCAGGTTCACCAGAATGGCTGTCGTCGAGCCGCCATACTGCGTGCCGTAATAAATGCCCGACAGCATGATGATGGCGCCGACCGCATCGAGGTTGAAAGTCAGCGGCAGCAGCATCGCCACTGCAGCCACCGGGCCGATTCCGGGCAGCACGCCGATCAGCGTGCCGACCACCACGCCGATGAAACAGTACATCAGATTGACCGGCGAAACCGCTGTGGAAAACCCCAGCGCCAGGTTGTCAATAATTGTTGCTTCCATGTTATCTCCACCAGAACAACGGGAACGGCAGATCAATGCCGTAGATGAATACGCCAACAGCGCCTGCGATCAACAACACGGTCATGATCAGCACTTCGACGACTTTGAAGGTCTGCCCGGCGGCCGCGGTAATCACCGACAGCAAAAACAGCGAAGGAATGAAACCGATGTTGTCTATCCCCCAGCCGAACACCACAAAACCCACGCTCAGCATGATCATCGGCTTCCACGCGAACGGCGTGATCTTCTTCTCACTTTCGCCGGGTCTGAGCGCCAGAAAAGTCACGATGGCGCCGAGCACCAGCATGATCCCGCCCAGCACAGACGGAAAATACCCCGGCCCCATGCGGCTCGCCGTGCCAAACGGATAATCCCTGGAAATAAATATGGCAAGCAGTCCGAACCCCACGAACATGAGCCCGGCCCAAAAATCTTCCTGATTCTTGATTTTCAACTGAACACCCTCCAGATTTCGGAAACAGATACCGGGATCAACCACACACTCCCGATCCGGTGTGCCGCACACCGCGCTTTGACTGCAGACCATCACGGCAGTACCTGCAATTACCCTGCTCTTTTTATGTCTATATTACGGAAGCGGACTTTACACGAAGCACCGGGTCAAACAAAGCTTTTTTAACTCTTGTATTGTGCGCCGCACAACGCCATTCACGCGCGATGCAATCCGGATTGCGCCACTCAGAATTTCATTGCACGACCCGCAAGTCCGCGCGGCAGTGTATGGTGCAGCGCTTGCGCACGACTGACATGGTTCAGCGCATCCGTACCGCGGCACAAACCGGTTCCGACAACAACAAGACGGCCGCTGCCCACAGCCACCGGCCGATCAATTATCGAGACGTAACAAGCAGTTAGGCAGCACCTGCGGCAAACAGCCGCAGCCTTCAGTCGATCAACTCCACGCGCCCGGTCTTGATCAGCATGCCAAGCTTGTCCGCCTCATTTTTCATGAATGTTCCGAACTCTTCAGGCGTGCCGCCCACTTTGACCAGCCCCAACTGATCCAGCCGCGCCTGCACGTCCGGTCTCCGCATGACGCTGTTCATCTCGGCGTTGAGTTTGTTGATGATTACGCGCGGTGTTTTTGCCGGAACCTGCACGCCGAACCACACCGTCGCCTCCGCGTTCCTGATGCCCTCTTCGGCCAGTGTCGGCACCTGGGGCAGCACCGCCTGACGCGCGGGCGCCGCCAGCGTCAGCACCTTGACCCGCCCCGCCTTGATATGCCCTTCGGCGCTGACCACGGTGGTATGCATCACATCCACACGCCCGCTCATCACGTCCGTCAGCGCCGCCGCCGAGCCTTTGTAAGGCACATGCACGATATCGAGGCCGGTCGCCGCGCCGAACAGGGCCAGCCCGATGTGCAGGCTGCTGCCGTTGCCCGACGAAGCCCAGGTCAGCTTGCCGGGATTGGCTTTGGCGTAAGCCACCAGCTCACGCCCGTTGCCGGCAGCAAATTTCGGGTTCGCCAGAATCAGCAGCGGGGTGTAACCGATCAGCATCACCGGCGCGAAATCATTCATCCGGTACGACGGCTTGCGTCGCATGATGACGTTATTGATGCTCGGCCCCGGATTGGCATGCAGCAGCGTGTAACCGTCAGGCGCTGCTTCCGCCGCGATCTGCGCACCGATCGAGCCGCCGGCGCCCGGACGATTGTCGATGACGAATTGCTGACCGAGGGTCTCCGACAGTTTCTGCGCCAGCAGCCGCGCTGTAATGTCATTGGATGCGCCCGGCGGAAACGGCACGAGCCAGCGCACGGGGCGCGCCGGATACGAAGCGCCCTGCGCGGCCGCATCGCCGGCCACGATTCCAGCGAGACCAAAGACTGCCACTGCAACCGGCCATATTTTTTTCATCGCCGCTTCTCCTCTTTGTCTTTGCTTTGCTTATTGACGTGATGACATTGCCGCCCACTGCGCTTCAAACATGCTTCAAGGCATCCGGATTGACCATGTTCACCGGCTTGCCGGCAGCAAACGCCAGGATCTGGTCGAATATGCCGCCGAACAGCCATTCATAGCCGTCACGTTCGACATAACCGATATGCGGCGTACATAACGCATTGTCGAGCTGCAGCAGCGGATGCGCCGCGTTCAGCACCGGCTCCTCCTCGAACACATCGACCGCCGCCTGTCCGGGACGCCCGGCGCGCAGCGCCTGTTCGAGCGCACCCGGCGCGATCAATCCTGCGCGGCTGGTGTTGACCATCAGCGCGGTCGGTTTCATCCGCGCCAGATCAGCCCCGGTGACAATGCCGCGCGTGGCATCCACCAGCCGCATGTGCAGGGAAATCACGTCGCATTGTTCAAAAAAATCCTCCTTGCTGCGCGCCGCTGCATAGCCGTCCTCGCGCGCACGGGCAAGCGAGGATTCGCGCGCCCACACCAGCACTTTCATGCCGAATGCCTTGCCATAACCGGCGACCACCGCGCCGATCCGGCCGTACCCGTAGATGCCCAGCGTTTTGCCGCGCAACCCGCGCCCCACCGTCGATTGCCAGCGTCCGGCTTTCAGCGCCGCGACCTCCTGCGGAATTTTGCGCATCGCCGCAATGATCAGACCCCAGGTCAATTCCGCGGTCGCATACGACGGCTTGCCCGGATGCAGATTGGCGCACAGCAGGATGCCCTGCCGGGTGCAGGCATCGACGTCGATATGCGGATAGACGCTGTGATGGCTGATGAGCCTGAGTTTCGGCAAGCGCTCGAGCAACGGCGCGCGCAAGGGAGTGCGCTCGCGGATGGGCACCAGCACCTCGACATCGCGCAGACGCCCGACGAGCGTATCGACATCCCTGGTGTGATCGTTCCAGATCCGGACATCGTGCCCCTGCAGCTTGCTGAAACAATCCAGCGTGCGGGCCGCGTCCTGATAGTCATCGAGGATGGCGATTTTCATGCTGTTGGTTTACCCTGAAAAATTACGTAATTATTTGTTTTTATTTATCTTTTTAACGATTCCCTGAATCCAGCCAGCCGCTGGCGCGTTGCTGCTGAACCACTGCATCCACAATCTCCGGCGCGCGCCCGGTGTAGGTCACCGGGTCCAGCGCCGCTTTCAATTCATCCGCCGACAGCGCCGCCTTGACCTGCGCGTTCTGCAGCAACGCGTGCTCAAACGATACGCCGTTCTCGATGCCGTGCATTGAAGCTTCATAGACCAGATCATGCGCGGTCTGCTTGCCCACCTTGTCCGACAACACGAACATCACGCGCTCCGACAGCAGGAATCCGCCGAGCCGGTCGAGATTGCGGCGCATCTGCGCGACATCGACATGCAGATCGGCGAGTACGTATTTCATCATCGCCAGCATGCCGCCGGCCATCAGGCAGGACTCCGGCAGCGCCTTCCATTCGCCGCGCCACGCCGAGCCGTCGCGCTCGTGCTCGACCAGCATCGATTCCAGCATGAAGGCCACGTTGTAGCGCAGCGCGCGGCTGACGCCGACCACCGCTTCGCAGGTTGACGGATTGCGCTTGTGCGGCATGGTCGATGAGCCGACCTTGCCCGCGCTGAACGGTTCGTAGAGTTCGCCGATCTCGGTGTGTTCGAGATTGATGATCTCGTTGGCAATCTTGGCCAGCGTCGCGCCGATCAGCCCCAGCACGTTGACGTATTCGGCAAAACGGTCGCGCGCCGGCTGCCAGCTGATGTCGGCAACTCCCAGCCCCAGCCGCTGCATCACGCGCTTTTCCAGTTCTTTGGCCTGCGGCCCGAACGAAGCCTGGGTGCCCACCGCGCCGACCATGCCGCCGACGAACATGCGCGGCTCGAGCTGGCGCAGCCGCTCGTAATTCCGTCCCATTTCCGACAGCCAGATCGCCGCCTTGTGGCCGAAGGTGATCGGCAGCGCCTGCACGCCGTGCGAGCGCCCGGCCATCGGCGTGTCGCGATGCTGCTCGCACAATCTGACCAGTGCGTTGCCGATGGCTTTCAGGTCGCGCAGATAGATGACGTGTGCGTCCCTGATCTGCAGCATGGTGGCGGTGTCGAGTACATCCTGCGTGGTCGGCCCGAAATGGATGTACTCGCCGTGCTCCGGTTTGCACAGCTTCTGCACCGCCTTCACCGCGGGCACCAGCGGATGTTTGATGCGGCGGATCTCCGCGGCGACGACATGGATGTCGATTTTGGAAATCTTGGCGTTGGCGGCGATCTCATCAGCCGCCGCCCCGGGAATAATGCCCAGCGCCGCCTGCTCCAGCGCCAGCGCCGCCTCGAAATCAAACCATTTCTGCACGCGGTTGTGGTCGTTGAAAATGCCGCGCAGCTCCTCGGTACTCCACAGGTGCTGGATCAATACATCATCAAATACGCCGGACGCCATGTCGTTTCCCTATTGATTCAACCGGCTCAGGTACGTTCGAGGATGTGCAAACCGCGCACCCGGTCGAGCAGGTATATCAGGCCGCGGTCATCCACGGTGACATCATTGCTCTGCACGCGCTCCGAACCCTGCGGCACGTCGGGCACAAAGTAGGCGACCTCCTTCGGCGCATGCGGGCGGGCGATGTCGATGATGCGCAGGCCGTGGGCGAACCACGCCACCGGGATTTCGGTGCCCGTGACTTTCTCGCAAGGCTGGTGACAGCCGGACGCGTACGGCTGCTGCTCCGGCGGAATGTCTTCCAGCTGAAAACTGGAAATCACCGCGGGATGTTTTTCGTCGGTGATGTCGACCACCCACAGAAACGCCGATGGATGCGGCGGGCAGTCCGGCAGGCGCACCACGTCCTCGTCGGACACCACCAGGAAATCGCGATTGTCGATCTTGAACGGAATGCGCAGCGCGGTATGCGTGGGCCACGGAAACGGCGGGCTCCAGTCGAGACCGGAGACAAACTTTGGCTTGCTCATGTCGTCGATATCGAGAATGACAAAACCGCCGTGCCAGTAGCTGGTGTAGAGCCGATTGCCGTAGCGCAGCGGGTGATGGCATTTGTGCGCGGCGCCGCGCCAGGTCGGCTGCTCGCCGCCAGCGATATGCTGTCCCGGCATCCACCAGCGCCCGACTTCCTGTGGCCGCGCCGGATCCTTGAGATCGAGAATCATCACAATGTTGCCGAGATAACCGTCCATCGTCGGCGAAATATAGGCATAGCGACCGTCGAAATCGAAACGGTGCACGCCGCGCGCGTATTCGACGCCGGGCCTGTCGTCGGTCTGCCACAGCGTGATCAGCTTCGGCTTCGCCGGGTTCGACACGTCGTAGATACCCAGTCCGCCGTGAAAATCATCCGGCGGTACCTCGCCTTTGGCGTTCTTCGCCGACAGCACTTCGCGGTTGGTCAGCATGAGGTCGCCGGACACGCGCACCTTGTGCGAATGCGTGCCCCTGGGCATGTTGATTTCAGACAACAGCCTGGGATGCTTCGGGTCGGCGACGTCGAAAATCAGCGTGCCGTGCGGATTGCGCATGTTGCCGACGTAGGCGATGTTGCGTTCGACGACCACCTGCCCGCCGCCGGCGCAATCGGTATATGACAGCGGATGAATACCGGCTCCGTCGTGATGCGCGTGCCCGTCGCCGCCGCCGGCGCGGATATCCACGTAAGCAACTTCGCGTATGCCTTTGGCTTTGCTCATGATGCAGTTCCTCTGCTGGCCGGCCAATGAACGGCCGGCGGTTACTGAATCTCGATATTCGCGGCCTTGATGACCTTGGCCCACTTGTCGCGCTCGCTGCGGATGAAGCGCGCGAAGTCCTGCGGGCTGTCGCCCACCGGCACCGTGCTCAGGCTCAGCAGGCGCTCCCTGACTTCGGGGATGCCCAGCGTCCTGACGATTTCCTGGTTGAGCCTGCCGACCACCGCCTTGCCGGTCTGCGCCGGCGCCAGCCAGCCGAACCAGCCGACCACCTCAAAACCGGGAAAACCCGATTCAGCCACAGTCGGTAACTCGGGCGCCACCGGCGAGCGCTGCGCACTGGTGATGGCCAGCGCGCGCACCTTGCCGGCCTTGATCTGCGGCGTTGCCGCCAGCGCAATGCTGAACAAGGCCTGCACCTGGCCGGCGATGGTTTCCGTCAGCGCCGGTCCGCCGCCCTTGTACGGCACATGGACAAACGCTGTTTTTGAAGACAAGCGGAACAGCTCCAGCGCGAGATGTCCCGATGTGCCGTTGCCGGCTGACGCAAACACAAAACCGCCCTGCTTCGCTTGGGCCACCGCGACCAGATCCTGCACCGATTTCGCCGGCACCGAAGGATGCACCACCAGAATGTTCGGCACCGTTATGCCCAGCGTGATGGGCGCAAAATCCCTGACCGGATCGTACGGCACATTGCGATACAGGCTGGGATTGATCGCCACCCCGGCGGCAACCAGCACGAAGGTGTAGCCGTCCGGCACGGCGCGCGCCGCCGTTTCGTAGGCAATGATGCCGTTGGCGCCGGGCCGGTTATCGATGACCACGGTCTGCCCCAATGCCGCGGACAGACGCGGCCCGACCAGCCGCGCCAGCGTATCCGCCGGCCCGCCGGGCGGCACGGCAACGATCATGCGCACCGGTTTGACCGGCCAGCCCTGCGCCTGCGCAAATCCGGCCAGCAACAGCAGGCCAGCGATCGCGAAATGGATGAATCCGCACATGCTTGTTCTCCTCATCGAAAGATTATCGCACCGCGTGACGATCATCCGCCACGCAGTCCGAATGCTGGTCGGAGTGTAAAATTCGCGCATCCCCTGTCCCGGAGCACATCATGGCCGCATCCCGCCCGAAAATCATCAGTCTTCGTGAACTCGCGCAACGCATCCCCGACGGCGCCACGCTGGGCCTGGGCGGCGTGTTTCTGCATCGCGGGCCGTTCGCACTGGTGCGCGAACTGGTGCGCCAGCAACGACGGGGTCTTGAGATCATCAAGCCCTCGCCCGGCTACGATCTCGACCTGCTGTGCCGCGCCGGCGCCGTCGCCAAAGTGCGCGCCGGCATCGTCGCCATGGAAGGCAACTTCGGCCTGGCGCGCTGGTATCGCAAGGCCATCGAGCGCAAGGAAGCGCATCTCGAAGAACACGCCTGAATGACGCTGGTCGCCGGGCTGCGTGCAGCCTCCTACGGCATCCCCTTCCAGCCGGTCGCCGGCGTGCATGGCAGCGAACTCGCGCGCATCAATCACTGGCAGACCCTGCGTGACCCCTACGGCTCCGGCAAAGATGTGTATGTCATTCCCGCCGTCCATCCGGACATCGCGGTCATCCATGCCGCTGAAATCGATACCGAAGGCAACGCGCGCGTCTATGGATCGCCGTTCTGGGATCATCCGCTGACCCGCGCAGCGAAGCGCGTATTGATCACCGCCGAAAAACTGGTACCCACCGACCGGTTGCGCGAGCAGCCGGAACTGACGCTGGTGCCGGGCTTCATGGTCGAAGCCGCAGCCGTGGTACCCGGCGGGGCATGGCCCGGCTCGATGCATCCGTACTACGCCATCGACTATCCGGCGGTGGAACGCTACATGCAGGATGCCCCCGGCGTCCTGGAAAAACATCTGGCGCAAGCGCCGGAAACCGGCGGCGGCGCAACATGCCCCTGATCCGCAGCTTCCCGCCGATCGCCGATGCGTCGGCGCGCGTGCTGATTCTCGGCAGCATGCCGGGTGAAGAATCCTTACGGGCAAAACAATATTATGCGCATCCGCGCAACGCATTCTGGAAACTGATGGGCGAACTCTTCGGCGCCGGCACCGAATTGCCGTACGACCGGCGCACACAACAACTGAAAAAAGCCGGCGTCGCGCTGTGGGACGTGCTCGCCTGCTGCGCGCGCAAAGGCAGCCTCGACTCGGCCATCGACGACGCATCGATCACCACCAACAATTTTCCGCGCTTCTTTTCCGCCCATCCCCGGATCACGCATGTGTTTTTCAACGGCGCAATGGCCGAGCGTTGCTTTCGCGTGCAAGTACAGCCGCGACTGGACATGCCGGCGTTGCAGCTCGCGCGTCTGCCATCGACCAGTCCGGCGCATGCGGCGCGCAGCTACGCGCAGAAGCGTGCCGCCTGGGCCGTCGTAACGCGGTATGCGCGCCGCACGCATCATAAAATACAAAATAAAAACAATGGTTTATAAATAAATCCATGGCCCTGCTGCTGGCCACATTGAGCGCGCTGTGTTTTGGCATCGGCATGGTGACCGGGCGCGTCGGCCTGCGCACGCTGGATCCGCGCGCGGGCGCCGCGATCAGCATCCCGACCGCGACCGTGTTGTTCCTGGCCGCGGCGCCGTTTGCCATCGAATGGTCGGCCTTCAACCTCGGCGCCGCAATCATCTTTGCGCTCGTCGGCATGGTTTATCCGGCCATGGTCACGCTGCTGACGTTTCGCGCCAACGAGGAACTCGGGCCGACCGTGACCAGTGCCATCTCCGGCACCGCGCCGTTGTTCGCGCTGCTCGCCGCCGGACTGTTTCTGGATGAGCGCGTGCCGCCGCAGGCTGCCGTCGCCGCGGCGGGCGTGGCGCTGGGTGTTGCACTGCTGTCGTGGACGCCGGGCGCGATCCGCACCGGCTACACCGGCAAGGCCCTGCTGTGGCCGATTGCCGGCGCCGTGCTGCGCGGCCTGGCCCAGGCCGGCGCCAAGGCCGGCCTGCTGCTGTGGCCCAATCCGTTTGCGGCCGGCGTCATCGGCTATGTCGTTTCGTCCGCCACGGTCATCGGCGCCGACCGGTGGCGCCATGCGCCGCGCACCGCACCGGCGTTGCACAGTGTGCTGTGGTTCGGCGCGACCGGCATCCTCAACGGCGGCGCGATGCTGCTGATGTATGCCGCGCTGGCCATCGCCCCGGTATCGACCGTCGCCCCCATCATTGCCGCCTATCCGCTGGTCACCGTGGGCATCAGCGCGCTGTTCCTGCGCGGCGAGCCGCTGACGCGGCGCATGGTCGGCGGCGCCGTCATCATCGTCGCCGCCATTGTTTATCTGTCGATGTCACGCACCTGATCGCCAATCTCATGAGCTGGACGCCTTTCTCCTTCATCGTCGTCAATCTCGCGCGGCAGATCCGCGCCGGCGAAATCACCTTCAGCGGCGTCAATTCAACCTTGCCGATGCTGGCCTGCCTGCTCGCCAAGCGCGCCTACGAATTCGATTTCACGTACATCAACGTTGCCGGCGGCGTCGAACCGCAACCGGTGACCATACCGCTCTCCAGCAGCGATCCCGCGATTGTTCATGGCTCGCCGGCGATTTTCGCCAACCAGGATTTTTACGACCTGTGCGCGCGCGGCGGACTCGATCTGGTTTTTCTCGGCTGTGCGCAGATCGACGCCGAAGGCCGCACCAACGTGTCGGTGATCGGTTCCTGGGAAAATCCGACCGTGCGCCTGCCCGGTGGCGGCGGCGCGGCGGTGATGCTGCCGACCGCAAAGCGCGTCGTGACCTGGCGCACCGACCACACGCCGCGGGCGTTGGTCGAAAAACTTGACTTCGTCACGGCAGCCGGCAACATGACCGCGCTGGTCACGCCGCTGGCGGTATTCACGCGGCAACCACGGGCAGGTTCGCGCTTTGCGCTCGAAACGCATCATCCGGCGACGACCGTGGAACACATTGCCGCGCACACCGGATTCAGATTCGACGCCACGCTCGCGCATCCGGCCGCACCGATCACGCCGGATGAACAGCGCGTCCTGTCCGAACTGGACGCAGGAAAAAAATTCTCGGCTGCAGTCAACGGTTGAATCCGGCACACCGCCCATCGTGCTAGCATAGGGCTCGCGTCGCGTCACGAAATCCTTCACGCGCCACGCTGTTTCTCACATCGCATTTAAATCCACATGCTGCCGTTACAGGGTGTACGCGTCGTCGAGTTCTGCCAGGTACTGGCGGGGCCTTTCGCGGGCTGCCTGCTCGCCGACATGGGCGCCGATGTCATCAAGGTTGAATCACCCGAAGGCGACCTGATGCGCCAGTGGCCGCCGATCCTCGACGGCTACAGCCAGTATTTTGCTTCGGTCAACCGCAACAAGCGCTCGGTCGTGCTCGATCTCAAGACGGATGCCGATCGCGCCACGGCACGCAAACTGGTGCAATCCGCGGACATCCTTCTGGAAAATTTCCGTCCCGGCGTGATGGCCAGGTTCGGTCTCGATTACGCGACGCTGGCCAAAAATCATCCCGCCCTCGTCTATTGTTCGGTGTCGGCCTTCGGCCAGACGGGGCCGCGCGCCGCCGAGGGCGGCTTCGACATGACCATACAGGCGATGAGCGGCGTGATGAGCGTCACCGGCGAGCGCGACGGCCCGCCCGCCAAATGCGGCATCCCGATTGCGGATTTCTCCGCCGGCCTCTACGCCGCATTCAGCGTCACCGCGGCGCTGCACAAGGCGCGCGCCACCAGCCAGGGCGACCATATCGACGTCTCCATGCTCGGCAGCATGCTGGGCATCGCCAACCTGCAGACCAGTGAACTGTTCGCCACCGGCCGCGATCCGGTACGCCTGGGTTCCGCGCATCCGCTGAATGCACCGTACGCCGCATTCTGCTGCCGCAACGGCTATTTTGCGCTGGCCGCCGGCACCGACAAGCTGTGGGCAGCGGCCTGCGCCGCCATCGCACGCGACGACCTGGCGCGGGATCCGCGCTTTGCCTCCCCGACATTGCGCGCGCAGCACCAGGATACCCTGCGCGAGCTGCTCGAATCCGAGTTCATCAAATATGATGCCGGCGATTTGCTGGCGCGCCTGAATGCGGGCGGCGTGCCCTGCGCGCCGCTGTATTCCTACTCGCAGGTGCTTGCCGATCCGCAGGTCGCACACATGCAATGGGTCGAGGACATCATGCTGCCCAACGGCGTCGCCAGCAAAACCGTCATTTCGCCGCAGCGCGTATCCGGACAGCGCCTGGGTGTGCGCCGGGCGCCGCCCGCGCTGGGGGCGCATACCGGCGAAGTCCTGTCCACACTGAAAGCCACATCATGAAAAACACCGCACGCTTTCGTCATTTCATTGCTGAGTTCACCCGCTTGGCCGAAAAAAACGGCGGCGACGAAAAAATCATGCTGGATGCCGGCAGCAAGCTGCTGGGAGAATTGATCAAACACGATGACTGGCTGCCGGACGAATGCGCGCAGCCGCACCCGCAGTATTACCGGCAATACCTGCTGCATTGCGATCCGCTGGAGCGGTTTTCGGTGGTCAGTTTCGTCTGGGGACCGGGACAGAAAACACCGGTGCATGACCACACGGTGTGGGGCATGGTCGGCATGATGCGCGGCGCGGAATCGTGCCGCCGCTTTGAACGATCCGCTGCCGGCAAACCGATGGCCACCAGCGAAACTGCGCGCCTGCTGCCGGGCGATATCGATCACGTGTCGCCGACCGTCGGCGACATCCATGAAGTCGCCAACGCCTATGACGACCGCGTGTCGATCAGCATTCACGTCTATGGCGCCAACATCGGTGCGGTCAAGCGTCATGTGTTCGATCCGGCCACCGGCATCGACAAACCTTTTGTGTCCGGGTATTCAAGCGCGCAAATGCCGAACGTCTGGGATCGCTCAGCGGAAATCCGCGCGACGATACAAAGCTGAACAACAATTCAGCCACAGAGATCACAGAGTTCACAGAGAACACCTTGAACAGACAAAAACAAAGACGGCCTGGCAGTGCTTGCGTGCCGGACTCCCATCAAATATCCGCTCCATCCTTTTCGCTTTGTCTTTCTCTGTGAACTCTGTGACCTCTGTGGCTAAAGTTTGGGGAGCGCACCATGAGCGATGAACTGCTGCGCAAGCACGATAACCAGGTCACACGACTGACGCTACACCGGCCGCAGAAAGCCAATGCGCTCTCGGCTTCCCTGGTTGAAGCGCTGCTCGACGCCATCGAATATGCCGCGACTGACGGCACGCGCCTGCTGATCATCGAGGGTGCGGGCCCGCATTTTTGCGCGGGATTCGACTTCACCGATCTGCAGACGCACGGCGAAAGCGATCTCGCGCTGCGTTTCATCCGCATTGAAATACTGCTCCAGGCCCTGTATCACGCCCCCTTTGAGACGCTGGCGCTGGCGCAGGGCCGCGTATTCGGCGCAGGCGCCGACATCATCGCCGGTTGCGGTTTGCGGATCGCCGCGCCGGACACCACTTTCCGCCTGCCGGGCCTGCACTTTGGCGTCGCGCTCGGCACGCGCCGCCTCGTCCATCGCATTGGCGCCGACAAGGCGCGCGACATCCTGGCGAACTCGCGCACCTTTGCCGCCGAAGAAGCCCTGGCCATCGGCTTTCTGACCGGCGTGGCGCCGCAGAACGACTGGCCCGACATCATCACCGGCGCGCAGACGACTGCTGAAACACTGACTCCGGCGGCCGCCGCCGCATTGCATCGCCGCACGGTGACTGACAGCCGCGCCGAGGATATGGCCGAACTGGCCCGCTCGGTGAGCACGCCGGGTCTCAAGGAACGCATACGCAGATATCGCGAAACCAGCAAATGAGTCACGCAAACAAGCCACGAAAACAAGCCAGGAAACGCCATGAATAACGCACTGCCCGCCACAATGAGAGCCGTTGAAATTTCCGCACCCGGCGGCCCCGAAGTCCTGAAACCGGTGGAGCGCCCGCTGCCCGCGACCAAAGACCATGAAGTACTGATCAGGGTTGCAGCGGCCGGCATCAACGGCCCCGATATCATGCAGCGCAAGGGTTTGTACCCGGCGCCGGCCGGCGCCTCGGATCTGCCCGGCCTGGAAGTCTCCGGGGAAATCGTCGCCATGGGAGCAAAAGTGCAGCGCTGGGCCGTTGGCGACAAGGTCGTTGCACTGACCAATGGCGGCGGTTATGCGGAATATGTCGCCGCCGATGCGACGCATTGTCTGCCGGTGCCGCAGGGCATCAGCATGCTGGATGCCGCCGGCCTGCCCGAAACCTTTTTCACCGTCTGGAGCAATGTGTTCATCGGCGCCGGCCTGAAAGCCGGAGAAACCTTTCTGGTGCATGGCGGCGCCGGCGGCATCGGCACCACCTGCATCCAGCTGGGCAAGGCGTTTGGCGCAAAAGTCATCGCCACCGACAGCCCGGCCGCGCGCTGCGCCGTTTGCAGCGATCTCGGCGCGGATCGCGTCATCGATTACCGGACGGAAGATTTCGTCGAGGCAGTACGTGCTGAGGGCGGCGCCAACGTGATCCTCGACATTGTCGGCGGACCGAACATCGAGAAGAATTTCAAGGCGGCCAGCCACGACGCCCGCATCATCCAGCTGGCCTTCGGCGCCGGATCGAAGGTCGAGATCAATCTGATGCCGGTGATGCTCAAGCGGCTGACCTACACCGGGTCAACGCTGCGCACCCGACCTGATGCCTTCAAGGCGCGCATTGCGCGCGAACTGGAGGCACAGGTGTGGCCGCACATCGCCAGCGGAAAAATCCGGCCGGTCACCCACGGCGCGCTGCCCTTGGCGGAAGCCGCGCAAGCGCATGCGCTGATGGAATCCAGCCGGCATGTCGGGAAAATACTGCTGAAGGTTGCCTGACGGCGGACAAATATCGCGAGCGTCAGTCCGCTGAGTCGCCAGCAGACCGGTTAAACCGCCTCGCCCGGCTTGTAATCCGGCAGATGGCGGCGCAACAGCGAGATGTCGCCGGAATCGGCAATCGCGCTGGCGTAGTCGATGTTCTTGCGCGTCTCGTTGTAATACAGGTTATCGCCCTTGAAGTGCTTATCGACATAGCGATAGACCCCGCCGAGATCTTCTTCAAGCCGCTTGTGCGCGCCTTTGAAAAATACCGGTGTCTTGAAAATCAGGTCGGCGGGCGAGGCAAACATGATTTTCTCGCCCCCCTGCTCATCGGTCTGGCGGGCGATGCCACCCAGCACGAATTCAGGGTACAGACGGTCGCGGCATTTCTCGAGATAACAGCGATCCGCCATCTGCGCCAGGATATCCGCACTGCCCAGCAGGTTTCCGACCATGCGGTATTGCGGTTCAATCTGGATCTGGCTGACGGGAATCTCATAACCCGTGAAATGGACGACTCTGGCCGCCGCGTCCGCCAGATCCGCCAGTCCTACTGAAGGCAGATACCAGGCCATGAAATCCGCGCCGCGACTGACATGCGTCCGGGTATATTCGGCGCCGTGCTTTTTTTCGGTATCGTCGAGCCGGCGCAGGTAGCCGATGTCATGAAGCAGCGCGCTGACTATTCCGAGCCGGAACAGGTGCTCATTCATGACTGCCGGCCCCACCACCCGCACGCAGCCATCCATCAGACGTGACATGGCCAGCGTTACTTCAAGGATATGCTGGATGTCGTGATAGCCGGTTTCGCAGGCATGGTAGCCGGGGAATTCGCCGCGGTACAGGCGTCCGATGTCCGCAAAAACACGCAGCATGTCTGCAGGAAATTCGCGCTGGTACAGGTCTCCGAATATCTGCGCGACCTGAAAGGAAACGGACCCCGCATTGGTGGTATCCACCAGGTTGGTCACGTCATATCTGGAGCTGCGATAGTCCAACATTACCGAACCCCCTTCAATTTGAGCTTTTTGGGCTTTTCCCGGCCTTTTGCTCAGCGCGGTATAGTAACTATAATGTTTCGGCTGTTGCAATGCCGTTGCGGATTAATTTCCGTGCAGCATTCGGTCCCGAAAAACCGTGACGCCCTCAGGGCTTTGCGGCCGAAAAACTGTCAAATAAATCACGGTGTTATCGCCATGCATCCGCAAACCGTTTACGCCAAGACCACCAAAGGCGTTCTTGATTTCAAGAACAAGACCGCAAAGGTGGACCGCAATTCCGGAAACATTTTCATGGCGGTCGATGGCAAGTCCACGGTGGCCGAGTTGGTGGCAAAAATAAAACTCGAGGCCAAGGATGTCGAAGGCATTCTCGAAGAGCTGACCAAGTCCGGCTACGTCAAGGTGTTCTCGGCGCCGGCGGAACGCCCTGCCGCCAAACCTGCCGCACCGGCACCGGTGGCTGACGAGGAAATGGATCTCGACTTCACGTCCGCCGATGCCGTCGCGAAAATCAATGCCGAGGCGGAAGAACGCAAGCAGAAAGAAGCGCAGGCCAAGGCCCGCGCGCAGGCCGCCGCCAAGGCCGCCATGGAAGCCAAGGCACGCCAGCAGGCCGAGGCGCAGGCGCGGGCAGCGGCGGATGCGCGCGCCAAAGCCGAATCAGAGGCCAAGGTCAAAGCCGACGCACTGGCCAAAGCCGCGGCCGCAGCCAAAGCCAGAGCTGAATCCGAGGCAGGTTCCGCAGTAAACGCGCAAGCCAAAGCCGCTGCGGAAGCACGGCTGAAGGCGGCGCAGGAAGCCAATACCAAAGCTGAAGCCGAAGCAAAAATGCGGGCTCAGGCCGAGATGCGCGCCAAAGCGGAAGCACAGGCCAAGGCCAGCGCGGAAGCCAAGGCCAAGGCCGAGGCTGAGGCCCAGGCCAAGGCGGAAATTGAAGCCAATGCGCACGCCGCGGCCGAAACCAGGGCACGCGTTGCTCTTGAAGCACAGATGAAAGCCATGGCCGAAGCACTGGCCCGCGCCCAGGAATCCGCCAAGCGGGAAGCCGAAGCACGCACCCGGATGGAGGCAGAAATCAAGACCCGCCTTGAAGCGGAGCGCAAGGCCCTTGAGGAAGCACAGGCCCGCGCCAAGGCAGCCGAAGACGCCATTACCCAGGCGCGCCAGATGGCCGAAGAAGCCGCACGCGCGAAAGCGCAGGCTCAGAATGCGCCCGGCCAGGCTTCCGACCCCGATTCAGTCGCCCGCGCCGAAACCGCGATGAAAGCGCTGGAGGAAGCCAAAGCCAGGGCCCGCGCCGAAGCCGAAGCCCGCGTTGCCGCAGAGGCCAGGGCAAAAGCCGAAGCCGAAGCCCGCGCTCGCGAAGAAGAAAAACGCAGAGCCATCGAGGAAGCAGAGCGCAAAGCCCGCGCTGAAGCGGATGCCAAGGCCAATGCCGAACTGATCGCACTGCGCGAACAGGCACGGCAGGCGTCGGCCGAGGCGGAAAGCAGGGCTGCGACGGAAAAACGCGTCCGCGAGGAAATGGAAGGTCAGATCGCCGTGGAACGCCGCGCGCGCGAGGAAGCCGAAGCCAAGGTTTCCGCGGAGCGTGAACTGCGTGAAGAAGCCATCCGCAAGGCGCAGGCAGAAGCCGAAATCAAAGCACGCGCCGAAGTCGAATCCGTCATGGAAACGGAACGCAAGAAGCGTGAGGAAGCCGAGAAAAAATCACAGGCTGAAATCGCGGCGCGCATCATCGCGGAGCGCAAGGCGCGCGACGAAGCCGAGCAACAGCTCGCCATCGCCCAGAAAGCCCGCGAGGACGCCGAACGCCTTGCACGCGAGGCGTCCGCAGGCAGCGAGAGCGCACAGAGCAAGCAGGCCCGTGAGGAAGCGGAATACCGCGCCAAGATGGCCGAAGCCGCGGTTGCCAAAGCCAATGCGCAAGTCGAAGCCGAGCGTCAGGCGCGCGCGCAGGCCGAGATGCGCGCCAAGACCGAAGCCGTGGCGCGCGTGGTGCAGGAACAGACGCTGCGTGAAAGTGCGGAGAAAAACGTCAAAGCGCGCGTCGAAGAGGAACTGCGCGCCCGCGCCCGCGCCGAAGTCGAGGCGGATGCCCGTTACCGTACCGAAGCCCAGGAGCGCGCCAAAGCAGCAGCAGCCGACCGCAAGCTGCACACGGAAGCGGATGCGCGCGATGCAGCGTCAACCTTCCGCGCCGAGAAAAAACCGCGCAACAAATCAGTCATCGCGGTGGCCGGCCTCGCCGTGCTGCTGATCGGCGGTCTGATGACACTGCAACTGATGCCGCTGGCAGGATATGTGCCGGCAGTACAGGCATTAGTGGCGGAGCGGCTGAAGCAGCCGGTGCATATCTCCAACATGCGCTACACGGTATATCCGGAACAGGTGCTGCGCATCGAAAAAATTGCCATCGGCAACGGACAGCTGATCAAGGCCGACACGGTATCCATCCCGATGATGCCGTGGAGCCTGCTGCTGGGCGAACGCAACTTCGACACCATGACGGCCAATGCCGTCACCATTGAAGCCGCGGGCCTGGATCTGCTGCCGGCGCTGGCAAAGGGCTCCGGCAGCGCCGCGCTGCAGATACGCCAGTTGCGCATGACCGGCGTGAAACTGAGCGGCGTGCCGTTCGAGGTGCCGATGTTTGAAGCCAATATATCGTTCGGCCGCGATGGCGCCACGCAAAAAGCACGGCTCAGCGACGGCAAGATGACGGTGGATATCACCCCCAAGGACGCCGGCGCGGCCGTCACCGTGGAAGCACGCGAGTGGCAACCGCCGGTCGGTCCTGCACTCAAATTCAGCGACCTGACGGTTACCGCCACCGTGGACCGGCAGCAGGCCACCGTCACTGCGCTGGAGGGCCGTTTGGGCAACGGCCGCGTCAAGGGCGCGCTGAAGGCCAACTGGAGCAGCGGCATCAGCGTGGAAGGCGAATTCAATCTTGAAAACGGACGCTTGCAGGATCTGATGCCCGCCTACACCAGCGTTTTCTCCGCCACGGGCGCGCTCACCGCCAACGGCAGCTACGCGCTGCGCGGCACCACACTGAAGGATCTGTTTGACACTGCGCGCGCCGAAGCCACTTTCCTGGTCAACATCGGCGAGCTGAACAATGTCGATATGGTACGCGCCATCCAGTCGCCTACCGCCAGCGGCACCCGCGGTGGCAAAACCAGATTCGACACGCTGAGCGGCGCCGTCAGCTACGGAGACGGACGCTACGTTTACAGGCAACTGCAGTTGTCCTCCGGCCCGCTCAACGCCAACGGCAACCTTGCCATCGGCAGCGACAGTGCGCTGTCCGGGCGCATCAGCGCCGAACTCGGATCGAAAGGACTGGTGGTGGCGCGGGGCAATCTGAACATCACCGGCGCGGTGCGCGACCCGCTGCTGCGGCCGTAACAAAACCGCAACCATCTGCACATAAAAAAGCCCGCGCCGAAGCGCGGGCTTTTTGACGTACGGAACCGCTGTTTACGGCGCCGCGCGCAATGCCGCAATCCGCTCATCCAGCGGCGGATGCGTCATGAACAAACTCATCAATCCGCCGCCGCCGGAAATCCCGAACGCCGACATCTGCGCCGGCAGTGCAGTCTGCTCGTGGTTCATCTTCAGGCGCTCCAGCGCGGCGATCATTTTCTGGCGGCCGGCCAGTGATGCGCCTCCGGCATCGGCGCGGTATTCGCGCTGGCGGCTGACCCAGGCCACCACCATGCTTGCCAGCACGCCGAGCACCATTTGCGCAACAAAAGTCGCGACAAAAAATCCTATACCCTGCCCTCGTTCGTTTCTCAGCAGCACGCGGTCCACGAAGAACCCGATCACGCGCGAGAAGAAAATCACGAACGTGTTCACCACGCCCTGGACCAGCGTCAGGGTCACCATGTCGCCGTTGGCGACGTGGCTGATTTCATGACCCAGCACCGCCTCCGCCTCGTCCTGCGACATATTGTTGAGCAAGCCGGTGCTGACGGCGACCAGCGCAGCGTTGCGGTTCCAGCCGGTGGCAAACGCATTGACATCGGGCGCGTCGTAAATGGCGACTTCCGGCATGCCGATGCCGGCGCGATCGGCCTGGCGCTTGACGGTATCCACCAGCCAGCGCTCGGTGGTATTCGCCGGCACTTCGATCACCTGTGCACCGGTCGCCCTTTTGGCCATCCACTTCGAGATCAGCAGCGAAATGAATGCGCCGCCAAAACCGAAAATCGCGGCAAACACCAGCAGTCCCTGCAGGTTCAGGCCGGTTTCATTTTCGAGCGCACTGTCGATGCCCAGCAACTGCATGGTCACGCTCAGCACCGCGAGTATCGCGAAGTTGGTGACGATCAGCAGGAAAACGCGTTTCATGGATTTTCAAACCCCCGGTTGGTTGATGACGCAGCGTTAGATGCGGGCGGAACAGGCAAGTTCAAGTGCCGGTTTGCCCGCACAAAAATATGTAACTTGTTGTTTTAATTGAATAAATATTTAAACGCAGCGCCATGTTATCAAACGAGGCCTGATCGCGTCGGCGGCCCTATCATAGCGGCATGCCGATCACGCGCACGATGCGGCGCAACCTCCTGCTGGCCGGCGCCGGAGCCACCGCTCTGGCCGGCGCCGCGGCATGGCGCTGGTGGCCGGAACAGGGCATGGCCAATCCCTGCCTGTCCACGCTGCCGCGCGCACTGGCCGGACATGAACTGGTGACTGCCGCCTGGGACGGCATCGACGCCGCGCAGGTCTGGGATTGCCATGCCCATCTCGCCGGAATCGGCGATGCGGAGAACGGTGCCTGGATCAACCCGCGCATGCAAAGCGTGTTGCATCCGGTTGAATTTGCGCAACGCCTGTTCTACCTGAACGCCGGTTGCGCCCACGACGCGCCGGGGCGCGTCGATGCCAGCTACATTGAGCGCATGCACAATCTGCTCGACGGCCTGCGCCCCGGCTGCAAACTGATGCTGCTGGCCTTTGACCACGCCCGCGATCAGTCCGGCGCGGCGACACCGGAGCACTCGTCGTTCCACATACCCGACTCCTATGCCCAGCGCACCGCACAGGCGCACCCCGGCGTGTTCGAGTGGGTCGCCTCGATCCATCCCTGGCGCCGCGATGCGCTGGATGCGCTGGAGCATGCCCTCCGCCACGGCGCCCGCGCCGTGAAATGGCTGCCGGCGGCGATGAACATCGATCCGGCATCGGCGCGCTGCGACGCTTTTTACGCGGCGCTTGCCCGCACCGGTCTGCCGCTGATCACCCACGGCGGCATGGAACGCGCCGTGCATGTCGGCGACCGCCAGTCGCTCGGCAATCCGCTGCGGTTGCGCCGTGCGCTGGATCACGGCGTGCGCGTCGTTGTCGCGCATTGCGCCACCATGGGCGAGGATCAGGATATCGACCGTGGCGCCAACGGCCCCTACCTCGCCAGTTTCGAACTGTTTGCCCGGTTGATGGACGATGCGCGCTACGAAAAACTGCTCCACGGCGATCTCTCGGCAGTCACGCAGATCAACCGCGCCGGACCTGCGCTGCAACGCATCCTTGAGCGCACGGACTGGCATCACCGGCTGTTCAACGGCTCCGACTATCCCCTGCCCGGCATCATGCCGCTGTATTCGGTCGATCACATGATGGCGATGGGCTTCATCACCGCGCCCGCGGCAAAAGTGCTGTCGGCCATCCGCCAGTACAATCCGCTGCTGTTCGATTTCGTGCTCAAACGCCACCTGGCTTACCAGGGACATCGATTCGGCAAGAGCGTATTCCACACCCGGCCCTTTTTCACGCGCGCTGTACAGACGTAACCCGCCGTCCCGGCCGGAAATAACTCCGGTCGTCGTAATAAGCCGCGTTTTCGTTATCCGCACACCAGCCCGGCACGCCCAGCACCGGCAGCGGCGCCAGCTGATCGGTGCGCAGCAACGCCTTCGGATCGGCGATTTGCGCGGCAAGGCGGATGTCGATTTGCGCCAGTTGTTCCGGCAGCGGCAGTTCCAGAAACCCGCGGTCGATTTCAAACAGCAGCCCGCGGCCGGTGATGCCCTTGTACGGCGCCAATGCTTTTTCGCACAGCGCGTGGCCGAACAGCATGAAGCGCATGTTGCGCACGACCGCGGCACGATGCGTCCAGAACAACGGCTGCCACCGGAATTCGCGGATCATCTGCAGCAATGCCGCGTCCGCCGACACCACGATCACGCCGCTTTCATCAAACAGGGTCAGCGCATCGCGCACCGGGCCACGCCGGCCTTGCCGGTCATTCCCGAACACCGCACAGTGCCGTGCATTCAGCGCCGCTTTCGCCCGCGGAAACGTCAGCCACACCAGCACATTGAACAGGTCATGCCAGTTACGCTCGCGCAGCTCCAGCTCGCCCCGGTCGAACACCCGCATTTCATAGGCGCCGGCATCCGGGCCGGATCGTGCCGGCGGCGCCAGACGCAAGGCCCGGCCGGAGCCGGCGCACACCCCGGCGCGATCCACCGCGTCCTGCAATGCCGCTACAGACGGCCAATCCGCGCCGCACAGCCCCGCCGCTGCTGTGCGCAGCGGCGCCAGCATCGGTGAACGGCCGATGAACAGCGGATCCCAGACATCCATGCCGCCGAGTTTACGATGCGCCGCGGATTTCAAGTACACTTCGCGGCTTTGCCGCTGCGCGGTTCTCCGCAAGGTCACTGCAAATTACCCATGAGTGAGCAACTCGACTGCGTCGTCATCGGCGCGGGTGTCGTCGGCCTGGCCATCGCCCGCCGCATGGCGCTGGCCGGCCGGGAAGTGGTCATCCTGGAGGCCGAGGAAGCCTTCGGCACCCACACCAGCGCCCGCAACTCGGAAGTCATCCACGCCGGCATCTACTACGCTTCCGGATCGCTGAAGGCGCAGTTGTGCGTGCCCGGCAAGCAGGCGCTCTACCGCTATTGCGCCGAACATGACGTGAAGCACCGCAATATCGGCAAAGTCGTCGTCGCCTGCGAAGACGCGCAGGTGCCAGCCATGCACCAGTACATGGCGCAGGCAAAAATCAACGGTGTGGACGATCTGCGGCTGCTGTCCCGCGACGAGCTCGCGGAACTGGAACCGAACGTCCGCGCCGCCGCCGGGTTTTATTCACCGTCCACCGGCATCATCGACAGTCACGGCCTGATGCTCGCCTACCTCGGCGACGCCGAATCGCATGGCGCGGCACTCGCGCTGGCCAGCCCGGTCGTCTCCGGCGCGGTCGACGACGACGGCATCGCTTTGCATGTCGGCGGTGCCGAGCCCATGAACATCCGCTGCCGCACGCTCATCAATGCCGCCGGACTGCAAGCCCCTGCAGTCGCGCGCAGCATCCGCGGCATTCCTGCGTCGGTTATTCCGCCGACGTATTACGCCATCGGGCATTACTACACGCTCACCGGCAAATCCCCGTTCAATCACCTGGTCTATCCGGTCACCCGCGCCGACTGGCTCGGCGTGCATGTCACCATCGATCTCGGCGGCCAGGTCAAATTCGGCCCGGATTTCGGCTGGATAGACCGCATTGATTACCGCTTTGACGAGAGCCGCGAACCGGCGTTTTACGAAGCCATCCGCCGCTACTACCCCGACCTCGCCGACGGCACGCTGCAACCCGGCTACACCGGGATCCGGCCGCGGATCACCGGGCCCGGAGAACCGGTGCAGGATTTCGTGATCAGCGGACCGCGCGATCACGGCATATCCGGTCTGGTGAATTTGTTCGGCATCGAATCGCCAGGGTTGACGGCCTCACTGGCCATCGCCGATCATGTTGCCGGTAAACTAGCGTAAACTGCTGAAATGAATGATAAAACCGCATATTGCACCACCGCCAAAGGCGTCGCCGAACTGGCCGCCAAACCCGGTGTGCTGAAACCCGGCATAAAGGGCTTGCTTGCCGCCGTCGGCAAACAGGCGACTGCGGAAGCACTGAAGACCCTGTTCCCCCGTGCCGGCGACATCGATGCCGCGCTGGCGGCACTGGCGGCGGAGGGCTATATCGAAACGTTGCGTGCCGCGGCAGGCAGGACTCAGGCGAAAACCGGTGATCTGGAGGATTTCCTCAGTGAGCGCCCCAAGGAACCGACGCTGCAGCAGTTCAAACAGGCCGAGGGCACGCTATCCGGCGCGCGCCGTCTCAAAGCCGGCTACCAGATCAGCATACTGAACCGCCCCGGCAAGCCGATCGCCCCGCGCAGCGGCGGCAACAAGCATGTCGTGCTGGTCATCGACAGCCACGAAGCCGAAGCGCTGGTGGCTGCGCGCGGCCTGATGCAGGGCGGGTTCGATGTCCGCGGCGCGGGCAGCAAGGCGGAAATCATCACGGCACTGGGAAAATCACCGCCGGATCTGATCATCATGGACGTGGAACTGGCCGACGCCGTCGGACTCGACGTGCTCGGCAAACTGCACGAGCATCCGCAATTCAAGGACACGCCGATCATCGTGGTCACCGCACGCGCCGAGCGCGACGACATCGTCGCCGCACTGGCCTACGGTGCCTCCGGTTACCTGAACAAACCGGTCAAGCCGGAAACCCTGCTCCGGTATGCCAGGGACGCGCTCGGGCTGGCCTGAACAGCCGCCTGCCGGCTCTCACTCGCCCAGCAACTGCCGGATCTGCGGCAGCATCAATTCCACCGCCGCGCGCCCTTCCTTGATCGATTCCTCAGCGCGGTGGTAATCGAGAATTCCCATGTTGCCCAGCCGCGGCGCAATCAGCACATCCGCCGGCTCGCCGGCGAGCCGGCTGCGTGCGATACGCACCTGCATGATGTTGATACTTTCCGCGATCACTTCGATCATGTTCGGCTGGCGGTCACCGGACTGACCGCGCACCTGACTGCCGCCCCGTCCGGAACCCAGATCGACGCCGATGACGAAATCGGCACCCATCGCCCGGCACAGTGATACCGGCACCGGATTCACCAGCGCGCCATCGACCAGCAGCCGGCCGTCGATTTCGCAGGGCGTGAACAGCCCCGGTGTCGCAATCGACGCCCGCACCACATCAGCGGCGGAACCTTCACGCAGCCAGATCTCGCGACCGCTGCGCAGGTCGGTGGCCACTGCAGCAAAGGGCAGCGCCAGATCCTCCACCCGCTTGTCCAGCAGGTTGTCGCGCAAAAAAGCAATCAGCCTGGTACCCTTCAGAAAACCGCCGTTGAAACTGATGTCGAAAAACCCGAGCACCTTGCGCCAGGTCAGCTCGGTAACCCAGTCTTCCAGCGCATCCAGATCCCCGTCCGCATAGGCCGCGCCGACCAGCGCGCCGATCGAGGAGCCGCAGACGATCTGCGGCTTGATGCCGGCTTTCTCCAGCGCCCGCAGCACGCCGATGTGCGACCAGCCGCGCGCCGAACCGGAACCCAGGGCAATGCCTATTTTCAGGTCGCTTTTCATTTTTTCAATTAAAACAACAGATTACATATTTATAGTGACGATCCGTGATGCCTCAGAAAATCACCCACGGCCTGCACCCACGCGGGGCGCGAAAACAGGTAACTGTCATTATGCCCGCCGCGCATTTCCAGAAATGAGCGCACGCCGGTCGCCGCCGCATACAACCGCTCACCATGCGCAAACGGCACGATCTCGTCATCCCGGCTGTGCGCCACCAGCACCGCGCCCCTGAATTTTTGCAGATGTGCCAGCGTGTCATAGCGGTAGCGGCTGATCCAGCGCACCGGCAGCCAGGGATAGATTTCGCTGCCGAGATCCGTTGCCGAAGTAAACGTTGAAACCAGCAGCAGCGCCCGCGGCTGCACGCGCGCAGCCAGCTCCGCCGCCACCGCACCGCCCAGCGATTCGCCGGCCACGACAATGTCCGCGGACTGCAACTGCTGCTGTGTCGTCAACCAGCGCCATGCCGCATCGGCATCGCGATAAGTGCCGGCTTCCGAAGGTTTGCCGGTACTTGCGCCGTAGCCGCGGTAATCCACCAGCAGCACGGCGTAGCCCATGGCATTGAAATGCGGCAGGTACCCGATGCGGTCGGCGATGCTGCCGGCGTTGCCATGCAGCAGCAGCACGGCGCCGCGCGCCGGCGCAGCGGGCACCCACCACGCCGCCAGCGTCTCGCCGTCCCCGGTCGTGATGCGCACGTCCTCGAACGGCAGTTTCATCGCCAGCGGCGTCGCCACCGCAGCACCGCCGACATGCGGAAAATAAATCAGCCGGTCCTGCGTCAGCCAAACCAGCAGCACCACTGCCGCGTACGCCAGTACGGCAGTCACCAGGATCTGCTGCAGCATGTACTTCACCCCTGCCATTGCAACGGCGGCTCATCGAGCGCCGCCGCCTGCTCGCGCAGCGCCAGCACATGATCCTGCCAGTAGCGCTGGGTGTTGAAGAAGGGAAAACTCGCAGGAAACGCCGGGTCGTCCCAGCGCCGCGCCAGCCAGCCGGCGTAATGCACCATGCGCAGCGTGCGCAAGACCTCGATCAGCGCCAGCTCCGCCGGATCGAACTCGCGGAATTCGCCGTAACCCGCCAGCAGCGCCGCCAGCTGGATCTGCTGCGCGTGGCGATCACCCGACAGGCACATCCACAGATCCTGCACCGCGGGCCCCATGCGCGCGTCGTCGAGATCGACAAAATGCGGCCCGGCGTCGGTCCACAGCACGTTGCCGGCATGACAATCGCCGTGCAATCGCAACGCCCGGTACGGCCCCGCCGCATCCAGGCAATGCTGCGCGCGCTCCAGCACGTCGGCCACGACACTGCCGTAGGCGGTGCGCATATCCTCGGGCACAAAACCGCTGTCGATCACGAATTGCGCCGGCTCGTAACCAAAACCGGCAATGTCCAGCCGGGGCCGGTGCACGAACGGCCGCGTGCCGCCCACGGCATGTATGCGCGCGATGAAGCGGCCCATCCAGCGCAGCGTATCGGGGTCTTCCAGTTCGGGACTGCGCCCGCCGCGGCGCGGATACACCGCGAACTGGAATCCCTGATGCTCGTGCCGCGTGCGACCCAGCAACTGCAGCGGCGCCACTACCGGGATTTCCCGCGCCGCCAGTTCCAGCGCGAAATCGTGTTCTTCCTGAATGGCCGCCGCACTCCAGCGCTGCGGCCGGTAAAACTTGGCGACCACCGCCGTGCCGTCCTCCAGCCACACCTGATAGACGCGGTTCTCGTAACTGTTCAGCCCCTGCAGGCGCCCGTCGCAACGCACGCCGCAGGATTCAACGGCATCGAGCAGTACTTCCGGCGTCAGCGCCGCATAGGGAGCAGCCATCAGTGCGGCGCCGGCAGCCGGTGCGCAGGCACAAAGCGCAGGCCCTGCACCGACACGTCGGGCAACACTTCGCCGATGCGGGTGACATCCGTAATGCGGCATTCGGCCAGCATCTGCCCGAACAACTTTCCGACCTCGATCACCGCATCCAGCGGATGCAGCGGCCAGCTGAAGCCTTCCAGCAGAGATTCATCAAACGGTGAACTCAGGCTCAGGCGCAGCTCGCCGCTGCCGCCATCCACCCGGTGCGCCGACAGCACGGCCCGCGGGTCGCCGGCCGCAGCGCGCAGGCGCCGCACCGTATTACCGAGAAACAGGCTGAGCGCCGCTTCGAGTTGCGCGCAACGCCCGACCCAGGCCGCCTTGATCAGGGATTGCGGCGGCCGCGGCATGGGCAGTATCTCCAGACCGGGCTGCGCCAGTTGCCGCGCGAGTTCACGCGTCAGCGGCATGCCCCAGGCGCTGATGTTGGAAGCGGTTTCCGCCAGCGGCGGCAAATGTGCCGGCGTAACACCGGCGCCGATCAGAAAACGCAGATGCACCTGCTCGCGTCCGGGTTCGACGATGATCGGCGCCGGCGGCAGGCCCGCCGCCAGATCGCGCGACTGCGGATCATGCATGGCGCGCCACAGGCTGACCGGGGACAAGGCTTCCAGCGCTTCCACGGCGCACAGCGCGTTGCCCATGCCGAAATTCCGCGTCGGCCCCACCGCGCCATGTTGTTCCAGCAGCGCGGCCACCGCGCCGATCTCCGGCAGCGCATCGGCAACCGTCATCCGCGTGCGCACGCCGGCCACCGCGCCCGCAACCACAATCAGCGGAATCGCCACATAACGCAGGCCCACGGCACCGGCCGCGGCATGATCCGGATGATCCAGCAGATCGTGCAACGCCTGCCACGCGATCCGTGCGCGCGCCGGCGGCGCATGCAGCGCGCTGCGTATTGCCGCATCGTCGCCGCGCGCCAATGCACCCGCCATTGCCGCAGCGATGGTGTCGTCGCGCCGCACGGCGCCGTCGCCCGCAGCGGCAGGCCGCGGATCCGGCAACCGCGCGGCAACGTTCATTCCATCGACGTTCATTCCACCTTGGCCCCGGACGCCCTGACCGCCTTTCCCCACTTGACGAGTTCGGATGCGATAAACGCGGCGTACTGCTCCGGGGTGTCGCCGACAAACTCGGCGCCCTCCGCGACCATGCGGTCCCTGAGGTCGGGCGCCTGCAGCGCCTTGGTGGATTCCGCGTGCAGCTTGATGATGATGTCGCGCGACGTGCCGGCGGGTACGGCCATGCCGAACCAGGAACCGGTTTCAAATCCTTTCAGTCCCTGCTCGTCGAGGGTCGGCACATCCTTTGCCGCAGCCACGCGCTTCAGGCTGGTCACCGCCAGCGCACGCAGGCGGCCGCTGCGCGCATGCGGAATCGTCGATACCATCGCGCCGAAATAGACTTCAATATGGCCGGCGATAATGTCGGTAATCGCCGGAGTGGCGCCCTTGTACGGCACATGCACCATTTTCACGCCCGCCATGGTTTTGAAAATTTCCCCGGCCAGGTGATGCGGACTGCCGATGCCGGTCGAACCATGGCGCAGCGAGTTCGGGTTGGCGCGTGCGATGGCAATCAGATCCCTGGCGTTTTTCGCCGGCAGCGACGGATGCACGACGACAATCCCCGGTACCTTGGCGAAATTGGTCACATAGGCGAAATCCTTCAGCATGTTGTAGCCCAGCTTCGGGTACAGCGTCGGATTGATGGCGTTGGCCACGGTCGGCATGAACAGGGTGTAGCCGTCGGGGGCCGCTTTGGCGCCCAGTTCAGTGCCGATGTTGGTGCCGGCGCCGGGACGATTGTCAACAATGACCTGCTGCCCCCAGGCCGCCGCCAGCTTCTGCCCGACCGCACGGGCCAGCATGTCGGCGGTGCCGCCCGGCGTGTAGCCGACGATGTAACGGATGGCGCGCGACGGATAGCCCGCCGCGTCCTGCGCCGATGCGGCACCCGCCGCGCCGAGCATGGCCATGGATGCCGCAAAACCAATCAGATTCATTCGTTTGACCATCATGTTGCACCCCCATCGGGAATATCTTGTTGAACAATATGAAATAAGACCTTTTAGCCACAGAGGATCTCGATACCCCCTTGAGGGGTGCACAGAGTTCACAGAGAAAAACCCGATACCATCAAGGCCGTATGTCAGCCAGAAGCGAGAAGACCTGCCGCACCGAAATTTCTCTGTGCCCTCTGTGATCTCTGTGGCTGCTTTTGAAGCGAATCATGAAATAAAATTGATTTTACCCTGTATGGTCAACTTTACCGGTTCGCCGCATAATGCCCTTCCCATCATCACATCAAAAAACAGGCTCGCCGGGGACATACCGGCCAGCATTTACTGTGACAAATAACTGCCTGACCGGACATCCGCACAGGCCCAACCGAGGAGAGTACTGATGAATACCGCACGCGCCCTGATGACCGTCACCGCCCTGCTGCTGATGGCGGCGCCAGCCGCAGCGCAAACCTATCCGGCCAAACCGGTGCGCATGGTGATTCCGTTTGCCGCCGGCGGCAATACCGACATCATCGGCCGCATCTTTTCACCCAAAATGTCCGAAATCCTCGGCCAGCAGATCATCATCGACAATCGCGGCGGCGCCGGTGGCGTCATCGGCACCGAAATCGTGATGCGCACAGCCCCCGACGGCTACACGCTGCTGATGGCCTCCGCCGGTCACACCATCAATCCGGCGATGTTCAAGAAGCTGCCTTACGATTCAGTCAGGGATTTCACGCCCATGGGCATCGTTGCCGATGTGCCGACGGCTTTCGTGATCCACCCCTCGCTTCCATCGAAAAACCTCAAAGAGTTCATCGCGCTGGCCAAAGCACGGCCCAACGACATTTTCTATTCCACCGCCGGTATCGGCACGGTCGGGCATCTGTCGGCAGAGTTGCTGATATCAGTAGCAAAAATAAAACTGACCGCCGTGCATTACAAAGGCAGCGGCCCATCCATGATCGACCTGGTCGGCGGCCATGTGCAGATGCAGTTCCCGAGCATGCCGGCTGCGGTGCCGCACGTCGCCAGCGGCAAGTTGCGCATGATTGCGCAGACCGGGGAAAAGCGCTCCCCGGCAGCGCCCACGATACCGACCATGGTGGAACAGGGCCTGAAGGATTTCGTGGTGTCCAGCGGTTTTTCGATGTTCGGTCCCGCCGGGGTGAGCAAGCCCATCGTCGACCGCGTCAATGCCGCGCTGGTGCAGGCACTGAAGGATCCCAAGGTCAGCAAGACGCTGCTTGATCAGGGCGCCGAACCCAATGGCAGCACGCCCGAAGTACATGACAGATTCAACCGCGCGGAAATCCAGAAGTGGATCAAAGTCGTTCGCGCCGCCGGCATTGAACCGCAGTAATGCGGTCGCAGTGCACCGCTTGAGTTAAAATCCGGGGCCTTGCACGCCCCGTATTTTTTCAGCGCATGACGAAAAACACCATGACCCCTTTTGATTTCCAGTTCCCCTACACCTCGCAACGCATGCCGGTACTGGCGCGCAATGCCGTCGCCACTTCACAGCCGCTGGCGGCGCAAGCCGGCCTGCGCATGCTGTTGAAGGGCGGCAATGCCGTCGATGCCATACTCGCCACCGCGATTTCGCTGACCGTACTCGAGCCGACCAGCAACGGCATCGGCAGCGACGCCTTCTGCATATTGTGGGACGGCAAAAAACTGCACGGCCTCAATGCTTCCGGGCGCTCGCCCGCAGCCTGGACGCTGGATCGCTTCAAGGGCGCGCAGGCCATGACGCAGCGCGGCTGGGATTCGGTGACCGTGCCGGGCTGTGTGTCGGCGTGGGCGGAAATGTCGCAGAAGTTCGGCAAGCTGCCTTTCGCCGATCTGTTCGAACCGGCCATCAAATATGCCAGCGACGGCTACATGGTGACGCCCACCATCGCCAGACTGTGGACCAACCAGGTGCCCGAACTGAAGAATCAGCCGGGTTTTGCCGAGGCCTTCATGCCGCATGGCCGGGCGCCGGCACCGGGGGAAAAATTCGCCTTCCCGGCGCAGGCCAAAACGCTGGCACGCATCGCCGAAACCAAGGGGGAAGCTTTTTACCGGGGTGATCTCGCCGAAAAAATCGTTGCCTGGGCCAAGCAACATGGCGGCGCCATGACGCTGGCCGATCTTGCCGGCCATACCAACGACTGGGTGGAACCGATCGGCATCGATTATCGCGGCTATACGCTGCATGAAATCCCGCCCAACGGCCAGGGCATCGCCGCACTGATAGCGCTGGGCATCATGGAAAATTTTGACATCGCGCAGTTTCCGGTCGATTCGCCGGACAGCCTGCACCTGCAGATCGAAGCCATGAAGCTCGCCTTTGCCGACATCAACGAGTACGTATCCGATCCGGCGACCATGCGCATCAAACCCGCCGACATGCTCGACAAGGCGTATCTGAAAAAACGCGCGCAGCGCATCGACATGAAAAAAGCGCTGGATCCGCAATTCGGCCAGCCGCCGGCCGGCGGCACCGTATATCTGACCGCGGCCGATGAGTCCGGCATGATGGTCTCGTACATCCAGTCGAACTTTGCCGGCTTCGGCTCGGGCGTGGTGGTTCCCGGCACCGGCATCAGCCTGCAGAATCGCGGCTATGGCTTCAACCTGAAAGCCGGTCACGCCAATGTCGTCGCGCCGCGCAAGCGCCCCTTTCATACCATCATCCCCGGCTTCCTGACCAAGGGTGGCAAACCGCTGATGAGTTTCGGCGTCATGGGCGGCTCGATGCAGGCGCAGGGCCACATGCAGGTGGTGTCGCGCATGGTTGATTACGGGCAAAACCCCCAGGCCGCGGCGGATGCGCCGCGCTGGCGCATCGATGCCGGCCTGAAAGTAGGCATGGAGCATGGCGTGCCCGCGGAAACGCTCGCTGCCCTGCGCGCCCGCGGCCACGACATGCCGCAGGCGGACCGCTGGTCCACGGACTTCGGCCGCGCCCAGCTCATATACAAGATGGAAGACGGCTACTTCGCCGCTTCCGAACGCCGCACCGACGGTCAGGCCGTCGGCTTCTGACCGGCCCTGCCGCGGCGCCGCGAAAATCCATCATGAAATATTCCCTCGGTGTACGCAAAGTCATCTGCAAAGGCGACTGCTGGATCGCCCCCAACGCCACCATCATCGGCAGCGTGGTCATGGAGAACAATGCCAGCATCTGGTGGAACTGCGTGCTGCGCGGCGACAGCGACACCATCACCATCGGCGAGAATTCTCAGGTGCAGGACGGCTCGGTGCTGCACGCCGATCCGGGCTTTCCGCTGACGCTGCACAAAAACGTCAGCGTCGGACACATGGCCATGCTGCACGGCTGCACCATCGGCGAAGGCAGCCTGGTGGGCATCGGCGCGGTCATACTCAACGGCGCCAGAATCGGCAAAAACTGCCTGATCGGCGCCCGCGCCTTCATCGGCGAAGGCAAGGAAATTCCCGACGGCTCGATGGTGCTGGGCATGCCGGGCAAGGTGGTACGCCAGTTGTCGCCCGAAGAAATCGTGCGCATCAACGCCATCGCCGATCACTATGTGCAGAATTCGCAACGCTACCGCAAAGAACTGAAAACCGACGAATCCTGAAGCGGGCGCTGGAGGGCAGATGTCAGGCATGACCAAATTCGGCTTCAGGATCAGGACCCGCGGCGGCATGACCGTCGAGAATCTGGTGATCCAGGCGCACGCCCGTGACGAAGCCGAGACAAAAATCCGCCAGATTTACCACCACTGCGAGATTCTGGAATGCACCGAACTTGCGCAAGAAAAGCGCAGCGACGGGCTGGATCTCGAAGGCGTGATTTCGCTGATCAGCAAGCAGGGCGACGGCCGCTGACTGCCGTAATGCGCGGCAGCGCTGTTTCAGTTACCGCCGCCGATGCGCCGTCCATGCACCAGGCGCAATCCGGACACCGCGTTGCGCCGCACCACGGCTTCACGTTCCGCAGCCAGCGCCGTCCGCGCGCCCGGCGGCACGGTGCGCACCGCCGGCAACGCCACTGCTGAGTCTGCGCTGAGAAACCCGCTGGCCGTCAACTCCTGCAGCAGATCCGCGTAATGCCGCGCGCCGCGGCTTGCCGGCGCGTGCTCGAAGACGTCCTGGTTGCATGCGGGGCTCTCGGCGAGACTGACGTTCTCGGCAATGCGCGTTTCGCAGACTTCCGCGCCATAGCGTTCGCGCAACTGCCGCTCAATGTCCACCGACATGCTGCGCCGGGCGTCATAACGCGTGATCAGATAGCGCCGCGGCACCCGCCGCTTCAGCACATGCTCCAGCGCCTTCAGCGTACGCTCCATCTGCAGCGCGCCCCGCAGCGCCAGATAATCGGTGGAGATCGGGATGATCACCCCGTCTGCCGCAAACACGCTGCTCAGCGACAGCACGCCCAGCATCGGGCACACATCCATCAGCACCGTGCGCTGCGGCGCTTCACGGTCGAGCGCCGCTGCCAGCCGGCTGAGCACTGCGGGGCCCTTGCCGAACTGGGTGTCGATTTTCGACAATTCAATGTGCGACGGCACCAGCGTCCAGCCGTTGCGCGTCGCCAGCATCAGCGACGCGAGCGGCGTGCTGTGCGCATACAAGCCGTACAGGCTGGCATCGGCGCGCGGCACCGCGACTCCGCACACACTGGTCAGGTGCGCCTGCGGATCGAGATCGATGACCAGCGGATCCGCACCACGCCGCGTCAGCAGTCCGGCAAGATTCAGCGTCGTCGTCGTTTTACCGACGCCGCCCTTCTGATTGAATACGGCAATGCGCGCCATGGTGCCCCCCCGTGCCGGCCGGACCGGATTTGGTCAGGCCGAGTCGGTCATTTTGCTCTGAAAATCAGCAGGTTGGCAACTGTTCTTGACATCAGGTGGGAGCGATTGCACCCAACCCGTTGCCGCCCATGGAGGATGTCGTACCAGCAACTGTGCAAAAAATCCGCAGAAACAGCACTGCAAATGGCTGGCACAACACACTCGGGTCATCAGAAATTCACTGAAAATTCACTCAAATAAACAAGGATGTGCCGCATCGGTCGTCGATTTGCCCTCACCTCTTGCGCTCTTGGCAACGCCCGTGAAGTTCGTATATCCTGCCAGACAAGTATCCCCGCCGGACAAATAAAGGAAAATTCAATGGCGTTCTATGCTTTTTACGGTATCGCAATCGTCGTGCTGATCCTGCATTTCACCGGCTGGCTGAAACGCAACCGGCTCGACTGGATGGTGCTCGTAGTCGCCGCCGCGGTGTTCCCCGTCGTCATTTTCCTGCGTTAGCCTGCACACCCGCTTCATCTGACACTTCGTTTCATTTCGCCAGCAGGCTGACGCCTCCGGCGAGCAGCAATACGGCGAGTATTTTCGAGAATGCCTCGTTGCTGATTTTGTTGGCCAGTTTTTCGCCGACCACCGTTCCTGCCCATATCAGCGGCAGCATGGCCGCAAACAGCAACAGCGTCGCCATGTCGTAAAAACCCGCCCAGGCATAGCCGCCGATACGCGCGATCATTTCCACGAACCACAGCGCGGCGACGGTCGCCCGGAATGCCGTATGGCCGATGCCGCGGGCATGGATGTAAATCACCACCAGCGTGCCCCCGCCGCCGCCGAACAGCGTATCGAAAAAGCTGCCAAAAAACCCCACGGGCACGGCCCAGCGCTGTGAACAGCGGATTTGCGGCAAACCCAGCACGCTGACGACCAGCATGTAACTCGCGTAGAGCACCAGAAACAAGCCGAGCATCAACACCAGCACGCGGTTGTCGAGGCTGGCAAACAGCCACAGCCCGACCAGCGCGCCGATGATGGTCGGCGGCACCAGCAACTTCAATTCGGACCAGACCACTTCCCGGCGGTCGCGGATCACCAGCACGATAAAAAGCACAAAAACCAGCAGGCTGCACAAGGGCACTGCGAGCTGCAGCGGGATCACGAACGCCAGCAACGGTACGGCAATCATGCCGGCGCCGAATCCCGACATGCCGCGCACCACGAACGCGAAGAACAGCACCGCGGCGATCCATCCCAGCTGGAACAGGGTCAGTCCGGCCATGGCATCACTTGAAAATCAGCGCCGCGCCGCTCGCCAGCAGCACCACGCCAATCGCACGGCTGAACAACGCCTGGTCGAAGCGGCGCACGATTTTTGCGCCCAGCACCGATCCGGCCACCATCATGGGCAACGCCGCCGCCAGCAGCAGCAGCGTGCCGCTGTCGTACAGTCCTAGCGTCACGTAGCCCGCAACCCGCGCCAGCCCCTGCAGCAGCATGACCGTGGTAATGGTCATCCGGAAGGCGTCCCTGCCCAGATCCACGGCATTCAGATAGATCACATACAGCGGCCCTGCCGCGCCGCCGAACAGCGAGCCGACAATACCGGCCGCGATACTCGTCACGCCCGCCACCGCGAGCCGCCAGCGCGGCGCGATGGCCGGCATGCGGTTGGCGAACACCATCACATAAAGCGCATAAATCACGACAAATGCGCCCAGCGCCCGCGCCAGCGGCTGCGGGTCCAGCAGGGTCAGCAGGTAGAGTCCGGCGAGCACTCCCAGCAAACTGCCGGGCAGAATGCGCCAGATTTCCTTCCAGACGATCTTCCGCCAGTCGAGCATGCCCTGCCCGATGGACGAGAGCATGTTGAGTATGGTGACCACCGCCACCGTCACCTGCACCGGAAATACCAGCGCCAGCAACGGCACGGCGACCGCTCCGCCGCCAAAACCGGCGCCGCCGCGCACGGCGAATGCAACCAACACCACCAGCGCGCAAAAAAGAATCTGCGGATAACCCAGGGCTTCCATTAAATGTCCTCGCGCAATGCGCGCCGTCCGGCATGCAGGGCCAGCAAGGTCATCGCCGCCACCGCAGTCATCGCGCCATAAGTCCAGGCATAGCTGCCGATCCACTGGTAGCCCAGCGTAAAGGCCGTCGGCCCGACGAGTATGCCGGCAAAATTCCACACCATCGCGCCACCGGTCACCGCGCTGACCTGGCCCGGCGGACTGCGCCGCGCAACCTCGGCCGTGTAGAGGCCGTTCCAGCCGATCGCCGTGGCACCGAACACGGCGAACAGCAAGGTGGTCAGTGCCACCGGCCAGCCCGGCTGCAGAAACGCAATGAGCACGCAGCAGACCAGCGTGCCGGCCGTCAGGTATTGCAGCATGCGCAGGCTGTTGCCGGTGCGGTCGGCCAGCCAGCCCCACGCGATGCGGCCGAGCACGCCGGCAATCTGCGCCACCGACAGCATCAGCCCGGCTTCGATCAGCGTATAACCACCCTCCCCGACCAGCATGACCACCGTGAACGTGCTGACGCAGAGCTGTATGAAGGCAAGACAGAACGCCGCCACGCCCAGCCAGCGCAACGCCGGCATCCGCCACACCAGCCGCACGCCCTCGAACATGCGGAACCGCACCGGCAAATCGGCGCGCCGGTCGTCATCCCATGCCGCGCGCACCGGCTGCATCGCCAGCAGCGTAGCCAGCGCCGATGCCACGACCAGCGCGAGCGCCCACCGCCAGCCCCAGGTCAGCGTCACCGCAGGCGCGATCAGCGCCATCAGCGCCCATGCCAGCGGCACGCCGGTCTGCTTCAGCGAAAAAATGAAATTGCGATGCTGCGGCGGACTGAAGCGCAACAGCAGGTGTGCCGCCGCCGGCAGATTGATGCTCATCGAAAGGCCGATGAATACCGAAGCCACCGCCAGTGCCGCGATGCCGGAATGAAGCCCGATGGTCATGCCGATGACGCAGCAGATCAGGCCAATCTGCGTGGTGCGGCAGCCGCCATAACGCGCGACCAGTCCGGTCAGCAGCATCGAGCCGAGCATCGCCGCGCCGTAGATCAGGCTCATCTGGTAGCCGACCATCGATGCTTCCACATTCAGCGTGCGCGCCAGCTCCGGCGCAATCACCGGAAACACCGCGGCACCCATGGCGCTTGCCACCTGCGCCGCGGTGGTTGCCGCGACGACTGCCGCCACCGTTGCCGGCGCATGCACGGCAGTGCTCATGCGGAGCGCTCGGCTCGCGCCGCGATGACCGCACCGGCGGCGCCCGCCAGCGCGATGATCGCCAGTGCGCCGAAGGTGGCGGTGTAGCTGCCGATCCACTGATACGCGGCGGCAAAGGTCGAGGGACCCACCAGTATCCCGCCAAACACCCAGACCATCATGCCGCCGGTCGCCACGCTGACCATGCCCGGTGGACTCAGCCGAGCGAACTGTGCATGCATGACCCCGTTCCAGCCATACCCGGCAATACCGAACACGATATAGAACAGCGCCAGCGCGGCGATCGGCCAGCTGCCCGAGACAAACATCGTCACCACGCAGCACGCCGCGACTACCAGGCTGGTCACGACCAGCACGCCCAGCGCGTGGCCGCTGCGATCAGCGATCCAGCCGAACACCAGGCGGCCGCACATCCCGGCGATCTGCACCAGCGACAGCATCACGCCGGCGGCCACCAGGCTGTACTGCGCTTCCTGCACCAGCAGATTGACCGTGAAAGTGCCGAGACAGAGTTGCGCAAACGAAAAAAAACAGGCGCCCATCGCCAGATAACGCAAGGTGGGATAACGCCACAGCACCGCCACGCCGGTCAGCAGATTGGTTTGTGCCGCGGCCTGCGGATCGCGGTCGTCATCCCAGTGGCGGCGGTAACGCGCCAGCCACAGGGCGCCCGCCACCGAATAGACCAATACCACCATCAGCGGAACACGCCAGCCATAATGCACAGTCAGCACCGGTGCCACCAGCGCAATGGTCGCCCAGCCCAGCGGCACGCCGGTCTGCTTGATCGAGAACACCAGATTGCGGTGCTGCGGCGGGCCGAAACGGAACAGCAGATGCGCAGCGCCGGCAGCCGCCAGCGCATTGCTCGCGCCTATGAAAATCGCCGCGAGCGGCATTAGATAAAGATTTCCGGCCAGTCCCGCCGCCATGCCCGCGGCACTCAGCCACAGCGCCCATTGCATGGCCTGGCAGGCGCCCCAGCGCAAAACAATATTGCCCACCATGCTCGATGCCACCATCGCGGCGCCGAACAAGATGCTGATCTGGTAACCGACCATGGAAGCATCGACGCCGAGCATTTTGGCCAGATGCGGCGCGATGACCGGGAAAATGGCGATACCCATTGCCGAGGCAATCTGTGCCGCCATGGCGGCGAGCACCACCACGACCAGCGTGGGCGCGGCGCTGTTGCTGCTGTTAACGCGTAGCTTCTCCGCGCCATCAACATTATTCATAAGTGGATTATCCGTGCCGCCGTGCAGCACGTTGCGCCAGCAGCAGCAATCCGAACGCCATCACCGCGGCAGCCACCACCAGCAGGAACGTTTTGCTGTAACTGCCGATGCCGCCGTACGCCGCCGCAAACGCAGCGGGCCCGACGAACACGCCGGCGAACACAAAAAAAGTCGTGCCGCCCGCGACCATGCTGGCCATCCCGGGCGGACTGAGCCGCGCCGCTTCCGCGTGAAAGACCCCGTTCCATCCCACCGCCGCTGCGCCGATTATAAAAAACATCAAATAAATCAATGACTTATTCCATGACGGATCAAATAATACCAGAGCCAGCAGCGCAGCGATGGTGATCACGCAAATAATCATCAGCACCGCCAGGCTGCTGCCCATCCGGTCCGCCAGCCAGCCCCAGCAGATGCGCGCTGATGAACCGCCGACCTGGATCAGCGACAGCATGATTCCCGCTTCCACCAGTCCGAACGTGCCTTCAGCGACCAGATAGATCACCGTAAAACTCAGCACACAGCGCTGGATGGCGGAGAAAATCATTGCCACCAGCGAAATCCAGCGCAGCGACTGGTCGCGCCATACCAGTGGCACGCCGCCGAACGCCGCCTTGCGGCTGCCATCCTGATCCTGCGCGCGGCGGTCGGAATCCCATTGCATGCGATAACGCTGCACGACCAGCAGCACCACGACAATCATCACCCCCACCATCACCAGCGACCAGCGATAGCCGGCATACACCGCGATCGCCGGCGCGGTCAGTCCGGTAATGACGCCGCCGACGGGCACACCGGTCTGCTTGATCGAGAACATGAGGTTGCGCCGGGCCGGCGGCGTGTAGGCGACCAGCATGTGGGCCGCGGCGGGATTGATCAGCCCCATGCCGATGCCGACGAATACCGAACCCAGCGCAATCGCCGCGACATGCGGAAACGCAAACAACACCATGCCCGCGCCGCAGCACAGCATGACCAGTTGCGTAGTACGCGCCGCGCCGAAGCGCAACACGGCATTGCCGCCGAACATGGTCGCCAGCGTCGCCACGCCGAAAGTCAGGCTGACCTGATAGCCGATCAAAATCGGGCTGACGCCGAGGGATTCGGCGAGTTTTGGCGCAATCGTCGGCAACAGGATGTTGGACATCGCCACCAGCATCTGCGCCACGGTGGCAACGGCAACGACAAACCAGGGGCCGGGCATGGCAACCGCGTGATTCACTGATCAATTTTCCGTGTGTACCGATGCACTGCGGGAAACGCCGCGGGAAGATCTCCGATTGTCTGCACTGCCGCCGGGCGACGCAAGACACGCTTTCACCATGCGGGCTTGCGTGACGCAAATGCAGCGCAATCGCGGAAATTTGCCCATAATTACGGTGTCTTCCGTACGCCGTCCGCGCCCTGCCGCGCACGGTTTTCCGCACTTCATCCTGGAGAACAGCAATGCGAGCAGTAGTCTTACGCGGTCATGGCGACCTGGACAGCCTGGAATACGTGCCGGATTTTCCGGATCCGGTGGTCACCGATGGCCATGTGGTGATCCGCGTCCGCGCCACGTCGTTCAACTACCACGACGTGTTCACGGTGCGCGGCATGCCCGGCATCAAGGTGCCGTTCCCGATGATCATCGGTCTGGATCTCGCCGGCGAAATCCTCGAAACCGGCCCCGGCGTGACGGGCTGGAAAAAAGGCGATCGCGTGCTGGTCAATCCGCTGAACAAAAAGAAGGGGCTGATGGGCGAGATGATGCACGGCGGCCTCGCCGAAAAATGTCTGGTCGCCGCCGACCAGTTGATCCGCATGCCCGAAGCCGTCACTTTCGAGCAGGCCGCGTCGCTGCCGGTGGCCTATGGCACCGCACACCGCATGATCATCACCCACAACACCATCAAAAAGGGCGACAAGGTGCTGGTGCTCGGCGCCAGCGGCGGAGTCGGCACCGGCTGCGTGCTGCTGGCGAAAATGCTCGGCGCCGAAGTCATCGCCTGCGCCTCCAGCGCCGACAAGATCCAGCGCCTCAAGGACCTCGGCGCCGATCACGTTATCAACTACAAGGAAACGGATTTCTCGAAGTGGGCAGTCGAAAAGTTCGGCAAGCCGCAGCGCCGCAACTACGAAGGCGGCGTCGATGTGGTCATCAACTTCACCGGCGGCGACACCTGGGCGCCGTCGCTGAAATGCGTCAAGCGCGGCGGCAAGATTCTGGTCTGCGGCGCCACCGCCGGCTACGATCCCAAGGAAGACCTGCGCTACGTGTGGAGCTTTGAGCTGCAGATCATCGGCTCCAACAGTTTTTACGACGACAACCTCCAGGCGCTGATGGAGCTGATCCAGCAGGGCAAGATCAAGCCGGTGATCGACGAAGTGCTGCCGCTGGAACGTGCAGCCGAAGGATTGAAGCTGATCGAGAACCGGGAAGTCTTCGGAAAAGTTGTAATAGCCCCATAAAACCAGCCACAGAGGACACAGAGTTCACAGAGAACAACAAAATCAGAATCACCGGGAAAAAGTGTGTGGAGCGCACTGGTTTTGATTTTCCTCTGTGAACTCTGTGGCCTCTGTGGCTAAAAAGCTTTTGATTTTCAGTCTTCCCCGCCCATGACCGCCTCCGCCCCCGAACCCCACGGCTATCCCGGCAATCTCGGCGCGCCGTTTGCCGAACGCGCCGCATCGCCGCGCACCGCGCTGATCGACCTGCACGTGCCCGGCGCGCCGCGCGAGCACAGCTTCCGCGACCTCGATGCGGCTGCCAATGCCGTCGCGCGCGGCCTGGTGCGCCGCGGCCTCCAGCCCGGCGACCGCATCGGCATACTCGCGCTGAACCGCATGGAATTCGTGGCCACGCTGCTGGGCAGCATGCGCGCCGGCGTGGTGCCGGTGCCGATCAACATCAAGCTCGCCGCCGACACCGTGCGCTACATTGCCGCCGACGCGGAATTGCGCCTCGCTTTTTGCGAAACGGCCTATGCGCCGCTGCTGCCGCCGGAACTGGCCATGGTCGATTTCGACCACGGCTTCGGTGATTTTCTCGATCCCGGACCGCACACTCCGCTGGAACCGGCCCCGGATACCGTCGCCATCCAGCCCTATACCTCCGGTTCCACCGGCAAGCCCAAAGGCGTGCTGCTCACCCACTACGGCCAGAACTGGAGCCGGCTGATCCTCGTTCACACCCGCGGCACGACAGAGAAGGATGTGATCCTCGTCGCCGCGCCGCTGTACCACAAGAATGCATTGAACGCGATCAAGCAGGGCCTGACCGCCGGCGCCACGCTGGTGCTGCTGCCGCAATTCAACGTTGAACACTACATTGCCGCCATCGGCCGCTACCGCTGCACGGTGATTTCCGGCGTACCGACCATGATGGCCATGGTGATGACCCGAAAGGATCTGCTGGCACAAACCGATACCACGTCAGTGCGCACGGTGATGATGGGTTCGGCGCCGTCCTCGCCGCAGTTGCTGCGCGACGTCAGGACGCATTTTCCCAATGCCGAGGCGCTGGTGGTGTACGGCGTCACCGAAGGCGGCCCGGTGCCGCTGGGACCGCATCCCGACGGCAAGCCGCGGCCGCCGGGATCCATCGGCACACCTTATCGCGGCACCGCGGCTCGTTTGATCAACGGGCCAAACGACAACGAAGGTGAATTGATCCTGAAAAATCCCGGCATCCTGACCGGCTACCACAACCTGCCGCAGGAAACCGCGCTGCGCATCCACGACGGCTGGTATCACACCGGCGACATCTGCCGGCGCGATGCCGACGGCTTTTATTATTTCATCGGCCGCACCGACGACATGTTCGTCAGCGGCGGCGAAAACATTTTTCCCATTGAAGTCGAACAATTGCTGGAAAAACATCCCGCCGTGCATCAGGCCTGCGTGCTGCCGTTTACTCATGACCTGAAAGGCCAGGTGCCCTACGCTTTCGTCGTATTGCGCAGCAGCGCCACAGCGACCGAAGATGAAATCCGGCAATACGCGCTGGCCCACGGCCCGGCCTACCAGCATCCGCGCCGTGTATTCTTTCTCGGGCAGCTACCGCTCGCCGGCACCAACAAGATCGACCGTGAAAAATTGCGCGTGCTCGCCGCGCGAAATCCATCCATTTCCACTGCAACCGGAGCAACACATGAATGATGCCAAACCCGCGCCACCCACCCTTGAACAATTGCAAAAACTGATCAGCCGCGGCCCCTTCAACCAGTGGCTCAACTTCACCTTCCTCAAGGCCGGTGAAGACGGCATCGAGATCAAGGCGACCTGGCGCGAGGAATGGGTGGTCAACCCGGAGCGCCGCTACACCCACGGCGGCATCCTCGCCGCCATTGTCGATGTCGCCGCCGACTACGCCATCGCCGCGCAGCTCGGCCGCCCGGTGCCGACCATCGACATCCGCGTCGATTATCACAAGGCGGCGATGCCCGGCGACCTGACCGCCAAGGCGCGCATCGTGCGCAGCGGCAGCCAGTATTCGACCGCTGAGGCGTATGTGTATGACAAGGACGGCGCGCTGGTCGCCAGCGGCCGCGGCACCTACTTCACCGCGCCGCCCAAGTAATGGAGTGATGGGTGATCAGTAGTGTCCCAACGTTTTTCAGAGGAGAACGCCCTGGATCGGCATGATTGGCGACTTTGAATCCGTTGAAGGATGTGGAAGTAATTGATTTATTGGGGTTGTTTCGAACATGGTCAGACTGAGGATTTGTAGGATTTCGTAGAGACTATGCGACAGCTTGAGGCGTTTCTTGACAATGGCGATCAGCACATAAGTGCAGACTGCGATCCAGATTTGCGTCTTCACGGCGTTCTCGCTGGTGCCGAGAAATGCCTTGATGCGCAGGTGCTGCTTGATCCACTTGAAGAACAGTTCGACCTGCCAGCGCTGCCGATACAACTGCGCGATCAGATCGGGTTTCAAGGCAAAGTTGTTGGTCAGAAAGGTGACGCGCTTGCCGGTCTCGTCCCGCACCACGACGCGGCGCAGAGTACTCGGATAGTCCTTGCTCGAATAAAAGACCGTCAGCGTGCCAGTCTGGTCGCACAGGATATTGGTGTTGGTGCGATCGACGGGATGCGAATAACGGCGCTTGAACTTGGTATTGCTCTTGGCGCGGGTTACGAAGAAAGCCTGTGCATGATGGATGGCAAACAGACGCCCAAAGTCCAGATACCCGCGGTCGAGCAGGTAGTAGGCGCCCGGCTCGATGATCAGGTCGTCCAGCATGTTCACCTCGTGGGTCTTGCCATCGGTGATGTGGATGAAACTGGGGATCGCACCGCGCAAATCCAACAAGGTATGCAGCTTGATGGCGGCCTTGGCCGAACGGAACGGTGCCCACGGATAAACCGCCAGGCACAGGTCGATGGTGGTGGCATCGAACGCATAGACCGTCGCGTCCAGATCCACCGCCAGAGGTTCCTCGGCATACAGCGGCCGGGCAATTCCGATCAGGTGCTGCGCAAAATCGGCATACATCTGCCAAGGCCGTGTCGCATTGGCGTTGGCCAGCGTGTTGCGCGAAATCGTCTTGCAGCGAAAGCCCATGTGGTACAGCCGCGCCGACTGGGCGCGCAAGTTGACTTCGATGTCGCGCAGCGACTCGCGTGCGGTCAACTGGGCGAAGGCCATCGCGAAGAACTGATCGAGGCAGGAGAACTCCTGCACCTTGTGATCGCCTCGATGCGTGGCCACGCAGCGGCGGAATGTGGAGAGCGGCAAATGCGCCATCACCTGCGCAAACACGAGCATGCCCTGATGCATGGGAGCCTTCGGCGGATGTCCGCAAAAGGCTCAAAGTCTGCGCCTCGACGTTCAAATCGAGACCAGACAAAATCGCTCGTTTCCACAGTTCAATCATCAACTTATAACCGTCTCTCGTGAAAACGTTGGGACACTACTGA
>CAZAOZ010000006.1:0-81548 GCA_964486865.1 uncultured Bordetella sp.
GTGCGCGTGAGCCCGCGGCCGCGGGCGCCGGCGCCGGCAAGGCGCCGGCCAAGAAAAGCGGCGGCAGTTTTGATGACATGGACGACGATATTCCGTTTTAGGCGACAGGTTTTTCCAAAAAAAAGCCGGGCATCCCCGGCTTTTTTGTTGCAGTTCAGCACGCCGTCTGCAGCAACCGGCTGGTATGCCGCGCGATGACCATCTCTTCGTCGGTGGGGATGATGCAGACGCTGATGCGGCTTGCCGCTGCCGAAATGCGTGCTGCATTTATCGCATTGGCGGCCGGATCCAGTTCGATGCCCAGCCACGCCAGTTTCTCGCAGATCATCGCGCGCACCGGTTTGGCGTGTTCGCCGATGCCGCCGGTAAATATCAGCGCATCGATGCCCTCGAGCGCGGCGGCGAGCGCACCAACCTCCAGCGCGGCGCGATAAACGAACTGGTCAATCGCGGCGCGTGCGCGGGGGTCGTGGCTGTCCAGCAGGGTGCGCATGTCGTTGCTGATTTCCGAAATGCCGAGCAGCCCGGATTCCCGATACAGCATGTTCTCGACCTCAGCCGAAGTCATGCCCTTTTCGTGCATCAGGTAGAACAGCACGCCGGGATCCACGGCACCGCAACGGGTGCCCATGACCAGTCCGTCCAGCGTGCTGAAGCCCATCGTGGTTGCAATGCTTTTCCGTTCACGCATTGCGCACAGGCTGGCCCCGTTGCCGAGATGGGCAACGATTACACGGCTGTCCGCTGCTGCGCCCAGGAAATCCGGGAGCGCGCCGGCAATGAATTCGTACGACAGGCCGTGAAAACCGTAACGCCGCAGCCCGGCCTCGGTCAGCCGGCGCGGCAGCGCCAGGGCCTGCGCAACAGCCGGCTGGGTGCGATGGAACGCCGTGTCGAAACAGGCGACCTGGGGGAGGGCAGGCCGCAATTTGCGCAGGGCTTTGATGGCGGCAAGGTTGTGCGGCTGGTGCAGCGGCGCCAGCGGCGCCAGCGCTTCGAGTCCGGCGAGGGCGCCGGCATCGATCAGGACCGGCGCCGCATGCTGCTCGCCGCCGTGGACCACGCGATGGCCGGCACCGCGCAGGCGGGCGGCATGTCGGCCGCTTTCCAGCCAGTCGAACAGCCAGGCCAGCGCCGCGTCATGGGTCAGCGTGGCGCCGGGCAGCGTTCCGGCCAACGCTTCCCCGGCAGCGTTGCTGGCGGCAAAGGATGCCGTGGCGCCGATACCCGAGATCATGCCCTGCACGGTCCGTTGCAGGGCCGCACCGGCACCAAACACGGCGAACTTGATGCTCGATGATCCTGCGTTCAGGACCAGTATCTGACCGGACATGGCTTTGGGGGTCTGCAGAAAAGTGCTTTTTCTTCAATGGGCTAGGGCTGGCGTGATTGTGCCCGTGCCGGGGCACTGCGCCAAGCGGTACGCGGGTAAAACCTTGAAACAGGCTGCAGCAGCCCCCAGTTTCCCGCCGAAGTGATCGTAACTGTCTAAGGTATAATGCTTTTTTGGGTTTATTCGGGTGTGTGTCATGCCAATTTACGAATATCGGTGCGGGGTTTGCGGTTTCCAGAAAGAATTTCTGCAACGCATCAGCGATGCGTTGCTGACCGACTGTCCGGAGTGCGGCAAGAGCGCGCTTGGTAAAATGGTGACGGCTGCGGGTTTTCAGTTGAAGGGCAGTGGCTGGTACGCGACCGATTTCAAGAATCAGGGCAGCGCCAAACCAAAGTCGGGCGATGCTAAACCTGTTGACGCGGCAAAGACAGCCGATGCACCCAAGATCGCTGATGCACCGAAGAAAGATGAATCAAAGGCTGTAGCGGCCAGCAGTACCGGCGCCAGCACTGCCTGCAGTTGATTCCTGCGGCCCGGGCCGGGCGCGCAGCAACGGCGTCCGCCCCGACTGATTTGCGCTGATGCTGTTCCGCCACTCCGATCGCGCATAGTCACTACGCGCAGTTACTAAATTATCCATGTCCAAGAAAACTTCCATCAAGAGTTACTTCATCACCGGCCTGCTGGTCTGGGTGCCGCTGGTGATCACGCTGTGGGTGCTCAACCTGCTGGTGGGCACCATGGATCAGACGCTGCTGCTGTTGCCCGAGAAATTCCTGACCGAAAAGTGGCTGGGCATCCACATTCCGGGTTTGGGCGTGATCCTGACCGTGCTGATCGTGTTGTTGACGGGTGTGCTGGCCGCCAACATTCTCGGTCAGCGGTTGGTGAAATTCTGGGAAGACATCCTTGCGCGCATTCCCGTCGTCAACACCATCTATCACAGCGTCAAGCAGGTCAGTGACACACTGTTCTCGGGCAAGGGCCATGCGTTCCGCAAGGTGCTGCTGGTGCGCTACCCGCATCCGCAGGCGTGGTCGCTGGCGTTCCAGACCAATGTGCCGGTCGAGGTTGGCGTGCGTCTGCCCGAGGAACATGTCGCGGTATTCATTCCGACCACGCCGAGCCCGGTCAACGGGTTTTATTTTTACGTCAGGCGCGAGGACGTGATTGAGATCGACATGTCGGTGGAGGCTGCTTTCAAATACATCGTGTCGATGGGCGTGGCGGCGCCGGGCGGGAGTGGCAGCAGCGGTGCTGCTCCGGCGCTGCGCAATCAAGATTAATCATTAATAATCAAATAGTTGAATATATGCGCAGCAATTATTGCGGGTTGATCGACCGTACCTATCTCGGCCAGACCGTAACTCTGTTCGGCTGGGTGCATCGACGGCGCGACCACGGCGGCGTCATTTTCGTCGACCTGCGCGACCGTGAAGGTCTGGTGCAGATAGTCTGCGATCCCGACCGCGCGGAAACATTCCGGATCGCCGACAGCCTGCGCAACGAGTTTGTCGTGCGCGTCGAAGGCAGGGTGCGTGAGCGGCCCGCCGGCACGGTCAATGCCGGCTTGGTCAGCGGCGAAATTGAAGTGCTGGCGACCGGCCTGGAAATTCTCAATGCATCGCAGACGCCGCCGTTCATGATGGACGACGAGGTGTTGTCGGAAAACGTGCGGCTGCAATACCGCTTTCTTGATCTGCGGCGCCCGCAGATGCAGAACCATCTGCGGTTGCGCCATCGCGCGGCGCGCGCGATCCGCCATTATCTCGATGAACACGGCTTCATCGACATCGAAACGCCGATGCTCTACAAGTCAACGCCCGAAGGTGCACGCGAATTTCTCGTGCCCTCGCGCATGCACGACGGCCAGTTCTATGCGTTGCCGCAATCGCCGCAGTTGTTCAAACAGCTGCTGATGATTGCCGGCTATGACCGCTACTACCAGATCGTCAAGTGCTTTCGCGATGAGGATCTGCGCGCCGACCGCCAGCCGGAATTTACGCAGGTCGATATCGAAACCTCGTTCCTCGGCGAGCGCGAAATCCAGGATCTGATGGAAGGATTGATCCGCCACCTGTTCCAGACGGTGATGAACGTCGATCTCGGCGCGTTCCCGCGCCTGACCTATGCCGACGCCATGGCGCGTTTCGGTTCCGACAAGCCGGATCTGCGGGTCAAGCTGGAGCTGACGGACCTGAGCGACCTGATGGCGCAGGTGGATTTCAAGGTGTTCAAGCAGGCGATTGCGCTGAAGGATGGGCGGGTGATTGCGCTGCGTATTCCCGGCGGTGCGGCGCTGACCCGGAAGGAGATCGACGATTACACCGCATTCGTGGCGATCTACGGCGCCAAGGGACTGGCCTACATCAAGGTCAACGACGTCACCAAACTCAGCGACGAAGGGCTGCAATCGCCGATCGTCAAGTTTCTGCCGCAGCCGGTGCTGGCTGAACTGCTGCGCCGCACCCAGGCGGCCAACGGTGACCTGATTTTTTTCGGCGCCGACCGGCGCAAGGTGGTACACGATGCGCTCGGCGCGCTGCGCGTCAAGGTCGGTCACGAGAAGGGGCATGCCGAGTCCGGCTGGCGGCCGTGCTGGATCGTCGATTTTCCCGCTTTCGAGTATGACGAAGAAGCCAATCGCTGGAACGCGGCGCATCATCCGTTCACGGCGCCCAAAGACGAGCACGTTGGTTTTCTGACGACCGATCCGGGCAAGGTGATGGCCAAAGCCTACGACGTGGCGCTGAACGGCTGGGAGATCGGCGGCGGATCGGTGCGGATTCATCGCGCCGAGGTGCAGTCACAGGTATTCGCCGCGCTGGGCATCAGTCCGGAAGACGCACGGGCGAAATTCGGTTTCCTGCTCGATGCGCTGTCGTATGGCGCGCCGCCGCACGGCGGCATTGCCTTCGGTTTCGACCGGCTGGTTACTCTGATGGCCGGCGCGGATTCAATACGCGAGGTCATCGCTTTCCCGAAAACGCAGCGCGGGCAGGATCTGATGGTCGACGCACCGAGCGTAGTCACCGAGCGTCAGTTGCGCGAGCTGCACATCCGGCTGCGCACCACCGCCGGCGCGGAGTAAGCGCGGCGTCAGCGGGCAGCGCGGTTTCCGGAACCACATCAGCCATGCGACTGGCGTGCCGCCGGAGTTTGCTGCAACGGGTGGTATGGACAGGCGTTGTGCTGGTGTGGGTTGGATTTGCGCAGGCACGTGGCGACGCGCCGCTGCTGCACGAAATTCGCCTGCATGAATTGCCCGCCGAAGCCCGCCATACCCTGCAGCTGATTCAGCGCGACGGGCCGTATCCTTATGAGCGTGACGGCGTTGTTTTCGGCAATCATGAAAAACTGCTGCCCGCTGCGCAGCGCGGCTATTACCGCGAGTACACGGTGATGACGCCCGGCGTGCGGCATCGCGGCGCACGCCGCATGGTTGCCGGTTGCGATCGGGAGAAATCGAAACAGCAGCCGGCGCAGCACCCCTCCGGTTCGCTGCGCCTTGCACACTGCCGTGACGGCGGCGAACTCTATTACACTGCGGATCATTACCGCACCTTCCGGCGCGTCGTCGAATGAAGTCCGTGGGATTTTCCGCAAGACATAACGGCATGTACCGCATGCCGGCAGATGCCGGTGCGCAGCACGCGGCGGCGCAGGGCGCGGGTTTGCGCTGGAGCGTGATCGATCTGCGGCGCGCGCGCGGCAAGCGTGCGCTGCTCGGCGCGTTTGCCCGTGCGCTGGCGTTCCCCGGCACCTTTGGCGGCAACTGGGATGCGCTGGCCGACAGCCTGCAGGATCTGTCGTGGCTGCCGGAACCGGGATGGGTGCTGGTGCTGCGCGGTGCCGCGGATTTTGCGGCAGCGGCGCCTGATGATTACGCAGTGCTGCTGGAAATACTCGGTGCTGCCGCGGACTGGCAGCGACAGCAAGGGCGTATTTTTACTGTGCTGGCGGATGTTGCTGCCGGACTGCCGGCGTTTCCGGCGCCATGAACTACAAAACTCCGGTATCGGTGCTGGTGCTGGTGCATACCGCCGAACTGCAGGTGTTGCTGCTGGAGCGCGCCGACCGGCCGGGCTTCTGGCAGTCGGTGACCGGCAGCCAGAATCCGGGCGAAACGCTGGCGCAGACCGCGTTGCGCGAACTGGCAGAAGAAACCGGCATCGCGGTTGAACCTGCAGCGCTGATCGACTGGAACCGGCAAAACCGCTACGAAATCTACCCGCACTGGCGCAGCCGTTATGCGCCGGGCGTTACCCACAATACGGAACATGTCTTTGGCCTGACGCTGCCGGCGGTGCGGGACATCGTGATTGCCCCGCGCGAACATCTGGCCTGGCAGTGGCTGCCGTGGCGCGAAGCGGCCGATCGGGTGTTTTCATGGACCAATGCCGACGCAATACGCGAATTGCCGCAGCGCCTGGCAGGGCGGGGATAAACTGCGGCGCGGCGGGATTTTCCGGCTGGTTTTTCTGTCAAAATCCTTGTAATGTTGAAACTTTTCCCCTGCGGAGTTTTCTCCGGACGGGGATGATCTGGAGCCGAGCCTGACGATGGAAGCACAGACGTTGACTTTTGAAGGTTTCAAACCGCTGGCCGACGAGGCCTGCGAGGCGCGCATAGTCGCCGCCCGCCGCAAGCTCGGCGAGCGCGCGGTGCTGCTGGGGCATCACTACCAGCGGGCTGACGTGTACAAACACGCTGACCTGACGGGCGACTCGCTGCAGTTGTCCAAGCTGGCCTCGCAGACCGAAGCCGAATACATCGTGTTCTGCGGCGTGCATTTCATGGCCGAAGTGGCCGACATCCTGTCGCGCCCGAGCCAGAAAGTCATTCTGCCGGATCTCAGCGCCGGCTGTTCCATGGCCGACATGGCCAATCTGAGCAAAGTCGAGCGCGCCTGGCGTGAACTGGCGACAGTGCTCAATCCCGACGAGACCGTGACGCCCGTTACCTACATCAACTCGGCTGCGGACCTGAAGGCGTTTTGCGGCGAGCACGGCGGCATCGTCTGCACGTCGTCGAATGCGCGGCAGATCCTCAACTGGGCATTCAACCGGCGCGAGAAAGTATTGTTCTTTCCCGACCAGCACCTGGGCCGCTGGACCGGTTACCTGATGGACATTCCGCTGTCGGAAATGCTGGTGTGGGATCCGGACGAGCCGATGGGCGGCCTGACGCCGCAGCAGATCAAGATGGCCAAAGTCCTGTTGTGGAAAGGCCATTGTTCGGTGCATCAGATGTTCCAGGCGCGGCACATCCTGCGCTGGCGGCAGCAGCATCCGGGCGGCGTGGTGATCAGCCACCCCGAGTGCAATTTCGAAGTCTGCAAACTGTCCGACTACGTCGGCTCGACCGACTACATCATCAGGACCATTGCCTCGAGCGCGCCCGGCTCGCGCTGGCTGGTGGGGACGGAACTCAATCTGGTCAATCGCATCGCCGAAGAATTCCGTCCGCAGGGCAAATCGGTGCAGTTCATGGCGCCCACCGTATGCATGTGCTCCACGATGCAGCGCATCGACCCGCAGCACCTGGCCTGGGCGCTGGAGAATCTGGTCGCCGGCAAGGTCGTGAACCAGATCAAGGTTCCGGCTTATGAGGCTGAGCTGGCGCGCATCGCACTGGAACGCATGCTTGCAGTGTCCTGATCCTGGCGTTCCCGGTGCGTCGCGGCAACTGAGCGTCGCCACCTACAACATCCACAAGGGGTTTTCCTTCACGCCGCTGTTCGCGCGGCGTCCTGTGCTGCACTCGCTGCGCGAGGAATTGCGCGCGCTGAATCCCGACCTGGTGTTTCTGCAGGAAGTGCTGGGCGAGCACACGGCGCACGCGGCGCGCCATCGCGACTGGCCGGCGCAATCCCAGTATGAATTTCTTGCGGACAGCCTGTGGCACAGTCACGCTTACGGTAAAAATGCGATATACGACGCCGGGCACCACGGCAACGCACTGCTGTCGCGTTATCCGATCACGCGCTGGGACAATGAGGATGTGTCATCACACCGGTTTGAGCGCCGCGGCCTGCTGCATTGCGAGATCGCGGTGCCGGGCTGGCCGGATGCGCTGCATTGCGTATGCGTACACCTGGCGCTGACCGCGTACGGCCGTGGCCGTCAGTTGCAGCAGTTGCGCCAGCGCATCGAGCGGCTGGTGCCGCCGCAGGCACCGCTGATTGTCGCCGGAGACTTCAATGACTGGTACTGGCGTCATCGCGCGACGCACGAACTGGCCCATCCGCTCAACATGCACGAGGTGTTCGAGTTGTTCAAAGGCGCGCCGGCGCGCAGCTACCCGGCACTGTTTCCGGTGCTGCGGCTGGACCGGATTTATGTGCGGGGGTTCACGGTGCGCGAGGCGCGCGTCCATCACGGACCGCAATGGGGCAGGGTGTCGGATCACGCGCCGCTGACGGCGCAACTCGAGCGCCTGTAGTCAGGCCCTAGACGCTCCTAGCCCTGGAGCCAAATCGTCGCCGTCGCACTCACGAAGTAATTGTTAACAGGCCCTAGTAGCGGTAGCTGTAGTTCGACTGCGGTGAACGGGGGTCTTGAGCGGCGGGTGCGCGTGATTCAGCAGGAGCCGCGACCTCGCGGATGTTGCCGCCCATCATTGCCGCAGTCGGCGCAGGCGCCGCGCCGGTGCTGTCGAGCGCCGTCACGCCCACGCGCACGGTGGGGCCCGGGTCATGGGGCATGGTGGTGGTGATGTCGCGGCCGTTGTACTGATAGACCACGGCATAGCCGCGGATCACGTCGCGGGTGGTTTCCACGGTGCGGCAGCGCTGTGCGGGCTGCGCTGCTGCAGCCTGGCGGTTATCGACGCGGTCGCCGACCACGGCGCCGGCAATGGCTCCGGTGGCTGCCGCGGCCGTGCGGCCGCTGCCTTTGCCCACTTGCGCGCCGAGCAGGCCGCCCGCTGCGCCGCCGACCACGGAACCGGTCATGGAGCGCTCGCTGTCGGGATTGGCGACGCGGTCGCCGACGATGGTGCCGGCGATGGCGCCTGCTGCGGTTGCAGCGTCACGGCCGCTGCCGCGACCGACGGTGCTGCCGAGCAGCGCGCCGGCGACGCCGCCGATGATCGGCGCGATGACGCTGCGTTCAGCCTGCGGTGCGCGCTGCGGTTGCACGTCGGCAACGCATTCCTGGCGCGGCTCGCGCACCTTTTCGACAATCGGCGTGGATGAGATGACGCGGGCGGTGTCGGTGAAATCGGCAGCATGGCCGGGCAGCGTCATGAACAGCGCGGGAAGCATCAGCAGAATTTTCTGGTGCATTGTTTTTTTATCCATGATCCGGGCTCCGGTCGGTGAACGATGGGAAACCGGTGGTGCGGTTGCAGGTGCGATAATTAAAGCGCAGGCGCGGCGGCCCTGCCGCAAGCGTTACATAAATTTACAGATGCGGCCTGCACATACGGATACAGCCTGCCTCTTCCCGCAAACCGGATATAATCATAACATGTTGTTTTCATTGAATAAAATTACTTGTTCCAGAGTGAGGGCAGGCGATGAGCGCTGAGCTGGCAAGAGCGGCGCGCGCCGGCCGCGGTGCCGGGGCTGCGTCACGCCGCAACGACTGGCGCGTGGTGCCGATGCTGCTGCCCTATCTATGGGAATACAAATGGCGCGTGGCGACGGCGCTGGCCTTTCTGGTCGTCGCCAAACTGGCGAACGTGGGCGTGCCGCTGATCCTGAAGGACATCGTCGATGGCCTGGATTCGGCGCGCGCGGTGCTGGTGCTGCCGCTGGCGCTGCTGGTGGCCTACGGCGTGCTGCGTCTGTCCACAGTGCTGTTTGCCGAATTGCGCGACGTGGTGTTCATGCCGGTCACGCAGCGCGCGGCGCGGCGCGTTGCGCTGGCCGTGTTCCGCCATCTGCATGCGCTGTCACTGCGTTTTCATCTCGACCGCCAGACCGGCGGCATGTCGCGCGACATCGAGCGCGGCACGCGCGGCATCTCCACGCTGCTGTCGTTCATGCTGTTCTCGATCATTCCGGTGGTGCTGGAGTTCACGCTGGTGGCGGCAGTGCTGTTCGCCAAATTCGACTGGCGGTTCGTGGCGGTGACGTTTGTCGCCGTTATTGTGTATATCGCATTCACCATCGGCATTACCGAGTGGCGCACTTCCATCCGCAAGCGCGCCAACGAGCTGGATTCCAGGGCCAATACCCGCGCCATCGACAGCCTGCTCAACTACGAGACGGTGAAGTATTTCAACAACGAGGATTTCGAGGCGCGGCGCTACGACGACAGCCTGCAGCGCTACGAAGTCATGGCGGTGCGCAACGAAGCCTCGCTGGGGCTGCTCAACGTCGGGCAGGCGGCGATCATCGCGGTGGCGGCCACGCTGCTGATGATCCTGTGCGCGCAGGGCGTGGTGGCGCGCGAGTTGTCGCTGGGCGACCTGGTGCTGGTCAACGGGCTGCTGATCCAGCTCTACATACCGCTCAATTTTCTCGGCATGGCGTACCGCGAAATCAAGCAGGCGCTGATCGACATGGAGCGCATGTTCGGGCTGATGGAGGAGCATCGCGAAGTGGATGACGCGCCGGATGCGCAGGACGTGCCGGAAGGGCCGGCGACCGTGCAGTTCGATGCTGTTGATTTCGGCTATGACCCGCGGCGGCAGATACTCCACGGCATGACCTTCGAAATCCCGCCCGCGGCGAAAGTCGCCGTGGTCGGTGCCAGCGGCGCCGGAAAATCGACGCTGGCGCGGTTGCTGTACCGTTTCTACGACGTCACCGGGGGCGGCATCCGCATCAACGGCATTGATCTGCGGAAACTGCGCCAGACCAGCCTGCGCAGCGCCATCGCCATCGTGCCCCAGGATACGGTGCTGTTCAACGACACGATTTACTACAACATCCAGTATGGCCGGCCTGCGGCACCGCGCGAAGAGGTGATTGCCGCCGCGAAGGCTGCCCATATCCATGCTTTCATCGAAAGCCTGCCCGACGGCTACGAGGCGACGGTGGGCGAACGCGGCCTGAAGCTGTCCGGCGGCGAAAAGCAGCGGGTGGCGATTGCCCGCGCGATCCTGAAAAACCCGCGCATCATGATTTTTGACGAAGCCACTTCAGCGCTCGATTCGCGTACCGAGCAGGCGATCCAGAAGGAGCTGAACGCCATCGCACAGGGCCGCACCACGCTGGTCATTGCCCACCGGCTGTCCACGGTGATGGACGCCGATGAAATCCTCGTGCTGGATCACGGCCGTGTGGTCGAGCGCGGGCGCCACGGTGTTTTGCTGGCGCAGGGCGGCGCTTATGCGCAGATGTGGGCGTTGCAGCAGCAGGAAGACGCCAAGCGCCGGGTCGAGGCGGCTGCCGTGCCGTCGGAAACGCACTGAACAAGCGGACTGCGCTTGTTATCCCGCACTTCAGCGGGGCAGCGGAAAGGTGACGGTCACGCGGGTGCCGCGCCCGTCGGCGCCCGCGGTAATTGCGGAAGTTGCGCCATGGCCCTGGGCAATCTCGCGGACGATGGCAAGGCCCAGACCGCAGCCTTCCGCGCTGCTTCCGGGGATACGGTAGAAGCGCTCGAAGACTTTTTCACGTTCGGCTTCCGGAATGCCGGGGCCGTTGTCTTCCACTTCGAGTGCCGCGGTGCCGTCGCCGCGCTTCACCCTGACCGTGACGTGGCCGCCCGGCGCATAACTGATGGCATTGTCGATCAGGTTGTTCAGCATTTCGCGGATCAGGAACGGGTCAGCGTTGACATTCACCGGATTTGACGCATCGTCAAATCCGAGATCGATGTTGCGCGCCAGCGCGCGCGGCACCCATTCACCCGCGGTTTCGCGGGCGAGAGCGCAGAGTTCCACCGGTTCCCGCAACAGGCTGCGGTGTGATCCCGGCTCCGCACGCGCCAGGGTCAGCAACTGGTTGACGAGGTGTGCCGCATGATCCGCGGCAATGTGCAACTGCTGCAGCGTTACCCGTGCCTCACCTTCGCCCACTTGCCGCGCTGCCAGTTCGGTTTGCGTTTTCAGCGCCGCCAACGGCGTGCGCAACTGGTGCGCGGCATCCGCGATGAAACGCTGCTGGGCGGCGAGCGCGGCGCCCAGTCGAGCCAGCAGCCCGTTCATGGCCCTGATCAGGGGCTGCAGTTCGTTCGGCGTCCCGTGCTCGTCGATCGGACTCAAATCCATGTGCGAGCGGTTGGCGATTTCCTGGCGCACCAGGGTCAGCGCGCGTAGCCCCAGTCCGACGCCGAACCACACCGCGAGGAGGACGAGCAGCACCATGATGCCCTGCGGGATCATCATGCGCAGCATGATCTGCCGGGCGGACTCGGTGCGCGCAGTCGCGCGTTCCGCCACCTGGATCAGCAGCGCGCCCTTGCCGGAGCCGGGTCGCACCGCTACGCGCACCGCCACTGCGCGGATCGGCCTGTCGCGATAAATCGCGTTGTAATAGGTCACGCGGTCGATCTGGGCGCCGGGTGGAGGATCGGGCAGGTCGGGATCGCCGGTGATGTATTCACCGTTCTGGCTGTTGGCGCGGTAAAAAAACCGGCTCTGCTCGCCGGAGATCAGCATTTCGATGACCGGTTGCGGCAGATCCAGATAGAGACGGTCGCCCGATTCGCGCACATTACGGCCAAGATCGAGCGCGGTGTCGAGCAGCGCGCGGTCGTAGTTGAGGTTGACGAAGCCCTTGGCGATATCGTAGTCGATCAGCGTGCTGGTGATCCACAGCGCCAGCAGCGGCGCGCTGATCCATAGCAGCAACTGGCCGCGCAGCGTGCGCAGCCTACTCATGTGCGGATTTCTCCAGCAGGTAACCGAGGCCGCGGATCGTGCGTATGGTTACGCCCGCAGGTTCCAGTTTCTTGCGCAGCCGGTGAACATAGACCTCGATGGCGTTGGTGCCGACTTCCTCGCCCCAGCCATAAAGTTGTTCCGCAAGCTGCTCCTTGTTGACGACACGGCCGGCGCGCAGCATCAGTACCTCGAGTACGCCCAGTTCGCGCGCAGACAGCTCCAGCGGAACGTCTTTGATGGTCGCGCGCCGGCCGGCGGTATCGAGTTTCAGTTCGCCGTGCGTCAGTGCGGCGCCGCCGCCCGACTGGCCGCGGCGGATCAGCGCGCGCACGCGCGCCTCGAGTTCCGGCAGGTCGTAGGGTTTGGTCAGATAATCGTCGGCGCCGAGATCCAGCCCCTTGACGCGATCCTCGAGCGCGTCGCGCGCGGTGAGCATCAGCACCGGCGTTTTGGAGCCTTTGCGCCGCATGCGCCGCAACACCTCGTAACCGTCCAGTTTGGGCAGACCGATATCGAGGACAACGGCATCGTAGTTCTGCGTCGCCAGCATGTGATCGGCCTGCTCACCGGTGGCGGCGTGATCCACGGCATAGCCTGCGCCTTTCAGCGCCTTGATCAGCCCGTCGGCGAGTATGGGGTGGTCTTCGGCAATCAGCAGACGCATGGCGGGAAGGGGTGGGGGATGTCGTGGAAGAGACTGTCGCCATGATACCGGCTGGAAAATCCGGCGTACTTGCCGTCGCAGGGCGTCCAGGCCGCGAAACCGATGCCCTGTAAGTCTGCTGTAAGTATCGGCCGCTATCGTTCGCGGATATCTGCAGGGTGATGGATGGCCCTGTGCGGCAAGTGTGGCGCGGTAAGTGCAATTTTCCTCCTCGGAGGCTTGGTTGTTGCAGTAACCCGTGCTGAGCGGGTAGCTGTAGAGCCTCTTTAAGCTCCGCCTGGACGACTCGCGTTGTCCTGAGCGGAGTTTTTTTTGCCCGGTTGCGGCATGCCGGGGGTGCCGCGCACGGCAATCAAACCTGTTGAAAAATCCGCGCTAAGGCTGTATTTTGCAAGGGTTTTTAATCAAAACAGCCCGGGATAAAATCATTTTGATGCGCATACTGACTTGCTGGCGTGTGGTGCCCCTGACCATAACCCTGCTCGCGGCATCCTTCGCGCTGGCCGGGCCGTTGGAGCGGACTGATCGCAAGGCTGGGAAAGCGGTTGCCGGGCAAGCCATGGTGCCGGACCTCAAATCATCGTCCGCGCTGGTGATCGACCAGTCGGGCGGGCAGGCGCTGTATGCCAAGAATATCGACAGCGTCGTGCCCATCGCATCCATCACCAAGCTGATGACCGCGATGGTCGTGCTCGACGCCGACCTGCCGCTGACCGAACCCGTCGTGATCAGCAAGGCGGACATGGACCGGATCAAGGGCACCCGTTCGCGGCTGCAAATCGGTTCCACGCTGACGCGCGGCGAGTTGCTGCATCTGGCGCTGATGGCTTCCGAGAACCGGGCGGCCGAGGCCCTGAGCCGTGTTTACCCCGGCGGAAACACGGCGTTTGTCGCCGCCATGAACCAAAAAGCCGTCGAACTCGGCATGTGGCGCACGCGATTTGTCGATGGCACGGGCTTGTCGAGTGACAATGTATCGACGGCACAGGATCTCGGCAGGATGGTTGCCGCCGCATACGGTTATCCCCTGATCCGCGAATTCACCACCGCCACCGGTGCGACGGTGCATCCCGGCAAGGGCAAGCCCATGAACTACCGCAATTCCAACCGCCTGGTCAGCAGCCACGACTGGCATATCGGGTTGTCGAAAACCGGCTATATCTCCGAAGCCGGACGCTGCCTGGTCATGCAGGCGACCATTGCCGGAAAACCGGTGGTCATCGTGCTGCTGGATTCATGGGGCAAACTGACCCGCATCGGCGACGCCAACCGCATCAAGCGGTGGGTGGAGACGCGGTTCTCCGCCAATACTCCGGGCTGATCCGGTCGGCGTGATGCACATGATCCTGCCGGGGATCGCATTTCGTTTTCCCAGGCGCTGAGTCATGGCATCGTCGCCGTCGCTGCCGCATTCCGGCGATCCCCATCCCGTCATTCCCGGTTTCGTAAACCTCAAACCCGCAGCCGGCCGGTTTCTGGACGATGTGCTGGCCGGCCTTGCCGCCACGCCGAAAGCACTGCCGCCCAAGTATTTCTATGATGCGCGCGGCTGTGCGCTGTTCGAGGCGATCTGCGCATTGCCCGAGTATTACCCGACGCGGGTCGAGCTTGCCCTGATGGCTGAGCATGCGCAGGCGATGGCCGCGCAACTGCCGTCCAGGTGCCTGCTGATCGAGTTCGGCAGCGGTGCCAGCCGCAAGACCGAGACCCTGCTGCGCACGCTGCGGCCGGCGGCTTATGTGCCGGTCGATATCGCCATGGAGGCGCTGCGCGATTCGACGGCGCGGCTGGCCGGACTGTTTCCGCGACTGCCGGTGACCGCGGTGTGCGCCGACTACATGCTGCCGCTGCAGGTGCCGGAACTGGCGCAATTGCCGGGCACGCGGCGCGTCATTTATTTCCCCGGTTCCACCATCGGCAACCTGACGCCGGAGGAGGCGCTGGAATTTTTGCGTCGCGGCAGCAGGCTGGCGGGCGCCGGCGGCGCGATGCTGATCGGCGTTGATCTGAAAAAGGATCCGCAGGTACTCCATGCGGCCTACAACGATGCGCAGGGGGTGACCGCGGAATTCAATCTCAACCTGCTGCGCCGGATCAACCGCGAACTGGCGGCGGACTTCGGGCTTGAGCATTTTCGCCACATTGCCTTTTACAACGCAGTCGCGGGCCGCATCGAAATGCACCTGGAGAGCATGCGGGCGCAGACGGTGACCGTCAGCGGGCGCAGCTTCGCCTTTGCCGCCGGCGAGCGCATCCATACCGAAAATTCGTACAAGTATTCGGTCGCGGAATTCCGGCAACTGGCGCAGGACGCCGGTTTTCGCCCGCAACAGGTGTGGGTGGATGGCGGGCAGCGCTTTGCGGTGCATCTGCTGACGGTGTAGGGTTCTCTTTCCATAATCCGGAAAAATACCGGGGCCTCCCGGTCAAGCGCCGCGCACGCACAGCAATATCGGCACGCCTGCTGCTCTTTAATATGGACTGCCTTCGGGCATGGCGACCGGCGATGCTAAAATCGTGCGGCCCGGCCGGCAGCATCTGCACACCGTTTTGGTGTCCGCTCCGGTGCGGCATGCGGCACACACCGATGGCCATTTACCTCACGTTGGTCCTGATCGTACTGATCCACGTCGCCTTCGGCGGCAGCCGCGTGGTGATGTCGTTGTTCGCGCTGGAGTCCGGTGCGAACCAGGTACAGGTCGGCATCCTGATGGCGCTCTATGCGCTGTGCCCGATGCTGTTTGCGATTGCCATCGGCCGTCTGGCCGACCGCGTCGGCCCGCGCCTGCCGATGCTGCTGGGCACGGTCGGCGTCGGCATCGCGCTGTGCCTGCCGGTGGCCTGGCCGACAATGACCACACTCTATATTTCCGCGACATTGCTCGGCACCTCGTTTCATTTTTTCTTTGTCACGGTCACCGGGATTGCCGGCGGCATCGGCGGGGCGCAGCACCGTTCGCGCAACTACGCCCTGGTGAGCCTGGGTTTCTCGGGTGCGGGCTTCATCGGCCCGCTGGTCGCCGGTTTTGCCATCGATTATCTCGGCCATCTGCCGGCGTTCATGATCCTGGCGGCGTTTACCGTGGTGCCGGTGCTGATGCTGTGGCTGCGCTCCGGATTTCTGCCCCAGGCCGCGCAGTTGTCGGACGGCGCCACGACCGGCAGCGTCATGGAGTTGTGGCGCGCGCCGCGGCTGCGCAACACCTTCATCGCCAGCGGGTTTATTTCGGCCGGCTGGGATTTGTTCAATTTCTACATGCCGGTCTATGGCCACGGCATCGGCCTGTCGGCTTCCGCCATCGGCATCATCCTCGGCGCCTTCGCGCTGGCGACGTTCATCATCCGCGCGGCGCTGCCCTGGCTGCTCCGGCATTCCAGCGAAGCGCAGATCCTGATGTATGCGATCTTTGCCGCGGCCGTCACCTTCATGCTGTTCCCGCTGTTCCAGAATCCCTATGCCCTGTGCGCGGTGGCTTTCCTGCTGGGTCTGGGCGTCGGCTGCGGCCAGCCGATGTCGATGTCGCTGATTTACGCGCTGGCGCCGGAGGGCAGGGCGTCGGAAGCGGCGGGCATGCGCGTCACCGTCAACAACTTCACCCACTTTGTCATTCCGCTGATTTTCGGCAGTCTGGGCACGGCGTTCGGCTTCGCGCCGGTGTGGCTGTCGAACGCGGCGCTGCTCGGCGTCGGCGGCTGGCTGGTGCGCCGCGCAGCAAGTCCCCTTGGGGGGCGGCGTACGCGCGGTTAGCGCAGAATAATCGTCAGGTTGAAGTCGCCGCGCAGCAGGCTTACGGCAAAACCGCGTTCGGACGCACGTAACAGTGCCTGGAATTCCGTCAGCGTCTGCACCCGCCGCCGGTTCACCGCGTAAATGATATCGCCGGGGCGGAATCCCGCCTGCAGTGCCCGGCTGCCGGCATCCACCGCGGACACCACTAGGCCGCCGCCGCGCAGGCGTTGCGCCAGCGGACTGCCGGCTTCGATCTCGACCACCCGCAGACCGGGCAACTGCGCCACCGGCTGCCCTTCGCCGTTCGCGGCATCCTGCGGCGGGGCAATGCGCGCGCGGACGCGCTGTCCGCCGCCTTCGCGCACCACGTTCAGCTCGACTTCCTCACCGACCGGCGTCAGGCCGAGGCGGGCGCGCAGTTCTCCTGCGCTGCGGATGGCGCGACCGTTCAACGCGGTGACCACGTCGCCGGTGCGCAACCCCGCCTGTTCGGCGGGCGATCCGGCCTGCACATTGGAGATCAGCGCGCCGTCGAGGGAGGCGAGGCGCAGCTTGCGCAATGCATCGGACGGCACGTCGGCCATTTCAATGCCCAGCCGGCCGCGCCGCACCTCGCCGTGGCGCACGATCTGTTCCATGACTGCGCGCGCCATCGCCGAGGGCACGGCAAAACCGATGCCGACATTGCCGCCGGCAGGGCCGATGATCGCGGTGTTGATGCCGATCAGTTCGCCGCGCAGATTGACCAGCGCGCCGCCCGAATTGCCGGGATTGATCGAGGCATCGGTCTGGATGAAATCCTCGTAGCCTTCCACCGACAGGCCGCTGCGGCCCAGCGCGCTGACGATGCCGGAGGTGACGGTCTGGCCGATGCCGAACGGGTTGCCGATGGCCAGCACATAATCGCCGACCTGCAGCGCGTCGGAGTCGCCGATGCGCAACGCCACCAGCCCCGACGCGCTGATCTGGAGTACCGCGATATCGGTGCCGGGATCGGTGCCGACCAGTTTGGCCGGGAATTGCCGGCGGTCTTTCAGCGTGACGATGACCTGCTCGGCGTCCTTGATGACGTGATTGTTGGTGAGCACGTAACCGCGCGCCGCGTCGATGATCACGCCCGAACCCGCGGCCTGTTCCTTGCGCTGCGGACGGTCCGGCAGATTGAAAAAACGCCGGAAAAACGGATCGCGGAACAGCGGGTTGTCTTCCATCGGCGCGCGCGTGATCACCGAAATGTTCACCACGGCCGGCGTCACCTGGTTGACCAGCGGCGCGAGCGTGGGCAGCGCGCGGGCATCGGCCGCGGGTTGCGCCAGCGCTGCGGCGGGCAGCAGCAGGCCCGGCAGCAGCCAGAACAGCGCCCAGGCTTTTTTAAAATAACAGTTTAAAAACAATGACATACATGTATCCGCGGGGATGCATAGTGATATGGGTGCGGCACGGTCACATTTCAATCTGGAAAAAGCGATTAGCCACAGAGGTCACAGAGAACACAGAGGAAAATCAAAAACGTGGGTCATTTTCACATCCCGCCAGTCTGGTGAGGGTCGCGTGAGGATTCAACTCCTTGAATCTCTCGGTGTTCTCTGTGAACTCTGTGACCTCTGTGGCCGAATTGCTGTTTTAAGGCTTAATCCGCCCATGATAATTCTGCTGTGACCGCGGCTTGCAGCCGCGTCCGGCTACTTCAGGATCTTGAACAGATTGTTGAAGCTGTCCGTCCACAGCCGCAGGCCGGGGATCTCGCGGATATTGAAAGCACTTTCGCTGATTTGCGGGTGCGCCAGCGCGGCGGCGCTGCGCGACACCAGCACCCAGTCGGTCTTGGCCAGATCATCATCGTCACTGGCATCATCGACGATCAGCACCGTGTGCAGGCCGTGTTCGTCGGCGATGCGCTTGACCACCGGCGCCAGATTGAGAAAACGGTTGGTGACGTGGAAGGCGATGACCCCGTCCGGTTTCATGTTTTTCAGATAAACACCCATGGCCTGGTGCGTCATCAGGTGCGTGGGTATCGAATCGCTGGAAAAGGCGTCGATGGCGAGCACGTCGTAGCGCTGCGCGGACTCGCGCTCCATGGTCAGGCGCGCGTCGCCGAGCAGTGTTTCGATGCTCGCCGCGCTGGAGCCGAGAAAGCTGAATTCCGTTTTGGCGAGATCGATGACCTGCGGATTGATTTCGTAGAAGCGGTAGGTGTCGCCCTTGCGGCCATAGACCGCCAGCGTGCCGGCGCCGAGGCCAACCACGCCGACGCGCATGGCGTCTGCGTTCTCGCGCTTCACGTTGATGATGCGGCCGGCGCCGGAACTGGGGCCGTAATAGGTCGTCGGTTCCATGCGGCGCTTGGGCGACAGAAACTGTTCGCCGTGCATGATCACGCCGTGCATCAGGCGGCGCACGCCGGTGTCGCTGGTTTCAGTGCCGAAATCCTTGACGCGCAGCGTGCCGTAGAAGTTGCGCGACATGACCCGCGCATCGTTCGACAGCATGGTGATGTAGGTATGGACGTGGTACGCGGTGAAGCCCGCAGCGACCATCGCCAGCACCGGCACTATGAGCATCACGCGGCGCGTGACGTAGCCGGCAACCAGTGCGGTCACCACCAGGCCGAGGCCGAATTCGTAATAGGTGTTGAACAGCTTGGGCGCGACAAAACCGACCAGCAGCCCGCCGATAGCGCCGCCCAGCGAAATCATCAGGTAATAGCCGGTGAGATGGCGCGGCGCCGGTTTCAGCGCGGCGAGTTCGCCGTGGAAAAACATGCACATCACAAACAGGCCGACCGCAAACAGCGGAATCGCTTCCTTGATGTCCATGATGCCGCCGTTGGCATGCAGCGCCCACGCCATGGCGCCGACGACGACCAGCAGCGGGCCCATGAAAATTGAACGCTGGTACCAGTTGCGGCCCTCGAAGCACAGCACGAACGACAGCAGATAGATGGTCAGCGGCAGTATCCACAGGAACGGCACCGAAGCGACGTCGTGGGTGATGTGGTTGGTCACCGCGATCAGCATGAACGAGCCCAATGCGGCCAGCGTGAGCCACAGCACATAATCGGCGGCGCGTGGCACCGGTCCTGCGGCTGCGGGCCGTGCAGAGGACGGCGTGGACGCCTGCAGCGCCATGGCGCCGGCCGGCGGGCGCAGGCTGAAGTACGCCGAGGTTGCGCACAGCACGGCGAACAGCGCATAACCGATGCTCCAGCCGATCGACTGTTCGTGCGTGGTGATATAGGGCTCGACGACAAACGGATAGGCCACCAGCGCAATCAGCGACGCGCCGTTCGACAGCGCAAACAGGCGATAGACATTGCGCGCATCCGGATAACTGCGCGCGAACCAGGCCTGCAGCAGCGGCCCAGTGGTGGAGAGCAGGAAATACGGCAGGCCGATGGTCGCCGTCAGCAGGCCGAGGATCAGCCAGGTCGGGTCTTCGTCACCGTCGGGTTTCCAGCCGCTGCCGGCGATGATGGGCAGCGAAACCAGGCTCAGCACGATCAGTGCGGCGTGCAGGATCGCCTGCGGACGCGGCTTCAGAAAGCGGATGGTCCAGTCGGCATAGGCATAGCCGAACAGCAGCACCAGCTGGAAAAACATCAGGCAGGTGGTCCACACCGCGGCAGAGCCGCCGAACCACGGCAGGATCTGTTTGGCCATGATGGGCTGCACCAGGAACAGCAGGAAGGCGCTCGCGAATATGGTCAGCGCGTAAATCGGCATTTCATAACTTGTTGATTTATTTAATTATTTTGTATTTCGCGACACGCAATCACGGCGCATCATCCATTCCTGGGGGAGCTTCGGCCGCCGCGATTGTAACCGCAGTCGGCGCGTTTCAGATGAATTTCACTCCGCGGGCGAGAACTGCATGATCAAGGCTTCCGCACCCCGGCTTTCGGCCTGCATCCGCAGCGGGCCGTCGGCGGCGCCGACGAAAATCGTGGTGTACGCCGGGCACGACTGGCCGTTGATGTTGAGGCTGCCGTTGACCACCAGACAGTACTGGCCGCCGGTATGGCGCGGATCGGGGCCCGTGACCGGCATGTCCGGCCCGATGCGCAGCAACCATGACGCCAGCCCGTCGTCGCCGTTCATTTCAAGCAGCGGTTCCAGCGCGGTTTCGCGGCGCGTCAGCAACACCGGCTCGGTACTCAGCGTGATGTCGGTTGCGGTGTGATGGCGCTTGCGCGAAGGTTTCAGTTTTTCGCGATAGCCGGGCTTGTGCAGGTACACCGCGCCGGAGTCGGTGCGCGCGCGCAGCGTGTAGTACGAATAGCCCTGCGCGCCGGCGGTGATCGGCCCGTAGCCGGTGTGATGGTCGGCGTAATGCACCGCCAGCGGGCGCACCGGATGGGTGTCGCGGCCGAGGCTGCCGCCGCCGGCGACGAATACCTGGAACTGATCGACTTCATGGAAATGCGGCACGATGACTTCGTTGGGGCTCATCTCGATCAGGAAGGCCTGCGGCGTGTCCTGCACCTTGTCCATGCGCTTGCCGATGTAATCGGTGCGCCAGTGTTCCTCGCCAGTGCCGGTCGATTTGACGAGGCGCCGGCCGGGCGTGGCTTGTGCGGCGGTGACGGTCTGGATCATTTTTGCTTTTCCGGATGGCAACGCAGAGGATTAATCCGCCTTGATGTTCGATTTTCGGATGACTTCGGCGTAATTCGCGGATTCGGATCTGACGAACGCGGCGAATTCCGCCGGGGTGTTGCCGACCGCGTCGGAGCCGTCGGCAGCCATGCGTTTCTGGAGATCCGCGGTTTTCAGGATGGCGGCTGTTTCGCGATGCACCTTGTCGATGACGGCGCGCGGCGTGCCGGCCTGGGTGAACAGGCCGTACCAGTTGGTCACATCGAAATCGGGCACGCCGGATTCCTGCACGCTGGGCAGATCGGGCAGCGTTGCCGCGCGTTTCGCGCTGGATACGCCCAGCGCACGCAGCTTGCCGGTCCGGATATGCGGCAGCACGGAAATGATGCTCGGGAATGCGGCCTCGATGCGCCCGGAGAGCATGTCGGTATAGGCCGCGCCCATGCCTTTGTACGGAATGTGCGTGATGTCGGCGCCAGTGCGCACCTTGAACAGTTCGGTGGCGAGATGGATCAGGCTGCCCTGTCCCGACGAGGCGTAATTGAGTTTGTTCGGATTCGCTCTGGAATGGGCGACCAGTTCGCGCACGGTCTTCGCCGGGATGCCCGGATGCACGATCAGCACATAGGGCTGGCGCGTGACCTGGGTGATGGCGATGAAGTCGCGGGTCGGCACATAGCGCGCCTGGTAGAGCAGGGGATGGATGACGAACGTCGCGCTGCCCATGAACAGCGTGTGACCGTCCGCCGGCGCCTGGCGCATGATATCGACGCCGACGTTGCCGCCGCCGCCGGGCCGGTTATCGACAACGACGGTCTGGCCGAAGCGTTCGGTCAGCGGCGTCGCAATCGAGCGCGCCGTGGTGTCCATGCCGCCGCCGGCGGCCAGCGGCACGATCATGCGCACCGGCTTGTCGGGATAATTCGGCGTTGCGGCATGGGTCGCAGCCGCGAGTACGCTGCAGGCGGCGATCAGTGTGCTGGTCATGGCTGCGTTCATCATCGGTACACCGCGTTCAGGTTGCGACTGCAAGCATGCGGCAGTCGGTGATGGTTTCCAGCGCCGCGAGCTGCGCATGCAACTCGGCTGCGCGCGGGTACGTGCCCGCCATGCGCATGAATTTTATCCGTAATTCCTCCGCTGACAACGGTGTCGCCGGCGTGCCCCTGAATTCCTCGGCAAAACGCTCGAATTTGCGCCCGTCTTTCAATGCCACAACCACCCGCGTCGCCCAGGCGCCGCCTTTTTCAGCGTGGCCCATTTCAACGATTTTCAGGTTGCGGGCGAGTGCGCGGACCCGGCTGTCATGCAGCGCCGCTTCCGCAAACGCCAGCGGGTCACTGGCATCGTAATACAGCGCAATCGCCGCGCAGAACGGCACGCTGTACTGCGCGCCGGCAACGTCCTGCGGCTCGCGGATGTCGTGATGCGACAGCACTTTGTGCCGCGCATGTATGGTCAGATCCGCCACCTCGTCGCCATTGAAGCCGTGCTCGGCGCGCAGTTCCTGCAGCGACTGCACGGGGGTATGCGCGGTGATGTGGCAGGCGTAGCGCTTGAGGCAGGCATGGACGATGTCGAAGTGCGTGCCCAGGTCTTTGGTCAGTTGCGTCGCGTCGCCGTCGCGGCAATACGCTTCCAGATAACCGTAGCGGCCTTCGAGCACCGTGTCCGGGCCTTCGTAGCCGTCGCGTGCGAGCAGCGCGGCGACCACGCCGGCCTCCGCCGCGCGGCCCATGTGCAATCGTTTCACCATCGCGCCGTTGCCGGCCTTGGCGAAAGCGAGCAGGCCGCCGCCCAGCGAGCCGGCAATGCCCAGCGCCTGCGTCAGTTGATCCGCGCTGAGGCCCAGCAGCTTGCCGGCGACGACGGCCGAGCCGTACGGGCCGTTGACGCCCGGCGCATGAAAGCCCAGGGTTTCCGTGGATTGTTTTGCGGCGAGGCCGATGCGGAACATGACTTCAGCGCCGGCGACGAAGGCGGTCAGCAGGTCGCGGCCGCCGGCCTGCCGTTCTTCGGCGACGGCGAGCGCGGCGGGCAGCAGGATCGCGCCGGGATGCACGCCGGCGCTGGGCTTGCGCAGGCCGTCGAGTTCGAAGGCGTGGGCGGCGACGCCGTTGGCCAGCGCCGCTGCCGGAGGAGACACCTTGAGCGCGGTGCCGATGACCCGGCTCATGCCGTTGCCGCCGCAGTGCTGCGCGTGGCCGGCAAGAATCTTCGCCCACGGCAGGCGCGCGCCGAACAGCGCGGCGCCGGCGGTGTCGATGATGCATTGCTGCGCGCGTTCACGTGCCGCCGCCGGGATTTGTGCGTAGGTGAGCGCGGTCGCGAATTGCGCGAGCGTGCGGGCTGCGGTCATGATTTTTCCGGCAAATGGTCATCAGACCATTTGCCGCTGATACCTCCCCTCCTCCCTCGGGGGAGGGGTCGGGGGAGAGGGAAAAGCGTGCTGGCCATCATCAAAGGGAAAACAAGCTCATGCCGTCATCAGTTTCGCCAGCACCGCGGCATCGGGCAGCTTCTCGATGCCCATCACCGCGTCGCGCAGCTCGGCAACGCGCGCCCTGGGCAGCGCCTTGACCGCGAGCTTCTCGAATTTTTCGATGATCTCGGCATCCGACGCGAAATGTTTTTCGCTGCCGCGCGGAGCCTCGACCGTGCGCTTCATCACCGTGCCGTCGTGGAGATGCAGCTCGACATGCACCTTGTGGCGCATTTTGGCGCCCAGCGCGGTGATCGCCGGATCGTGGATGACCTCGACTTTTTCCGACAGTTTCATGCGCTGCGGATCGGCGATCATGTTTTCGGTGAACTGATCGACAAAGCAGTCGTTTTCGATCAGCCAGGTGGCGATGCAGTAGGGCATGTTGAGCTGCGCCGAAGTCAGGCCCTGCGGTTCGTATTTCCAGCCGACATGGTGTACCGTGACTTCGGAGCCGTGAACGACGACTTTTTTCACGTCGTTGTGGGTGAACGGCCGCTCGCGGCGCATGTCGCGCAGCGCATCCAGCGTGGTGTGGTTGGTGCCGACGCAGGCGTAGAATTTCAGCGCCACGCCCATGGTCTGCCATGTGTCGCCAAGCCCGGCGGTCAGTTCCGCGAGATTGAACTTGTCGGTCGATTGCGACATGGTCGTGCAGAAACCGCCGTATTCGCTTTCCAGCACATTGAGTATGCCGGTGAAGCCGGCTTCGGCGAACAGCGCACCGTAGAGTCCTGATTGCGACGAGCGCCCGGCGTGCATGCGCTTGACCATGGCGCCGAACTGCGCCGCCATCAGGCCCGCGGCCTGGGTGCCGGCGATGCCCAGCGCATGTACGGTCTTGTCGGTATCGAGCTTCAAGCCGCGCGCCGCGCCGGCTGCCGCGGAAAACACGCCCAGCGTCGCGCCCGAGTGCCAGCCCGAGGCGATGTGCGAGGGGCCCATGCACAGGCCGACGCGCGGGCCGATTTCATAACCGGCGACCGCGGATGTCAGGAATTCCCTGCCGCTCATACCCGCCTTCATTTCAGTCAGCGGAATCAGCGCCGGCAGCACCACGGCGCCCACATGCAGCACGCCGGCGCGATGCACGTCGTCGAGTTCGAAGCCCTGCACCTGCGTGCCGTTGACCAGCGCGGCGTGCGGCGCCGAGAGTTTTTTGTTGGTACCCCAGACGCTGCACTGGCGGGTGCTGTCGATGCTGCCCAGTTTGTCCTGCAGGATGCGGCTCCATTCCAGATCCGCGCCGTACAGCGCGCAGCCCAGCGCGTCGAGCATCAGCAGCTTGTTGCGGTGGCGGACTTCCTCCGGAATCCTGTCGTAGGTCAGGCCGGAGACGAATTCGGCGATGCGGCGGGTGTAGGGGTTGGAGTGGGTCGATTGCTGGGCCATGTAGGTGTTTCCTGTGCTGGGTGATGAGTAAGCGGTGAGCGGCGAGCGGTGTGAATGTAAAATTATTCAATAAAACAAATGGTTGCGATATTCATGCCGGTGCGGTGACGGCAGCGGCCAGCAGCGGCATCAGTTTGCTGATGTCGGCCAGCGTGTCGAAACCGTCAACCGCCGCAATGATGCGCTCGGCAGCGGCCTGGTCCATGCACGGTGCGACGACGTTGCGGAACTTGTGCACGACCTCTTCCGGCGTGAGCGGATTTTCCGGACTGCCGCGGCGATGCAGCGACAGTTTTTCAAACACCCGGCCGTTGCGTGTCGTGATTTTGACCCGCGAGGCGTGGCGGAACGGCGCGCCCATTTGTTCGATTTCGGGATCGACGTGCGCGCTGATGCGCGTAATGAAATCGAGTATGCGCGGATCGCTCAATCGCGTTTCACGGAACTGTTCAGTGAAGGCCGCGCCGTCCAACGCGATCACCGCCATGCCGTAATACAGATTCATCTGCGCCGCGGTGACGCCCTGCGCCTTGTACTCCCATGCGCAATGCACATGGGTCATCGGCGACAGGCCGGCTTCCACTTTGGCGATGTCATCGGCCTGGAGACGCTGCTCCTGCATGATGGCCAGCAGGCCGTCCAGCGCGCTGTGGATGCTGGTGACGCTGGCATGCGGCTTGTAGCCGACGTTCAGCGTTTCCCAGGTGCTGCCGAGGCCGGCGGTCAGGCGCGACGGATCGGGCTGGTCGGAATAGGTCGAGAGATAACCGCCGTACGGCGCTTCGAGTGCGTCGAGAATGCCGGTGAAGTCCTGCGCGGCGAGCTGCGCGGCATAGACGCCGCTTTGCGCGGCACGCCCGCTGTGAAAGCGTTTGACCATCGCGCCTTCCTGCGCCGCCATCAGCCCGCCGGCCTGCGAGCCGGCCATGCCCAGCGCGTGCTGGAAGTGTGCTGCGTCGAGTCCGAGCAGGCGCGCGGCAGTGGCCGCGGCGACAAACGCACCCGAAGTGCCCTGAGGATGAAAACCGCGGAAAAACAGGTTCATGGTTGCGGCGTTGCCGACACGGTGGCCGATTTCGTAACCGGCGACCATCGCCGTCAGCACATCGCGCCCTGAAGTTTTTCCCGCAGCCTCGGCGAGCCCCAGCGCTACCGGCACGGCAATCGATCCGGCATGGACGATGGATTCCTTGTGAATATCGTCGAGCTCGAAAGCGTGGCCTGAGGTACCGTTAACCAGCGCCGCCAGCGCCGGTGAAGTTTTTTTGCCCAGCCCGATCAGCGTGGCGACGGGTTTGGCATCTTCCTGCCCGGCGAGCGCCGCCACTTTCCGGGTCCACGGCAGCGTCGCGCCGAACAGGCAGCAGCCGAGGCTGTCGAGCAGCGAGAGCTTGATGCGGGCGATGACCGCCGCCGGGATGTCTTCGTATTTCAGCGCCGCGCCGAAGCGCGCGAGGTCGCGGGTGGCGTTGGCGAGCAGCGGAGGTTGCGTGGAGGACAAACTGGATGTCGCCCCGACTAAGGGTGCCTAAAACGAAACCCCCTCTCCCCGCATGGCGGGGAGAGGGTTGGGGAGAGGGGCAGCGAAAAAACCACTTTGTCAGGCCTGAGCGTTTTTGGCGCTCTGCCCGGCCGCAGTACCCGCCAGTTTGCCGAACACCGCTCCCGACACCAGCCCGGTTCCGCTGGGATAATTGAAATAAAACAAACCGCCGACCATCTCCCCGGCGCAATACAGGCCGGGGATCGGCAGGTGATTGGTGTCCAGCACCTGGCCGCTGTCCTTGGCGATGCGCAGCCCGCCGAAGGTGAAGGTAATGCCGCAGGTGGTGGCGTAGGCGTCGTAGGGCGGCGTGTCCAGCGTCTGCGCCCAGTTCGATTTCGGCGGTTCGATCCCGACCGTGCCCTTGCCATCCTTGATCACGTGGTTGAACGGCACGTCTTTTTTCACCGCGGCGTTGTATTCGCGCACGGTTTTCAGGAACTCTTCGGCGTTGACGCCTTCCAGCTTGGGTGCGAGCTCTTCCAGCGAGTTGGCGCTGACCTTGGTCATGAACTTGATGCGGTATTCGGAGCGCAGCAGTTTGGTGACTTTGGCGTCGAACACCTGCCACGCGAACTGGCCCGGCTGCTTCAGCACCTCGCCGCCGTACTTGGCGTAGGTGAAGGAATGGAAGTCCAGGCCTTCATCGACAAAGCGCTTGCCGTCGGCATTGATCAGCAGGCCGAAAATGTAGCTGTGTTTCTGGAATTGGTCGCCGACATTGACGTCGCCGTATTCCGGCGCGTAGCGGTCCCAGCCGGTGGCATGACAGCCCGACCAGTTGCCGTAGGGCGCGGCGCCGATGTTCAGCGCCATCTGCAGTCCGTCGCCGACGTTGTAGCGCGTGCCGCGCACCTTGGCCAGCTCCCAGCCGGGACCGAGATAACGCGCGCGCATTTCGGGATTGGCCTCGAAGCCGCCGCAGGCGAGCACCACCGATTTTGCCGGCATGTCGAAGGCTTTGCCCTTTTGCCGCACGCGCACGCCGCTGACGGTTGCACCGTCGTAAAGCAGGCTGATGGCGCGGGTTTCGTACATGACCGTGATGCCGGCTTTTTGCGCGGCCTTGTCGAGGAACTGCACCAGACCCGCGCCGCCGCCCGACACTTCAATCGGCATGTTGCCGAAAAAGGTGCGCTTGCCATCGACTACCGCCGACTGGCGTCCCCAGTTGGGTATGAAGCGCACGCCCTTGGCGCGCAGCCACACCATGGTGTCCAGGCTTTCGTTGACCAGGTATTCCGACAGGTCGGGATCGGTGCGGTAGCTGGTCAACTGGTGAATCTTGTCCAGAAAGTCCGCGCGGGTGTTGGTGCCGAAATCGGTATTGGCGATTTCTTCCGGTGTGATGTCGGTGACGCGTGTCAGGTCTTCCACGGTGTCGAAGGCAAAACGCATCACGCCGCCGGCAAAGCGGGTGTTGCCGCCGGATTCATCCTCGGTCGCGGCTTCGAGCACGGCGACGCGCGCGCCCTGATCATGCGCGGCCAGCGCGGCGCACAGCGCGGCATTGCCCTTGCCGACGACGATCACGTCAAAGCTGTTCATTTACTGGACTTTCTGGAATTCAGGAGATCACGGGGATGCCGCGGGAGTGCCGAATTTAGGCGTGGTACGGGGTAGTGTCAAGGTGACGCAATGCGGAATGTGGCTCTGCTGCAGGATCACATGGCGCAATTGCGTGTACGCCGCTTTCATGAGATTACGCGCAGGTCAATCCGCCGACACAAATGGAATCAGTAGTTGGGATGGCGCAACGGGTTGCCCTGGTGTAAGCAGTATTTAAACGTTCGCCCGTCGGAGCTTTAAAGTGATACTGTTACTTTATAAACTTGAGTTTTGACCTCGCAAGTAGCGCCCATTAGTATTTAACCTCAAGTGCCTCAGAGGCAAAGAGCGGCGAGTCGTTACCGCAGACCGCGATCTACCCAAAACGACCTTCAACTGACGTTGGTGAGTGTCGATAGCAACCAAGAACATACGAGGGTGTCACTGGTGAAGAGAAAGTCAGCCGTTGTCGCTGCGTTCACGCCGGAAGCGATACTCAAGCGGAAAATTCGTGCTCACCTGCGAAAACTGGGGTTTCACAAGGGACCCGGTGGTACGCTCGTTCCGCCTTCCAAATCAAAGGAGTCGGTGCGTGCATTACACTATGAGCAGCGTAGGGCTGGGTTAAAGAAGCAACGCGCGTTCGTGCAGTGTGTGCTGCCAGAACTGCAACATTATTTTGCAGAAGGCAGCGAGGTTGATGTGAGCAGGGTCGAGCCGGTCCTAGAGTTGATCAAGGCCAATACTTGGCAATCCGATCTCTTTCGACTGGCAAGCCTATCCTGGTCGGTGCCCGTGTCCGCCGGCTATGGCCGGCGCCTGCGCTATCTCGTCTGGGACAAAAGCAACAACAAACTGATTGGCATCATTGCGCTCGGTGATCCTGTGTTCAATTTGAAAGCGCGTGACGATCTCGTTGGCTGGAGCGCCAGCGACCGCGAAAAGCGGCTCGTAAACATTCTAGACGCCTATGTTCTCGGCGCGGTGCCCCCTTACAACATGCTGCTTGGAGGCAAGCTCGTCTCCTGCCTCGTACGCTCACGTGAAGTGCGCGACGACTTTGCGCGCAAGTACGGAAAAACACGAGGTGTGATATCGCGCAAGAAAAAGGGCGCGCAACTCGCCATCGTGACCACGAGTTCTTCGCTGGGGCGCTCGTCGGTCTACAATCGGCTCAAACTCGAGAAAGAGACCTACATGCGTTCGATTGGCTTTACCCAAGGGTGGGGTCATTTCCACGTTCCCGATACGCTGTTTACAGAACTCCGCGCTTACCTGCGCAAGCGGAAACACAAATATGTCGATGGGCATAAGTTTGGTGAGGGACCGAATTGGCGCTTGAGAACTATTCGTGCCGCTTTCGATGCGCTCGGCTTCAAGGCCGACCTGCTCAGGCATGGCATTGGTCGCGAAATTTTCATATGCGAGGTTGCGCTCAACGCGCGTAAGATTTTGCGCGGTGCAGCAGTCAAAGCAAATTACCGTGGACTAAAAACAGTTTCGGAAATCGGCGAACTTGCACGCACACGCTGGATCATTCCCCGCGCCGAGCGCCGACCAGACTACAAGATATGGAAGCGCGAGCAATTCCGTAGCCTAGTTCTAGCAACAACGCGGGTGCGTGACGAAGCGCCGTCCTCGCAGCCAGCCGCACTCACGACGCGAGGCACTACGGAAATGAGTGCCTAAATGCTCTACGCCAGAATACACAGGACCGGAGAGATTGTTGCTGCGTCAAAAGCCTCGCGATACGATGAGTTTCGTTGTCCGACTCGCACCTGTAAAGCAGAGGTTTTTTTAAAGGCAGGGCAACATAATATCGCACACTTCGCCCACATGCCGGGCCAAGGAAAGCCTGAGTGTGAAAACTACCACCCACCTGAAAACTTACGACGTCAAAGGGAAACGCCGTCACCGCAACCGTCCACGCAAAAGATCGATAGCCTGCTTCTCAGCATCGAACTTGACCCTGATCTTGATGTCCGTCATGGTTTGAGGCGATGGGGGCTGCGGCTCACCGTTCCCAAATCATACGAATCCCACGGAGAAATCGAAATGGACTTGGGGGGCGGTGACGTAAGGCGCGTCCCGCTCACCACCCTCTTGACTGGCAGCAAGACCTATCGCGCCGATCCGGCTGCTGTCGAGTTCGGCGCAGCCAGAGTCAGCCCCCAAGTTCTGCCAGAATATCGCCAAGCCGTCGAACATCGGATCGCCGGGCTGAATCCAGTCGGCACAACTGCATTTGCCGCAGTTCCCCAGACGCTCAAGCCGCGGTGCAACGCCCTTCGATGGGGCGAGAGCTATTACTTTGTGTGGCACTGTGAAAAATTCAGAGAACTTCCATCGAGCTTATTGCACCACGCTTTAGCGGACAATCACGGTTGGTCCTGTTGCTTGCTCGCATTGCCGGACAAAGCAGATCCCGACATCACGATGTGGCTGGAAAAGACCTGCGATTTACAGATTGCTCCTGCAAGACGCGAATGGACCTTGATCCATCCGGCGCCGTATGGCGTGGACGACTTCGGTTACCTGCAAATTCATTCTGCGGCCACTCTGCTGTTGGCCATCAAGATGGTCGATGATGAGGGCGAAATCACCTGCGTCTCGGGACAGCAGTCCGTGTCGCTTCAGTTGTCGGGTGCAGGGCGGAATATTGTCGAAATTGGCGTCGGACAACAGACGCTGCCGCAGCCCATCCATCTCTCATGGGACCTGTTGCCACTTAATTCGCTAGCGGCTCAGGCCTATCCCGAATCAGCGCCGGAACTCGCTGTCGTTGTTGAGTTCGGCCAGGGCCCTCATAAGACCGTTGTAGCTCTGCATCACGCGAAATGCCGTGCGCGGCTGCTGCGCGTACGCACGGCAGACGAACAAATCTCGGATGTCCACGCAGATTCCCGTTTGCTTGGAAAGCTACGGTTCCGCCGGGCGGACGAATTCGAATGGCAAAGCGAAGATTTGAATTGTACGCGGACTGACGCCCTCACCGCGAATGGGCATGCCTCGCTCCCGATAACGCAGATTGCGCGTCTCAATGCGCTTCTGAAGGACCGGTCGCTTGATGTGGCGATCGACTTTGGGCCCTATGGCGTATTCTTTGCGAACGCCCTTGCCGTGGAATATCCTGCTCGACGTGTGCAGATACCCCGTCGGCTGCGTGCGCAAATTGAATGGCTTTGCAAAGCCTCGCACGGCTTTGTCAATGCCGAACGCCGATTTGTCAATACGCTTGACGATGCCGCGCTTCTTCGTCATCTCTCAACCCTCAAGATTCCAGTCTCGTTGATTGCCAACCGGCGCGCGCTCGAATGCGACTTGCGCCGGATCGAAAGCGGTCTGCCGACATGACCGACCGACTGATACCAAGCTCCGAGGCCAAGGCGCGTGTCCAGCAACTCGGTCAAAAGGAACTGCAGGCTTTTTTCGATGAAGTTCCAGCATCTGCCATTCGTCCGCTGGCGGCTTATCTGCCACCTGTGGATGGATTCCGCCGAGGAAGTGCTGCGGGCATTGCCAAGCAAAAGGAAACACTGGCGCGACGATTGAGCCGCCCTACGGCCAACGAGAACGACTACAAAGCCCTATATTTGGTCTGGCGCAGGTGGATTGATGTAACCCAGTCAAACGCGCAACTGATCCAGAGTCTTATCGATGAACTAGAAGAAGCTGCTGACAAAGCGGACGGACTGGAGGCGCGCAGACTTGCCATTGAGAAACACACCGATTCCCTTCTACAAAAACTGAACGAGGAGTCGGAACAAAACCGCTCCACGCGCGAGGGCATTGAGCGGCTCTATACTTTTAGCACCCTGCCTGAAACCGCGGCGGCCCGCGGCATCATCGCTGCCGCGAAACTGGCTGCGGATGTTGCGCGTGATACCACATATCGCAATCTGCCGACGCGGCTTGATCAGGACGAGCGTGTTATTCAATCTATCAAGGCCGAACTTAAAGACCTTACTGATCATGTTGCAGCCATCGCCGATAAATGCGCCAAAGTCGTTCGTGACCTGCCGGGCCTCCGCGATGCCATCCGCGATGCTCGATCGTCCGCCGACGCCGCGCGCGCCGCGGTCAACGAGATAGCCAAAAAGCCAACGAATGACCAAGATAAAAGCAGCCGCGCTGCCACCGAAGCGCGCATCAAGGCGCTTGCCGATGACCTCGGCGCATTGCGCAAGTCGGTCAACGAATTGGAGTCAAACCTCGACCCACTCAAGCAGTTGACGGAAGGCGCTCGAATGCTTGCAGATACGCAGGCCAAATCGGCCGAAGAGCAAGAGCAGCATGCCGGCCGGATCGACCAAGTTTCGGTGGCGCTCGAACAAGTGAGGCGCGACGTAGATGCGCTTCACGAAGATCGAACGCAAGTGGACCGGATCGCGCCACTTGCCGAGCAAATAGCCGAACTTGCGCGGCGCGTCGATGCCACTACCGCAGAGCCTCAACCTTCACATCAGACCAACGACTCTGCCCGGCATGCTTCGAACAGTAGCTGCGCACTCCATTGGACCTCGCTTCCCACGGCGGATAATGGTACAGCGATTTCTTCTCATGGCAGCCTCGCTACAGCCTTCACCAACGCGCTGCTACCCCTTGGCCTGCGCAAGACCGGGGCCCAACTCCTTGCGGAGGAGTGCGCGGCCGCCATAGTGGCTCGGCAGGCCATCTTTCTGCAAGGGGCCTTTGCATCCCGCGTCGCCCAGGCGCTGGCAGCAGCGACCGGCGGTGCCGCGAGCGCACGGTTGGCGATGCCGATTGGCATTCTGGACGGTGGGCAACTTCGCCTTTCGATCGAGGAGGCCTTTGCTTCGCTCAACGACGGTGTGGGTGGGCTGGCCGTCGAGGGCATCAACCATGTGCCTTTTGACCTAATACGAGAAATCATTGCGGATTGCGTTAGTCCCGCTGCGCCGCCCAACGCACCCTATCGCCGAATTGCAGTGTTCGCCACGCTGTCGCGGGGCGCTGCCTCGCTTCTCATTGAGCCGGAAGTCCTGGAACTGGGGCCGGTATTTGATCTTGACTATCTCGATTGGCGTACCAATCCCACTCCGGCCCCGCCGCCTCAGGCAAGCTTTCTTCTCGCCACGACAGACCAGGCGATATTCGCAAAACTCGCCAGCGCGAGCGCAAATGCGGAGGAAGCCGTCCGCCTCGCGCAGGCTCTGGCAACCAAGCGAAATCCAGCGGTTGAGCGGAGTGTAGTGCGCGCCTATCAGGCTCTCCACCTGACTCGGTCAGACCAAAGGACGGTCACGCCGTTGCACTCGCTGCTTTACGGATGGCTCGTGCCATATTGGCGCGCGCTAGGCCTCTCCAGAGAGCGGGTCGATTCCGAGTTCCACGGAGGTAGTGCCCGTGGCGCCCCCCTGGACGAACGCCTTACGGCTATGTTCGAGGCCGAGTTCCCGGACAGCAAGAAAGGTGGTGAGCAGTGATCGCGTTGTCGCAACGCCGAATCGGGGAGGCGGAGGCCAGCCTGTGCCGCGAATGGCAAGGCGTACTCGACCCGGCAGCGCTCGCGGGCACCCTTGCCGCTGAGCACATGCGCGCGCTCATTTATGGTGCCACGGTGGCCCACCGAGGAGCAGGCGCTGTACCCAGCATTCACACGGCTCGGCTGCTGGCCAGCGCACGCCGGGCCGTCGAGCTTGTCTGGCCGCAATATGCTCATCGTCCACCGACGCCCGATATCTGCGCGGTGACCCTTGAACAGATGGAGGTCATCGGGGACGCGGCCGGTATCGGCTCAGGGCAATGGCTTGCAGCACCTCTTCGCATCGTGGCGCCCAAAGACGGCTCACATTACTTACTCGTTGGCGCAGTACCTGCCTACGCGATCCATTGCACGCTCGGCGTGCCACCAACCTGCGCCGGCACATCGCGGTTCGTCGCCGCGACCGTATTTGAGGCTCAGGGTAGCGAGGATCTCGCAGTCTCCGTGGATGACTGGCTTGGCCACCAGCAACCGCTCGCAGCATGGACCGCGCAGGTGCTTTCCCATCACGAAGGCCGAATGGACACCGTCGAAGGACTATCTGCCGAGCAGCTTGAACTCTATGTGCCCGACGTGATCCAGGCCCAACACCGAACTGGCCGCTGGATCGCGGCTGGACAAATTGGTCGGCCACTTGGCGGACTGAGGCTTTGCCGGCCGCAGGGCCATTACGCCAAGAATTGGGATCGTCCTTATTATCTCGCGCATTTCGAGTTCAAGGATGGCGCGCTTATGCTTCGCCGCACCGCGTCCGTCAGCCACGATCTCACGCTCCGGCTGCGTTTCGGTCTTGATATCGTGCTGCAAACCCCACGTCGCGTTTCGATTGTACGCCGGGGTGACACATTCTGGATGGACCGTCCCCTGGCGCTTCCGCACCCGGAAGCGCGCGTTTACGCGCTCGGATGGAAACATGCCGCGCAAGATAGTCCTGATCGGCTCACTTTTCATGCCGATGCCATGCCATTCGTTGTGCATGCGCTTCAGCGCTTGGCGGTTACCCCAACCGTCACGAGTGGAGGTACGGTATGACCCAGGAAACACCGATACTCGATCATGGCATTCACCGCACCGTCTTTCGTCTCACCGAAAGCCTGCGCTCATATATTGAAGCTCAATATCACATCCGCAACGAAAGTCTGATCGGTGAACGGCGTTTGCTCCTCGAAGAGCCTGGGGCGGTTAGCCAAGTGCCTCTCGTGGAGTCCACTCCGGTGTACGAAGTGGGTGCGCCTTATGCCGCTCTCGATTTGCCCCAACCGGTCAAGGATTGCTTGAGCCAACTCGCGGCGCTGAACGTCGGCCTCTATGCGACGCCTTATGTCCATCAAGCGACTGCGCTCGAAGCGTTCTTTGCGCGCAGCACCGATTTGATAGTCGCCTCCGGCACAGGATCAGGGAAAACCGAGAGCTTCCTCATGCCGATCATCGGGCAATTGGCGGTCGAAGCCGCGCGCAACACCCAAAGCGCAGTTATGCCGGGCATTCGCGCGCTCCTGTTGTATCCGATGAACGCGCTTGTTAACGACCAGCTTTCGCGTATCCGCCGGCTCTTCGGCGGCAGGGCCGCTTCGGCAATCATCTCGGCGAGCCGGCCGTTGCCCGTACGCTTTGCGAGCTACACCGGCCGAACGCCGTATCCTGCGCCGCGTTCATCCGCGCGCGACACCGCGCGCATCGAGCCGCTCTTTGAAGATTTCTATCTTCCTATTCTTGCCGATCCGCGGAAAGAGGCACAACTGCGAGCGGTCGGACAATTGCCTGAGAAGGACCTCGCGCGGTTCTTCGGGAAGGAATTTGAAGAGATACAGGGCACGCGCAAAGGTCCCCGCCGCCTTCGTCATTGGGAACGGCGGCTGCTGACGCAAGACGGCGACCGAGAACTGATGACCCGGCACGAGACCCAGGCGCGATGCCCCGAGATTCTCATCACCAACTATTCGATGCTCGAATATATGCTTATGCGACCGATCGAGCGTCCATTGTTCCAGCAGACGCGGGATTGGCTGCGTGTGGACCCCGCTAACGAGCTCATTATTGTTCTCGACGAGGCGCATATGTATCGCGGAGCTGGCGGTGCCGAGGTGGCACTATTGCTCCGTCGGTTGCTATCCCGGCTCGACGTGCCACGGGAGCGGGTGCGCTTCATTCTCACCAGCGCAAGCCTTGGCAGTGGCGATGAGGCCACGCGCGCCATAACACGGTTCGGACATGAACTGACTGGCCTCGCGGAGAATTCCTCGCGCCGCTTCGAAGTGATCCGCGGCACGCGCGAGGGCCGGCAGGGCGCGCGCGATGCGACTGAACGCGAAGCCAAGGCGCTTCACGATTTCAACCTGACCGCCTTTGAACGGCATGCGACCGATCCGCACGCGGCATCGCGTGCGGTCGATGAACTATGCACATCGCTGGATTGGCCGCGATCCGTGCCGGATCGTGGTCTCCCTGATTTCTTGTTTGAGTGCTTGACGGGATTTGGACCCGCCGAGCGTCTGCTCGATGTTGTCGCCGGTACAGCCGTACTGCTGCCGGAGCTCCAGCAACGCCTATTCGGTAATTCCGTTCATGCGCAACGCGCATCGGCCTCGCTCATCGCACTCGCCACCTTTGCGCGCCGGCAACGAGATGGGCGCGTTCTTCTGCCGACTCGACTGCACATGTTCTTTCGAGGCCTGCCAGCGCTCTTCGCATGCGTCGATCCACGATGTACGCACGCCCGCGCATCGCCAGGGACCAATATTCTGGGGCGACTTCACACGCATGCCTGTGAACGCTGCGAATGCGGAGGGCGCGTTTATGAATTACTTACACATCGTGAGTGCGGCACTGCGTTTCTGCGCGGGTATGCAGACGGGCCGCGCGGCGACTTCCTCTGGCATGTGCCGTCTGGTCCTTTACGGGAAGGACATCAAGCGCCTCTGACCGAGATTGAACTGCTCGTAGACGGTGAGCCGCACCTTGACCAGGCCGACCGGTGCCTCACGGCTTGGCTCGATATCAAGAGTGGCCGCCTGCTTCATCAAGAACCCGCGAACCAAGTCGGATTCCGGTGCGTGTTCCTTCCCGACGCAGGACTGGATTGGGGCGGCGGCGTCCGCTTTTCCGCTTGCCCCGTGTGTCGCGCAACCACGTTGCGCAGCGGACGCTCAACGATCATGGATCACGCGACGAAGGGCGAAGCTCCCTTTGCCAATCTCGTGAAGACACAGCTTGACGCTCAACCCGCCGTGCGGGAGGAGACGCGCTATATGCCAAATGGGGGGCGCAAAGTCCTGTTGTTCTCGGATGGGCGGCAGAAGGCTGCGCGCCTTGCTCGCGATATTCCGCGCGAGGTCGAGCAGGACATATTTCGCCAAGTGCTTGCTGTCGCCGCCGCGCGTCTTGTTGCGACAGGCCGAGACGCGCGCCCGATGGCGCATCTCTATATCGCTGTGCTCACAGTGCTGCGAGACTTCAACTTGCCTATGTTTGATCGCGACGATGCTCGGCGAATCGAACAGGAAATCGAGAAACTTGAGAAGGATCATGACGGAGAAAGTCTCAGCGAACTCTTGTCCGACTATGTGCCGGCCGACAGCCCGTCCCGCTATAAAGTCGCACTGCTGAAGCAACTCTGCGGACGCTATTATTCTTTAACTGGTACATCCGTTGGGCTAGTGCTTCCAACTCGACGCGCTCTAGAGAAACTCCGTACACAGGTGTGCAACGCCGTGCCTTCTCTCTCGGAGGCGGATGTCGAAAATCTAGCAGCGGCCTGGGTTTCCGAACTGGCCGACAAATTCGCACTCGACCGTGATATTGCCGCTCCTATTCGCTCCCTTGCCGCCGGTTACTGGTCCGCAACCTGGGGAACCGATGGGCGTTTCGAGCGGACGCTGCGCAAGCAATTATCCACGATGCTAGGTGTTTCGGACGCAACAGTTTCGACCATTGAGAGTCTCCTCACAAACGAACTTGCCTTTCAGCAGGACGGCGCGTTTTTCTTGGATCGTGACAAGATTCGGATTCATATTGATCTCGATGCGCCTTGGTTTCAATGTCGCAAATGTACGGAATTGATGCCGTTCACCATCCGCCAACGCTGCGTATCCTGCGCATCCGAGGCTCTAGATCGGCTCGACCCATCCGAGAGCCAATATGTCCGCGCACGCAAGGGCTTCTGGCGCGACCCGGTACGCGACGCACTTGGACCCGCACCCAGGCTCCGAAGCATTTCTGTCGAAGAGCACACCGCCCAGCTTTCTAATCGGGACAATACCCGCGTGCATGCGACCACCGAGAAATTCGAGCTGCGATTCCGCGATGTTCAAATCGAAAGCCGAGACCGGCCGATTGATGTCTTGAGTTGCACGACCACGATGGAGGTTGGCGTCGATATCGGCTCCCTCGTTGCCGTCGGGTTGCGCAATGTCCCCCCGCAACGCGAGAACTATCAACAGCGCGCAGGACGTGCGGGACGCCGCGGCTCGTCCATATCCACTGTTCTCACCTACGCGCAGAACGGCCCGCATGACAGCTATTATTACAACAATCCAAGCGCAATCGTGGCGGGACCGCCGCGCCATCCGGACATCAAGATCGACAATCCTAAAATTGCCAGACGCCATGTTGCATCGTTCCTCCTGCAAACATTCTTCCACCGCTACATGGACGACCACAACATTGCTATCGGAGGACAGACATCAGCGCTTTTTAAGGCTCTTGGTAAGGCGCGAGATTTTTTCTTTGGTGATGGACAGGCCGGGCCATCATTTGAGGGGTTCCGTGTTTGGGTGGACCAAAATGTTATCGCGCCCAACGGTGCGCAGCGCCAGCACATTCGTTCGTGGTTGCCGTCGTCCTTGCGTACGGCCCCGAGCAGCCTCGATGAGTGGATTGGCGATGTCGCTTCCGAACTGATCGCCGATCTTCAAGCCATCATGCAGGGCTTTCGTCCGCCGCAGCAGGCCGCCGTAGGAAATGCGGCTGGCGGGGCGAATGATGAAGATGACGACGATGACAGCGATGCCGACCGCAGTGCGCTAGGCGATGAAGAATTGCTTGAGTTTCTCTTTAGCCAAGGGCTGCTGCCAAGCTACGCCTTTCCAACAGACCTGACGAGTTTCCTTGTCGAACGTCTCGGCCCACCAACCGCCGGTCGGCGCCGGAAAATGGAAATTGTTGAGCGGCCCCAACAAGGGATTGGCAAAGCGCTTAGCGAATATGCACCGGGCCGTCTCATCGTAATCAACAAGGAGACCTACCGATCAGGTGGCGTTGTCGCGAATACCTTACCTACAGTTCACGACCGCGCCGGCCCGCTATTTGCCGACGTTCAGGAGATTGTCCATTGCGACAGGTGCAGCTTTGTGCGGGACCCGGTAGACAATCACGCGCCGGAAGCAAACTGCCCGGTGTGCGGCGGGACACTCCAACGCACGCGCATGATCGTACCGCAAGTGTTCTTACCGGAGGGCGGCAGGGCGCTCGCTGAAGATGATCGCGAGCAGGACATAACTTATGCCACTGGCGCGCAATTCCCGGTACCTGTAGGTGCAAATGACGTGCCCGGACTTCAACTAGCTGGCGCCAGACTCTCCTTTGCCGTCACAGCGGACCGAAAGCTTATTACCGCGAACAAGGGCCAGGTGCAGGACGAGACGTTCAAAGGCTTCTGGATATGCGACAAATGCGGCAGTGCTGCGCTGGACCAGCCCTCCGCCGCTGCACACGACCGGCCATACCAAATTGAGTTCTCCTTCGGCCGCCCCAATCCACCGCGCCGTTGCAATGGCGCTTTTCACAATGTCTTCCTAGGACAAGTGTTTGCTACCGACATTCTGCTCCTTCGCTTGACACTTGCGGCACCAATGGCGATTGATACAAATAATGTAGTTGTGCTGCGTACCCTTGAGGACGGGCTCTACTCTGTCGCAGAGGCTCTGCGTCTCTCGGCAAGCCGGCATCCTCAACTTGATCTTGATCCGTCGGAATTTGGTGCGGGCTTCCGCATTGTTCCGTCCACTGAAGGCGCCGACCAACTCCATCTCGACGTATATCTGTACGACACGCTTTCCGGCGGCGCAGGCTATGCGGAACTTGCCGGCCGATACCTTGATGAAATTTTGGACAGCGTTCTCTCCCTGCTAGAGAACTGTCCCGCGCATTGCGACCGCTCATGTGAGAGCTGCTTGCGCCATTACCATAACCAACACTTACGCGGCCGTCTCGACCGTTTTGTTGGCGCGCAATTATTGCGCTATGCGCGTTCCGGAGAAATTCCGGCAGAAGCGCCTGCACCAGACCAGGCCGCGAATCTGGAAGCGCTCGCGCGCTTGCTCGAACTCGACGGTTTTGTATGTAACCCTCTCGTGGAAGTCGATGGTCGTACAGTCCCCTTGCGGGTGACGCAGGGCAACAAAGCCGTTGCCGTCGGTGTCCAATCGGGCTTGCTCGTGACAGGCTGGGATGGCCATTCTCTGGCACAAATGCGGCCGGGCCACGCGCGCCGAATACTCAACGACTACATCTTGCGCAGGAATCTTCCTGACGAGCACCGCTTGGTTAGCGAGGCGTTTCAGGGTCTGTGAGGAAGGGAAAGGGGGGGGCGGGCCACGTTGGAAAAGACAGCGGTGGTACTATGCCGTGCGACGTAGCATGCAGTTATGAGAGAAGCGGACGAGATTGTAGCCTTCGCGATGGCAAGAAATTTAGTTCGAGGACGGATCGGTCTGCGATGTGGCTGGGATCAAATCGCAAAGTATTATGTGTTATGCATTGTCGAAAAGTGCGTGCACGTTTAACGACATGCGTCAAAAATGTCGAATTGCCTTCGCGTCCCAAGGCACGGCGGCCAGACCGCGCGGATTAGAGGTGATCCGGTGGGTTGCGCCGCCGTGCGGTTATCCCGCCTACAATCCCGAAGTGATTCAGGTAGCAAAGCGTTTCGGCCTGCCGCGCCTCACGGCCAGTGTCGCAATCTGTCGCATTTTCAAAATTCTGGATTGCCGCACACAGCCGCGCCACGGCATCGGACGGCAGCACGCGCCGCGCAGTTGTCGAATTTTCCTTGAGTCGTTCTGCCGATAATGGCTGACCACGCTGTGGCTCAACGTCTGGTAGGTTGCGGTGACTTTGGCTCTGGCGCACCTCCAAATTATTCGTTAACTAATTGTTTTTAATAAATATTTTATCCGACACTTGTTGTGGAAAGCCCTGATCTCCCTTTGTCAGCCATAGCAAGATTATCTTGCAAAATATGTTATGCAATGATAAGTTAAGCGCCTCTCAAGTGCCGCGTCTGCGGTATTTCGGGCAGGAACTACGGGAGGCTCCATGAACCAACTCATCATCCGTCGGCTGAAGGCCGCGCGGGAAAAGCTCGGCCTCACGCAGGCGCAGCTCTCTGAAAAACTCGGCTTCAAGGATCGCCAGACACTGGCGACTATCGAAGCCGGGCAGCGCAAGATCAGCGCCGAGGAGTTGTTGCGGGCAATGCAGGTCTTCAACGTGGAACTGGAGTATTTCACCGATCCTTTTCGGCTGGAGGGCGAGGGGCGGTTTTCGTGGCGTACGGCGAAAACCGCCGCGGCGAAATCCCTCGCTGATTTTGAGATCAAAGCCGGACGTTGGATCGCGCTCTATCGCATGCTGGGCGAAGGCAGGGTGGCCCCAACCGATCCGTTGCAACCTCGACTCCCGCTGACCAAGTTCAGCACATTCGAGTCGGCGCAAAGGGCGGCCGAGGATTTGGGCCGTGCCTGGAATCTTGGGGAAATCCCGGCTTTGTGGCTGGAGCAGCGCGTGCGCGAGAAGCTGGGTGCGCTGGTGTTGTATGTGAATGCGCCAAAAATGATTTCCGGCGCGGCGTGCCAGTTGCCAGAACTGAATGCAATACTGATCAATCGTGACGAACCCCAAGGTCGACGGCACTACGATTTGGCGCACGAAACGTTTCATTTGCTGACGTGGGAACAGATGCCGCCGGAGCACGCCGAAGGCGATATTCCGCGGGGCGGCAAGGGGCAGCGGGTCGAGCAACTGGCGGACAACTTTGCTTCCGCATTACTGATGCCTCAACGCTCACTGGCGCCACGCTGGCAGGCGCGCGACGGTCGAGAGATTCACGCCTGGCTGAATGCGACGGCCACGGAGTTTCTGGTGACTGCGGTTGCTCTCAAGTGGCGGCTGGTGCAATTGGAATGGCTGAACAAGTCGGAACTGGCGAAAATCCGGGATGAAAAGCTGACCGCGAATGGCCAGTCCAAGGAGAGCCGGCCCAAGCCACGACTATTCAGTGCCGAATTCATGGGCCGGCTGCATCGCGCGCTGTCCGGCGGCAAGTTGTCTGTTCGCAAAGCGGCCTCGCTGCTGGATACAACGATAGAAGATTTGGCTGAACTGTTTACAGTGCACGAACTGACCGTGCCGTTCGACTTGTGAAAGATCGAACGCCATGCGCCCCGGTCAGTCGGTTCTGGTGGATACCAATATCATCATTGAGGCTGTCCGCACAAATTGCTGGGGTGCGCTGACGGCTCGGTTCACCATTGAAACCGTCGATAAATGTTGTGAAGAAGCGCGTACTGGCCGGCAGCATCGCCCGGGGTATGTGGCGATTGAGGAGAAGGTACTGCGCGAGAAGTTGGTCACGAACATGGTGTCCGACACGGAACTGGCGGGTTTAAGCATCCAATATGCTGATGCTGCTCTTCTCGATGATGGTGAGCGACATTTGTGGGCACACGCCGTTACGCGCGGCGATTTATGGATTGCATCCACTGGCGACAAGGCAGCGTTTTTTGCGGCATGTGCTTTGGGGTGGCGTGACCGGCTGGTGTCGCTTGAGGAACTGGCCGATGTTGCGGGGGCGAGGCATGCCTTGAAGCAGATCAAGCCGCAGTTTACCAAGGCACGGCTTGAGCTATGGGGCGTGGAGTTTGTGCTGCGGAGCTAGGGGCGTAAGTTAGGTTGAGCTTGCAAACCCCCAACAACAAAACGATCAGGCGTGACTACGTCACGCGGATTAGAGGCAGACCGGCGGGTTACGCTGCTGCGCAGCTCCACTCGCCCTACAACACTGCACTTCCGGATTAGTCAGGTCGCAACCCGCTTCGGCCCGCCGCGCCCAGCCGCCAGCGCCGCAATCTCGCGCACGTCCTTGGCGTTTTCGAAATCCTTGATCGCCGCATACAGCCGCGCTACCGCATCGGACGACAGCGCGCGCGCCGCGCAGTTGTCGAATTTTTCCTTGAGCCGTTCCGCGGGCAGCGGTTTGTCCACGCTGCGGCCCAGTGCCTGGTCGGTTTTGGCGCTGACGGTGCGGCCGTCGGTCAGCGTGACCTTCACTTCCGCGCCGAAATGGTTGTCGGCGGGGAATTGCGCGGTGGTGTAAGTCATCGCGTGGATTTTCGGCAGCAGGGCGCGGATCGCCGGATCTTTCCAGGTGTCGCCTTCGAACTGCTCGATCTTCACCGTGCGATCCTGCAGCGCGCGCGCCAGCGTGTATTGCACGCTGAACTTGGCGTCGAGTGACGATTGCGGGTCGGGGCGGTTGGTGTGTTCCAGGCGGCGCGGGTGGGTCCACGATTCGATTTTCGCGACGTTGCCGGGCGTGAGGTTGTGTTTCTGCACCAGTTCGAGCATGCAGTCGATCGCCGGATGCGTGCTGCCGCAGCAGGGATACTGCTTGATGGCGATGCCGGGGCGGGTGATGTCCAGCGGATTGGCCCATGCCGGGAGCGCTTTCGCGGCATCGTAATTGCCGGCGCCGTTGAAGACTTCGAAATAACCCTGCTTGTGTTCGAACGCCTGGTCGCCGGCGGTGAATCCGTCGCGCGCCAGCAGCGCCGCGAACAGGCCGCTGCGCGCGCAGTGGCCGATATGCAGCGGCTTGGTCATGGTGCCGAAGTTGGATTTGACGCCGGCGGCGAGCGACGCTGCAATCGACAGCGCGGTGGCGGTCTGTGCGGCGGAGAGTTTGAGCAGATGCGCGCAGGCGGCGGCGGCGCCGAACACGCCGATGGTCGCCGTGGGGTGCCAGCCCTTGGTGTATTGATGAAAATTCACCACCATCGACAGTTTGCATTCGGTTTCAAAACCCGCCACATAAGCGGCGATGAAATCTTTTCCGCTGGCGCCGGTTTCATCCGCGAGTGCGAACAGTGCGGGCAGTATGGGCACCGACGGATGGCCGCCCAGCGTGTTGTTGCAGTCGTCGAAATCCAGCGCGTGCGCCGCGGTGCCGTTGATCAGCGCGGCATCGAGCGCACCGACGCGCCGTGCATGGCCGAACACCAGTGCCGGGCCGCTGCTGGAGCCCGATACGCCGAGCAGGATGCGCGTCGCATCTTCGCTGGCGCCGGCGAGAGTGACGCCGACGGTGTCGAGGATGCCGACTTTGGCCCAGTACACCGCGTCCGCGGGCAGGGCGTTGTATTGTAACACATTGATTTTATTAGATAATTCTGTAGCGAAACTCATCGCATTTCTCCTGCCCTGAGGCTGCGCGGGTAATGGCGGAAGAGAGTGGGAGTCGAACCCACACAGGACCGCTCGCGGCCCCTACCGGGTTTGAAGTCCGGCCGCCCCACCGGGAGCGATTCCCTTCCGTTGTTTTGTGTTGCGCGGTCGCCATTGTAAGTCGGCGCGGCGCGTGTGCGTAGAAGCCATCTCAAAAATCCCCTCTCCCCAACCCTCTCCCCGCAGATGCGGGGAGAGGGAGTGTTTTTGAGATGGCTTCTGGTGTGTTCCAGGTTGTGGTGCTCAAGATTTGCGCGCCGCGCTGAGCACGACGGGTGCAATTTCCACGGTGCGCGCGCCGTCGGTCAGCCACGCCGTGCCGTCCTGCACGGTGCATTGCAGCTGCATCGTGCGTTGCGCGAGCTTGGCCATATCCTGTGTCGCGGCCGGCGGCAGTTCGATGACGGTCAGGTTGTCGGGGCGGGCCAGCGTGCCTTGCGCATCCTGCCACCATTTCGCCGCGTTGCGGCCGTAGGTGTAGAGGCGCACCTGCGCGGCGCGGCCGCAGGCCTTGCGCACCAGCTTTTCATCGGGCAGGCCGACTTCGATCCACAGTTCGATCATGCCGGTCAGATCCTTGCGCCACAGGGCGGGCTCGTCGTCGCTGCTCAGGCCTTTGCCGAAAACCAGGTCCTCACCGGCGTTCAGCGCAAAGGCCAGCAGCCGCGCCATCATGCGTTCATCGGTTTCGGAGGGATGGCGCGCCAGCACCAGCGCATGGGTGGCGTAGTAACCGCGATCCATGTCGGTGACGGTGAGGTCGGCCTTGAAGATGGTTGCACTGAGCGCCATGAACTGGTTACTGTGTTGTGGTGATGGAGATGATTGAAAACTTATCTCAAAAATTCCCTCTCCCCCGGTTGGGGGAGAGGGATAGGGTGAGGGGCCGTGCGCAGGATTTTATTTTCCCTGCGAAGATTGACGATCTTTTTGCTCCTCTCCCCAACCCTCTCCCCGCTATCGCGGGGCGAGGGAGCGTCTTTGGAGGCTGCTTTTGAATGACAACTGACGACGAAGCCGTGATCGCGGCGACCCGCAACTGGCTGGTGAAGGCGGTCATCGGCCTTAACCTGTGCCCGTTTGCGCGTGCCGTGCATGACAAGGGACGCATTCGTTATGTCGTCAGCGCTGCGACTACGCCGGAAGCATTGCTGGAAGCGCTGGCCGTCGAACTGCAGATGCTGGCCGAGACCGACGAGCACGTGACCGAAACGACGCTGCTGATCCATCCGCGGGTGCTCGGTGATTTCCTCGACTACAACGATTTTCTCGAGCTGGCGGATGCGCTGGTCGAGGATCTCGGTTTCGGCGGCGTGCTGCAGGTGGCGAGTTTTCATCCGCAGTACCAGTTCGCCGGCACGGAGCCCGGTGACATCACCAATTGCACCAACCGCTCGCCGTATCCGACGCTGCATCTGCTGCGCGAATCCAGCATTGCGCGCGCGGTCGAGGCGTATCCCGACACCGCGCGGATTTACGAACACAACATCGAGACGCTGCGCCGCATCGGCCGCGAGGGCTGGGAGCGGCTGGGCGTGGGGGCGCCGCGAAGCAAGTCCCCTTGGGGGGCGCCGGACTACTGAGCTTTTCACGGCGGGCAGCCAACCACTCCCGTTCGCCCTGAGCCTGTCGAAGGGCGGCAGGGCTTCGACAGGCTCAGCCCGAACGGCGTCATGTGTTTTGGAAAAAGATATAGCTTGGAGGTGCGTCGGCATGCCGACGTTCTATTTCAGCCGCGCGGCGACGGCAGCCGCGGCGCGCCCGGCTTCGGCCATGGCGTCGGTCAGGCTGCCGCCGCAGCCGCTGCGCACCGCGCCGACGGCCCACAGGCCGGGGAGCGCGGTTTCCAGCGCGTCGTCGGTCATCACAAAACCGCGCGCATCGCGCTGCACTGCCGCCGGCAGAAAATCGCCGTTGGGTTCCAGACCGATGTAGGCGAACAGCCCGGCGCAGGGGATTTCTTCGCTGCCGCCGGCATGGCGGATACGCAGTTTTTCGACCATGTTGCCGCCCAACACGGCTTCGACCGTGGTGCCGAAGCGTGGCTCTATTTTTGCATTGCCCGCAACCCGGTCGATGAAGTGCTGCTGCGCGCGGAATGCGCTGCCGCGGTGGATCAGCAGCACCTTGCCGCAATACTGGCTCAGCACCAGCGCTTCCTGCAGCGCGGAGTCGCCGCCGCCGACGACGGCGACGGTTTCATTCTGGAACATCGGGCCGTCGCAATCCGCGCATTTCGATACGCCGCGGCCCTCGAATTCGGTTTCACCCGGCACGCCGAGCATTTTCAGTTTCGCGCCGCTGGCGACGATGACCTGGCGCGCGCGATAGCTGCCGCCGGCGGTGACGGTGTAGCCGCCGTCGGCCGCAGTAATCGCGGTGACCGGTTCCTGGATGCTGGTGACGCCGGCATCGGCGTTGGCTTGGGTCATTTCGGCGGCGAACGCGGCGCCGCCGGCTTCACCGCCGGGCGGTGCGGGATCGAGCTCGTTGACATTGATGACCAGGCCGCCGAAGAGCTGCGCCTCGAAGGTGGCGGCGCTGAAGCCGTGTTTGGCCAGCGCGCCGGCGGCGGTGAGGCCGGCGATGCCTTCGCCGATTACGATCACATCAAATGCAGTAGTGGACATGCTTCAGTTCCTATGGTGCTTTAGAAAAGCGTGACAAACCAAATCCGTTCGCCCTGAGTCCTTCGACGGGCTCAGCCCGAACGGTGTAGTGAATTCTGGTGTGGATCATTAATAACGCTTGTTGCGGAAAGGAGGGCGCTGCGGTTGCGGTGATTTCTGTTGCTGGGGCTTCGGCGCGGCGCCGGGGGCCGGCGGCGGCGCCGGTTCGGCGGCGCCGAGGATGGGCGCGAAATCCTTGCGCATTTTGCGCGTGTCGCCGACGCGCTGGGTGATGGCCAGCGTGTCCAGGGATTCGAGGATTTCAATGGCCAGCGTGCGGCCGATGCCGGTGGCGTCGCGATATTGCGCCGCGGTGAACAGGCCGTTGGCCTGTTTCGCGCAGACCGCCTGTGCGGTGGCCGCCAGCGTCGCCATGACCGCTTTCAGATAAAAACGCTCGGCGCCGACCTTGTACAGGTTGCCGGCTTTCATCTGGCGATAGAGAAAATCCTTGAGTATTGCGTCCTTCAGTTGCAGTTGCGGCGCGAGTTCGCGCAGCGGCGGCGGATTGAAGCCGGCCGCCGTCAGCACCGGCTGCACGGTTTCCCACAGCTGGGTGTCAGCGCTGTTGGCGGTGGTGTCGTGGCCCGGCTTGCGCACCAGCGAGCTGTGGACTTCGATGTTGCGCTGGTCGGCGAGCAGGCGCAGCACATGGCCGAAGGCGTCGGTGTCGAGTTCCGGGGCGAGGGCGGCACGCAGCGTCTCGGCTTCGATGCCCGGCGCCTGCGGCTGCGCCTGGTGAAAGGCGAATACTTGTCTGGTGACCGCTTCGTGCAGCGCCGCGAGGCGCGTGCGGGTGATGGCGATGCGATGATCCTTGCCCAGCGGCAGGAGGTCTGTTTTTGCATAAATGGCGGCGGCGACTTCGGGCAGCAGATTGAATATGGCTACGAAGTGCGCGAGATCGACCGGACGGTCACCGGCGGTCAGCGCCGCCAGCGCGGTGGCGGCGTCGGCCGATTCCAGCGCAGCCAGCACGGCATCGCGCGCCTTGCTGCGCCGTGCGACCGGCGGCGCGGGATCGATGATGGCGCCGCCGCCGATGGTGCGCGTCGAGGACTGGTTGCGCAGGATGAAGCGGTCGCCGTGCAGGGCGGACACCGGTTCGTCGAGCGCCAGTTGCGCAATCATGCTCGCCCCCGGCGCCAGCGCTTCGCCGCGGCGCAGCGACACGCGCGCGGTGATGTCGGCGGTGGCGAGGTGCAGATGCACCGGCGCCCAGTGTTGCAGCGCGCGGGCTTCGGCAGGCAGCACGTTCAGCCGCACGTCGAGCTTGAGTGTCGGACGGTGGATCGCGGCGGCCATCACCCAGTCACCGCGGCGCACCGATTCGACATCGGTGCCGGTCAGGTTCAGCGCGCAGCGTTCGCCGGCGCACGCCTGATCGGCCGCCTTGCCGTGGATCTGGATGCCGCGTACGCGCACCTCGCGCCCCGCCGGAGAAATCACCAGCTTGTCTCCGCTACGCACCGTGCCGTTGAACACGGTGCCGGTGACCACGGTGCCGCTGCCGGCGATGCTGAAGGCGCGGTCGATGGCATAGCGCAGATGCTGGCCTGCGGCGCTGCGCAGTTTTTGCGCTGCCGCTTCCCGCAGCAGCAGGGCTTTCAGTTCGGGGATGCCGGCGCCGCTGACCGCGGATGCGGGATGGATGGCGGCGGCAGCGAGTTGCGTCGGCGCCAGCAATGCGCGCACCTGCGCCGAAACCTGCTCGACCCGCGCCGCATCGACGCGGTCGATCTTGGTGATCACCGCCGCGCCGCGGCTGACATGCAGCAGGTTGAGGATTTGCAGATGCTCGATGGTTTGCGGCATCACGCCGTCGTCGGCGGCGACGATCAGCAGCGCGAAATCGATGCCGGAGACCCCGGCGAGCATGTTGCGGATGAAGCGTTCGTGTCCCGGCACATCGACAAAGCCGATCAGACCGCCGCCGTCCAGCGGCAGGTAGGCAAAGCCCAGGTCGATGGAAATGCCGCGCGCTTTTTCCTCGGGCAGGCGGTCGGTGTCGGTACCGGTCAGGGTTTTGACCAGCAGGGTCTTGCCGTGGTCGATGTGGCCTGCGGTGGCTATGATCATTTTTGTGGTGGGTGAGCGGTAAGCGATAAGGCGTAAGCGGTAAGCGGTGAGCAGTGAGCAGCGATAGGCTCCGCTTACTGCTTACCGCTCACGCCTGTATCTTCAAGTTTCAGGTATTTCAATTGCGCCACAAACTCATCCTCATGATCCAGACAGCGCAGATCGAACAGCAGTGCGCCGTCCTTGATGTGGCCGATCACCGGTACCGGCAGCGCGCGGAAGGCCGCGGCCAGGCGTCCGGCGTCCAGTTTTTTGTGGGCCGGGGCGATGGCCACGGCGGTGCCCGGCAGTGAATCCACCGGCAGCGCGCCGCTGCCGATCTGGCTTTTGCAGGGCACGGCCGCCACCTGCCAGACATCGCCCAGCACGGCGGCCAGCGCCGGCACGATGCGCGCGGCCTGCGTCGCCATGTCTTCCGGCGCGCGGGTCAGCCAGCGCAGCGCCGGCAGTTCCTGGTGCAGGCGCTCCGGATGCAGATACAGCCGCAGCACGGCGTCGAGCGCGGTCAGCGTCAGTTTGTCCAGACGCAGCGCGCGTTTCATCGGGTTCTTGGCGATGCGTGCCAGCAGATCCTTGCGGCCGACCAGCAGGCCGGCCTGCGGTCCGCCGAGCAGCTTGTCGCCGCTGAAGGTGACGACATCGGCGCCGCTGGCCAGCGCTTCGCGCGGCGTCGGCTCGTGCGGCAGGCCATATTGCTCGAGATCGACCAGCGTGCCGCTGCCGAGGTCGATGATGAACGGGAGATCATGTGCGTGCGCGAGTGCGGCCAGTTCGGCTTCGGGCACGGCTGCGGTGAAACCCTGCACCACGTAATTGCTGGTATGCACTTTCATGATGGCCGCGGTGCGCGGCGTGATGGCTTCGGCAAAATCCTTCAGATGGGTGCGGTTGGTGGTGCCGACTTCGACCAGCTTCACCCCGGCGCGTGACATGATGTCGGGGATGCGGAAGGCCCCGCCGATTTCAATGAGTTCACCGCGCGACACCAGTACTTCCTTGCGCAGCGCCAGCGTGTTCAGCGCGAGATAAACCGCAGCAGCGTTGTTGTTGACGGCGACCGCTTGTTCGCCGCCGGTCAGTTCGCGCAGCCATTTTTCGACATGGCTGTCGCGCTCGCCGCGGGCGCCGCTGGCGAGATCGAATTCGAGATTGACCGGGCGTGTCATCGCCGCCATCACCGCATCGGCGGCGCTTTGCGGCATCACCGCGCGGCCGAGATTGGTGTGCAGCACGGTGCCGGTGAGATTGAAAACGGGGATCAGCGACGGCGCGACGGACGAGGCCAGTGCCGCGGCGCAGGATTGCAGGAACAGTGTTTCGTCGTAAGGTGCGGCTGCGGGTTCAGCCAGCCGCGCGCGCTCGGTGTCCAGCGCGCGGCGCAGGGATTCGGTTACGCGGCTGCGGCCGTACGCGGCAATGAGCGGCCCGACAGCAGCGCTGCCGAGCAGTCGATCCACCGAAGGCAACGCGCGACGCGCGGCTGCGGCGGAATTCAACATGGCGTGAGGAGGACGCGGGATGCGGCGGGATTCATGCGGTGGGAGACACACTGCTCAGAAAAACGAAGGCGCAGTGTAGCGTAATCATCCGCAGCGACAAAAACCCGGATGCGGAGCAGTGTCGGTGATGGCATGCGGGGTATATTATAACTAATTGATTTATATGGTTATTTAATGAACCCGTTTCCCGCATGTGCTCAGGAGGAGGCTGGCTTGCTGGCAGGCTTGCGATCGGGTTACTTTCGGGTTATTGCTGGATCACCGATATGGATGGTTTACCGGAGAGACTCATGCCGCAAACGTTTTCCCTGAGGGTGTTGCTGGTTGCGGCGTCCATGCTGCCGCAGATCGCCTGCGCAGCGCAGGGCGCGTATCCCGAGCGTCCGATACGCCTGATCATTCCCCAGGCTACAGGCGGCGGTTCCGACACCATCGGGCGTTACATGGCGCAGCGCCTGGGTGATGCGCTGGGCCAGAATCTTGTGGTGGATAACCGTCCGGGTGCTGCCGGCATGCTCGGCGCGATGATCGTCAAGGAGTCTGCCGCCGACGGCTACACGATGCTCCTCTGCGCAATCGATACCATCACTGCGCCCATCGTCGCCCAGCACAAGACGCTTGATGGCATCCGCGACTTCTCGTCCGTCACGCAACTGACACAGTCGCCGAACATCTGGCTGGTCGGGCTGTCATTCCCGGCAAAAACCATGAAGGAGTTCGTGGCGGCAGCGAAAGCGAAACCAGGTCAGATTGATTACGCGTCGTCGGGTATAGGCAGCATGCAGCACTTGGGCGCGGAACTCCTCAACAAGATGGCCGGCGTCAGGTTGAACCATGTTCCGTACAAGGGCGGGCCGCCTGGACTGGTGGATGTGATGGGCGGTCGCGTGCCGTCAATCCTGTCCGGCACGCAGGGTGCGTTGCCGCACATCAAGGCCGGGAAAATCCGCGCATTATCGGTAACCACTCTGAAGCGGCTGCCTGCGCTGCCGGAAATTCCCACTGCGGCCGAAGCGCTCGGCATCAAAGACTATGAGGCAACGAACTGGCAGGGTTTCCTGTTTCCTGCGGGGACGCCGAAGGCCATTGCCGAGCGGGTCTCGGCGGCGGCCGTCACGATACTCGGCACGCCTGAAACGCGTGCGCGCCTCGACGAATTGGGCTATCTGCCCTCCGGCATTACACCGGCGCAGATGGCGACGCTGATGGCGATGGAGAAAAAACGCTGGACTGCGCTGATCAGCGAGGCAGGGATCAAGGCCGAGTAATACTTTCACCAACTTTCATTATGACCACAAAACACAGGATCACCCGTTCTCAGCCCGCCCCCCGTGGTTATCGTCAGTTGACGTCGGTGACTGTGGATCCCGGCGGGTCGTGGGGCGCTGTCATCGGCGCCGGAGAACGGGTGCGGTTTGTCGATCTGGAGGGCCAGCAGGCAGTCGATTTTCTCTGCTACAACGCCCATGACATGCGCGACCGTTACAACGCGGCGAACACCATGAAAATGGCGGAAAACCTGTATCTGAACGCGGGCGCCGTGCTGTACGGCGAGTACGCAACCCCGCTGATGAAAATCGTCGCGTCGAGCTGTCCGGACCACGACACGATAGGCGGTTGCTGCAGCGCGGAGATGAATGACCTGCGTTATGGCAGGCGCACGCACAGTTGCCGCGCGAACTTCCTGCACGAGCTGTCGAAGTTCGGCATGGGCGAGCCGGATATTGTGGCGAATGTGAACTGGTTCATGAGCGTGCCGGTGGGGCGCGCCGGTCATATGGCGATTTCGGGCAGTCCTTCCAAACCCGGCGATTACGTGGATGTCGAAGCGCTGATCGACGTGGTTGCGGTGATTTCCAACTGCCCGCAGAAATACAACCCGGCGTGCGGCTACAATCCGACTCCGGTGCGGGTGGAAACTTATAAACGATCCCGCGCGCCACGCGGGCGTTAGCAATCGCTGTTACCAAACGGGGGAACTCATGCCGATAAAGCGCGGTAATCCTCCGGGCATGAAGAATGTCCGGGCCACGGTCTATAACCATTACGTCCGGGTGGATCAGCCGAAGAGCCTGATTTTTGTTTCGGGCCAGGTATCACGCGACGATGACGGCAATGTCGTCGGCGGCGCCAGCATGCTTGAACAAACCCGGCAGTGTCTGCGTAATATCGAGAAAAGCCTGCAGGCTGCCGGCGCATCGCTGTCCGATGTGGTCTGGACTACGGTCTATACGACCGACATGCGCGAATTCAGGGAAATCATCGCCGCCCGAGAGGAATTTTTCAAAACCAATCTGCCGACCAGCACCATGGTCGAGGTCAACCACTTCACCCAGCCCGAGCTCAAGGTCGAAATCCAGGCGATTGCGGCGATTTAGTAAAAACGCCGGCATGGAGCCATGCCGGCGATAGTTCGATGCTTGGTGCGTGGAAATTGACCTGTTGATTTTATTTAATTATTTATAGGGGCTATTCCCATAGCCGTTCCGGCAACGGCAGCCCCGCCAGTTGCTCAGGTGTCAGCCGCCGATCGGGTTCGATGCCGAGCCGTTCGAGTATCGCAGTGAGCTGCCGTGAGTGCTGCGCGCAATGCCAGGTCGAGCGCTCGTAGAGCATGTACACCGGCTGCGGGCCGAAGAAAGTTTTGATTTTCTGCTGGCAGGATTTGTCGGCCAGGTTCTGCCACCATTTTTCCAGCCGCGCGATGACGGTATCGCCATAACGCGCGATTTCGTCGCCGGTGGTGAACGTGCCGTCCCTGGGCGGGATGTTCGCCAGTTGCACGGCGTATTCCACGTCACCCTCGACGGTTTCCAGGAACGCCTCGCCGATGCGGAACACATGGTGGCACAGCAGGCGGATCGAACGGTCGCGGTTGGGGATCACGCGCTCGTTGAGCTGGTTGTCGGGAAGCTGGCGCATGAAGCGCTGCGCGGCGCGCAGTACCAGTACCCAGCGCCTGATCAGTTCCTCCGGCGGCAGCGGTTTATGACCGGTGCCCTGCAGGCCGACGAATTCGGCGACGTCTTCCAGATTCTGGCCAAAGACGAACTGCCCGCCTTTGGACACGACCGGCACATTGCGCACGCCGAGCTTGAGCAGACGCTCGCGGCCATTCGGGTCGTTGAGTATGTCAACGGCGACGAAATCTATTTTTTTGCGCGAAAGAAACTCTTTCGCCCGCAGGCAGCTGCTTCAGCCGGGCTGCGTAAAGAGTATGAATTGTTCGACGGGCGCGCCCATGTGCGGCCTTTCTGCAGATGATCGGGATGAGCGGGCAGAGTACGTTCGGCAGTGCTTGGCGTCAAGGATTGCGATGCTATAATCCGCCGCTTTTTTCACCGGAAAAAATCCACATGATGAAGCTGATCGGGACCGTCACCAGTCCCTACACCCGCAAGGTGCGCGTCGCCCTGATCGAGAAGCGCCTGGAATGCGAGTTTGTCGTCGATGCACCGAATACCCCCAACAGCACCGTGGCGAAATTCAATCCGCTGGGAAAAATTCCGGTACTGGTGCTGGATGATGAGAGCGCGCTGTTCGATTCGCGCGTGATCGTCGAATATCTCGACAGCGCCAGTCCGGGCAACCGGCTGATCCCCGAGGAAAAACGGCCGCGCATCCAGGTGCGCCGCTGGGAAGCGCTGGCTGACGGCTGCACGGATGCGGCCGTCGCCATTTTCGTGGAAAAACGCCGCGCGGCCGGCATGCAGTCCGAAGAATGGCTGGCGCGGCAGCAGGGCAAGATCGACCGCGCGCTGCAGGTGATGGCCGACGATCTGGCGGCTAAACCGTGGTGCGCCGGCGATTTTTTCACGCTGGCGGATATTGCGGTCGGTTGTTGCCTGGGTTTTCTGGATCTGCGGTTGTCCGACGTGCCGTGGCGGCGCAATCATCCCAATCTCGCGCGGCTTGCCGAGAAACTCGCGCAGCGCCAGTCGTTCCGTGATTCAGCTAACTGATAGTGATGAGCGATGAGTGATGAGTGATGAGCGAAACCCGGTGCGCCGGGCTTTGCGCGTTGCGCTCATGTTGTGCTGCTGAATGGTTCTGAATCAGGCGGGCATGCTTCGTCCGCGCTGGTGTCCGGCGCCTGGTGCGAGGACTCGATGATGCCGCCGCCGATGCAGACGGAACTCTCGTAAATCACCACGGATTGTCCTGGCGTCACCGCCCACTGGTTTTCCGCGAAATCCACCACGCAGCGTTCCGCGTTCACCGCCGACAGCGAACAGGCAGCGTCGCGCTGGCGGTAGCGCGTCTTGGCGCCATACACCCATTGCACATGCGGCGCTTCGCCGCTCACCCAGGTCAGATTGACGGCGGTGAGCTGGTCGGCGAGCAGCAGGGGATGGTCGTGTCCCTGCACGACCACCAGCCGGTTTTTCTGCATGTCCTTTTGCGCCACGTACCAGGCGTCGCCGTCCCCGCCGCGTGTGCCGCCGATGCCCAGACCCTGGCGCTGCCCCAGCGTGTAGAACATCAGCCCCATGTGCTTGCCGACCTTGACGCCGTCGGGCGTGACGATGTCGCCGGGGTTGGCGGGCAGGTAGCGGTTGAGGAATTCGCGGAACGGCCGCTCGCCGATGAAGCAGATGCCGGTCGAATCCTTCTTGTCGTGATTGGGCAGGCCTTCGCGGCGCGCAATGTCGCGCACCTCGCGCTTGTACAGCGCGCCCAGCGGAAACAGGGTTTTGGCGAGCTGCTGCTGGTTGAGGCGGTAGAGAAAATAGCTCTGGTCCTTGGTGCCGTCTTCGGCTTTCAGCAACTGGTGCAGGCCGTTGACCTCGCGCACCTGGGCGTAGTGGCCGGTGGCGATGCGGTCGGCGCCGAGATTCATGGCGTGGTCGAGAAATGACTTGAACTTGATTTCGGCATTGCACAGCACATCCGGATTGGGCGTGCGGCCGGCGCGGTATTCGCTGAGGAATTCACTGAACACACGATCCTTGTATTCGGCGCTGAAATTGACGGCTTCGATGTCGATGCCGATGCGATCCGCAACAGCAACGGCATCGATCAGATCCTGGCGCGAGGTGCAGTGTTCGTCGGTATCGTCGTCTTCCCAGTTTTTCATGAACAGGCCGGTGACCTCGTGACCCTGCTGTTTCAGCAGCAGCGCGGCCACCGAGGAATCCACCCCGCCCGACATGCCGACAACGATTTTTTGTTTGGTGCTCATGATTTCAGACGTTCAGGCATTCAGGCGTGATGGCGGATCAGGTCCAGCGGGTGGCGGCGGCCGGCGAGGTAGTCATCTATGCATTCCAGCAGCAGCGGGCTGCGATGCTGCGCGCGGTTGGCGCGGATGTCGGCGAGGGGCATCCACAGGGCGCGCAGGATGCCGGTGTCGAGCGCGCGGCCGGGCTCATGCGCCGCCAGTTCCCCGGTGAACGCGAAGCGGAGGTAGGTCACGGCGTCAACGTCGTGGCGGTACTGGTAGATGCCGAGCAACGCGGTGGGCCTGAATTGCCACGCGGTTTCCTCCAGTGTTTCACGGGCGACCGCGGCGAGCAGCGATTCTCCCGGTTCAAGGTGGCCGGCCGGCTGGTTATAGCGGATGCCTTGCGCGGTCTGTTCCTCGACCAGCAGGAATTCGCCGTTGCGCTCCACGACGGCGGCGACGGTGACATTGGGCTTCCAGACGGGTTCCTGTTCGGTCATCAGTGCATTTTAACGGTCATGGATTGCCGGTCCAAACGACAATCCGCATTATTGGCTGTCGACGGTCAGGAACTGCCCCGGTGCCAGACCGTCGATGGACCATGCCCCCACGCTGTAGCGGATCAGCCGCAGCGTCGGGAAGCCGATGGCCGCGGTCATCCGGCGCACCTGGCGGTTGCGGCCTTCGTGCAGGGTGATCTGCAGCCATGCCGTGGGGATGGCCTGACGCACGCGGATCGGCGGCACCCGCGGCCACAGCCAGGACGGCGCATCGGCGATGACCGCGGTTGCGGGGCGCGCGCGGCTGTCACTGAGCAGCACGCCGGCGCGCAGCGGCGCCAGCGCCGCATCGTCCGGTGCGCCTTCCACCTGGACGAAGTAGATTTTCGGCAGCTTGTGCTGCGGATCGGTAATGCGGTGCTGCAGGGCGCCGTCGGCCGTCAGCACGACCAGACCCTCGCTGTCGGTATCCAGGCGTCCTGCCGGGTACACGCCGGGCATGTCGATGTAATCCTTCAGCGTGGCATGCGGCGGCGATGGACTGAACTGGCAGATCACGCCATAAGGCTTGTTGAACAGGAGGACTGCGGTCATGGCGGGAGTGTAGTACGAAAAAAAGCCCCCGGCGGGGGCTTGGAAGCGGTATCCAAAAAAAGCCCCCGGCGGGGGCTTGGAAGCGGTATCCAAAAAAAGCCCCCGTCTCCGGGGGCTTTGCGCTGCGGAATACCGGACTACGCGGCGACTTTCGCTTCCAGTTCGCGCGTGAGCTGGTCGTATCCGGGCAGCGTCAGGAACTCCACATAGTCGTCGCTGGCCGTGATCTGCTCGAACAATTGCGCGGCTTGTTCGTAACGCCCGGCCTGCCACGCGGTTTCGCCGAGTTCGCGGCGCACGCGGGCGAGTTCTTCGGGCAGCATTTTGTGGAACATGTCGCGCGTGACCTTGCGGCCGTCGTCGAGCACGCCCTTGGGGCTGCGCATCCATTGCCAGATCTGCGAGCGCGAGATTTCCGCGGTGGCGGCGTCTTCCATCAGGTTGTACACCGGCACGCAGCCGTTGCCGGCGAGCCAGGCCCCGATGTACTGGATGCCGACGCTGATATTGTTGCGCAGGCCGGCTTCGGTGATCGGCGCTTCCGGCTGGAAGTTGAGCAGGTCTTTGGCCGTAACCTTGACATCCGGCCGCTGGCGGCTGACCTGATTTGCGGCCGGCATGTGTTTGTCGAACACTTCCCTGGCGATGCCCACCAGGCCCGGATGCGCCACCCAGGTGCCGTCGCAGCCGTCGGTGGCTTCACGCTCCTTGTCGGCGCGCACCTTGGCGAGCGCCGCCTCGTTGGCCGCGGCGTCACCCTTGATGGGGATCTGCGCAGCCATGCCGCCCATCGCAAATGCGTTGCGCTTGTGGCAGGTCTGGATCAGCAGCAGCGCGTAGGCGCGCATGAACGGCGCCGTCATCGTCACCTGGCTGCGGTCGGCGAGGCAGAAATCCTTGTTCGAGCGGAATTTCTTGATGCAGCTGAACATGTAGTCCCAGCGGCCGATGTTGAGGCCGACGCAGTGGTCGCGCAGTTCATACAGGATCTCGTCCATTTCGAATGCCGCGAGCACGGTTTCGATCAGCACCGTGGCCTTGACCGTGCCCTGCGGCACGCCCAGTTCGCGTTGTGCCATCACGAAAATGTCGTTCCACAGCCGTGCCTCGAGGTGGCTTTCCAGCTTCGGCAGATAGAAATAGGGGCCGGTGTCGTGCGCCAGCGCTTCCTTGACGTTATGGAAAAAGTACAGTGCGAAGTCGAAAATCGCGCCCGATACCGGTTCGCCGTCGATGAGCAGATGGTGTTCCAGCAGGTGCCAGCCGCGCGGACGCACCAGCAAAGTCGCGACCTTGCTGTTGAGCCGGTAGTCCTTGCCCTCCGGACTCCGGAAAGTGATGGTGCGTCTGACCGCATCGCGCAGATTGATCTGGCCTTCGATCATGTTGGCCCAGGTCGGCGCGTTGGAGTCCTCGAAGTCGGCCATGAACACATTGGCGCCGCAGTTCAGTGCGTTGATCACCATCTTGCGGTCCGTCGGTCCGGTAATTTCGACGCGGCGATCCTGCAGGTCGGCGGGAACCGCGCCGATGGTCCACCGGCCTTCACGCACGCTCCGTGTTTCGGGCAGGAAATCCGGCAGTTCGCCGGCATCAAACCCGGCCTGGCGCCGGGCGCGTTGCGCCATCAGGTCACGGCGGCGGGGTTCGAATTTGCGCGCGAGCTTGGCGACGAACGCCAGCGCCTGCGGCGTCAGGATTTCTGCGTAGGCGGTCGGCGTCGCGCCGAGGATTTCAACCTGTTCGGGGAGTTTCATGGCGGTCATGGGTGTGGGCTCCGGGGCGGCGATTAAAATTTTCTTATTTCATATAATGAAAATTAATGTCATACACGTTGCTGCAACGCATTATACATAGCTGTGCCGGAAGTCAAAGTGTGGCGCAATGGCTAACATGCCCACCGTATATCCCGATCAGTGCGACCAGAGCGTCAGATACCGCAATGCGGGATAAAAAAGCCTGCCCATGGGCAGAAGTCGGACTATCGGTGGAGAATGGAATGCCGGAAACGACTACGCCCGCGGTTGCGGGCGTAGTCGTTGGATCGGCGCTGCAGTCAGCGCCGGGTCATGCGGATCGGCTTACTGGCTGCCCCAGGGCTTGATGGCGGCCTTGAGCTGGTTATAACCGTCGATGTAGCGGGGGCGTTTGCCGCTGTAAATCCTGTCGAAGGTCGCCAGTTGCGCATCCAGCCAGCTCGCGAGCGCGGTGTTGCCCGGATTCGCCGCCTTGTAGGCTTCGTTGATCAGCACGAAGTGGATGCGCGGATCGTAAGGCTGTTTTTCGCCGCCTACCGTTTCGTCGCCTGCCAGCAGGCGCATCAGCATCGCGTCGGCTGAACCCAGGGTCTGTTCGTAAATCGGCGCGCCTTCCATGCGGTACATCACGCTGGTCATGTCTTTGCCGTTGGTCATGGTGAAGCCCATCTGCTTCCACACGTCCTGCATCTTGACGCCGGACTTGACGTGGTCGAGCACCATCTGGCCCCAGTCGCGCAGCACATCAGGCGCGTCTGCCATCAAATCCGTCAACCGGTCACCGTCCAGATCGGTGGCGTAAATGATGCAGCCGCGCTGGCGCATCATGTCATGCAGCAGCAGGCCGAAGTTGGTGTCGGAAATGTGTTCATACACATCGCCGCCCCAGTTTTCCATGCCGGCCTTGAAGTCTTTCGGCAGCAGCGCGGCAATGGCGTCCACGTTGGCTTTGTGTTCTTCGTAGGCATCTACCGCGTACTGGCGCTTCAGCTTGAACTTCGTGCCCTGCAGCAGCCAGCGCATGATGCCGGCGTTCACCGCATCTTCCTTGGCCTGGGTCGGCTTGGTGGCGACGCGGCCGATCTGGCCGGTGTCATGCACCATTTTCAGGAACAGGCGCGCGGCGTAGGCCATGCGTACGCCCGGCGTGTTCATTTCGGAGTGGATATTGCCGGTGGCTTTATCGACCACGAACTTCTTGTTGTCCTGCGAATAGGGCAGGCCGGGCATGAAGCGTATGCTGGTGATCGAGCCGTAGGGGCGCACATTGCAATACACGCCGGCGGCGGTGCGCAGCGGCGCATTGGCGGACTTGCCCGCGACCACGACTTTTTTGCCGCCTTCGTTGACCATGAAGTCGCCCGCGGTGGACCATTTCAGGCAGACGTAATCCATCTTGCCGAACCACTCCAGCGACTTCAGTTTGGTGTCGTGACGGAACTGCGCCATCATCGGCACGCCGAGGAACGGCAGGCCCAGCACGTCAAGCGCCATCAGCGTGCCGTTCAGCGCGAACATGTCGGTCAGCGCATGCGCCACCGGCTTCACGCCGCCGTGGGCGCTGCCGCCTTCCCAGATCACCGCATCGCTGATGCCGCGCGGCTGTGTCTTGGAGCGCTTGTAGATGCCATCCAGGGTTTTGAACAAATCGCCGTTCTGTTCTTCCTGCGCGATTTTGAGCAGGTCGAGTTTTGCAGTCATGGTTCCAGATCTCCGTTCGATTGGGGTCGTGAGTGGTGCTGTTAAGGTGATCGTTTGGGCGACCGGCGAAATTTCGCCGGTCGAAGAGGGTGTCCAGAAGGGGCGTACACGCCGGGCTGTGACCAAGCCGTAACTTAGACCGTAACTAAGGCGCCCGCGGTTTTTTCCATGTTGATCCGAGAGGCAATTATCGCATTTATTGCCGTTCGCATAAACGGCCGGGAACCCACGGGTTTGCGAACGTCGCAGCAAAAGGGTCCCCGGGGAAAACCCGGAAAAAAGCCCGCGTGACCTTGCGGTCAGCGGGCTCTGATGCATTCAGGGCCGCCGGCATTGCTGCCGGGGCAGGATCACAGCTTCAGGCTGCTTGGATGTTAGAGGCTTGTTTACCCTTCGGGCCTTGGGTGACTTCAAATGACACTTTTTGACCTTCTTTGAGTGTCTTGAAGCCGTTCATCTGGATCGCGGAGAAGTGCGCGAAAAGGTCTTCGCTGCCGTCGTCCGGAGTGATGAACCCGTAACCCTTGGAGTCATTGAACCATTTCACCGTACCAGTTGCCATAGTGCCTGCCTTGATAGAAAAGCGGATGGGCTCCGCGATTTGTTCGAGTTCCAAGGATCGCACCGGCCAAACCTAGGTACTGCGCTGGTCTTGCGATGATGCCTGAACCCCAACACCCGACTGCTTTCTAGGGTATTTGCCGGCGAAAGTCAAGCATCGCCCCGAAACCCCGTATTTGGCATTTATATCCCCGTTTTTCGCCACTTGAAATATTCTGCATTCCGGAGAAAATAGGTTCGGCAGCGCCATTGCAAGCGCGCAGAATGCAGAGTCAGGGAAAATGGCGACCAGGCAGCGTGAAGATACGGTTCTCGAAGCGAGACGAACCAAAACCAGGCAGCCACCGATGTTCAAGGTGCTGCTGCTCAATGACGACTATACCCCCATGGATTTCGTGGTGGCGGTATTGCAGCGGTTTTTTGCCCTCAGCCGCGAACGCGCCACCCAGGTCATGCTCAAGGTGCATCGCGAAGGCATGGGCGTCTGTGGTATTTTCCCCAGAGATGTTGCGGCAACCAAAGTAGAGCAGGTAAAGTCGTACGCCAAGCAGCATCAACATCCGTTACAGTGTGTAATGGAAGAGAATTGAGGCCTCACATGATCAGGATCGGAACCCCATGATTGCCCAGGAACTGGAAGTCAGCCTGCACATGGCGTTTATGGAGGCCCGCCAGAAACGCCATGAATTCATCACCGTCGAGCACCTGCTGCTGGCCCTGCTCGATAACCCCTCGGCATCGGAGGTGCTGCGTTCCTGCGCGGCCAATGTCGATGAATTGCGCAAGCTGCTGGGCGACTTTGTCACCGAACACACGCCGATCCTCGCCGGCGAAGAAGTCGATACCCAGCCGACGCTGGGCTTCCAGCGGGTGATCCAGCGCGCGATCCTGCATGTGCAGTCCTCCGGCAAGAAGGAGGTCACCGGCGCCAACGTGCTGGTGGCGATTTTCGGCGAGAAGGATTCGCACGCGGTGTACTTCCTGCACCAGAAAGGCGTGACCCGCCTCGACGTGGTGAATTTCATTTCCCACGGCATCAGCAAGGTGCCGCAGACCCAGCAACCCAAGCCGGAAGGCGAGCCGGCCGAAGCCGAGCAGGAAGCGCAGTCGGGCGGGGCGCTCGAGTCGTACACGCTCAACCTCAATGCGCTGGCGGTGGCAGGCAAGATCGATCCGCTGATCGGCCGCGACCATGAACTGGAGCGGGTGATCCAGACGCTGTGCCGCCGCCGCAAGAACAATCCGCTGCTGGTCGGTGAGGCCGGCGTCGGCAAGACGGCAATTGCCGAAGGGCTGGCGCGCCGCATCGTTGAGGGTGACGTGCCGGATATCCTGAAGCGCTCCAACGTCTATGCGCTCGACATGGGCGCCCTGCTGGCTGGCACCAAATACCGCGGCGATTTCGAGCAGCGGCTGAAGGCCGTGCTCAAGCAGTTGATCGAGAATCCGCACGCCATCCTGTTCATCGACGAAATTCACACGCTGATCGGTGCGGGTGCCGCGTCGGGCGGCACGCTGGATGCGTCGAACCTGCTGAAGCCGGCGCTGTCCGGCGGTCAGTTGAAGTGCATAGGCGCGACGACCTACAACGAATACCGCGGCGTGTTCGAGAAGGATCACGCGCTGTCACGTCGCTTCCAGAAAATCGATGTGACCGAGCCGACGATTGCCGAGACCATACTGATCCTGAAGGGGCTCAAATCCCGTTTCGAGGAACACCACGGCGTGAAATACCAGCCGGCGGCGCTGAGCGCCGCGGCTGAACTTTCGGCGCGCTTCATCAACGACCGGCATCTGCCGGACAAGGCCATCGACGTGATCGACGAAGCCGGCGCGGCGCAGAAAATACTGCCCAAGTCGAAGCAGAAACGCGTCATCGGCAAGCACGAGATCGAGGAGATCATCGCCAAGATCACGCGCATCCCGGCGCAAACGGTGTCGGTGGACGACCGCAGCGCGCTGAAGAGTCTCGACCGCGACCTGAAGGCGGTGGTATTCGGGCAGGACAAGGCCATCGAGGCGCTGACTGCGGCCATCCGCATGGCGCGCAGCGGGTTGGGCAATCCGGTGAAGCCGATCGGCAGTTTCCTGTTCAGCGGTCCTACCGGCGTCGGCAAGACCGAGGTCGCCCGCCAGTTGGCCTATGTGATGGGCGTGGAGCTGCTGCGCTTCGACATGTCCGAATACATGGAGCGTCATGCCGTGTCGCGGCTGATCGGCGCGCCGCCCGGCTACATCGGCTTTGACCAGGGCGGTTTGTTGACCGAAGCGGTCACCAAACACCCGTATTCGGTGCTGCTGCTCGACGAGATCGAAAAGGCGCACCCGGACGTGTTCAACATCCTGCTGCAGGTGATGGACCACGGCACGCTGACCGACAACAACGGCCGCAAGGCGGATTTCCGCAACGTGGTGATCGTGATGACCACCAATGCGGGCGCGGCCGAACTGTCGAAAACATCGATGGGCTTCACCATGGTCCGGCAGGCGGGCGACGAAATGGGTGAAATCCGCCGCATGTTCACGCCGGAGTTCCGCAACCGGCTGGACGGCATCATTTCCTTCCAGTCGCTCGATCGCGCCGTCATCCTGCGTGTCGTCGATAAATTCCTGATGCAGCTGGAAGAGCAGTTGCACGAGAAAAAAGTCGATATCAACTTCACGTCGGCGCTGCGCGAACATCTGGCCGAAAAGGGCTTCGATCCGCAAATGGGTGCGCGGCCTATGGCGCGCCTGATCCAGGACACCATCCGCAGCGCGCTGGCCGACGAACTGCTGTTCGGCCGGCTGGCCAATGGCGGCAAGGTGACGGTGGATGTCGATGCCGGCGGCAAAGTGCGCCTGGAGTTTGCCGAGGAACCGGTGATCGTCATTTAGAGCAACGCCGGAGCTGCTTTTATTGCCTCCGCCTTGACGCTTTCCCGGATTTCGCGGAGACTGTTTTTCATAAGAATAACCTTGTGATTATGCGAACGGGCCAGTCCTGTTCCGGTTTCCGTTTTTTCCTGGAGGAGCCTATGAATCAGTCACGCATCCTGCTGGCCGTGGTTCTGGTCAGCGGCGGCCTGTTGCAGTCAGCGATTGCCGCCGATCCCAATTACGCCCGCAACATTGCGGCGACCTGTTCAACCTGTCATGGCACCGATGGCCGCAGCGTCAACAGCGTGCCGCCCAGCCTTGCCGGCCAGAACAAGGACTACCTGTTGAAGCAGATGCAGGAGTTTCGTGACGGCAAGCGGCCGGCGACGATCATGCATCAGCATGCCAAGGGCTATACCAATGAACAGCTGGAGCTGATTGCCGGCTACTTTGCTGCAGTCACACCGGGGCGCGCCGCAGCGGCGCCCGCAGTACGCTAGGGAGGATGTCATGACAATTTCCAGACGCGAATTCGTGAAATGGGCTGCAACGGCCGCCGGGGTCACGGCAGCCGCAGGTTGCGCGACGGGCGGCGGCGCGGGCGCCGCGCGCGTGGTGGTGGTCGGCGGCGGTTATGGCGGCGCGACAGCGGCGAAATACGTGAAGCTGTGGGCGCCGGAGATCGATGTCACGCTGGTCGAGCCCAACGAGCATTTCATTTCCTGCCCGATCAGCAACCTGGTGCTCGGCGGCAACGCGCAGATGCGCGACATAACCTTCAGTTACGACGGGCTGCGCAGCCGCGGCATCCGCGTGATCCGCGATTCCGCCGTGGCCATTGATGCGGAGAAAAAGCAGATCCGGCTGGCCGGCGGCAGCGCGCTGTCCTATGACCGGGCCATTGTTTCGCCGGGCATCGAATTCATGACGGAGCAGATTCCGGGGCTGAATAATGCCGATGCGCAGAGCCGCATCCTGCACGCCTGGAAAGCCGGACCGCAGACCGTTGCCCTGCGCAAACAGCTGGAATCGATGCGCGATGGCGGCGTGTATGCATTGCAGATGCCGATGGCGCCGTATCGCTGCCCGCCGGGACCTTACGAGCGCATCTGCCAGGTTGCCGATTATTTCAAGAAGGCCAAACCGAAGTCGAAAATCCTCGTGCTCGACGCCAATCCGGACATTACTTCCAAGAAAGGATTGTTCCTGGCCGCGTGGAACGGCATGTACAAAGGCATGATCGAATACCGGCCGAACAGCGAAATCGCCGATGTCGATGCCAAGGGCATGGTTATCAAACTGCAGTTCGACAACGTCAAGGCCGACGTGCTCAACGTCGTGCCGGCGCAGCGTGCCGCCGACATCGCAGTGAAAAGTGGTTTGATCACCGCCAACAACCGCTGGTGCGGCATCGACTGGACGACCTGCGAATCCACTGCGGTCAAGGGCGTGCATGTGCTGGGTGATGCGACGCTGTCGGCGCCGGCGATGCCGAAATCCGGCAGCATGGCCAATCAGCATGCCAAAGTCGCGGCTGCCGCGGTCGTGGCATTGCTCAGGGGCCAGCCGGTCAACGCCGACACCATGATGATGAACACCTGCTACAGCTTCGTCAGCGGCGACAGCGCCATGCACGTGGCATCGGTGCATCGTTACGATGCGGGGCAGAAGACCATCGCGCCGGTCAAGGGCAGCGGCGGCATCTCGGGTGCGGCGAGCAAGGAAGAAGCCACTTACGCCTGGGGCTGGGCGCGCAACATCTGGGCTGAAGCGCTGGCATGACAATGCCGGCTTGCTGTTGAAAAAGGGGCGCTGAGCGCCCCTTTTTATTTTTGTGACGCGTGCCGATGTGGCGGTATGCGCCACCAGGTCAGCGCGACGAGGCCGGCGAACAACAGGTAAGCCACCGTGAACACCGCAGGCGGCAGGTCGTAGAACAGCAGGGCGTGGATCCAGCGCGCGACAAAACTTTTTTCCGGGGCCGCGCCGCGCAGCGCATCCTCCCACAGCGTCAGCGGGCACCAGATGCCGGCCACGGCTTCGGCACTGACGATGAGGATGGCGGCGAGATGGGCCAAGCGGAAACCGAAGCGGCGCACCCAGCGCCAGCCGGCCGCAGCGCCCAGCCAGATCAGCGGCAGGCTGCCGACGACAAACAGCACAAACCCGAAATGGGCGACGAGAACCAGATCGGCGAGCAGCGGCATCACCCGCGGCGCTCCGCCGTTGCGGTCAGGCGTTGCCGGTGGCGACCGGACGCTTGCGGTCGCTGACCCACTCGCTCCACGAGCCCGGATACAGCCGCGATCCGCCGAGGCCGGCGATTTCCATGGCCAGCAGGTTGTGGCAGGCGGTGACGCCGGAGCCGCACTGGTGAACGATGGCCTCCGGCGCGTGGCCGTTGAGCATCGAGCCGAATTCCTTTTTCAGCGTGTCCGGCGACTTGAAACGGCCGTCGGTGGCGAGATTGAGTTTGAAAAAACGGTTGATCGCGCCGGGGATGTGGCCGGCCACCGGATCCAGCGTCTCGTTTTCACCGCGATAACGGTCAGCGCTGCGCGCATCCAGCACCAGCGTCTTGCGGTCCTGCAGCTGGCTGAGCAATTGCGCGCTGTCGACGGCAACCTGCGGTTTCGCGCGGCCGCTGTAGATGACGGGTTCGACCATCGGCTGTTCGACCGTGACCGGCAGTTGGGCTTTGGTCCACGCCTGCCAGCCGCCGTCGAGCACGGCGACGCGGGCATGGCCGACCCAGCGCAGCATCCACCACAGCCGCGCGGCGTAAGCGCCGCCGGTCTCGTCGTAGGCGACGACCTGTTTGCTGCTGTCGATGCCCAGCGCGCCCAGGCGCAGGCAGAAGGTGGAAGGATGCGGCAGTGGATGGCGGCCGTTGAGTCCGGTCTTCGGACCCGACAGATCCACGTCCAGATGCAGGAAGCGTGCGCCGGGGATGTGGCCGGCCCGGTAGGCCTTGTAACCGGCGCTGTACTGCGCCAGGTCATGCCGGCAATCGCAGACGACCCAGTCCGGATCGCTGAGATGCGCCGCAGTTTCTTCAACGCTGACCAGGGTCGTGTGAGTCATGACAGGAATGCGCCGGCAGGGTGGATGGAGGGGCCAAAGGTAACAAACGCCAACTGAAAATCAAGCGCGAAAAAAACTGCGGCGACCCCGGGTCGCCGAATATGATGCGTAACTTATTGATTATATTGAATTAAATTTTATGCAGCTGGGGTGCGATTTCGCGCCGCAAAAATTCGTGAAAATGCACCATGCCGTCTTCCAGCGGTGACTGGTAAGGGCCAACTTCGCTGCGGCCCTGGCGCCACAGCGCGCGGCGGCCTTCGGTCATGCGGGCAATGATTTCGGCATCCTCGACTGCCGTTTCGCGATAGGCCGCCTGCTCGGCTTCGACGAACTCGCGCTCGAACAGCGTGATGTCTTCGGGGTAATAAAACTCGACCACGTTGCTGCAGGCTTCGGGGCCGCGCGGCACGACGGTGCTGACCACCAGCACATGCGGATACCACTCGACCGTGATGTTCGGGAAATAGGTCAGCCAGATTGCGCCGTGCGCCGGCTGCCTGTTTTTGTCGTAGCGCAGCACCTGTTCGTGCCAGCGTTGGTACACCGGACTGCCGGGACGGGTGAGCGCATTCTTGATGCCGCAGGTCTGCACGCTGTACCAGTCGCCGAATTCCCACTGCAGGTCGGATACATTGACGAAGTGGCCGAGTCCCGGATGGAAGGGCTCGACGTGATAATCCTCGAGATAGACCTCGATGAAAGTTTTCCAGTTGCAGGCGTATTCGTCGATCTCGACGCGATCAAGCATGTAGCCGGAGAAATCCAGATCATTCATGACGCCGAGCTTCGCCAGATCGCGCGCGACATCGCGCCGGCCCGCGAACAACAGCCCGTTCCAGTTGGTCAGCGGTGTGCGCGCGAGATCGAGGCAGGGATTGTCAGGGAAGTGCGGCGCGCCGAGCAGCTTGCCGTCGAGGCCGTAGGTCCAGCGGTGCAGCGGGCAGATGATGTTTTTGGTGTTGCCGCGATCCTTGAGGATCACCGCCTGGCGGTGGCGGCAGATATTGGACAGCAGTTCGATGCCGCTGGCATTGCGTACCAGCGCCTGCGCGTTGTCGAGCCAGGCCAGTGCCTGGTAATCGCCGGTGTTGGGCACCATCAATTCGTGGCCGACGTAGCCCGGGCCCTGGTCGAACAGCAGGCGCTTTTCGACTTCATAGATCCGGGGATCGAAATACCACTGAACCGGGAGTTGCGATGCAGCGGGGCGGAGCGTGGTGATGCTGGAAAGATCGGACATGCAGCAGGGGTCAGGGCCGGTTGATCGGTGGTCAGGGACGCTTCAAGGTCATGATTTTTATGAAGTTTTTGCGGCCGGTGCAGCATCAAAAACGAGGGGCTATTCTTTCCCAGGCCCCCCCAAAAGGCAACAACAATTTCCTTGGCGCTACACGCCCGGGATCGGTCATTGTTTTATAACTGTATGTTTATAAAAGAAAATATATAAAGAGGCCGGAGCGCTGTTGCCGCAATAAGGTGGTGGTCACCCGGCGAATAGCAAGCCCCCGCTCAGGCCGGTGACGGCGCATCGCGCAGCAAACCGGTGCGTTGCAGGCGTTGCCAGTCTTCGGGGCGATCGACATCCCACAGTGTTTCCAGTTCATGCCAGCGCAGTTTCAATTCGCGCAAACGCGCGCGCGTCTGCGCCATGACCTGCGCCCCGCCCCAGGCGATGCCGTCGAACAGCCGCGGTTCATCGCGGGCGAGGCCGATCAGCGCGTAGCCGCCGTCCTCCGCAGGCACGAACACCGCATCATGACCGTCGCGCAGCGCTGTCGCGGCAGCACGCAGATGTTGCACGGTCAGTGCCGGGCAATCGGTGCCGATGCCGATGACGTATCCGGCGCTGCGCAGTGTGGCGGTGTAGGCGTGGGCCATGCGCGCGCCCAGATCGCCGCCTTGCTGCGCGCGGAGAGTTGCGCCGCAGGCCGATGCGGCAGTTTGCAGAAAGGGGTGCGTGATATCGGGCGCGCACCACAGTTCCAGCCGGTGCGGCGTCGCGGCGCGCGCAACGGCCAGTGCCTGCGTGATCAATCGTTCCTGCAGCGCGGCGGCGCCGGCGGCGCCGAGCAGCGGAATCAGGCGGGTTTTTGCTGCGCCGGCAACCGGTGCCCTGGCGAACACCAGAATCACGGTTTCAGGATTTGTGTCGTGCATATCGCAGCGCGAGTTTGTCGGGATCGGCGCCCAGCCGGTAGGCGAGGCGCAGGCGCCACATCAGCCATATCGTGCGCCACACGCCGTGTTTTTCCCAGCGCCGCCCGGAGGTGGTCAAGCGGTGCGCGATGCATAGCGGCGCACCGTAGATTTTGAGTTGCCGGGAGAGCGCGATGTCTTCCATCAGCACGATTTCCGGAAAATGTCCTGCAGCCTCGAACAGCGAGCGCGTGACGAACAGGCCCTGGTCGCCGGTGGCGATGCCGGTGAACCTTGAGCGCCAGTTCATCATGTGCGCGACCAGGCGCAGCAGCGGGTGGCTGCCGGTGATGCGTACGTCGAAACGCCCCCAGCTGCGCCGGCTGCGGGTGAGGCCGTCGATGATCAGGCCGTCGGCGTTTTCAGGCAGGCGCGTATCGGCATGCAGAAAACACAGGATTTCACCGTTCGCCACCGCGGCGCCGGCATTCATCTGCCGGGCGCGACCCGGCGGCGATGTGATGATCTGGTCGGCGCGACCGCGGGCCAGCGCCGCGGTGTTGTCCGTGCTGCCGCCATCGGCGATGACGACTTCCACGCCGCGCTGCCGCTGCGGCTGCAGACTGTCGAGCAAAGCCGGGATGTTTTCGGCTTCGTTGAGGGTGGGGATGATGATGGAGAGTGACACGATGGACTCGGGTGGATGGCGAATTTTTACGATACTTGCTCAACCGCGTCGCCATTCATGGAACTTCTCCACCCATTCCAGCATTCGCTTTGGTGCATGGGCGCGCTTCCAGTTCCCGGCGACGTACTTGTTGGCTTCGGCCAGCGTCGGGTAGATGTGGATAGTGCCGAGGATCTTGTTCAGGCCGATGCCGTGTTTCATTGCGGTGACGAATTCGGTGATCAGGTCGCCGGCGTGTTCGCCGGCGATGGTGGCGCCGAGGATTTTGTCCTTGCCGGGTACGGTCAGCACTTTGACCAGGCCGTACGCGGTGCCGTCGGCGATGGCGCGATCCAGATCGTCGATGCCGTAGGTGGTGACTTCGTACGGAATGTTTTTTTCCCGGGCTTCGGTTTCATTGAGGCCGACGCGTGCCACTTCCGGGTCGGTGAAGGTGGCCCAGGGGATGACCGAGAAGTCGGCGCGGAATTTTCTGAAGCCGCCGAACAGCGCGTTGACCGCCGCGTACCAGGCGGTATGCGCCGCCGTGTGCGTGAACTGGTAAGGCCCGGCGACATCGCCGCAGGCCAGAATATTGGGGTAGCGCGTCTGCATGAACTCGTTGACTTCGACGGTGCGCGCCGGGGTGACCGGGATGCCGAGTTCTTCCAGGCCGTAGCCCGCGGTATTGGCGACGCGGCCGACCGCGCACAGCAGTGCATCGAATTCGATGCGCACGGTGTCGTTGCCGGATTCGCAATACAGCACCTTCTCGCCGTTTTCGACGGCACAGCGCTGCGCCTTGTGGTTCAGCAGCACGGTGACGCCTTCTTCGCGGAAGCGCGCCAGCACCATGTCGGAAAACTCCGGATCTTCGCGGATCAGCAGCCGCGGCAGCATTTCGACCTGGGTGACGGCTGCCCCCAGTCTTGCAAAACACTGCGTCAATTCCGAGCCGATGGGACCGCCGCCGAGCACGATCAGGCGTTTGGGCAATACCCGCAGGTCCCACACCGTGTCGGAAGTCAGATAACCGACCTCGGCGATGCCGGGAATCGGCGGCACGAACGGGCGCGCACCGGCGGCGATGATGATGCTGCGGGTAGTGAGGGTCTGCGTTCCGGTTGAGGTTTTGATCGCCACAGTCCATGGCGTGGTGATTTTTGCCTCGCCGGCGATGCATTCCACGCCCAGCGCCGTGTAGCGCTCGACGGAGTCGTGCGGCTCGACTTCACGCACCAAGCGCTGCACGCGCTCCATGATGTCGGCAAAGTCGAAATCGACCTGCGCGCTTTTGAAGCCGTAGTCACGGGCGTTTTTCATGGTCGCCAGTAATTTCGCCGATTTGATCAGCGCCTTCGACGGCACACAGCCGGTATGCAGGCAGTCGCCGCCCATGCGGCGCTTCTCGATCAGCGTGACTTTCGCTTTGACTGCGGCAGCGATGTACGAGGACACCAGCCCGGCAGAACCCGCGCCGATCACCACGAGATTGTGGTCGAAATGCGCGGGTCGGCTCCATCCGGCATACACCTTGCGCGCCTGCAGTGCATCCAGCGCTTTTTTCGAGATCAGCGGGAATATCCCCAGCAGCGCGAATGCAGCAAGCAGTCCGGCGGAGATGCGGAATTCGCCGAGCTGGGTGCCGGCATAGACATAAACGACGGTGCCGGCCAGCATGCCGAGCTGACTGACCCAGTAATAAGTCCGGGTGCGGATGGGTGTGAGGCCCATGACCAGGTTGATCATGAAAAAAGGAAATGCCGGAACGAGGCGCAGCGCGAACAGGTAGAACGCGCCTTCGCGCGCGATGCCGTCGTTGACGGGTTTCAGCTTGTCGCCGAATCGATTCTGTACCCAGTCGCGCAGCAGGAAGCGCGAGGTCAGGAATGCCAGCGTCGCGCCCAGCGTCGAGGCGAACGACACGATGACCGTGCCCCACAACAGTCCGAATACCGCACCGGCCACCAGTGTCATGATGGCCGCACCGGGCAGCGACAGGCCGGTGACGGCGGCGTACATAAGGAAAAAAACCAGCCCCGCTTGCAGCGGGCGGGCCTGCACCTGCGCATCGATGGCTGCGCGTTGCGACTGGAAGTATTCCAGCGTGAAATACTGTTTGAGATCGAACGCAAAGAACGCGATCGCGGCGATGACCACGAGTGCGAATACCAGCAGTTTGCTTTTATTCATGACGGTATGCCGGGGACAGGCTGGCCACCGCGATCAGCAGCAACCGCCGCCGTCATGGAAATAAGTGGAAGCCGTGATGTGGATGTCCTGCCGTCCCAGCGCGGCGAGGGCGCCGGCGGTTTTGTCGCAGACCGCAAGCGGCTGGTTCTGCATGAGGCAGTGCCCCTTGGAGTCGTCGAAATGGGCGTCGTCGCCGAAATAGATCGCGGTTTTCCCGGTGAACACGCAGGGGCCGTCGGCCGGCATGGGATCCTTGATGGCGCAGATTTCGACGCTTTCGACGAAAATCATGTGGTCGGTGGGGTAGTGCCGCGGTGACAGTACGCGATACGGCCGCCTGGCGCGGACCTCGATGGTGCCGAAACCGGTGTCGGTCAGGCGCCTGATGTAGTCAGCCAGCGGGATCGCGCCGGACAGGCACAGCGCGCGCAGGCGCTCGTTGTTTTTCAGCGTGTCGGGCATGGCCGTTTCACATACCGGGTCGGACAGGATCAGCCGGCCATGGGGCTTCAGCACCCGGTATATTTCCGCCAGCGCGCGCCGCAGGTCATGGTCATGAAAAATGTTGAACAGGCAGTTCTGCGCGGCGACATCGATCGAGCCGCCGGCAATCGGCAGATTCAGTGCATCGCCCTTGCGCAAATCGACAAAGGAGGATTTGAACCACGGGTTCTGCAGTTCGGCTTCCAGCAGATTGTCGCGGCAGGCCGCCAGCATTTCATCGACCACATCCAGGCCGATCACGCTGCCGTTGCTGCGCGAAAAATAGGCGAATTGCAGCAGCTCCATGCCGCCGCCGGCGCCGACGTAGAGGACGGCCGGATTGCCGGCGAGGTCGCGCGGATGCACCGTACTGCCGCAACCGTAATTCATTTCCAGCATCTTCTTCGGAATCGACAACCCGGGCAGTTGCCAGACCGGCGTCGTGGTGCAGCACAGTCCCTGCTGGGGGGTGAGCGCGGCTTCCTTGTAAACATCGCGTGTGGTTGAGTGATAGGAGGTGTCCATCGGGATTCCGCAATAATGCAAAGGTTATGGTGTATCAGTTGCCGAGCGCGCCGCCGCAGCTTGAACCCTGCCCGGCGGTGCAGCCGTAGCAGTGATCCTTGACGGCGATGGGATTGCCGGAGAGCCCGGCGCCGGTCAGTTCGCGCAAGTGCGTACGTGGCCGGTGTTTCCACGCCAGCGGCAGATCGAGCATCTGGTTGAAGTCGCAGTCATAGACATAACCCTGCCAGTCCACCGACAGCAGTGTGCGGCACATGACCGAATCGAGATTCGCCGGTTGATGGGCATTTTTCAGCAGGTTCATGTAATGCCCGAACTGTCCTTTGGAAATCAATGTGCTGCCGAAGCGCTGGATCGGCATGTTGGTCAGCACATAGAGTTCGTTGAACACGATGCCGTGGCCGTCGAACAGGCGTTGCTTGTAGTCGCGTTCGAGCTGCGGCTGTGCCGGGGGCAGTACCGGCCCCTGCGGGTTGTACACCAGATTCAGCCTGAGTTCCGAGCCGGGTTGCCCGTAGCCGAAGCGGTTGAGCAATTGCAGCGCACGGATGCTGGTTTCGAACACACCCTTGCCGCGCTGGCGATCGACATTGTCCTCAAGATAGCAGGGCAGCGAGGCGGTAATTTCGACCTGGTGATCCGCCAGGAACTGCACGATATCCTCCTGTCCGGGTTCGAACAGGATGGTCAGGTTGCAGCGGTCGATCACCCGCACGCCGATGTTGCGCGCCGATTCCACCAGCAGGCGGAAATGGGGATTGAGTTCCGGTGCGCCGCCGGTGACGTCCAGAGTCCTGATACCCGCAGCTTTCAGATAGGCGATTACCTCGAAAATGGTGTCGCGCGCCATCAGCTCGGTGCGGGTGGGGCCGGCGTTGACATGACAATGCAGGCAGCTCTGGTTGCACTTGTAGCCGAGGTTGACCTGCAGGGTTTCAGTTTGCCGGCGGCGGATGGCGGGAAAGTCACTCAGGTCCAGCAAAGGCAGTGTGGCGTGCATCAAATGGTTCCTGAAAATACGGGGGTCCGTGGCGGGGTTTGCCCCGTGAGTCGGCGCGGCAACGAAATCCTTACAGTCTGCTGGTCTGCTTCATACCATGATTCGGTGGATGATATGGCGCGGTTATGCGGATGCCCGCCATCCAGCCCTATTGCATTCTGGAACGATCATTCTATAATGATTCTGCAGCCGGTCAAGCGAATGCAGCAGCGGAGCCCGGCACAGGCAAGACAGCGGTTGCGATACGCCAGAGATACACCATCCAGGAGAAAATACCATGTCCCGAATTTCCCCCGCGCCTGCGGATCGTCTGGCGGAACTCGCCGCTGACTTCGAAAAATCCAGCAGGCAACGCGGGTATGTGCCCAACAGCTGGCTGACTCTTGCCCGCAAGCCGCGGATATTCAGACTGGTGCGTGAACTTCGCGACGCGGTCATGGCGGATGCCGGCGAAATCCCGCCGGCGCTGCGCTTCATGATTGCTGAAGTCGTGAGCAATGCGGCAGGCTGCCGTTATTGCACGGCACATAATGCCGAGAGCGCTGTCGAGCGCGGCAAGGTGGCGGACGAGAAACTGCATGCGTTGTGGCAGTTCCAGTCCAGCCCGCTGTTCACGCCGGCCGAACGCGCAGCCCTGAGTCTCGCACTGGCGGCCGGTGGTTCCCCGCCGTCGGTGACGGACGCGCATTTCGACGAGTTGAAGAAGCACTATTCCGAAGATGCCATCATCGAAATCGTGTCAGTCATTTCGATGTTTGGCTGGATGAACCGCTGGAACGATACCCTGGCCACCCAGCTTGAAGACCATCCGCTGGAGTTTGCCCGCGAGCATCTCAAGGCATCCGGCTGGACGCCCGGCGTACATGCGAAATAATCAACCGGAGACTGCGATGAATATTTTACGGGTGATTGCTGCGTTGATGCTGTCGGCTGTCGCTGCCGCGGCCGGGCTGCTGAAGGCCCTCGAAGGGCTCGCAGCCGATGCCATCCGCTGATGGCACGTCCGCGCGAATTTGAAGTCGATGTCGCGCTGGAGCGCGCGATGCAGGCCTTCTGGGCGAAAGGCTACAAGGCGACTTCTCTTGACGATTTGTGCAATGCAACCGGGTTGAGCCGATCGAGCCTCTATGCGGCGTTCGGCGGCAAACGCTCGTTGCTGCATCATTCCCTTGCCCGCTACGAAGAAGAAACGATTGCGCGCATCAATCTGGCGCTGGCAAAACCGTTGCCGATACGCGAAGCCGTTGCGGGGTTTGTCGGTGAAATGATCGAACGCATTGTTACCGGCCCGGGTCGTGCGGGGTGTTTCATCGGCAATTGCGTCGCTGAACTCGCCGGCCATGACCGGGCCACTGTCGCCCGTGTGCGGCAGAGTCTGGCGCGCATCGAGGGCGCGTTTCGCGACGCACTGGCACGCGCGCAGGCGCGCGGCGAAATTGCGGCCGGTGCAGACGTGGAATCCCTGTCGCGTTTTCTGGTGTCCGGCATCCAGGGATTACGGCTGGTCGGCAAGGCGAATCCGGACCGTGCGGCGCTGACGGATATCGCTGCCGTCATGCTGCGCTGCCTTGATCCCTGATTGATCGCTGGAGTTTTTTATCGATATGAACTGAATAACCCGGAAGGGAGGAAGGCAGTCATGCAAAAAAACGAAAGGCCGGATCCACGGCTGGCGTCGTTGCCGCAGGAAGCAACACCGGAACTGGCAGGAGCGTTTCAGACCTATGTGCGGGTGCTGGGTTTCGTGCCCAACAGCGTGCTGATCATGCAGCGCAAGCCGAAGCTGGTGCAGGCGCTGTCGCAGCTTGCCGCCGCGGTGTGGGATCCCGAAAGCGAGGTGCCGGTGGCATTCAAGCGCATGCTGGCGCATGTGGCCAGCCGTGCGCACGGCTGCCATTACTGAATGGCGCATACGGCCGGGGCGGCGCTCGGGCTGGGTTACGATGACAGGAAACTGGAAGCCGTGTGGGAGTTCCGCACCCATCCGCTGTTCTCGGACGCGGAGCGCGCGGCGCTGGAAGTGGCGATTGCCGGTGCGGCGCAGCCGAACGCAGTGACTGATGAAATGTTCGCTGAACTGAAGCAGCACTGGAACGACGGCCAGATCGTGGAGATTGTGGCGGTTATCTCGATGTTCGGCTTCATGAACCGGTGGAACGACACCATGGCGACGCCGCTGGAGGAGGAGCCCATCCACGTCGGTGAGAAACACCTTGCGAAAAGCGGCTGGAACGTGGGCAAGCACAAGCGTTGATCAACGCAGGGTGATGGAGGGCCAGGGCATGACGGGATTGGCGGATTTTCTTCCGCGTCCCGTGACCGAATGTCTGAATCGGTGCAGAAATAGCGCGATACGCCTGAGCTGAATTTGCAGCGCGGGCGTCATCTCCGGCATTGACCGCAACCTGCTGATTGCGTTACATTTCCTGACCTTCCCGCGGGCCGCCGGCCTCATGTCCAAAACCGCAAAATCCCCATCGTCCACGCCCGCTTTCGAGACTGCCCTGGCGGAACTCGAGAAAATCGTCGAGGCCATGGAAGCGGGGCAGATGCCGCTGGAGCAGTCGCTGGCCGCCTACAAGCGCGGCGCCGAACTGCTGAAGATCTGCCAGTCGCAACTGCAGGATGCCCAGCAGCAGGTGAAAATCCTGGAAAACAGCGTGCTGAAAAATTTCGGCGCTGCCGAGCAGTAACGCATTACCTCACGCATTTCCTCCTCCTTTACCCACCGTGACTTCCCCTGATTTCCAGGCCTGGGCCGCTGCCGGGCAGGCGCGCATCGAGGCTTTCCTGCAACGCGTGCTGCCGCAGCCTGCCATTGCGCCGCAACGCCTGCATGCGGCCATGCGTTATGCGGTGCTGGGCAGCGGCAAGCGGGTGCGGCCGTTGCTGGCGTATGCGGCCGGTGAAGTGTCCCGTGCCGATGTCGAACGGGTGACCGTCGCCGCTGCCGCCGTGGAACTCATCCACGCCTATTCGCTGGTGCATGACGATCTGCCGTGCATGGATGACGACGTGCTGCGCCGGGGCAAGCCGACCTGCCATGTCGAGTTTGACGAAGCCACCGCGCTGCTGGTCGGCGACGCATTGCAGAGCCTGGCCTTCCAGTTGCTCGGCGAGTACCGGCTGGCGGACGATGCCACCGCCCAGCTCGACATGGTCAAGCTGCTGGCGACTGCCGCGGGTTCGCGCGGCATGTGCGGTGGACAGGCCATCGACCTCGATGCGGTGGGCAAGTCGCTGACTGTGCCGGAGCTCGAATTCATGCATATCCACAAAACCGGCGCGCTGATCCGCGCCGCGGCGGTGCTCGGCGCGCGCTGCGGCAGCGGGCTCAGCGATGCGGAATTCGCGCGGGTCGATGCCTTTGCCAAGGCGGTGGGGCTGGCGTTCCAGGTGGTCGATGACGTGCTGGATGCGGAAGCGCCGACGGCGACGCTGGGCAAGACCGCGGGCAAGGATGCGCAGCAGGGCAAACCCACCTATGTCAGCGCCATGGGTGTTGCGCAGGCCAAAGCGCTGGCCGGGCAGTTGCGGCAGGAGGCGCTCGCCGCCATCGCGCCGTTCGGCGAGCGTGGCGCGCGATTGGCGCAACTCGCGGATTTCATCGTCCTGCGCCAGTTCTGAGAAAATGGTCAAATGAGTGACACCATGAGCGGAACATTGACCATCGAAGGGACTGGCGACCACGCCGAGCCCGTGTACGATCTGCTGAAGTCCATTGCCGCGCCTGCGGATCTGCGGCTGCTGGAACGCAGCCAGTTGCCGCGGCTGGCCGCGGAGTTGCGCGCCTATTTGCTGGAATCGGTCAGCCAGACCGGCGGCCATCTGTCATCGAACCTCGGCACGGTGGAGCTGACCATTGCGCTGCATTATGTGTTCGACACGCCGCACGACCGGCTGGTGTGGGATGTCGGTCATCAGACCTACGGCCACAAAATCCTCACCGGTCGCCGCGAAGCGATGAAAAGCCTGCGCATGTGGCAGGGCATTTCCGGATTTCCGCGGCGCGAAGAGTCCGTCTATGACACCTTCGGCACGGCGCATTCCAGCACTTCGATCAGTGCCGCGCTGGGCATGGCGGTGGCTGCCAGGCTGAAAGGTGAGCCGCGCCACGCCGTGGCCATCATCGGCGACGGTGCGATGACCGCGGGCATGGCCTTCGAGGCGATGAACAACGCCGGCGACATGGACGTTGATCTGCTGGTGGTGCTGAACGACAACGACATGTCGATTTCGCCGCCGGTAGGCGCGCTGAACAAATACCTCGCCAAGCTGATGTCGGGGCGTTTCTACGCGGCGGCCAAGGGGCTCGGTGAAAAAGTGCTGGGCGATCTCGCGCGGCGCGCCGAGGAACACATGAAGGGCATGGTGACGCCGGGCACGCTGTTCGAGGAGTTCGGCTTCAATTACATCGGTCCGATCGACGGCCACGACCTTGATTCGCTGATCCCGACGCTGCACAACATCAAGCGCCTCAAGGGGCCGCAGTTCCTGCATGTGGTTACGCGCAAAGGCCAGGGCTACAAGCTCGCCGAGGCTGATCCGATTCTGTATCACGGCGTGTCCAAGTTCGACCACACCAGCGGCATCGCCGGCGGCAAATCCGGCGGCAAGCCGACATACACCCAGGTCTTCGGCGACTGGCTGTGCGACATGGCCGAGCGCGATCCGCGGCTGGTGGCAATCACCCCGGCGATGCGCGAAGGCTCGGGTATGGTCAAGTTCGCGGCGGAACATCCCAAGCGTTATTTCGATGTCGGCATCGCCGAGCAGCACGCGGTGACTTTTGCCGCGGGCATCGCCTGTGAAGGCTACAAGCCGGTGGTGGCGATTTACTCGACATTTTTGCAGCGCGGCTATGACCAGTTGATCCATGACGTGCAGATCCAGAACCTGCCCATCGTGTTCGCGCTGGATCGCGGCGGTCTGGTCGGCGCCGACGGCGCCACGCACAACGGCAGCTTCGATCTGAGCTACCTGCGCTGCCTGCCCAACATGACGGTGATGGCGCCGGCCGACGAGAACGAATGCCGGCAGATGCTCTACACCGCGTTCCAGATGAATTCTCCGACGGCAGTGCGTTATCCGCGCGGCGCCGGTCCGGGTGTCGCCATCGAGCGCGAAATGACGGCCTTGCCCGTAGGCCGGGGCGTGGTGCGCCGGCGCGGCGCAGGGGGCGTGGCGATACTCGCCTTCGGTTCGATGCTGACGCCGGCGCTGGCGGTGGCCGGTGAGTTCGACGCCACGGTGGCCAACATGCGTTTTGTCAAACCGCTGGATGAAGCCCTGGTGCTGGAACTGGCTGCGGGCCATGCCTTGCTGGTGACCATCGAAGAGAATGTGATCATGGGCGGCGCCGGCAGCGCGGTGCTGGAGGCGCTGGAGAAAAACGGTTGCGCGGCGCACGTGCTGCAACTGGGCCTGCCCGACCGTTTCATCGATCAGGGCGATCCGGCATTGCAACTGGCCAGCGTCGGGCTCGATGCCCCAGGTATCGCGCAGTCGATCCGCGCGCGGCTCGCCGCCATGAAACCGCTATGAAGCCGCCCGACAAACCGCGTGGAAAAAACATGCGCAAGCAAAATATGCGCGAAGAAAACGTCATGGACGGCTATGCCAAGATCGACCAGTACAACCCGCAGATCATCAAGCGCATCGCCGGCAAGTATCACGATATCCTGAAAGACATCGGCGAGGATCCGGACCGCGAGGGACTCATCAAGACGCCGGAGCGCGTGGCCAAGGCGCTGCAGTTCCTGACCCACGGCTACGATCTTGATCCCGCAAAAATCCTGGGCTCGGCGATGTTCACCGAGGAATACCAGCAAATGGTGATCGTGCGCGACATCGAGGTGTATTCGCTGTGCGAGCATCACCTGCTGCCGTTTTTCGGCAAGGCGCATGTGGCCTATATCCCCAAGGGGCGCATCGTCGGGCTGTCGAAAATCCCGCGCGTGGTCGATGCCTACGCGCGCCGCCTGCAGGTGCAGGAGCGGCTGACCGTGCAGATCCGCGATTGCATCCAGCAGACGCTGAAACCCGCCGGCGTTGCGGTGGTGATCGAAGCGCAGCACATGTGCATGGTCATGCGCGGCATCCAGAAGCAGAATTCGATTGCATCGACTTCGGCGTTCACCGGCGAATTCAACAAGGACGTCACGCGCGCCGAGTTCCTGCGCCTGATCGCGTCCAAGATATGAAAAATAAATCAATAAAAACAACGAGTTACAATAACCCTCCCGGCGCACCATGAGCGCGGATGCCAAAACCAGCGAGTTCATCGTCGGGCAGATCCTGCCCGAGGTGCGGCGCGGGCGCATGGTGATCCTGGTCGACAGCGCCGACCGCGAAAACGAGGGTGATCTGTTTGTGGCCGCCGAGCGCGCGACGCCGGAAGCGATCAATTTCATGGCCGCTGAAGGCCGCGGCCTGGTTTCGCTGGCATTGACCGAGGAACGGCTGCGCACACTGGGCCTGGCCCTGATCGCCGACGACACCGGCAACCAGACCAAATTCGGCACCGCGTTTGCGACGCCGGTCGACGCGCGCGAGGGCGTGGGCTCCGGCATGTCGGCGCAGGACCGTGCGCGCACCATCGCGGTGGCGATTGCCGACAACGCCAAACCGGCGGATTTGATCCGCCCCGGACGATTGCAGACTTTGCGCGCGGTGGATGGCGGCGTGCTGGCGCGGCGCGGCCATACCGAGGCTGCGGTCGATCTGGCGCGGCTGGCCGGCCTCAAACCCGCGGGCGTGATCTGTGAAATCATGAATGCCGACGGCAGCATGGCGCGCCTGCCCGACCTGGAGCGCTTCGCGGCGAAACACGATATCCGCATCCTCAACATCAGCGATCTGGTTGCATACCGCGAAAACGAGCGCACCATCCAGCGCAAGGCCGAGACCGTGCTGCCCACCAGCAAGGCGGGGGAATTCCGGCTGATCATCTATGCCGACAGTCTGGAATCGAATGTCTATGTCGCGCTGGTCAAGGGCGAGATCAAGTCGGGTGAGCCGGTGCTGGTGCGGCTGCATTCACAATGCCTGACCGGCGACGTGTTCGGCTCCGAGCGCTGCGACTGCGGCGAACAACTGGACGCCGCACTGACCATGATCGAACAGGCCGGCAGCGGCGTGCTGATATACATGTTCGACGAAGGCCGCGGCATCGGCCTGCTCAACAAGATCCGCGCCTACGCGCTGCAGGACCAGGGCCACGACACCGTGGAAGCCAACCACGCGCTGGGTTTTGCCGCCGACATGCGCGATTACCGCGCCGGCGCGCACATCCTGTTCGATCTCGGCGCCCGCGAAGTGCGGCTGATGACCAACAACCCGGACAAGGTCGCGGCGCTGGCGGATTACGGACTGAAAGTCGTCGAGCGTGTCGCCGTCGAAGTGCAGCCGCGCGATGCCAACCGCAATTACCTCGATACCAAGCGCACCAAGTTTGGCCACTTGCTGGCTATGGTAGGTGGGGAACAAGAGCCTAAAAGAAGCAAGTAGAGGCGTGTTTCTGTGCGCTGAGCATGAAGGTGGTGCTTACGTCAGCCAAAGTACCGGCGTCAGCCAAAGTACCGGAGTGGATTTCTTGTGCAAAAACTCCGGTGATATGAGGATGGAGCCCGAATTTTTCCCGCCAGCCCGAAGTCAGGCGCAATGGCCAGCCGCCCGAAACGCCGCCTCCACCGCGCGGACGAGGGAAGGATGCAGCGTGCCTAGGGTAGGCCTTTCGCCATGCGGCGCGGCCGGTGGCACGGAAAACCAATCCGTGGTGTATGGCAGGTCGATCAGCTGTCGCAGGTCGAATTTGGTGTCGTAGCTGAGCCCCGCTGCCGCCCAGGCCGCTGGATTCTGGCTGCGCAGGATGGCAAATTCGCCGCGATACAGTTTGGTCGTGCGCTGACTGGTGCCGTACGCGACGCGCACCACGAATGGCGGTGCATCGTCATCGAACACTGCAAGGATCAGGGCGGGTCGGGGCTTGGGG
>CAZAOZ010000007.1:0-80030 GCA_964486865.1 uncultured Bordetella sp.
AGCAGATCTGGTTCCTGCTGCGGCTGGTCGGGCGCGACTGCGACGTCTGCCTGCGCGCTTCGGAAAAGCCTGAATTCGACGCCTGGCGGTGGAATGACTACTGGGCGGTGACGCAGGATGTCATCGAGTTCAAGCGCGCGGTGTACGAGCAGGCACTGCATGAGCTGTCCCGCTATCTGGGACGCAGCGCCGTGCGCGCATCCGCCGGCGATCGTACACGGGTGACGCAGAGCGCGCTGTAACAGCCGGGCAGTCCGCGGCTGCGGGATGCGCATGCACGGAATCTGTGGTGTTTGCCCGACTGGAGGTTCACATGGCACGCGAATACCAGCCACTGAAGGCGACGACGCTCGAAGCCGAAGCCGGCTACGCCCAGCCGACACAGAAGGTTCCGGAACGCGTCCGGATCGAGAGTTCCGCGCTCGAAGCCATGACCGATCTGACACGCGTCACCGCCGTCATCATTTTTGCCGGCGATCCGGTCGATGAGGCGCACCACCGCATGATCCAGCGCGGAGTGCGTCTGTTGCTGGTCGTGGATCAGGACCGCAAGGTGCATGGCGTCATCACAGCCGATGACGTACTCGGCGAGAAGCCGGTACAGGCGGCGGTGCAGCGCGGCGTGCCGCACGGCGAAATCCAGGTGCGCGACATCATGACGCCGCGGGCCGCGCTGCAAGTGCTGGACTTTGCCGAGGTCAGCGCCGCCACCGTGGGGCATGTGGTGGCGACGCTGAAAGCAGCAGGCCGCCAGCACACGCTGGTGGTTGAGCGCGACGCCCGCGGTCGCCAGCGCGTGCGCGGAATTTTCTCGGCGACGCAGATCGCGCGGCAACTGGGCATCCCCGTCACCACCGACGCGGTGGCCCGCACTTTCGCGGATATCGAGGCGCTGCTGGTGCACTGACCTTGATCTGGTGCAACCGGTGTGGGCGCGGATGTTGACGCACTGTTCGACGAGGAACTAAACTCCGGTTACAGATTAGAGTTAGTCTAAATATCTGTTGACCGCTGCTCTTGCCGCGTCTGTCAGCAGCCACTGCCGGCAATCCCTGATGGCCTGCGAGCAACACGGTAGGATATATCGTAATATATTGTTTTTAAAGGAGTTTTTATGCAACTCAAGAATTCAAAAACCCACGGAAACCTGAAAGCCGCTTTTGCCGGCGAATCCCAAGCCAATCGGCGTTACCTGTATTTCGCAGCCAAAGCCGACGTTGAGGGCCAGAACGATGTTGCCGCGGTATTCCGTTCCACCGCCGAAGGCGAGACCGGTCATGCCCACGGCCACCTGGAATACATGGAAGCCTGCGGCGACCCGGCGACAGACCTGCCGATCGGCCGTACCCGCGAAAACCTCAAGGCAGCCATTGCCGGCGAGACGCACGAATACACCGATATGTATCCGGGCATGGCAAAAACCGCGCGCGATGAGGGCTTTAGCGAAATCGCCGACTGGTTCGAGACGCTGGCCAAGGCAGAGCGCTCGCACGCCAATCGTTTCCAGAAGGCGCTGGACGGGCTGACCGACTGAAACGCCGCCTCTGGTTTGACCGACACGGAAAGAGGCGCGTGACGCGCCTCTTTCATTTCCGGGTTCCGACCCATTGCATCACTCCCTGCGATTACCGCCATGACCATGCGTGAAGGAAGTCTGGAGGCCCCCATCCGGCACCCGCTGGACTGGAAGTCGGCAGATTTTTATGATGAAGCAAAGCTCGACGGGGAACTCGAGCGCGTGTTCGACATCTGCCACGGCTGTCGGCGCTGCGTGAACCTGTGCACCGCGTTTCCGCAATTGTTCGATCTGGTGGAACAAAGCCCGACGCTGGAAGTGGACGGCATTCCCAAGAAGGATTACTGGGAAGTCATCGACCGCTGCTACCTGTGCGACATGTGCTACATGACCAAGTGTCCGTACGTGCCGCCGCATCAATGGAACGTCGATTTTCCGCACCTGATGCTGCGCGCCAAGGCGGTGAAGTTCCGCAAGGGCGGGACCAGTTTCCGTGACAAGCTGCTGTCGAGCACGGATGCGCTGGGCAAACTCGCATCGATTCCGGTGGTGGTGCAAATGGTCAACGCTGCCAACAAGGCGGCGCCGGTGCGCAAGCTGATGGACAGCATGCTCGGCATCCACCAGGATCGCGTGCTGCCCGAGTATGACAGTGCCAGATTCCGCTCGACCGCCGCACCTGACGCTTCGTTTCCCGTGAAAGACGGCAAGAATGCGCCGGGCAAGGTCGCGATTTTTGCAACCTGTTATGTGAATTACAACGAGCCCGGAATCGGCCATGACCTGCTGAAAATACTCGCTCATAACGAGATTCCTGCGCGTATCGTCGGGAAAGAAGCCTGCTGCGGCATGCCCAAGCTGGAACTGGGCGACCTTGAAGCGGTGGCGCGCAACAAAGAACTCAACATACCGGTGCTGGCGGAACTGGCCCGTGAAGGTTACGCGATCCTGACTGCGGTGCCGTCCTGCACGCTGATGTTCAAGCAGGAGCTGCCGCTGATGTTTCCGGATGACGCGGACGTGAAGGCGGTGGCCGAAGCGATGTTCGATCCTTTCGAATACCTGGTGCTGCGCCACAGGGACGGGCTGCTGAAGAAGGAATTCAGGCAGCCCCTGGGCAAGGTCTCGTACCACGTGCCCTGCCATCTGCGCGTGCAGAACATGGGGCAGAAGACGCGGGAGCTGCTGGAGATGATTCCCGGCACGACGGTGACCACGGTCGAGCGCTGTGCCGGGCATGACGGCACCTGGGGCGTCAAGAGCGAATTTTTTGAACAGTCGATGAAAATCGGCCGTCCGGTGTTCAGGCTGATGGGGGAATCCGCGCCGGATTACATCAGCTCCGATTGCGCCATCGCGGGGCGCCATATCCAGCAGGGTATGGGTGGCGGCACCGCACAAAAACAGCATCCCGTTACCCTGATACGTATTGCTTACGGACTTTGATATCCGCCATGCCACAACTGACCCAGGACATGCTGATGCCGCTCGAAGCCTACGCCAGGGCGCGTCCCGAATTCCGTGCCAGGGTAATAGCGCACAAGCGGGATCGCACCGTCCGGATCGGCGACAACATCACGCTGATTTTCGAGGACGAGCTGACCATCCGCTACCAGGTGCAGGAAATGCTGCGCGTGGAGCGCATATTCGAAGAGCAGGGCATACTTGACGAACTGCAGGCCTATAACCCGCTGATTCCTGACGGCAGCAACTGGAAGGCGACCATGATGATTGAATACCCCGAAGAGCAGGAGCGTCGCGGCAGGCTCGCCCAACTGATCGGCGTCGAAGACCGGATCTGGGTGCAGGCAGCAGGATTCGAGCGCATTCATGCCGTTGCCGATGAAGATATGGAACGGGAAAATGCAGAGAAGACCTCGGCCGTGCATTTTCTGCGCTTCGATCTGGATGCAAAAATGATTGCTGCGCTGCGCGGCGGCGCGACACTGGCGATGGGGGTGGATCATCCGCACTACATCGCCACCGTGGACAGCGTGCCCGCCGCAACCCGGGCATCGCTGATCAGCGACCTGCGCGGATGACCGGCCTGTGAGGCAGCCCATGAAGCAACGCGTGATCCCCGGCATTCCCCTGCGCCAGGTGCGCGCTGCTGCAGGCGGGCTCGTGTTGGCGGCCGTACTCAGTCTGCCGGCCACATCTGCCGTGGCGCAGTGGGAGGGCTGGGACTACGCGTATGACCGTGAAATCACGCCGTGGGCCGAGATGCAGGGGCAGATTCCCGCGTATCCTGTGGATCAGAACCTGATCCCGCTGAACGTCAGCGCGGCGACTCCGCACCGGTTTTTTGTGGATGCGGCGTCCGTTTCGATCGGCAGCGACGGCGTCGTGCGCTATACGCTGGTGATCAAGACCGCGGGCGGTTCGACCAACGTTTCATTTGAAGGCATACGCTGCGAATCCCGCGAACAGAAATACTACGCCATCGGGCGCAGCGACAAGACCTGGGTGCGTGCGCGCAATCCGCAGTGGCGGCCCATCGCATTCAGACAGGTCGATGCGCATCATTTCACGCTCTACAGCGAGTTCATGTGTCGCGGTAAGTTCATGATGGAATCGACCGAACAGATCGTGCAGGCATTGCGCAGGGGGCCGCCGCGGCGTGACGGCGGTTGACGCTGCCGTGCCGGCGCCGTACTACAGCAGGACCAGATTGTCCCGGTGTATCAGCTCGGGCTCATCGACGTAGCCGAGTTTGGCCTCAATCTGATTTGATGGAGTGCGCAGTATCCGGCAAGTGTCCGCATGGCTGTAATTGACCAGCCCGCGGGCAATCTCCCGTCCGGCCTCATCAACGCAACTCACGACTTCGCCGCGTTCGAATTCGCCTGATGCGGCACAGACCCCCACCGGCAGCAGGCTTTTGTGGTCGCTCATCAGCGCTTTGACCGCGCCGGCATCCAGCGTCACGCGCCCACGCACCTGCAGGTGATCGGCCAGCCACTGCTTGCGCGCCGCGACGGTGGCTTGCTGGGCGAGCAACTGGGTGCCGATGCGCTCGCCCGCGGCCAGCCGCAGCAGCACGTCGGGTTCGCGGCCCCAGGCGATGATCGTATCGGCGCCGCTGCGCGCCGCACGTTTTGCCGCCAGCACCTTGGTCAGCATGCCGCCGCGCGCGATGGCGCTGCCGGAAGCTCCGGCGATGGTTTCCAGGTAGGGGTCCCCCGCAGTGGCGTCGGCCAGCAGTGTCGCCGCAGGATCCTTGCGCGGGTCGGCGCTGTAGAGGCCGCGCTGATCGGTGAGGATCACCAGTGCGTCGGCTTCGATCAGGTTGGTGACCAGCGCGGCCAGCGTGTCGTTGTCGCCGAAACGGATCTCGTCCATGGCCACGGTGTCGTTTTCATTGATCACCGGAATCACGCCCAGATCGAGCAGCGTGCGCAGCGTCGAGCGCGCGTTCAGGTAGCGCTTGCGGTCGGCAAGATCCTCATGCGTCAGCAGGATCTGCGCGGTGCGCAGGCCGTGGCTGCGGAAACAGGACTCATAGACCTGCACCATGCCCATCTGGCCGATGGCAGCGGCGGCCTGCAACTCATGCAGGGCGCGCGGCCGGCGCGTCCAGCCGAGACGCTGCATGCCTTCGGCGATGGCGCCGCTGGAAACCAGCACGACCTGCCGGCCGTCATTATGCAAGCGGGCGATCTGTTCCGCCCAGCCGGTGAGGGCGGCATGATCCAGGCCGAGCCCGGTGTTGGTCACCAGGCCGCTGCCGACCTTGACGACCAGGCGCCGTGCTTTCTTGATGACCGAATCCGTCGAATGCGCGGCACTCATGCCGGAGTGTCCGTTGTTGTTTTGCGCTTCGCCTCTCGCGGTTGATCGTTCTGCAAATGATCCATGATGGCGTACACCAGTGCCCGGCAGCCTTCTCCGTTGATGGCTGAAATGGTAAAGCTTTTGCGCTTCAATCCCAATTTTTTCGCCAGCGCACTGACCAGTTTCTTGCGCTCGCCCTCGGGAACAAGGTCGAGCTTGTTGAACACCAGCCAGCGCGGCTTGCGGTAGAGCGCCTCGTCGTACTTGCGCAGTTCCTGCACCAGCGCCTTGGCGTCGCGCACCACGTCGGCGTCCGGATCCGGCGGCACGACATCGATGATGTGCAGCAACAGACGGGTGCGCGCCAGATGGCGCAGGAACTGGTGGCCGAGGCCTGCGCCTTCCGCAGCGCCTTCGATCAGGCCCGGGATGTCCGCAACGACAAAACTGCGGTTCTCATCGACCCGCACCATGCCCAGATTCGGGTGCAGCGTGGTGAACGGATAGTCGGCCACCTTGGGGCGTGCCGCCGAGATGGCGCGGATCAGCGTCGATTTGCCGGCGTTGGGCAGGCCCAGCAGACCGACGTCGGCGAGAATTTTCAGCTCCAGCTTGAGATAGCGCGATTCGCCGGGTTCACCAAAGGTGAATTGCCGCGGCGCGCGGTTGGTGCTCGATTTGAAATGGAGATTGCCCAGCCCGCCGCTGCCGCCCTTGGCCAGCGTCACCTGTTCGCCGTCGATTGCCAGATCGAACAGGATGTCGCCGGTCTCGGCATCGCTGACCACGGTGCCCACCGGCACGCGCAGTACGATATCCGCCGCGGCGCGGCCGAAGCAATCCGAGCCCATGCCCTTCTGGCCGTTTTTCGCGCGGTGTATGCGGGCGTAGCGGTAGTCGATCAGCGTGTTGATGTTGCGGTCGGCCACGGCAAATATGCTGCCGCCGCGGCCGCCGTCGCCGCCGTCGGGTCCGCCGCGCGGCACGAATTTTTCGCGGCGAAAGCTGGCGACGCCGTCGCCGCCCTTGCCGGCATGCACCTCTATGCGCGCTTCATCGATGAATTTCATGGAGATCCCAAACAAAAAAGGCCCTGTCGTTCAACAGGGCCTTTTCAGCAACAGTCGCGAAAGGTCAGGCGGGAACGACGCTCACGGTCTGGCGCTGTTGCGGGCCCTTCTCCGCGAACCGCACGCGTCCGTTGACCTTGGCGAACAGGGTGTGATCGCGGCCGATGCCGACGTTCTCGCCGGGATGCATCTTGGTGCCGCGCTGGCGCACGATGATGCTGCCGGCGGGGATCAGTTCACCGCCGAAGCATTTGACGCCGAGACGTTTTGATTCCGAGTCGCGGCCGTTACGTGAACTGCCGCCTGCTTTTTTGTGTGCCATGAGCTGTGTTCCTTATGGAAGCTTATCCGGCGATGCCGACAATCTCGAGCTCGGTGAAATTCTGCCGATGCCCCTGACTCTTGCGATAGTGCTTGCGGCGGCGCATTTTGAATATGTTCACTTTGTCGCCGCGGCCATGGGCCAGCACCTTGGCTTTGACGGCGGCGCCTGACAGCAGCGGGCTGCCCAGTTTGACGTTGCCGTCGGCGGCAATCATCAACACCTGGTCGAGAGTGACCTCGGACCCCACGTCGGCCGACAGTTGCTCGACCTTGATCTTGGCGCCGGCGCTGACGCGATACTGTTTGCCACCGGTCTTGACTACCGCATACATTGGAAAACCCCTCGACATGAACCGCAGAAAACCGCGGATTATACAAGCAGCCGGAACCCGAGTCAAAACCTGCCGGATTCGCCGATATCAGGGATAGCTCATCAAAATCAAGCGGTTAGGCGAAATTCCCGGGTCGTGCCCCTGTCATGCCCCCCGACCGGCCGACAGCGATGTTGTTATCATGCGCGTTTTTCCATGTCCACAGTGTTCCTCAAAGCCCTACGTCAACTGCTGGCCGCCGACATGCAGGCCGTGGATAGCGTCATCCGCGAGCGCCTGCATTCGGATGTCGCGCTGATCCGCCAGGTTGCCGAATACATCATCGGCGGGGGCGGCAAGCGCCTGCGCCCGGCGCTGGTTTTGCTGTCGGCGGGCGCGCTGGGTTACCGGGGTACTGCGCACCATACGCTGGCAGCGGTTGTGGAATTCATCCATACGGCCACATTGCTGCACGACGATGTGGTCGATGAATCCGCCTTGCGGCGCGGGCGGCCGACCGCAAACACCCTGTTCGGCAACGCCGCATCAGTGCTGGTCGGCGATTTTGTTTACTCCCGCGCTTTCCAGATGATGGTGAACATCGACGATCTGCGGGTGCTGCGCGTGCTGGCCGACGCGACCAATGTCATTGCCGAGGGTGAAGTGCTGCAACTGATGAACTGCCGCAACGCCGATATCGACGAACCCAGCTATCTGCAGGTGATTCGCTACAAGACGGCGAAGCTGTTCGAAGCCGCCGGCCGCCTCGGCGCGATACTGGCCGACGCCCCTGCCGGTACCGAGGCTGCCATGGCTGCTTACGGTGCCCACTTGGGAACGGCATTCCAGCTGATTGACGATGTACTCGATTACTCCGGTGACGCGGGCGTCATCGGCAAGAACGTCGGCGATGACCTGGCGGAAGGCAAGGTTACGTTGCCGTTGATTCGTGTCCTGCGGCACGGTACGGCCGCGGAAGCGGAACTGGTGCGGCACGCCGTAACTTCCGGTGGACTGGGCGATCTCGCCGGTGTGCTGGCGGCGATCCGGCGCATCGGCGCGCTGGAATACACCAGGGCCCAGGCGCAGGCCGAAGCGCAGGCCGCGCAGGCCGCGTTGTCGGCCATCCCGGCCACGCAATATCGGGATTCTTTGCTACAATTGGCACAGTTCGCGGTAACGCGATCGCATTGATGGAACGTATCGATGGAACGTATCGATGGAATGCATCGATGAAATCAGGGCACGTGCAGCGTGCCCTTCTTGTTTGTGCCATTCGGGGTGTAGCTCAGCCTGGTAGAGTACTGCGTTCGGGACGCAGGAGTCGGAGGTTCGAATCCTCTCACCCCGACCAAGAATTTTGCGGCGCCATCCAGGATGGTTTATGGCGCCGCTGTCTTTTCCCGGGACCGGAGTCTGATTGATGGCCAAGATCCTGCTCCTTGCACTGGTTTTCGTGGTCGCGTTCTGGCTGCTGCGGCGGTATCGCAGGCACCTCGACCGGGAGCCTTCGCGCAATCCCGCCACCGGGACCGAGGACATGGTGCGTTGTGCCCGTTGCGATATCCATATTCCTCGTGCAGAAGGGGTGACGGCAGAGGGCCGGTATTTCTGCTCTGCCGAGCACGAGCGTGAATTCCGCAACGCGCGCTGATCCATTGCCGATGAAGTCCGCCGGGCGGTCCACGCTGTTTTTCGCAGGTCAGGATCGCTCAGGACTTGCGCCGGACGCCTACTGGCGCTCGCTGCTGCTGTTCAACGTGTATCGCACGGCAGCGGCCTTGCTGCTGTTACTCGCGGCAGGCTTCTGGGGCGCCACGCTGCAGTTCGGCTCCCGCGACATGCAGCTGTTCCTGATCGGCGCGGCGGGCTACGCGGCGTTTGCGCTGGCGATGTTCGCGCTGATCCGTACGCGCGAGCGCTTCGTATGGCAACTCGCCATCCAGGTCGGCGCCGATATCTGCTTTGTCGTTCTGCTGATGTACGCGAGCGGCGGGCTGGCCAGCGGTCTGGGTCTGCTGTTGCTGACATCGCTGGCCGCCGCGGGACTGGTGAGCCGCGGCCGGCTGACGCTGTTTTTTGCCGCCATTGCGACCATTGCGATCCTGCTCGAGCATACCTATGAGGTGCTGAACTTCACCGAAAGTGGCGCCCAGTATGTGCAGGCCGGTCTGCTGTCCATCGCTTATTTTGCAATCGCCTGGCTGGCCCACGTGCTGGCAATGCGCTCACTCGCGAGCGAGAAACTGGCGGCGCAGCGCGAGATCGACCTCGCCAACATGGCGCAGGTGAATCAATTGGTTATCCAGGACATGGAACATGGTGTCATCGTGGTGGATGGCGAGGGCATCGTGCGCCAGACGAACACCGCGGCCACGCGGATGATTGACGGACTGGGGGGCGGCGGCGTCATTGCGCTCAGCAATTGCGCGCCGGCGCTGCATGAGCGGTTCAAGTCCTGGCTCGACGACGCGCAGGGACGGCAGGCGCCGGATGAATTTGATCTGGGCGCGAATCTGGGCGCGAATCTGCGCGCGCGCCTGGTGCCGGTGGCGCCGCAGCGGGGCGCCGGCGCAGTGATATTTCTCGAGGATCTTGCGCGCATCCAGTCCGCGGCGCGGCAACTGAAACTCGCCGCACTGGGCCGGCTCACCGCCAATATCGCGCATGAAATCCGCAATCCGCTCGGCGCGATCAGCCATGCTGCCGAGTTGTTGCAGGAAGAACCCGGCGTGTCCACTGGCGCCCAGCGACTGACGGTGATCATCCGCGACAATACGCGCCGCCTCGACCGCATGATCAACAATGTGCAGACGCTGAACCGCGGCGAGCGTGCGGTCAGGGAGCGTGTGCATCTCGGCTCCTACCTGCGGGCGTTTATTGAACAGTTTGTGGACACGGAGAAACTTGATGTGCCGGTGATCACGCTGGAACTGGCCGTGGATACGCACGTCATGTTCGACCGCGATCACCTGAACCAGGTGTTGTGGAACCTGTGCCGCAATGCGCTGCGCCACTCGCAGGGCAAAGCCGGAAGCATCCGGCTGGTGGTCGGCCGTTCGTACCGTGGCAATGCGGTAAGATTGGATGTGATTGACGACGGGGCGGGCGTGCCGCCGGAGTCCCGCGGCAAGCTGTTCGAGCCGTTTTTCACCACGGCGCCGGGCGGTACGGGCCTAGGCCTGTACCTTGCGCGTGAAATCTGCGAAGCCAACGGTGCGGTGCTGGAATATGTGGAGTCGGTGCGCGGGGCGCAGTTTTCGGTGGTTTGCGCGACGGATCAATAAGCAGTTGCAACGGGCTGTTGAAACAGGCTGCTGAGGGAGGGCTGTGGCGACCGGTCAGATACTGGTGGTCGATGACGAGGCGGATATCCGGGAGTTGCTGAGCATGACCCTGATCCGCATGGGTCTGGAGCCGCATTGCGCCGGCGGCGTCGATGAGGCCATCGCCATGCTCGGGCGCAACAGCTTCGAGCTGTGCCTGACGGACATGCGTCTTGCCGACGGCGATGGCCTGTCGATCGTCGAGCACATCACCAAAAATCATCCCAGCCTGCCGGTCGCGGTCATTACCGCCCACGGCAGTGCCGAGAATGCGGTTGCTGCGCTGAAAGCGGGGGCATTCGATTATCTCGGCAAACCGGTATCACTGGATCAGTTACGCGCGCTCGTGCGCTCCGCGCTGAAGCTGCCGCGTCCCGGAGACAAAAACCGCGGCAGTGATGCGGGTCCGGCGCTGTCGCCGGGGGCGCCGCAGCTGATCGGCGGTTCGCCGTTGATGGTGCAGGCGCGCGGGATGATCGACAAGCTGGCGCGCAGCCAGGCGCCGGTGCAGATTCGCGGCGAATCGGGATGCGGCAAGGAGCTGGCCGCACGTCTGATCCACATGAATGGCGCGCGGCGTGACGGGCCGTTTGTTGCGGTCAACTGCGGCGCGATCCCGGAAAACCTGATGGAGTCGGAGTTTTTCGGACACAAGAAGGGTGCTTTTACCGGCGCCGTGGCGGACCACGACGGTTTTTTCCGGGCGGCCGACAGCGGCACGCTGTTCCTCGACGAGGTCGGCGATCTGCCGTTGGCGATGCAGGTGAAATTGCTGCGGGCGATCCAGGAGAAGCGGGTGCGCAAGGTCGGCTCTACGGCCGAGGAGCCGGTTGATGTGCGCATCATCAGCGCAACCCACCGCCACCTTGCGGACGAAGTGAAAAACGGCGCGTTCCGCCAGGATCTGTATTACCGCCTCAATGTCATTGAACTGCGCATGCCCGCGCTGCGCGAAATGCGCGACGACATTCCGCAACTGGCCGCGGCAATACTGGCACACCATGCAGCCAACGGGCGGGCGACGCCGCTGTCCGGACCGGCCAGGCTCGCGCTGCAGGCCTACCGCTTTCCGGGCAACGTGCGCGAGCTGGAGAACATACTCGAGCGCGCCGTCGCGCTGGCCACGGGCGACGAGATCACGGTCGAGGATCTGCAGCTTTCAGAAGAGCATGCCGTCGAGCACGATCCGGGAATGGAGGGGCTGCCGTTGCCCGAGCGGCTGGAAGCCATCGAGCGCAAATCGATACTGGATGCGCTGGAACGCACCCGCTACAACCAGACGGCGGCGGCGAAGTTGCTGGGGATTTCCTTTCGCGCGCTGCGCCACCGCATCCAGCGCCTGGGCATCCGCCAGGAACTCGATGCCAAGCCCTGAGGGCTGGGTGTGAACATCGACGCCGCCGGCGTGGTCGATGAGGCCCTGTTCACGGCGTCCCCCAATTGCGATGCCCGTCCCGCGGACACCGCCATCGAACTGCTGGTCATCCACAACATCAGCCTGCCGCCGGGCGTGTTCGGCGGCACGGCGGTGACCGACCTGTTCCTGAACCGCCTCGATCCGCAGGCGCACCCTTACTACGCGGAAATCGCCGCACTGCGCGTATCCGCCCACTTTTTCATCCGGCGCGACGGCGCGCTGCTGCAGTTCGTGCCCTGCGCGATGCGGGCCTGGCACGCCGGGGAGTCGTCCTGGTGCGGCCGCGCACGCTGCAATGATTTCTCGATCGGCATCGAACTCGAAGGCTCCGACGACACCGCGTTTACCGACGCCCAGTATCGCCGGCTGGCAGCCTTGTCCCGGCTGCTGCGCGCGCATTACCCTATTGCCGCCAGCGTGGGGCATGCGGATATTGCCCCCGGTCGCAAGACTGATCCGGGGCCGCATTTCGACTGGGGCCGCTATCGCGCCGCAGTGCTGCCGGGCTGACCCACTGCAGGGTTTATGACGTAGCCGCTGCGCTCTGCACGCAGCGTCGGCCCGTCCGCGTTCCCGAAATACCCGAAGTGTTGCGGTCGCCCAGGAAGCTGCACACTTTTTGTGCAAATAATCCGGCGCTTATGGTCGCTTCCTGCTGTTTCTCAAGAACTTTTCAAAAAAGCGTAAAAACCTGTTGCGGATTCAAAATCTGGCTACTAGAATTCGTTCAAAATAACGTGCAAACCACAAGATGTAGTGGTTAGGCTGTGGTTGATGGACCGGGAAGCGGTTATTCCAGGGAAATCAGAAAACTTAAAAAAATCAAGGAGTTACGATATGCATGTCGCCACCGATCCCAACCAGCCCCGCACGCCCCCCCAAGTTGCTGCAATTCCGGAGGACGCTGCACGGGAAGCGCTGTACGCCCAATACAAGATCATCCGGCGTAACGGCTCTGTGGTGGGGTTCGAACCGGCAAAGGTCGCCATTGCGATGACCAAGGCATTCATCGCCGTGAACGGCGGGCAGGGTGCGGCCTCGGCGCGGGTGCGCGATCAGGTTGCGGTGCTGACCGACAGCGTGGTGAGCGCCCTGATGCGGCGCCAGCCTTCCGGCGGCACATTCCATATCGAGGACATCCAGGATCAGGTGGAACTCGCGCTGATGCGCATGGGTGAGCATCATGTCGCCCGTGCCTATGTGCTGTATCGCGAGGAGCGCGCCAAGGAGCGCGCGCGCCAGCGCGAGGCGCGTCACGAGACCGCCGGCGCGCGCAGCGAGGTGCTCAATGTCATCGATGACGGGGTGACGCGGCCGCTGGACGTGCCGCGCATTACGGCGCTGGTGGAAAGCGCCTGCGCCGGCCTCGGCCGGGATGTCAGTGCGCAGCCGATTCTCGAGGCGATGTACCGCGACCTCTACGAGGGCGTGCCCATCGAAGAAGTGCGTAAATCACTGGTGCTCGCGGCGCGCGGGCTGATCGAACAGGATCCCGGCTACAGCTATGTCACGGCCCGCCTGCTGCTGCACACGCTGCGTCTGGAGACGCTGGGCGAGGAAGCTACGCAGGAGGATATGGCAACCCGGTATGCCGCCTATCTCCCGCAGTTCATCGCGAAGGGCGTTGCCGCCGAACTGCTCGACGAGCGCCTGGCGAGTTACGACCTGAAAGCGCTGGGCGCCGCGATCGACGCGCAACGCGACCTCAAGTTCACCTACTTGGGGCTGCAGATTCTGTACGACCGCTATTTCCTGCATATCGGCGGGCAGCGTATCGAGCTGCCGCAGGTTTTCTTCATGCGGGTGGCGATGGGGCTGGCGCTCAATGAGCAGGAAGACCAGCGCGAAGCGCGCGCCATCGAGTTCTACAACGTGCTGTCGAGCTTTGATTTCATGAGCTCGACGCCGACGCTGTTCAACTCCGGCACACGCCGCTCGCAACTGGCGAGCTGCTATCTGACCACGGTTTCCGACGATCTCGACGGCATCTACGAGGCGATCAAGGAAAACGCGATGCTGCAGAAGTACGCCGGCGGCATCGGCAATGACTGGACGCCGGTGCGCGCGCTGGGCGCCTATATCAAGGGCACCAACGGCAAGTCGCAGGGCGTGGTGCCGTTCCTGAAGGTGGTCAACGACACCGCGGTGGCCGTCAACCAGGGCGGCAAGCGCAAGGGCGCGGTGTGTTCCTATCTCGAGAGCTGGCACCTCGACATCGAGGAGTTTCTGGAGCTGCGCAAGAATACCGGCGACGACCGCCGGCGCACCCATGACATGAACACGGCGAACTGGGTGCCTGACCTGTTCATGAAGCGCGTCATGGAAAACGGTGACTGGACCCTGTTCTCGCCCTCGGATGTGCCGGATCTGCATGACAAATTCGGCAAGGCGTTTGAAAAAGCCTATGTCGAATACGAAGCGAAGTGCGCGCGCGGCGAGATGAAGCTCTTCAAGACCATTCCCGCCAATCAGCTGTGGCGCAAGATGCTGACCATGCTGTTTGAAACCGGGCATCCATGGATCACCTTCAAGGATCCGTGCAACCTGCGTTCCCCGCAGCAGCACGTCGGCGTGGTGCACAGTTCCAACCTGTGCACGGAGATCACGCTGAACACGGGAGCCGACGAAATTGCGGTGTGCAACCTGGGCTCGGTCAACATGCCGGCGCACCTGGATATGTCCACCCGCCGGCTCGACATGGAAAAGCTCAAGCGCACGGTCGGCACCGCGATGCGCATGCTCGACAATGTGATTGACCTCAATTTCTACAACGTCAACAAGGCGCGCAATTCCAATTTCAAGCATCGTCCGGTGGGGCTGGGCATCATGGGTTTCCAGGATTGCCTGCACATGCTGCGCGTGCCGTACGGTTCGCCGGCGGCCGTGGAATTCGCCGATCGCTCGATGGAGCAGGTGGCCTACACGGCGTTTTCCGCGTCGGCTGATCTGGCCGAAGAGCGGGGCCCGTATTCCACCTTCAAGGGTTCACTGTGGGACCGCGGCATTCTGCCGCTCGACTCGGTCAAGCTGCTGGCCGAGGAACGCGGCGGCTATGTCGAGTGCGACATGTCCGCCACGCTCGACTGGAACGGGTTGCGCGGCCGCATCCAGCGCGTCGGCATGCGCAATTCGAACTGCCTGGCGATCGCGCCGACGGCAACCATTGCCAATATCACCGGACTGTCGCAGTGCATCGAACCGACGTACCAGAATCTCTACGTCAAGTCGAACCTGTCGGGCGAATTCACGGTCGTCAACGAATTCCTGGTGCGCGACCTTAAAAAGCTCAATCTGTGGGATGAGGTGATGATCGCCGACCTCAAATATTTCGACGGTTCGCTGGCGCGCATCGATCGCGTGCCGCCGGATGTGCGCGCCCTGTATGCCACGGCGTTCGAGATGGATGCCAGCTGGCTGGTGGAATGCGCCGCGCGCCGGCAGAAGTGGGTGGACCAGTCGCAGTCGCTGAATATCTACATGGCCGGTGCGTCGGGCAAAAAACTGGATGACACCTACAAGCTGGCCTGGGTGCGCGGCCTGAAGACCACGTACTACCTGCGCACGCTGGGGGCAACTTCGACGGAGAAATCCACCTCCAAGGCGGGGCAGTTGAATGCGGTGACGTCCGATGGCGGGGCGACCGGTGAGTCGGAACAGCCCAAAGTGTGCTCCATACTCGATCCCGAGTGTGAGTCGTGCCAGTAGGTGTGATGGAAAACACAGAACAGGGAGCGCAGTTGCCGGATCAGGTTTGTTTTGCGGGCAGTGCGGCGGCTTCACCAAAAACATCATCAAGATCCGCCGTCTGTTCCGGAAGTGAAGTGTCCACCCACAAAGCCAATAAAGGAGACTGAGCATGTTGCAGTTTGAAGAGTCGGCTGCTGCCGGTACTGGTGCGGGGCGGCAACTGCCGATGAGCGAGCCGGCGCGGGCGCCGGTACCGGGTGCTGTCGAGGAATTGCGGCGCGTCAATGTCGCCGACAAGCGCGTCATCAACGGCAGCACGGATGTGAACCAGCTGGTGCCGTTCAAGTACAAATGGGCGTGGGACAAGTACCTCTCGGCCTGCGCCAACCACTGGATGCCGCAGGAAATCCAGATGAGCCGCGACATCGCCCTGTGGAAAGATCCCAACGGACTGACCGAAGACGAGCGGCGCATCGTCAAGCGCAATCTCGGTTTTTTTGTCACCGCTGATTCCCTGGCCGCGAACAATATCGTGCTGGGCACCTACCGGCACATTACCGCGCCCGAGTGCCGCCAGTACCTGCTGCGCCAGGCCTTCGAGGAGGCGATTCATACCCACGCTTACCAGTACATCGTGGAAAGTCTGGGCCTGGATGAAGGTGAAATATTCAATGCCTATCACGAGGTTTCGTCGATCCGCGACAAGGACGAGTTCCTGATCCCCTTCATCGATGTGCTGACCAATCCCACGTTCAAGACCGGTACGCCGGAGAACGACCAGAAGCTGCTGAAGAGCCTGATCGTGTTTGCCTGCCTGATGGAGGGGCTGTTCTTTTACGTCGGTTTTGCGCAGATTCTTGCGCTGGGCCGGCAGAACAAGATGACCGGCGCCGCCGAGCAGTACCAGTACATCCTGCGTGATGAATCGATGCACTGCAATTTCGGCATCGACCTGATCAACACCATCAAGCTGGAGAATCCGCATCTGTGGACCGCGGAATTCCGCGAAGAGCTGTGCGAGTTGTTCCACAAGGGCGTGGAGCTCGAGTACAAGTATGCCGAGGACACCATGCCGCGCGGCGTGCTGGGCCTCAACGCCGCGATGTTCAAGGAATACCTGCGCTTCATCGCCAACCGGCGTGCCCAGCAGATCGGCCTGGATCCCATGTTCGAAGGCGCAACCAATCCGTTTCCGTGGATGGCGGAGATGATCGACCTGAAAAAAGAACGCAATTTTTTCGAAACCCGGGTCATCGAATATCAGACCGGCGGTGCGTTGTCCTGGGATTGATGCTCTGGAGATCCGGCAGGCGGAGGCTGAAACGAAACAGGTGAATGCAGGCGAGGATGTGCCGGACGTGCGGAATCCCGCGCTGAAGCGGCAGGGCCATCGGCGGCGCATCGCATCGCGGACGATCCCGCGATGCGACGCCGCCGGATTTTTTGGGTGTTGTTTCTGATCATCATCACCATGGGAGGGAAAACCCCTTGGCACTCAGTCTGAAGTTCCGGCGTTACCGCAGTCGCAGGACTCATCTGCATACGGTTACCGAACTGCGTGCGGAAGACAACTGCACTCTCTGGCTGCGCTTTGATGATGGCGTGGAAGGGCATGTCTATCTGGGCGATCTGGTCGGTGACATGGCGCTGGCGGTGCTTTCCGATGCCGCGCTGTTCCGCCGGGTAGCGTTCGATCCGGTATCGAACGTCCTGACCTGGAGCGGCGGCATCCGCGTTGATCCGGATCTGCTCTATCGCGATCTGGCCACCAAGGCGGGCGCCATGGTGCACTAGTACCCGCAGCAGCAACGGCAGGCGGCACACCCGCTGCAGCATGAAGTGTGCCGGGGAGCGCGGGTCAGCGGCAAGGACGCGCGCAAGTTGAGATGAAGCTGATGGAGGCTCGCATGGCAAAAGCGAAAAAGAAGGCAGCAAAGAAAAAGACGGCGAAGACGGCGAAAAAGACGGCGAAGAAAAAACAGCTGAAAAAGAAGAAGGTCGTCCGCAAGGCTGCGGCACGCAAGGGTGCAAGCCGCAAGGCGGGCAAAAAAAAGCCGGCCCGAAAGCCGGCAAAGAAAAAAGCAGTCAAGAAAAAGCAGAAACAACAATCTGCTGCCGGAAAGCGGACGGCTTCAGGAAAACCTGCATCCCGGGTAGTGCCGGAACCGGCTCCAGTAGCGCCCCGTCCGATTGCTGTTCCGGGCGCATGGCCGTTTCCGATGGGGAGCAGGCCCTGACGTCGGTGCCGTGCAGCGGGATCGGTCTCGGGAGTAGTCCGACGCCCGCCGCGGAAGGCATGTAGCAACCGCAGACAGCAGGGGAGTAAAGATACCCAATCCGCGTGGTCGGGGCAAGGCGCGGGCAGGGTTCTGCACCTGCGCCGTTTGATAATAACCAATAAGAATCAATGGGTTGCCGCTGTAAAAAAAATTAATGCCCGGGCGGCGACCGAGGCTGCCGGGGCGGGATTCCGGGCGAGTCCGGCGCGCAGAAGACCTGCTGCACCTACGCCCCGTGGCGTTACACTGCACACGGTATCCGGCGATACGGAGGCGCAGATGAAAAACGCAGCTTGCAGTGCATGTCTGGTTCTTTTCCTGATGGTCTCGGCGGCGCAGGCGGCCGCGTCCGAGGTTCATGTCCGCGCGGTCAAGGGCAATTTTGACGACGTCAAGGAGCGCCTGGTCATGGCGCTCGAAAATCGCGGCCTGGTCATTAACTACACCGCACGCATCGGCGCGATGCTGGAGCGCACCGGGCGCGATCTGCAGCGCAATCGCCCCGTTTACGGCAAGGCGGAGTTGGTCGAGTTCTGCAGCGCGCAGATTTCCCGCGATACCATGGAAGCCGATCCGCACAACATCGTGTTCTGTCCGTACGCCGTCGCGGTCTATACGCTGCCGCAGGCGCCTGGGCAGGTGTACCTGTCGTACCGTGCGCCGGCGGCGTCCGGGTCAGCGCTGTCGGTGAGTGCGCTGCGCAAGGTCGAAAAACTGCTCGCGGACATCGTCGGCGAGACGGCAAAATAACCGGTCGGGAAGCGCCGATTAACTGAAACACTTGATCAGCACTTCCGCCAAATCGTGATCTGCAAGGGGGCGCAGCCCGCTTGCACGGTATTTTTGTAAACATGCTCAACTGTGGAGGACACATGAAATCATGGAAGACAATCACCCGCGCCGCGCTGGCGTTGCTGCTGGGGCTGGGCGCGTCTGGCGTGCTGGCGCAAGCGGATGACTGCAAAAACCGCGGTCAGCTTGACACCCTGTATTGCGACGAAAACGGCGATCTCGTCGCCGATACGCCCAAGGATGCGAAGCGGCTGAAAAATCCGGGCACGCTGGTATTCACCTATACGCCGGTGGAAGACCCTGCTGTTTATGCGAATGCGTTCAAGCCGTTTCTCGATCATCTGGCCCAGTGCACCGGCAAGCGTGTCGTCTATTACTCGGTGAATTCCAACGCCGCCGAGATTGAAGCCATGCGTGCCGGGCGCCTGCATGTGGGCGGATTTTCCACTGGCCCGACCGGATTCGCGGTGAATCTCGCGGGCGCGGTGCCGTTTGCGGTCAAGGGCTACGAGAAGGATTTTCAGGGCTACAACCTGCTGATGATCGTCAAGAAAGCGAGCCCGTACCAGAAGCTGACCGACCTCAAGGGTAAGAAGGTCGCCCACACCTCGCCGTCGTCGAACTCCGGCCATCTGGCGCCGCAGGTGCTGTTTCCGCCGGAAGGACTGGCGCCGGACAAGGATTACAAGGTGCTGTTCTCGGGCGGTCACGGCCAGTCGGTGAAGGGCGTGGAATCCGGTGATTACGATGCCGCGCCGGTGGCTTCCGACGTGTTCTACCGGATGAGCGGTCGCGGCGAGATCAAGGCCGACGATTTCCGCATCATCTACAAAAGCCCGGTGTTCCCGACATCGTCGTTTGCCTATGCGCATGATCTGCATCCGGATCTGATCAAGACTCTGACCAGGTGTTTCTACGACTACCGGTTTACCGAGGACATGAAAAAAACCTTCGGCGGCGCCGACCGGTTTTTCCCGATCACCTACCAGAAGGACTGGGAGGTGGTGCGCAAGATCGCCGAGGGTACCGGCACGCCGTTCAACCGCGCGGCCTATGAGAAGGAAACCGCGCGCGAGGAAGCTGCGCGCAAGAAGGCCGCCGAAACCAAGAAACAATAATGTCCGGGTCTGCGCTATCGGCCGGCGCCGCGCCCGCGACCATTGAGGTTCGCGGTCTGACCAAGGAATACCGCCGCGGCACGCCGGTGCTGCGCGGTATTTCCATCGCGTTCCCCGATCGCGGCATTACCGCAATCATCGGGCCTTCCGGCACCGGCAAATCGACGCTGATCCGCTGCATCAACCGGCTGGTCGAGCCGACGGCCGGACAGGTGCTGTTTCACGGCGCCGACATGACCCGGCTCTCGGGCAGGGCGCTGCGCGAACACCGTCGCCGCATCGGCATGGTGTTCCAGGAATTCAATCTCGTCGAGCGCCTGACGGTCATGGAGAACGTGCTGTCGGGCCGGCTGGGCTATCTGTCGCCCTGGCAGGCTTTCCTGCGCAATTATCCGCCGCAGGATATTGCGCTGGCTTGGGAACTGCTCGATACCGTGGGACTGACGCCATTTGCCAACCAGCGCGCCGATGCGCTGTCCGGCGGTCAGCGCCAGCGTGTCGGCATCGCGCGCGCAGTGATGCAGCACCCGGACATCCTGCTGGCTGATGAGCCGACCTCGTCGCTGGATCCCAAGACTTCGGTGGAAATCATGGAACTGCTGGCCAAGATCACCGCCAGCCGCCATATCCCGGTGATCGTCAACATTCACAATGTGCCGCTGGCGCGGCGCTTCGCGAATCATGTCATCGGCATGGCCGGCGGCAGCGTGGTCTATGCGGGCGCGCCGGATGGGCTGACCGACGATCATTTGAAGCAGATCTATGGCGGGGAAGACTGGCTGGAGCAGGTCGAAGAGGAGTGAGGAGTGAGGAATGAGGGGTGGGGCAGATGAGTGAGGCAGTACAGGCGCGACCGCCGGCATTCCTGCCCAGCTGGCCGGCGCGCGTTGCCTGGCTCGCGCTGATTGCGTATTCGCTCTACGCCGCGTCCATTCTCGACATCACCTGGGAGCGCTTTGTCATCGGTCTCGACAACGGCGTGCGTTTCGTCGGCCGCATGGTGCCGCCGGATACCAATCCCGCCAAGTTGCGGCTGCTGGCACAGGGGCTTTACGAATCAATCGAAATCGCGGTCATTGCGTCGGCGCTGGGCATTGTGCTGTCGCTGCCCATCGGCCTGCTCGCGGCGCGCAACCTGATGCCGGCGTGGATCACCTGGCCGATGCGCCTGTTCATTGCGCTGTGCCGCTCGTTTCACCAGGTCATCATCGCCATCGTGTTCGTCAAGGCGGTGGGTTTCGGCGCGCTGGCCGGCATTCTGGCGCTGACGGTTGCATCCATCGGTTTCACCGGCAAATTGTTCGCCGAAGCCATCGAGGAAATTTCGCTGAAGCAGGTGGAGGCGATCCGCGCCACCGGCGCGCCGTTCGCGAGCGTCATCGCCTACGGCGTGCTGCCGCAGGTATTGACGCGTTTTGTCGGCTTTGCCACTTATCAGGTCGATTCCAACCTGCGCAATTCGACGATGGTCGGCATGGTCGGCGCCGGCGGCATCGGCGGCACGATGTTTGCCGCCTTCCAGCGCTTTGACTACGACTTCCTGTGCACCATACTGCTGGCGATCATCGCCGTCATCATGGTCAGCGAAGCGCTGCAGAACCAGATCAAGAAGCTGTACCAATGACCGCGGCAACCGGCATTCCGCGGCACGAGTGGCAGCGCTACACCCGCGGCGAGCGGCTGGCGCGCTACGCGCTGTATTTCGGCATCGTGCTGGCCTGCGTGGTGTCGCTGCGCACCGTCGAGGTCATTCCCGAGTTTCTCTACGATGCGCCGGCGCAGGTGGTCGATCTGCTGCAGCGGATGTGGCCCATCGAGTGGCGGTACTATCCGAAAGGCGTGCATGAGGCGCTGATCGAAACCCTGCATATCGCCACGCTGGGCACGCTGCTGGCGATCGTCATGGCTGTTCCGCTCGGAGTGCTGGCGGCGCATAACCTGACGCCCCATGCCGGGCTGAACTATTTCGCGAAGCTGCTGCTGGTATCCTCGCGCTCCGTCAATTCGCTGGTGTGGGCGCTGCTGTTCGTGGCCATTTTCGGTCCCGGTGCGCTGGCCGGCACCATGGCCATCGCCTTTCGTTCCATCGGTTTCGTCGGCAAGCTGTTCGGTGAAGCACTGGAGGAGGCGCGGCCCGGCCCGATCGAGGCGCTGCGCAGTTGCGGCGCGCCGCGGCTCACCGTGTTCATCAAGGGCTACTGGCCGCAGGTCGAGCCGGCGTTCTGGGGCATCGCGCTGTTCCGCTGGGACATCAGCGTGCGCGAGTCCGCCGTGCTGGGACTGGTTGGCGCCGGCGGCATCGGCATGGCCATCGACTCGGCGATGAACCTGTTCCAGTGGCAGCGCGTGGCGCTGATGCTGGTGGTGATCTTTGCGGTGGTGCTGGTTGCCGAGGTCGTGGTCACGGCGATCCGCAAGCGCATTATCTGACGCCGGCTTTCCAGATCTCGCGGCAGGTGGCGATAGCCGCATCGACTTCCGCGTTGCCGATATGGCGATGGGTCACAAAACGCAGCGACCCGGAGTCCGCCGGGCTGACAGCGATGCCGCGCGCCTTGAAATCCTCCGCCCATTGCGCGGCGCTGCGGCCGCTGGCGCGTACGCTGATGCGCACAATGTTGGTTTCGATATCTTTGGGATCGATCAGCGACGCATCGATGGCATGCAGGCCGGTGGCGAGCCGCTTTGCCGTGGCATGGTCTTCGGCGAGGCGTTCGACCATGGTTTTCAGCGCAACGATGCCGGCTGCGGCAATCGATCCGGCCTGGCGCATGTTGCCGCCGACCATGCGCCGGAACGTGCGTGCGCGCTCGATGAAGGCGCGCGGTCCGCACAGCACCGAGCCCACCGGCGCCGACAATCCCTTGGAAACGCAAAAGCAGATCGAGTCGGTATGGCGTGCGATTTCTGCCGCTGATACGCCCAGCGCCACCGCGGCGTTGAACAGCCGTGCGCCGTCGGTATGCACCGGGATGCCGTGCTCGCCGGCCAGCGCATGCACCCGCTGCATGTGCGCCAGCGTCAATACCGCGCCGCCGGCGCCGTTGTGGGTGGTTTCCATGCAGATCAGCGCGGTGCCGAAGTTGTTGCGGGTCATCGGCCGCATCGTTTCGCGCAGCACGGTTTCATCCATCGCGCCGCGCGTGCCCGGGATTGCCTTGTAGAACACGCCGGCTACCGCGGCGAGTCCGCCCAGTTCGGTATTCAGCATGTGCGCGCCGCGTTCGAGCAGCACTTCGCCGGCGCGCGGCGTGTGCGCGAGTACCGCGACCAGGTTGGTCATGGTGCCGCTGGGCATGTAGAGCCCGGCATCCTTGCCGGTGCGCGCCGCAGCCAGCGCCTCCAGTTTCATCACCGTCGGATCGCCGTCGCGTGAATCGTCGCCCTGCGTCGCGGTCTGCATCGCGGCGAACATGGCAGGCGTGGGCTGGGTGACGGTGTCAGTTCGCAAGTCTATGATTTTATTCATTTGTTTGTGGGTGTATGGGTTATGGCTTGCAACAGAAAATCAACCAGTTCCACAAAGCCGGCACCCGCTGCAGCGGCAGTGACATAGGCCGGCTCATGCGCCAGCTGTCCGGCGAAGTCCCGGACATTGGCGACGCCGACCGCGTGCGGAAAATAACCGAACAGCGGCGCGTCATTGGGTGAATCACCGACAAAAACATATTCGGTGCGCGCGGCGTCCAGATCGACGCCGAAACATTCCGCATACAGCCGCTGCGTCATCGCCAGTTTATCGTAGGTGCCGAACCAGCCGTTGACATGGATGGAACTGATTTTCGCCGTCAGTCCGCGGCTTTGCATGAGAGCGGCGATGCGCTGCACGGCGGCAGCGGGCAGCCGCGGCACGTCTTCGCAGAAATCGATGGCGAGATCGGTTTCCCGGTAATGCTGGTCGGCGGCAATGGCGGCGCCGGGTACCGCGGCGAGTATGTCTGCGGCAATGGCGGTCAGCGCGGCGCGATGCCGGGTGCGGACCTCCGGCGCATCCGCGAACTGCCGCTGCATTACATGGTTGGCATGATCGTAGCGGAAATAAAACGCGCCGTTCTCGCCGACCACGGCATCCACCGGCCACATCCGCGCGATATGGTCGCACCAGCCGGCGGAGCGGCCGGTGACCGGCACCACACGCAGGCCGGCGCCGTGCAGGCGTTCGAGCGCGCTGTAAGCCGCGGCCGTCAGCCGGCCATCGGTGGTGAGCGTGTCGTCGATGTCGCACAGCACGCCGCGCACGGCGCGCCGCGCTGCCAGGCCGAATGCCGCCAATGCCTGCATCAGTAACATTCCTCCTGGCCTGCGGGCTGCAGCGGGCGGGCGACGAAACCGAATCGCACCGGTACTTCGGCGGCACGTACCGGTCGGACCGGAATCCGCGTCGCACCCAGATCCAGTTCCAGCGCTACAGGGTTGCCGGCCTGCAGGGCGTCCAGCGTCGCTGCCAGCGCGGCTTCACCGGGTTGCCCGGTGGGATCGGTGAAGCGCGGCAGCAGCGTATCGAGATCGGTATCGTGTACCAGGCCGATGCCCAGATCGGTGTCGAGCAGCAGTTGTCCGGCATCATCCATATAGGCGGCACGGATTTCAGTCACCGCGGCACCGCTGTGCGCAGCCAGCGTCAGCGGCGCACCCGGCAGCGCGGTGACCCGGTAGACCTGCGGCGTGTAATCGAGCGCGACATACACCCGCTGCGGCCCGTTCTGGAAAAACCAGCGGCCCTGATCGTCGTGGCTGTAGTTGCGCCCGAAAAAAGCGGCGATTCCGGGATTGGCAATGCGCTCGCCTTTCAGCAGCCAGTGGCCGCGGCGGTCGAGCGACAGCCAGCCGAAGACCGCCGGCACATTGGGCCATTTGGCCATGCCACGGAGTACGAGCTCATCCATTCCCGGAAACCTCCGTGATACCGGCGGTCTGGCGCCGCTGCCCGCAAACGGGCCTGCGGCTAACGAGTCCGCGGCGCGCCGGCACATTGGGCCATTTGGCCATGCCACGGAGTACGAGCTCATCCATTCCCGGAAACCTCCGTGATACCGGCGGTCTGGCGCCGCTGCCCGCAAACGGGCCTGCGGCTAACGAGTCCGCGGCGCGTAGGCACGCTCGGCCACTTGGCCATGCCGCGAAGTGCGAGTTCATCCATGGTTTCAATCTATCACAGCCGTGTTTGGCCTCGTTTTCCGGCGTCGGCGTGTGGGTAAAATGGTGGAAGACGTTTGTAGTGTGGCTGTGTCACGAAAGGCAACACCATGCTGTCGGGAACCCCTGCAACGTATATGAGTCCGCATGTGCAACCGGCGACGCGGTGACATCCTGATTGCGGTGCCGGTGGCTGGCGCTGCCGCGGTGCTGCCGGACGATTTGCGCTGACAGGGCATGGTTGTGGATCCCCAACCCGTTCCACCTGCTGCGCCCGAGCCTTGGGAGTGCTGCCAGAGCGGTTGCGAGCCTTGCGTGTACGATCGTTATTGGGAAGCGCTCACTAACTACGAAATCGCACTGCAAGCCTGGAAAGAACGCCATGTCCCGTCAGGAGTAGGCCCCCAGGATTCACTGTAACTAATTGTTTTTAATAGTTAATTTTAATTTTCCTGCGGCGAGGCGTCTTTCAGGCGCCTGCGGATTGAACTCCAGTCTGCGTAGTCCCTCCAATCCTGCCTTACCTGACGACGCCGCTTGGCGTTATGACGCCAGAATTATAAGTTAATTGTTTAAAAACAATAAGTTATAATTTTTGTTGCGTTGCACTATGTGTATCGGTAAACTCCGCCCCCGGTTCAGTTCCTGAGTGCGTAATAAATCGGTCGCAGGGTTGCAGTCCATGCCCTGAACACCTAGAATTGGCCAGTTTTTTTGAGTAGCCCACAATCTATTGTGGTTGTTGGCTGAACGTAGTTCCAAGGAGACATTGTTACCGTAGCGAGGTAACCCGGTTGTGGCGCCCGGCCTTTTGGCAGGCACCCATTCCCAAAGGAGGTTTTGCATGTACGCAAAATCGATTTCCGAACACCCCCCCGTAAATCCGCTGTCGGTTCAACCGCGCCGGACACGCAAATACCTGACCCTGTTCGCGTTCTTTGCCAGCGTTTCCACCCTGGGGCTGCTGCTGCACGAGCGCCATGGCATGGACTGGCTGCAGTCGGCCTACGCCGTCGTGCAGAGCGAGGCCAGCGCGGTTTCCAAGCGGGTGTTGCAGCAGCCGGCCCCGCCGGCCGTCAATCCGGACGCGGCGCGCCATCTGGCGCTCGCCGAATTCCTGGCCAAGCGCTACAAGGTTTCCCAGGACGTCACGCTGGAACTGGTCGAGATCGCCCACGCCGAAGGCCAGGCGACCAGCATTGACCCGCTGCTGATCATGGCGGTAATTGCCATCGAATCCCGCTACAACCCGATCGCCGAAAGCGTGGCCGGCGCCAAGGGTCTGATGCAGATCATCCCGAAATACCATGGCGACAAGCTGGCTGAATTCGGCGGGGAAAAAGCCGTATTTGATCCCGAATCCAATATCCGGGTCGGTGCACGGATCCTCCGGGAATACCTGAGCCGCACCGGCAACCTCGGCATTGCGCTGCAGATGTACGCCGGCGCACTGGGCGACGACAGCGATACCTATACCAACAAGGTGCTGGGCGAGAAACAGCGCCTGCAGCGCGTAGTCGCCTCGCTGGCCGGACCGGCGCCCGCAGCGCCGGTCCGTCTTGCCCAGCGCCCGCGCGAAGTCCGTCACATCGATTCGCCGCTCGGCGAATAATCATCCCGGCCCGGCGTGGCCAGTATTCGCATTGCGTGGGGCGGCGGTTCGGTCGTGGCCGATCTGGTCGCGGGTCCCACGGTCGCCAAACTGCTGGCGGCGCTGCCCTGCGAGTCCAGCGTTAATACCTGGGGTGAAGAGGTCTATTTTTCGCTGCCGGTGACCACGACGCTGGAGCCCGGCGCCCGGCAGGTCGTTGATCCCGGCACTGTCTGTTTCTGGGTGGACGGCAGCGCGCTGGCGCTGCCCTGGGGGCGCACCCCCGCATCCCGGGGTGATGAGTGCCGCCTGGTCAGCCCGTGCAACGTGCTGGGTCGCATCCGCGGCGACCCCGCCGTGCTGCGCACCGCCCGGGACGGCGAGGTCATCCGCGTCGAGGCTGTCTGATCCCTGCCTGCGGCCTATAATCGGTGATCCCCACGCCGGAGCAATGCCATGGCCGAACAGGACGTGCCCAAGGATTTTTTCGAGTTCATGCAGAAAATGTGGAATCCGATGGGGTTCCCGATTCCCGGCATGATTGCGCCGACGATGAACGTCGAGGACATCGGGAAAAAAATCGCCGAGCTGAAGGCGGTCGAAACCTGGCTGACCATGAACACCGGCTTCGTGCAGATGACCATCAAGACCCTGGAAATGCAGAAGGCGGGGCTGGAAAGCCTGCAGGCTGCGGGCAAGGCGGCTGCCGATGCCGCAAAAAGAACGCCGGGCTAGCCGGCGTTTTTTCTGGGGCGCGTAAATCTACGCGCGCGCATCCAGCGTCTTCGGATCAAAGAACGGCTTGTCACCCCTGATCTGCGTGCGGTGCATCAACCGCCGCGATTCCGGGTCGAAGGCATCGCGGCGGTGCATCGCGCAGCGGTTGTCCCACATCACCAGGTCGCCGACTTTCCACACCTGGTACCACTCGAATTGTTTTTGCGTGGCATGCGCCCACAACTGGTTCAGCAGGTCTTCGCTTTCGTCCAGCGGCAGGCCGATGACATAGGCGTTGTGGCGGCGGCCGAGGAACAGGCAGTTGCGGTGGGTTCTTTGATGGGTGCGCACCAGCGGATGAATCGCGCCCGGCGCATCGCGCGGGTCGGTGACGTCGGTAAAGCCTTTGCGCAGTTCGCCGGCACTGTTGCGGCTGGAGTCGTGGCGGCAATAGCGACCGAGTGCTTCCTTTTTCAGCGCTGCAGGCAGTGTATCCCAGGCCGCATACATGTTGGAGAAGCCGGTATTGCCGCCCGTCGGCGGCACTTCCAGTGAATAGAGCAGGCTGCCGATCGGCGTCAGGTCGTTGTAGGACATGTCGGTGTGCCACACCGCTTCGTAGTGGCCGAGATTGCCGATGGCCTTGCCGTTGACCTTGATGTTCGACATCACGGTGATTTCGGGAAACGGGTTCACCACATCCTTGCCGGCGTGGATAGGCGCTGCGTCGAGCACGCCGAACTGGCGCGCGAAGGCGAGCAGCGCCGGGTCGTCGAGTTGCTGGTTGCGAAAGCGCAGCACCAGGTGCGTATGCCAGGCGTCCTCGATCTGCCGGAACGTTTCCGGGGCAATCGGCTTGGACAGATCCACGCCGAGTACATCGGCGCCCAGCGCGGCGCCGGTGGGAATGACCGTGATGCTGTTTTTTTGCGGGGTATCCATGCCGGTGTCTCCGTTGTTCAGGCGATCATGCTACTGCTGCCGCCAGTCATGCTCAAGTATTCAGCCATCATGCGGAAGCCTATTTGGCGGTAATTTTGTTGCGCAACAAGCCGATGCCTTCGACTTCGGTTTCCAGGATGTCGCCGGGTTTCATGAATTCCGGCGGCGTGCGCGCATGGCCCACGCCGGAAGGCGTGCCGGTGAGTATGATGTCGCCCGGTTCCAGTGTGATCCCCGCCGACAGTTCGGCGATGATGCGCGGCAGCTTGAAATAGAGATGCTGCGTATTCGAATTCTGTTTGATCACGCCGTTCACGCGGCAGGTCAGGTTCAGGTTGTTCGGATCGCGCACGTCATTCGCGGTCACGATCCACGGCCCCATGGGCAGGTGGCCGTCGAGGCTTTTGCCGCGGAACCACTGCTGGCCGTGATGACGCTGCACCTCTCGTGCCGACACGTCGTTGGCGACCATGTAGCCGTACACGTGCTTCATCGCATCGGCCTCGGCGATGTTGGTGCCGCCGGGGCCGATCACCAGTGCGAGTTCCACTTCCCAGTCGAGCTTTTCGGTGACGCCGGGGTGCGCGGGCACATTGCCGTAAGGGCTGTTGACGGTCAGCGGCTGCTTGGAAAAAAACGCCGGATGCGCCGGCATTTCCTGCACGTGGGGGCGCGCTTTCGCGCCTTCGTTGAAATGGTCGAGATAATTCCAGCCGACGCAGAACACGTTTTTGCGCGGACGCGGGATCGGTGCGTGCAGTGTGGCCTTGGCGAACGCGCAATGCCCGGTTTTCACGCCGGCGACGGCTTTTTTCACCTGCGCCAGGCCCGTGCGCCCGGCAGCGACGAGCGAGATCATGTCGTCCGCGGCAAATGACAGTTTGACGCGCGCTTTTTTCGCTGCGGTTGCGAGGTCGATGATGCTGCCGTCGGCGGCGATGATCCCGATTGTTGCGGGCCCGCGCCTGGTCGCGGAATAGGTTACGAGCTTCATGTCATGCTCCCTGGGTGAGGTGTTTGAATGAGGTGTTTGAATTTTTCGGCGGCCTTGACCAGTTCCGCGCAAATGCCGGGTTCCCACGCCGAATGGCCGGCGTCCGGCACGACGATGTATTCGGCTTCCGGCCAGGCGCGGTGCAGGTCGTCGGCCGATACGATGGGGCACACGGCGTCATAGCGGCCCTGCACAATGACGCCGGGTATGCGGCGGATGCGGCCGACGTTGTCAAGCAATGCATTGTCCGGCAGGAAAATGTCGTTGCTGAAATAGTGCGCCTCGATGCGCGCCAGCCCCAGCGCGACGACATCGCCGGCGAAGTAAGCCACGGTTTCCGGGCTGGGCAGCAGCGTGGAACATGAACCTTCGTAGGTGCTCCAGGCGCGCGCGGCGGGCATGTGCACCGCCGGATCGGGATCGATCAGCCGGCGATGGTAGGCGGCGAGCAGATCGCCGCGCTCGGCTTCCGGTATCGGATCGGCAAACGCGCGCCAGGCCTCCGGAAACAGGTTGCGCAGGCCGTAGAGAAACCAGTCGATTTCGCTTTTGCGGCACAGAAAAATGCCGCGCAGGATCAGTCCCGTGCAGCGCTGCGGATGGGTTTCGGCATAAGCCAGCGCCAGCGTGCTGCCCCACGATCCGCCGAATACCAGCCAGCGTTGGATGCCGAGGTGCGCGCGCAGTTTTTCGATGTCACTGACCAGCAGCGGCGTGGTGTTGCCGGTGATCTCGCCCAGCGGCAGCGAGCGGCCGGCGCCGCGCTGATCGAAAATGACTATGCGGTAATGCGCGGGATCGAAAAAGCGCCGGTGTGCGGGCGACGCGCCGGCGCCGGGGCCGCCGTGCAGGAATACCACCGGCGCGCCGTGCGGATTGCCGCTTTCCTCGAAATACAGGCGATGCCGGCCGTCGAGATCCAGCATGCCGGTGTTGTGCGGCGCGAGTTCAGGGTAGAGCGCGGTGCGGGGGGCGTTGACGTCCATGTTCAGCGTGATAACGAGGCTCACAACAGGGCTCGCAACATACCATAGCCGCGGCAGCGACGGCGACCCGCTACGGTATAATTCTGCTCCCACATTGCCACGGCCCCGTGGTCGGAATTTCCGGCAGGCGGGCGCATAAAATGCCTGACGAGCAGTTACGCAAAGCAGCTCTCGAATATCACCGCTTGCCGGTGCCCGGCAAGATTTCCGTCACGCCGACCAAGGGACTGGTCAACCAGCGCGATCTCGCGCTGGCCTACACGCCCGGCGTGGCCATGGTGTGCGAGGAAATTGCCGCCAGGCCGGCGGATGCCAGTCTTTACACGGCGCGCGGCAATCTGGTCGCCGTCATTACCAACGGTACCGCGGTACTGGGCCTGGGCAACATCGGCCCGCTGGCGGCGAAGCCGGTCATGGAAGGCAAGGCGGTGCTGTTCAAGAAGTTCGCCGGCATCGACGTCTTCGATATTGAAATCAACGAGCAGGATCCGCACAAGCTGGTCGATATCATCGCCGCGCTGGAACCCACTTTCGGCGGCATCAATCTCGAGGACATCAAGGCGCCGGAGTGCTTTATCGTCGAGCGCGAGCTCCGGAAGCGCTGCAAGATCCCGGTGTTTCACGACGATCAGCACGGCACCGCCATCACCGTCAGCGCGGCGTTCATCAACGGCCTGAAGGTCGTCGGCAAGGACATCGGCAAAATAAAACTCGTCGTGTCCGGCGCGGGCGCCGCGGCGCTGGCCTGTCTCGACCTGCTGGTGTCGCTGGGGCTGAAAAAGGAAAACATCACTGTCACCGATATCGCCGGCGTGGTGTACCAGGGCCGCAAGGAAGAGATGGACGACGAGAAGGCGCGTTACGCCATCGACACCAGGGCGCGCAAGCTGGGCGATGTGATGGCCGGCGCCGATGTTTTCCTGGGCCTGTCCGCCGGCAAAGTGCTGAAGCCGGAGATGGTCAAGCAGATGGCGGAACGGCCGCTGATCCTCGCGCTGGCCAATCCCGAGCCGGAAATCCTGCCTGAACTGGTGAAGGAAGTGCGCCCTGATGCGGTGATGGCCACCGGGCGCTCGGATTACCCGAACCAGGTCAACAACGTGCTGTGTTTTCCGTTCATTTTCCGCGGCGCGCTGGATGTCGGCGCGACTACGATCAACCGTGAGATGGAAATTGCCGCGGTCAACGCCATTGCCGCGCTGGCGCAGGCCGAGCAGTCCGACATTGTCGCCGCCGCCTATGGCGAGCAGGATCTCAAGTTCGGCCCCGACTACCTGATCCCGCGGCCCTTCGATCCGCGGCTGATCAGCATCGTTGCGCCGGCAGTCGCCAAGGCCGCGATGGAGAGCGGCGTGGCGACGCGCCCGATCACCGATTTCGACGCCTACGTGCAGCGCATGACCGAGGTCGTCTATCACTCCGGCCTGATCATGCGGCCGGTGATGGCGGCGGCGAAAAAATCGCCCAAACGGGTGGTCTATGCCGAAGGCGAGCAGGAGACGGTGCTGCGCGCGGTGCAGGTGGCCGTCGATGAAGGCATCGTGCGGCCGGTGCTGATCGGCCGTCCCGACGTCGTCAAGATGCGTATCGAGCGTCTGGGCCTGCGGTTGCAGCGTGACCGCGATTTCGAGCTCGTCGATCCCAACAACGATCCGCGCTATCGCGAGTACTGGACCGAATACCTGCGCCTGGGCGAGCGTCATGGCGTGACGCCGGAAATCGCCAAGTCAGACATGCGCCGGCGTCCCACGCTGATCGGCGCCATGCTGATGCGACTGGGGGCGGCCGATGCGATGCTGTGCGGCACGCTGGGCCGTTACGACAGCCATCTGCGCTTCATCGACCTGGTCATCGGCAAGCGGGCGGGCGTGCGGAATTTTTCCGCGATGAACATGCTGATGCTGCCGGGACGCACGGTGTTCATTTGCGATACCTATGTCAATTTCGATCCCACGGTCGAGCAGATTGCCGAATCGACCGTGCTCGCCGCCGAGGAAATCAGCCGCTTCGGCCTGGTGCCGAAAGTCGCGCTGCTGTCGCACTCAAGTTTCGGCGCCGCCGAGTCGCCGACCGCGCAGAAAATGCGCGCGGCGCTGGCGCTGATCAATGCGCGCGCCCCCGGACTCGAGATCGACGGCGAGATGCACGGCGACGCCGCGCTGTCCGAGGAAATCCGCCTGCGCATGTTTCCGAACTCGCGGTTCAAGGGGCAGGCCAACCTGCTGATGATGCCGACGCTGGACGCCGCCAACATTTCCTTCAACCTGCTGAAAATCTCATCGGGCGACGGCATTACGGTCGGCCCGATCCTGCTCGGCGCAGCGCGGCCCGTGCATATCCTGACCGCCAGTGCGACGGTGCGCCGCCTTGTCAACATGACGGCACTGGCGGTGGTCGATGCCGGCGCCCAGCGCGGCGAGCAGCGTCCCCTGCTGTGATTTTACAACCCGTTGTTTTTATTGATTATTTTCAGCGATTGCCGATATGACCAAATTCCGCACTGAGCACGACACCATGGGCGAAATCGAGGTGCCCGACGCCATGCTGTGGGGCGCGCAGACCCAGCGCAGCCTGCATCATTTCCATTTTCCCGGTGAAACCATGCCGCTGCCGGTGGTGCATGCGCAGGTGCTGGTCAAAAAAGCCGCGGCGTTGACCAACATGGCACTGGGCGTACTCGACAAAAAGAAGGGCGCGGCCATCGTCAAGGCCGCCGATGAAGCGTTAAGCGGAAAATGGGATGCGCATTTCCCGCTGGTGGTGTGGCAGACCGGTTCCGGCACCCAGACCAACATGAACGTCAACGAAGTGCTGGCCAACCGCGCCTCCGAAATCCTCGGCGGCAAACGGGGTGCTGCGCGCCTGGTGCATGAGAACGACGACGTCAACAAGGGCCAATCCTCCAACGACACTTTCCCGACGGCGATGCACGTCGCGGCGGTGATCGCGCTGGAAAAAGAATTAAAGCCCGCGGTGAAAAAGCTGCGCAACACGCTCGACAAAAAATCGCGCGCCTGGATGCACATCGTCAAGATCGGCCGCACCCATCTGCAGGACGCGACGCCGCTGACGCTGGGCCAGGAATTCTCCGGCTACGTGTCGCAGCTCGACCACAGCCTGCAGCATATTGAAGCTGCGCTGCCGCATCTGTGCGAGCTGGCGCTGGGCGGCACGGCGGTCGGCACGGGGTTGAATGCTCATCCGAAATTCGCCAAGGACGTGGCCGCGCAACTGAAAAAACTGACGGGTCTGCCATTCGTCACCGCGCCCAACAAGTTCGAGGCGCTGGGTTCCTGCGACGGCGTGGTTCACGCGCACGGCGCGCTGAAGACATTGGCAGCTTCGCTCATGAAAATCGCCAACGACATCCGCTGGCTGGCCAGCGGACCGCGCTGCGGTATCGGGGAACTGAGCATTCCCGAAAACGAGCCGGGCTCGTCCATCATGCCGGGCAAGGTCAACCCGACCCAGTCCGAATCGATGACCATGGCCTGCTGCCAGGTGTTCGGCAACGATGTCGCCATCAACGCCGGCGGCGCCATGGGCAATTTCGAGCTGAACGTATTCCGGCCGATGGTGATCCGCAACTTCCTGCACAGCGCGCACCTGCTGGCGCACGCCTGCGCGAACTTCGACGAGCATTGCGCCGTCGGCATCGAACCCAACCTCGCGCGCATCACCCAGCTGACCAATGATTCATTGATGCTGGTAACTGCGCTCAATCCGCATATCGGTTATGCCAAGGCCGCGGCGATCGCCAAGAACGCCCACAAAAAAGGCCTGACGCTGAAAGCTTCGGCCATCGCGCTGGGCCACCTGACCGCGGCGCAGTTCGATCAGTGGGTGCGGCCGGAGAACATGGTCGGCATCAAAATCAAGGCGGGAAAGAAAAAGAAATAGCCGGGGCCGGTGTTTCTTTAATCCACTCCGGTACCTTGGAGTTGTTCGTTCAACCAGCGGCACATGACCAAACTCCACCCCGATAGTCCGCTGCGCGCCTTGATGGAAACTTTCCCCCGTGCCGGCCGGCTGGAATGGATCGGGCTGCGCCCGGCGCGCCGGGTGCCGCTGCTTGCGGTCAATCATGTCGAAGTGCTGGCGGATCACGGGCTGGTCGGCGACCGCAGCGCGCAGCAGGCAGGCGGCCAGCGGCAGGTCACGCTGATTCAGCGTGAACATCTCGATGTGGTGACCGCGCTGCTCGGACGCGACGCGGTTGATCCCGCGCTGACTCGCCGCAACCTCGTGGTGTCGGGCATCAACCTGCTGGCGCTGCACGACGCGCCGTTTGCAATCGGCGACGTGCTGTTCGAGGGGGCCGGGCTGTGCGAACCCTGTTCGCGGATGGAGGAGGCGCTGGGCGTTGGTGGCTACAACGCGATGCGCGGGCATGGTGGCATCACCGCGCGGGTTATCGTTGGCGGCGTGATCCGGCTGGGGGATGTGGTGACTTACAAAGCGCGGGCGTAAAAATTTCCTGTTGATCCTCTGCTTCGCTTCAAGGGTTCCCCTCTCCCCAGCCCTCTGCTCTGCTTCAAGTGTTCCCTTGTCCCCACAAAAGTGGGGAGAGGGGGCGTATTTTTTTGTGGAGATTTCTTCTAACTACGCGCTTATTTGATAGCGAGAATTTTCATCGCCTTGGCCAGCGTGTCCACCGAATCCTGGTGCTTGCCGGCCTTGTGCAGGGTTTCGCCTTCGGCACGGAATTTCTTCACGTCGGCCATCTGCGCTGCGCTCAATTGCGGTTTTTTGGACAGGGCCTCGTCTATTTTTTTCATGTCGGCGGGGCAGTGGAATGCAAGGGCAGCAGCGCTGGCAAACATCATGGAGAAGGCAACAACGGCGGTGGTCAGTGCTTTCATGGCGTGTCTCCTTGTGGTGGGTGCTACGGGTCCGGGAACAGGCGTGCATAGTGTGGCATAAAGCGTATAGCCGACAGTTACAGGTAGAATTTCCACACCATGCACGATATCCCGTCAACAACCGCTGGTTCCCGGATATTCCGGTTTACGCCGGAAACCATACGCGCCGACCTGCAGCGTCCGCCGCCGGCCCCGGAGGCGCTGGATTTGCACATGATTGCCTTGCGCGAGGGCACGGCGGTGACGGAAGCCGCGGTGCTGGTGCCGCTGGTCAACCGCCCGGGCGGGGTGCAGGTGCTGCTGACGCAGCGCACCGAACACCTGCGCGACCACGGCGGGCAGGTCAGTTTTCCCGGCGGGCGGGTCGAACCCGATGATCCGCACCGTGTAGCCACGGCACTGCGCGAAACCACCGAGGAAACCGGCTTGCCGGCCGACCGCATCACCGTGCTTGGCCAGCTGCCGCGCTACGACATCCCCTCTGGTTTTCGCATCACGCCGGTGATCGGCTGGGTCGAGCCGCCGTTCACGCTGCAACCCGACACCTTCGAGGTGGCCGACATTTTCGAGGCGCCGCTGGCGTATTTTCTGGATGCCGCCAACTACCAGCGCCGCGAATATCATTTCCGCGGCCGTCATCGCCACTACCTGGCCATTCCCTGGGAAGGGCGCTATATCTGGGGCGCCACGGCAGGCATGCTCTACAGCCTGTGCCGGACGCTGAATCACTCATGATCCTGATGAGCATGGTGCCGCAAAGAGTTTCGGATTTGCTCAAGAAAGGGCTGGTTTTGGTCGCTATTACGTCTTGAGCGTATGCTGTCATCCAGTTGAAAAAACACCTGCCCCCATGTCCGACGATCCCGCCCCGCAGCAACCCACCGTCGGTCTGATCATGACCGGGGGTGGCGCCCGCGCCGCCTATCAGGTGGGGGTGCTGCGCGCGTTGTATGAAATCGTGCCCAAGGGCGTCGCCAACCCGTTTCCGATCATCTGCGGCACGTCGGCCGGAGCCATCAATGCCGCGGTGCTGGCGACCGACGCCGGCAATTTCCGCCGCGGCGTGCGGCGGCTGATGACCGTGTGGAAGAATTTCCACGTGCATCACGTCTATCGCGCCGACGCCTATGGCGCACTGAGCAACAGCGTCCGCTGGGTTCTGGCCGCGCTGTCCGCCGGGCGTCTGAGCCGCGGGCCGATATCGTTGTTCGACAATTCCCCGCTGGCCCGTCTGCTCGGCCGCCATGTCGATTTTTCCGCGATCCAGCGCGGCGTTGATGCCGGACACCTCACCGCGTTCTCGGTAACCTGTTCCGGCTACACCACCGGGCAGTCCGTCACGTTTTATCAGGGGAGCGCCAGCCTGGCGGGCTGGGAGCGTGCGCGCCGCGTCGGTGTCGCCATGCCGATCGGCCTGCCGCACCTGCTGGCCTCCAGCGCGCTGCCGTTCATTTTCCCGCCGGTGAAAATCAATCGCGAGTACTTCGGCGACGGTTCGATGCGGCAGATCGCGCCGGTCAGCCCGGCGCTGCATCTGGGCGCGGACCGGCTGCTGGTGATCGGCGTCGGCCGTCAATTGCAACGGGCAGCGCCTGACCGGAGCAGAGCCAATGGCTATCCGTCGCTGGCGCAGATCGCCGGTCATGCACTGGACAGCATTTTTCTCGACAGCCTGGAAGTCGATCTCGAACGCCTGCAGCGCATCAACCGCACCATCAGCATCATTCCGCCGGAAATGCTGGCGAAAAACGGCTATCCGCTGCGTGCCGTCGAATTCCGGGTGCTGGCCCCGAGCGTGCCGCTGGAGCAGATCGCCATGCAGTACGCGCATGAATTGCCCGGCGTGACCCGCGTAATGCTGCGCATGGTCGGCGCATTGAAGCGCACCGGTTCCAATCTGCTCTCCTACCTGCTGTTCGAGAAAGCCTATTGCCGTGCACTGATCCGCCTGGGCTATGCCGATACCATGGCGCAGCGCGAGGATCTGGCCAAATTCCTCGGCTACGACCAGCCGCAGTGACGGAGCGCAGTGACTGAGGCGCTCCGCCTCGACCAATTCCGGGAATGGCGCACGGGTCCGGCACGTCCGCGCCTGCAGCGGTTGCCAGTAACGTGTGTGTTCGGTATAAATGGGATGCGCGCATGAAGCTTGCGCTTGCAGGAGCGGGACGCGCGCATGAACCCGGAAAATTTTTCGAGATGACATGAGCCGCGCTTTTGTCAAAGACAGCGACGACGATCTGACCGCGGGCGATTTGCCCGAGCGGCCGGTGCCCGATCACGCCAACTATGTGACGCCGCAGGGGCTGGAGCAATTGCGCGCGCGTGCGCGCGAGCTCGCCGAACAGCATGAGCAGCTGAAAGCGGTTTCTGCCGATGATTCCGAAGCCAAACGCAAGCTGCGCGAGGTGGAGCGCGATCAGCGTTATTTCATTGCGCAGCTTGAGCGTGCGGAACTGGTCGATCCGGCCGGCCATCCGCCGGGCGAGGTGCGTTTCGGCGCCACCGTCAAGGTCGAGGATGATGAGGGCCTGGCGCAGGTGTTCAGCATTGTCGGCGATGATGAGGCCGATGTTGCCGCGGGCAAGATCAGTTGGGGCTCGCCGCTGGCGCGCTCGCTGCTCGGCGCGAAAGTCGGCGATACCGTCAAATGGCAGCGTCCTGCCGGCGAAACCGAAGTCCGGATCATCGCCATAGACTACTCCCGCGCGAAATCTTGACCTATTGTTTTTAAACAAGTATTCAACTTCTGTCCGGCGCACATGAAGTTCCTCGCACTGGCACTGGCATTGCTGATCGAGCAGGCGTGGCCGCTGCGCCGGATCAATCCGCTGTATGCCGCCTACGAACGTTACGCCGACCTGATCGAGAGCCGCTGCAACGGCCAGCAGGCGCATCACGGTGCGATTGCATGGTTCGTGGCGGTGGTGCCGCTCGCGCTGGGCATTGTGCTGGTGTATGTCTTGCTGCGCGAGGCCGGCGTGCTGTTCGCGCTGGCGTGGAGCATAGCGGTGCTTTATGTGGCGGTGGGCTTTCGCCGCTTCAGCCACGGTTTTACTGAAATCGCCCATGCGCTACGCGCCGCGAAGCAAGTCCCCTTGGGGGGCGCCGCGAAGCAAGTCCCCTTGGGGTACGAACAGAATCTCAACACCGCGCGCGATGTGCTCGGACGCTGGCGCGGCATACCCGCTGATGAATTGAACGCGGCTGAAGTGTCGCGGGTGGCGATAGAACTCGGTCTGCTGCAGGCGCACCGTTACGTGCTGGGGCCGATTTTCTGGTTTGTCATCCTCGGCCCGGTCGGACCGGTGATCTATCGCGCTGCTGATCTGCTGGCGGCGCGCTGGGGCAGCCGCACGGCGCCGGGCAGCGCGGTGTTCGCGCAGTTTTCCGAGCGCGCCTTTTTCTGGATCGACTGGCTGCCGGCACGGCTGACTGCCGTCAGTTTCGCCATCGCCGGCAATTTCGAGGATGCCGCGTACTGCTGGCGCACGCAGGCTGCGGGCTGGGGACGCGGCGGTGAAGGCGTGGTGCTGGCGAGCGGCGCCGGTGCGCTGGGCGTGAAGTTGGGCGGCGTGCTGCGCGAAGACGGCATGCTCAATCAGCGGCCCGATCTGGGGCTGGGCGCGGATGTGGAAGTCGAGGATCTGCGCGGCGCGGTGGGGCTCATCTGGCGTGCGCTGGTGCTGTGGCTGGTGCTGCTGCTGATCGTTTCCGTTGCGCGGGTCGTCGGCTAAGTGTGCTTAATCCCTAAAACGGCAATTTGGCCACAGAGGCCACAGAGAACACCGAGAGACTCAAGGAGTTGAACCCTCACGCTGTCTCACCAGATTGGCGGGATGTGGGAATGACTCATGTTCTTGTTTTTCCTCTGTGCACCCCTCAAGGGGGTATCGAGAAACTCTGTGTTCTCTGTGGCTAATAGCTTTTTCTGGGTTAATAGGTTTTTTTCTGGCGCAGGTTCTGCTGCGCCAGATGGCGATAAGAAGCCAGCCGCCGCGCATCTATTTTCCCCGACGCATGCGCCGCCGCAATCGCGCATCCCGGTTCTTCGAGGTGCCGGCAATCGCGGAAGCGGCATTGTCCGAGGTGCGGCCGGAATTCCACGAATGCCGCGGCCAGTTCGTCGAGCGCGAGATGATGGACGCCGAAGGCCTGCACGCCGGGCGTGTCGATCAGATCGCTTTGCGCATCGAGATGGTACAGCCGCGCATGCGAAGTCGTGTGTTTGCCGGTACCCAGTGACGCCGACACTTCCCGCGTCAGCGCCGCGGCCCGCGGCAGGAGCTGATTGAGTATGGTCGATTTGCCCATGCCGGATTCGCCGACCAGCACGCTGCGCTGTCCGGCCAGGTACGGCCGCAGCGCATCGACGCTGTCGCGCGCCACCAGCTTCAGCAGCCGGTAGCCCATGCCGGTAAACAGCGCCAGCGCGGCTTCCGACTTTGCGGATTCGGGCAGATCGGCCTTGTTGAGCACGATCAGCGGGCGGATGCCGGCATGTTCGGCGGCGGCGATGCAGCAGTCGAGCACATTGAGATCGAACGAAGGCACTGCTGCGACGACCATCACCGCCTGCGTCACGTTGGCGGCGATCAGTTTCTGTTTCCACTGATCGGAGCGGTAGAGCAGGGTGGCGCGCGGCGCGCAGGCGTCGATGACGCCCTGATTGTCGCTTTGCGGCGTGACGGTGACGTTGTCGCCGCAGGCGTAATCGTTGCGTTTGCCGCGGGTTGCGCAGTCGAGCACGCGGCCGTCCGCGCATTCGACCAGGAAGCTCCGGCCGAAAGCCGCGACGATCCGGCCCTGCAGCGGGCCCGGGGCTGCGTTGTCAGAGATCAAACAGGGCGTCGATCTTGGCGGCGCAGATGAAATCGTTTTCCGACAGCCCGCCGATGGCGTGGGTGATGTAATCGACCCGGCATTGCTTGTAGCCCACCGTCAGGTCGGGGTGGTGGTCTTCGCGCTGCGAGATCCATGCCGTGGCATTGACGAAAGCCATGGTCTCGGAATAATTCCTGAATTCATAAGTCCTGGTCAGCACGCCGTTGGCGACCGTCCAGCCGGTCAGCCGTTTCAGCAGGGTCGCGATCTCGTCCGGCGTCAGCGGCGGCACGCCGCCTTCGCAGGGCTTGCATTTTTTCCGGGTGAGTTCGGTCATGGCGGTGGTCCGGTCAGTGCGTGCCGGCGGCCTGCTGCAGCCGCGCGATGCGCGTCATGGCCGGCGGATGCGAATCATAAAACACCGAATGCAGAGGATCCGGCGTCAGTGTTGAAGCATTGTCCTTGTAGAGTTTCACCAGCGCGGCGATCAGGTCGGGTGCGGGCGTGTACTGCGCGGCGAAGGCATCGGCCTCGAATTCATGCCGGCGCGAAATCATCGCGCCCAGCGGCTGGAACGGGAAGGCGAATACCGGAATGACAATCGAGAACAGGATCAGCGCCATGGCCGTGGACGGCGCGGTCACGCCGAGGCCCGCGTAGAACCACGGCTGATCCAGCAGGGCGCCCAGCAGCCACAGGAAGCCCAGGCTCAACGCAAAAATTCCGGCGATGCGCTTGATCACATGCTTCAGCTTGAAGTGGCCGAGTTCGTGCGCGAGCACGGCCTCCACTTCCTGGGGCTCCAGACGCGAGAGCAGCGTGTCGAAAAACACGATACGCTTGGTTTTGCCGAAGCCGGTGAAATAGGCGTTGCCGTGGCTGGAGCGGCGCGAGCCGTCCATCACCATCAGCCCCTTGACCTTGAAGCCGCAGCGGTCGAGCAGGCGCTCGACGCGTTCCTTCATCGCGGCGTCGGTCAGCGGCGAGAACTTGTTGAACAGCGGCGCAATCCATGTGGGATATACCGCCAGCACCACGATATTGAACGCCATCCACGTCAGCCATGCCCAGAACCACCACAGTTCCCCCATGCGCTCCATCAGCCACAGCACGGCGGCGGCGAGCGGCAAGCCCAGCGCTGCGCCGAGCAGCAGGCCTTTTGCGAAATCGATCCAGAACAGGCGCAGGGTCGTCTTGTTGAAGCCATAGCGTTCTTCAATGACGAAGGTGCGGTAGAGGCTCAACGGCAGTTCGACGATCATCATGACCGCCGCAACGCCGGCGATCAGCGCCAGCCCGCGGATGATGCCCGGTTCAAACCAGGACGCGGTCAGGTTGTGCAGCGCCTGCAGGCCGCCGCCGAAGGTGAAGGCCAGCGCCAGCGCCACCTCGACGGCGAGGCCGATCATCGCGAAGCGGGTCTTGGCGCAGGTGTAGTCCGCCGCGCGCTGGTGCGCATCGAGGGCAATGACGCCTGAAAATTGCGCCGGCACCGCGTCGCGGTGAACTTTTACGTGCGCGGCGTGGCGGGCGGCAAGCCATAGCCGGGTGGCCGCGGTCAACAGCAGGGCGCTCAGGAAAACGAGACCGAAAGTATGCATATTTGTCTATATGGGGGTGCGGGCTTGTGACACAATGGCGCGCTGAAAACGACCCGTTGAACAGTTCTGAAAAACATTATGGCACAGGATCCCAACGCACTGATCTGGATCGACATGGAGATGAGCGGACTCAACCCCGAGACCGACCGCATCATCGAGATCGCCATAGTCATCACCGATGCGCAGTTGAACACGGTCGCCGAGGCGCCGGTGCTGGTGGTGCATCAGCCCGATGCCGTGCTCGATGCGATGGACAACTGGAATAAATCCACACACAAGAAATCCGGGCTGATCGACCGGGTCAAGGCCTCCACGCTGGGCGAGGCCGAGGTCGAGGCGCGGATGATCGACTTCCTGTCGCAGCACGTACCCTCGGGCGTGTCGCCGATCTGCGGCAACTCCGTGCATCAGGACCGGCGTTTTCTGGTGCGCTACATGCCGAAGCTCGATGCCTATTTCCACTACCGGATACTCGACGTCAGCACACTCAAGGAGTTGGCGCGGCGCTGGAAGCCCGAGGTGCTGAACGGGCTGGTGAAGCACGGCAAGCACGAAGCGCTGGCCGACATTCATGAATCCATCGAGGAACTGCGCTATTACCGCGCGCAGATCATGAAGATCTGACGCGCGGCATTGCGGCCCGCGTCAGTTGAGTTTCAGATCACCGTCGAAGGTCACATCCAGCGCCAGGCCGCCGACTTTCAGCGTCATGGTCACCGGCAGCGACTCGCTGCCTTTGAGTTTGCCGTCCTCGATGGCCTTGCGCACCGCTTTTTCGATGGCAAGCTGCGAATTGACGCCCACGGTTTTCAGGAACTTGCGGATGCTCATGTTCAGGGCTTCGTCGTTCATGATTACTCCTGTTTAGACTTCAAAAGCGTTAGCCACAGAGATCACAGAGGACACAGAGAAAAACCAAAGCAGGCTTTTCTGGTTTTGAACTCTCTGTGTCCTCTGTGATCTCTGTGGCTCAAGGGTTTCGGGTTTGGGTTTCAGGTTTTTCTGGTCTTTTTCACGTAGGCCACCAGGCCGTTCGTTGACGCGTCCTGTGCAGCCGCCGCGCCCGCGGCATCAAAAGCAGGACGCAGGCTGCCGGCGAGTTGTTTGCCGTGTTCGACACCCCATTGGTCGAAGGCATTGATGTCCCACAGCACGGCCTGCGCGTAGGTGCGGTGTTCATACAGCGCGAGCAGCGCGCCGAAGCTGCGCGGTTCCAGCGCCGGCAACAGCAGCGTGTTGCTCGGCCGGTTTCCGGGCAGGGCCTGGTGCGCCGCGAGCCGTGTTGCGGCGCGCGCGTCCAGCCCCTGTGCGGCCAGTTGCGGCCCGATTTCCGCGGCGGTCATGCCGCGCATCAGCAGCGCCGACTGCGCAAAGCAGTTCGACAGGATGGTGGCATGCGTGCCGGCATCGCCGGCGCGCGGCGTGCAGCAGGCCACGAAATCCACCGGCACAGTACGCGTACCCTGGTGCAGTGCCTGCATGTAGGCGTGCTGCGCCTCAATGCCGGCGCTGCCCCACAGAATCGCGCCGCTGTCGGTGCGTAGCGCCTTGCCGCGCTGGGTGACGCTCTTGCCGAGGCTCTCCATTTCAAGCTGCTGCAGCCAGGCGGGCAGCAGATCGAGTCCCGGCTCGTAGGGGATGACCGCGCGCGTTGCCGCGCCGAAAAAATTGCTGTGCCACAGGCCGAGCAGCGCGAGGATGACCGGCGCATTTTTTTCGGGCGGCGCTTCCGCGAAATGGGCATCCATTGCCGCCGCGCCTGCCAGCATGTCGTCGAAACGGTCGGCGCCCATGGCGATCATCGCCGGCAGGCCGACGGCCGACCACAGCGAATAGCGCCCGCCGACCCAGTCCCACATCGGGAATATGCGTTCCGCCGGCACGCCGAAGCCGCGCGCGGCTTCGGTATTGGCGGTGACCGCGGCAAAGTGGCTGCCGTAATCCGAGGCGTCAAACCCGGCCTGCAGCCAGGCGTGCGCGGCCTGCGCGTTGAGCGCGGTTTCCTGTGTGCCGAAACTTTTTGATTGCACGATGAACAGCGTGGTGGCGGGATTGAGCGTCACCAGCAGTTGCGCCAGCGGCTCGCCCGGCGTGGTCACGAAATGCACGCGCGGCGACGCTGCGCCCGGTGCGCAGGCAGCGACGGCCAGCGCCGGGCCGAGTGCCGAGCCGCCGATGCCGAGGCTGACCACATCGGTGACCGGTTTGCCGGTGATGCCATTAATGCGGCCGGCATGCAGCGCGCCGGCGAATTCGCGCATCGCACCGAGCGTCCTGCGCACATCGCGCGGTGCGGCGTGTCCCGCGCGCAGCGCGGTATGCCAGGCGGCGCGTTTTTCGGTGGTGTTGACGCGTTTCCCCGCCAGCAGCGCGGCGATTTTTGCCGGCAGGTCGCGCTCGTGCGCCAGTCGGCACAGCAGATCCAGCGTCTCGGGAACAATCAGGTTTTTCGAGTAATCGAGCAGCAAGCCGCCCGCTTCCAGCGAAAAGCGCGCGTAGCGCTGCGGATCGGCGGCGAACAGATCGCGCAGGCGGCGGTCATTCCAGGAGCGGCGGTGCGCGGCCAGCGCGCGCCAGGCCGGCGAGCGCGTCAGGGAAACCGCACGTTTGGGCGAATCAGGTTTGGACGAATCAGGCATTGCCCGTCATTGTAACTTGCCGCGCCGCCGGAAGCGCCGTTTACAATAGTCCGACCTCACCGGGAGAAGTCGATGCTGGGCGCACTCACCGTACTGCTGGTGTATCAACTGATCGGCGAAGTCATCGTGCAGTTCACGCACCTGCCGGTGCCCGGTCCGGTGATCGGCCTGCTGCTGCTGTTCCTGACGCTGTGCGTGCGCGGCAGCCTCGCTGCCCCGCTGCGTGATACCGCCAACGGCATCCTGCAGCACTTGTCGTTGCTGTTCGTGCCCGCGGGCGTAGGGGTGATGGTGCATTTCGCGCGGGTATCCGGCGAATGGCTGCCCATACTGGCCGCGGTGCTGGTCAGCACTGCGCTGGCGATCGCCGTCAGCGCGCTGGTGATGCGTGCGCTGATGCGCGGCCGCAGCGAAGAGAGCGACGGGAGCGGGGAGGGCAGCGCATGAGCCCGCGCATCGCTGACGTCTGGGTGTACCTGTCGGCGAGCCCGCTGCTGGGGCTGACGTTGACCCTCGTCGCCTACCAGGCTGCCTACTGGATTTACCAGCGTGCGGGTTTCAACCCGTTGCTCAATCCGGTATTGCTGGCGATTGCCATGCTGGTCACCGCGCTGTATGTCACCGGCACGCCGTACGCCACTTATTTCGACGGCGCGCAGTTCGTGCATTTTCTGCTCGGCCCGGCGACGGTGGCGCTGGCGGTGCCGCTGTATCTGCAGTTCGACCGGCTGAAAAAACTCGCGCTGCCGCTGGCCGGCGCGCTGCTTGCCGGCTCGGCAACGGCCATACTTTCCGCGGTGGGCATCGCGTGGGCGCTGGGCGCGGCGGACAGCACGCTGCTGTCGGTGGCGCCGAAATCGGTGACCGCGCCGATAGCCATGGGCATTGCCGAAAAAATCGGCGGCATCCCGTCGCTGACCGCGGTGCTGGTGATCATGACCGGCGTCAGCGGCGCGATGATGGCCAAGTACGTGCTCGATGCGCTGCGCATCACCGATCACGGCGTGCGCGGTTTTGCGGTGGGTGTCGCCGCCCACGGCATCGGTACCGCGCGCGCCTTCCAGGTCAGCGAGCAGGCCGGCGCTTTTGCCGGGCTGGGCATGGGGCTCAATGGCCTGGTGACGGCGCTGCTGATGCCGTTGCTGCTGGTGCTGTGGAGAATGATTTGATGGAAACAATTTGATGCGGGACGTCATCGCGGCCATCACGCGCGCCTTCGGCAACCTGTTCGAGCCGCGCATCATCGCCATCGTGTTTCTGCCGATGTTCGGCAGCCTCGCGCTGTGGATCGTGCTGGCGTGGGTGTTCTGGGGAGCGTGGACCGGCGCGATCTCCGGCGCCATGAGTTCCACGGCCGTGGCCGGCTGGCTGCAGGGCTGGAGTGCGGCGTGGATCATCGATTACACCGCGGCGCTGCTGGTGCTGATCGGCATCGTGCCGGCGGTTCTGGTGACGGCGCTGGTGATCACCGAAATTGTCGTGATGCCGGTGATCATGAAACTGGTTGCGGAACGTTATTTTCCGGACTTGCGGCGGGAGCGGGGCGGCACAGTCGCCGGCAGCATCGTCAATGCCGCAACCGCCATCAGCGTATTCGCCGTGCTGTGGCTCATCACGCTGCCGCTGTGGCTGACGGGCATCGGCGCAGTGCTGGCACCCGTGCTGACTTCAGCGTACCTCAACCAGCGCATGTTCCGTTACGACGCGCTGGCCGAGCACGCGAGCGCTGCCGAATATGCAAGACTGGTGCGTGCATCGCGCGGCGACCTGTTCCTGCTCGGCATCCTGCTGTCACTGCTGTTGTATGTGCCGGTGGTGAACCTGCTGCTGCCGGTGGTCTCGGCGCTGGCGTTCACGCACTTTTGCCTGGGGCGATTGACCGCAATGCGGGGCGGGAAATAGGCGGCAGTGCGTCATGCCCGGATCCATTTGCCCGATGCCGGTTTCCCGCGCGCCTGTGCCCATCGTTTGGCCCGGGTGATCGCGATGCGTATGCAGCGGCCCTCGTCGTAGCCTTCATCCAGCAGCGCATTCGCGATCTCGACGGCTTTCGTCCTTGCGAGGGGCGGAAGATTTTTCATGGAATCCGGATAGCGGTTATTGCTCCACGGCATTGCGTGTTACCCCGGTGTTTTGTCGCGGGAGCGTTCCAGGCGAAGACCGACGGCTTCAAGGATGATTCCGGCGGCGAGCAGTATCACTCCTCCGGCCGATTCCGGTGCGAACCACATCAGCAGCGCGCCTGCAACCACGAGCGACGCGCCAATGATCCGGCGGGGCAGGCGTTTTCTGAGCATGGATTTCGCGTTTCCGGGCGGCGTCCTGTGCCGCCGATATGCCAATAGACCGCGGGCCGGCTCCATCCGGTTTGACATGGGTCAATCAGGGGCGATTTGAACGGGTGCGGATCGCGTGATGGCGCTGGGTGTGCGCGATCCCGCCGCGCACGAAATGTTTTTTGCGTATGCGACCTGTCGCATCCGCGAGGGAGCCCCGTTTGTGGAGCGGCATGAAACATGACCTTGATCCGGATCAAGGTCCGGTCAGTGCGCGCGCCTAGGATATCCATGTGTGCTCATTCCGGTCTGGAGATGAAATCATGCAAATACCCTTGAACATCGCGTTCCGCAATCTCGAGCGGTCGCCGGCATTGGAAGCCGACATCATGGATCACGCCGGGAAACTGGAGCGATACTACGATGGCATTATTGGTTGCCGCGTTGTGCTCGAGATGCGGCACAAACACCATCGCCATGGGAATCATTACCACGTCCGTATCGAGGCTACCGTTCCCGGCAGCACGCTGATTGCGGATCGCGAGCCGGATGAGCATCACGCGTATGCTGACCCTTATGTGGCCGTCCGCGATGCGTTTGCCAGCATGCGGCGCCAGATCGAGGACTACGCACGGCGGCAGGACCGGCGGGTCAAGGCGCACGCGGTGTCCCCGCACGGCCGAGTCGTGGAGCTGCATCCGGAGGAGGATTATGGCCGCATCGAAGCTCCAGACGGCCGGCTGATCTATTTCCACAGAAACAGTGTGGTGGATGCTGATTTCGACCGGCTCCAGGTTGGTGCAGAGGTGCGCTTCGACGAGGAAGCGGGAGAGCACGGGCCGCAGGCGAGTACCGTCCATGTGCTCGGCAAGCACCACATCGCGGGTTAGGGCCTGTTAACCATCATGTCATGAGCGCGACGGGGAGATTACGGCTGTTCCCCGGCCGCGCGGGCGGCAGGCTGTTGCGATGGCGATGAATACGCCGCGAAAGGCACGCCGCGGGCGCAAAGCGGGCGGGCCGAAACGCCGGCAGCGTCCGGCATTGCCTGCGGCGCCGGATACCGGGATGCATGAACCCGGCGAAGACAGCCGTGCCCTGCTCGGGGACGATCCGGAGCAGCGCGCCCGGGAGCCCGGACCGGACGAGGAAGGATCGATCGAAGATCCGCTGCACGACTGGCCTGACGACGACTGAGTGCCGCGGCGGCCGCGGAATCCTCATGCGAATTACGCAACTCACGGCCGCTGAAGCGCTGGCCAGCCTGCGCAGTTGCGCGACCGGGCTCGATACGGGCGAGGCACTGCGCCGCCTCGCCGAGTACGGGCCGAACCGCGTCGAGGAAGCGAAAAGAGTACCTCTCGTATTCCGTTTCCTGCGCGAATTCATTCATTTTTTTGCATTGATCCTCTGGGTCGCCGCGGCGCTTGCGTTTGCCGCGGAACTCGCCAGTCCGGGGCAGGGGATGGCCACGCTGGGGTTCGCGATACTCGGCGTGATCGCCGTCAACGGTTCGTTTTCGTTCTGGCAGGAATACCGCGCCGAGCGCGCGATCGCTGCGCTGAAGCGCCTGCTTCCGCACCAGGTCACGGCGCTGCGGGACGGCACGGCCTGCCGTCTGCCGACCGACGAACTGGTGCCGGGCGACGTGTTCCTGATCGGCGAAGGGGACAGCGTACCTGCCGACTGCCGGCTGATCGAGTCAGCAGCGGTGCGTGTCAACATCGCCGCCATTACGGGCGAGTCGCTGCCGAAGGCGTGCAGTGCGGACGCATTCACGGAAGACAATCTGCTGCTGAGCCGCAACGTCCTGCTGGCAGGAGGCTCCGTGGTCGCCGGCGACGGCAAGGCGCTGGTATTTGCCACCGGCATGAACACCGAGTTCGGAAAAATCGCGCGCTTGACCCAGAAGGAGCGCGCACCGTCCTCGCCCCTGCAGCGCGAGATCATGCGGTTGTCCCGCCTGGTGGCCGTGCTCGCAACGGCGCTCGGCGTGCTGTTCTTCCTGGTCGGCCAGGCGCTCGGGCTCCCCTTCTGGGAAAACCTCCTCTTCGCAGTCGGCATCATCGTCGCCAACGTTCCGGAAGGATTGTTGCCGACAGTGACGCTGTCGCTGGCAATGGCGACACAGCGCATGGCGAAACGCAATGCGCTCATCCGGCACCTGCCGGCAGTGGAGGCGCTGGGCGCGGCAACGGTCATCTGCACCGACAAGACCGGTACGCTGACGCAGAATCGCATGCAGGTAAGCCGGTTTTTTTTCGAGGGTTTGCGGGAGCCCGCGCCGGCAGAAATCCAGCTCGCCGGGCGCTGCCCGTCTTTGTTCGGGGCGGCGCTGCATTGTCACAACGTGAAGCGGGTAATGCAGGACGGCCATGAGGTGCTGCTCGGCGATCCGATGGAAATCGCGCTGGTGGAGTGGGCCGGTGCAGCCGGCGCCTTGCCGCGCTACGCACGGCTTGCCGAATTGCCCTTCGATGCCGATCGCCGGCGCATGTCCACGCTGCACGCCGCCGGCGAAGAACAGCTGCTTTATTGCAAAGGCGCACCGGAAGCCGTGATGCCGCTGTGTACCCGCGTGCGGACCGCTGACGGGGTCGTGCCGCTCGCGGCGGACATCCGGGAACGGTTCCGGCGCAGCCAGGAGGCAATGGCTGCGACCGGGCTGCGCGTGCTGGCGTTTGCCTGGCGCGCACTGCCGGAGCATGCCGGGCCGGATCACCGGGAGGAGGACCTCATCCTGGCAGGGCTTATCGGACTGGAAGATCCGCCGCGGCCTGAAGTGCCGGAGGCGATCACAAAATGCCGCACGGCCGGCATCAAGGTGATCATGGTCACGGGCGACCATCCCGAGACCGCGCGCGCGCTGGCGCGGGAGATCGGTCTGGGACAGGAGCCAGCAGTCATCACCGGCGAGCAATTGCGCCGCATGTCGGATACGCAGTTGCAACTCGCGCTGGACGCGCCCGACATGCTTTTCGCCCGCGTCGCCGCCGACCAGAAACTGCGCATCGTCGAGGCACTGCAGCGCAAGCAGCACGTGGTCGCGGTGACCGGTGACGGCGTCAACGACGCGCCGGCCCTCAAGCGCGCCGATGTCGGCATCGCCATGGGCATGATCGGAACGGATGTTGCGCGGGAAGCAGCCGACATGATCCTGCTCGACGACAACTTCGCGAGCATTGTCGATGCGATCGAGGAGGGACGGGCGGTGTATCAGAACATCCGCAAGTTCCTGACTTACATACTGGCTTCCAACATCCCGGAACTCGTGCCGTACCTGGCCTTCATGCTGTTCAGGATTCCGCTGGCGCTGACGATCATCCAGATACTCGCCGTGGATCTGGGCACCGACATGCTGCCCGCGCTCGCACTCGGCGCCGAAAGACCCGATCCCAGGGGCATGCAGGAGCCGCCGCGCAGCCGGAAGGCGCGCCTGCTCGACTGGCCGTTGCTGGTCCGTGCCTATTGTTTTCTCGGCGTCATGGAAGCCATTGCGGCAATGGCGGTGTTTCTGTTCGTGATGAAGCTGGGCGGCTGGGAATACGGGCAGATGCCCGGCAGCGGCGATCCGCTTTATGTGGAAGCCACGACGGCATGCCTTTCAGCCATTGTCGTCATGCAGATCGTGAATGTATTCCTGTGTCGCCATTCACGCGAATCGGTATTTGCGATCAGGCTTTTCGGCAACCCGCTTATTTTCTGGGGTATCGCCACCGAGCTGGTGCTCATCCTGGCGATGGTCTATACCCCCTGGGGAAACACCATCTTCGGCACCGCACCGATCGGCGCGGCAGTCTGGATATTCGTGCTGCCGTTTGCTGTCGCGATGCTGGTGCTGGAGGAGGGGCGCAAGGCGGTGCTGCGGCGGCAGATCGCACGCCCGGCGCCATAAAAAAGTAAAATAAAACAATAAGTTACAAGTAATCGATGCATTCGGGTTGAGGGCGCCGACCAGATATATCCCGCCCGCATGACCTCATGCGAACACCTGAGCGCCCCCGCTTGACGTGGGTCAAGCTGCCGGCGATGCGCCCGGTTCATTGTATGCACAGTGCAATGGAGATTGAAATTCATGAGCAAAAACGGTGGGCTGCGCGTGATCGGGGCAGCTGGGCTGGCTGCCGTGTTGCTCGCGGGCTGTTTCGGCACGCATATTTATCCCACGCTGCAGCAGCGCAGCATTTCCCTGAAGCCTGGTGATCTTGAGGCGCACGGTATCGGTTTTCTCACGCCATCCGCGGCCACAGGACAGGAAGAGGAGAAACAGGCGATTGCGCTGGTATTCGCCGAGGTGCTGCAGCAGCAACGCAAGGGTATGCACGTCGTGCCGCTCGCGGAAACGCTGGGCGCGGTAAACAAAAGCGGGCTCGCTGCAGGATACATCCGGATGTACAGCGATTACCGTGACTCGGGCCTGCTCGGGCGGGAAACGCTGCATCAGGTCGGCAAGGCCACCGGTGTGCGCTACATGGCGCTGATCAAGGTGCAGGGCTTCGGGCAAAGCGCCAAGGAGCGCTGGGGTGCGCTCGGATTGCGCATCGTCGAGACCAAGACGGCGGGCGTACGGCTGTTTTTCCAGATCTGGGACAGCAGGGACGGGAGCGTCGCCTGGGAGGCGACGCAGGAATTGCATTATTCCCACGACACGACCAGCGAGCGGCAACTGACCTTGCCTCAGGTGGTTGGCCGCGCGGCAGAGGATCTCGTATCGAAGCTGCCGTAGGGGCGCGGGTATCAGGGTGCGAGGCGGCATGCATCCGGACTGACGCCGCTTCAGCCCTGGTTTTATCAACGCATCAATGAAAGGAAACTTGCCATGAACACCAGAAATCTTGCTGTAGAAGCCAATCCCTCTGACGCCACGAAACAGAAGCTGATCAATGACTTCAAGGTGGTGGTTACCGATGCGGAAGCACTGCTGAAGGCCACGGCCGGACAGAGCGGCGAGGCCCTGGCAGCCATGCGTGCCAAAGTGGGCGAATCGCTGACGACGGCAAAGGCAAAACTGGTCGAGACCGAAGAAGCACTGGTGGTCAAGACCAAGGCGGCGGCCTCGGCGACCGATGAATATGTCCACAATAATCCGTGGAAGGCTGTCGGTGTTGCTGCCGGCATCGGATTACTGGTCGGGCTGCTGATCGGCCGGCGTTAGCCCGGCAATGTCCGAAGCACCGCGGGAGTCCGCGGGTGGATTGTTTGCGTCCCTGAAATCGCTGTCAGCGAACCTGATCAGCATTGTTCAGACGCGGCTTGAACTGCTGTCCACGGACGTTGCCGAAGAGCGGGAACGCCTGACTGCGCTGCTGGTGCTGGCGCAGGTGGCGCTGTTTTGCCTGGGCGTCGGCATCGTGCTGCTGGCAATGCTGATCGTGGTGGTGTTCTGGGAGTCGCACCGGATCGCGGTGCTGGGTGCGCTGACCGCCGTGTTCCTGATCGCGGGCATTGCGACGGGATGGCTGGCCGTGCACAAGCTGCGCACCAAGCCGAGACTGTTCGCCGCCAGCCTGGACGAACTGGCCAAGGACCGGCAGCAACTCGGTTCCGGACCATGAGTGCGGAACTGAACCGACTGGCGGAACGCCGCAGCCAGCTGATGGGCAGGGCTGCGACCCAGCGTGCCACGCTGGCGCATGCGCTGGAGCCGTGGCAACCGCGCCTGGCGCTGATTGATCAGGGTGTGGCGGCGGTGCGCGCGATCGCGCGCCACCCCGTATTGATCGCGGGCGTTGTACTCGTCATTGCAGCGTTGCGACCGCGAGGCACCGCCAAATGGCTGCAGCGCGGCTGGGTGGTATGGCAACTCGGGCGCAGCCTGCGCCGAAGCTGAACCATTTAATTTCCCTTCTGCGGCGACCAGCCATAGGCCCTGGCGCAGGCGCCGCCCATCAGCATCGCCCGTTCACTGTTGCTCAGGCGGTCGGTCAGGCGGAACGGCTCGACGGCCTGTGCGTAGCTGACCACCGCAAAGGCACGGGTCCAGTCGGTGCCCCACAGGCAGCGGTCGAAACCCCAGGCGTCGAACACGCGCGCGAGCGGGTCCCAGATGTCCGGGTAGGGATATGGCTTGTGCGACAACGTGCAGGCGCCGCTGACCTTGATCACCGCGTTCGGACGCCTGGCGAGGGCCAGCACCCTGGGCAGGTCGGCCCAGGGCTGCGGTGGCGCGGGCGGCGTACGCGGCTGCATGATGCCCAGATGGTCGATGATGAATCGCGTGTCAGGGTGGCGGTCGATCAGCGCGGTGCCCATGTCGAGGTTGCCCCAGCACAGGAAATTCACCGGCAGGTCGTGGCGGGCGGCTGCGCGCAGAATGCGGTCGAGGCCGGGATCGGTTGCTGCGCGCTCGCGTCCCGGCTCCCTGGTCACGATAATGCGGATGCCGACCGCCCCGGGCGATTTTTTCCAGTCGGCGATGACATCGGCCACCGCCGGATCATCGGGATCGACCGGCTTGACCAGGCCGAAGCGGCCGGGATGGGCGCGCTGCACTTCCACCATATAGCTGGCGTCGTAGCGGTACAGCGAAAACGCGGAAATGAAAATCGCGCCATCAACGCCGACCTTGTCCATCGCCGCCACCATCTCGTCGCCCGTGGCGCTCGGGGGCCAGTTCGGCACATTGTGCCAGGGGCGTTTGGGCGTGTTGGCCTCATAGGCGTGGACCTGGGAATCGATGATCGCCATCGGGGAAGCTCCTTACCGTTGCGGCGTTGAAAATATTTTTTTGTATTACCGGTGCGTCAGGATCATCTCGCCACGATGCCCCACAGGGCGCCGAGCGTGAGTATGCTGAACACGATCATGGACAGACCGAACGGCGGCCCGCGTTTCGCGGCGTCTTCCGCATACGCCATGAAATACCAGATGCGGGCGGCGATCCACACCACGCCCAGCAGGCCCGCCCACATGCCGCTCACGAACATCGCGAACAGCCACAGCGCCGGCAGGAACAACACGGTGTTCTCAATGGTGTTCTGATGGGCGCGGAACGTGCGCTCGAATGCCGGGTCGCCAATGATGGCGGGCGCCTTGATGCGGTATTTGGCGCGCGCCTTGCCCACGGCGCCCGCGAACACGAACAGCATTGCCAGCACGCCAATCGTAATCAAAGCCGGCCAACGGAATTCAAGCATGGTTATGCTCCTGTAAATGTGAAAAGCCGATCATGCCTCTGCGAATGTTCCTGCGAAAAGCAGTAAAAACAATTACCTGATCAGGTCCCGAAAAACCGCGGAAGCACTATTCCATCTTGATGCCCGCATCGCGCACTACTTTGCTCCAGCGCTCAAGTTCGGTGCGGATCATGCCGCCCATCTCCTTGGGTGTGGTCCAGGTCGGCACCATGCCGATGGCTTCGAGATGTTTGACGAATGCCGCATCCGCCACCGCCCGCTTCATTTCCGCACTGATCCTGTTGACCGCATGCGCGGGCGTGCCCGCCGGGCCGAGAAAACCGTACCAGGTGGTGTTGTTGAACCCGGGATAGGTTTCGGCGATGGCCGGCACGTCCGGCAGCGTCGGCAGACGGGTGGGATGGCCGATGGCGATGGCGCGTACCTTGCCTGTCGTCATGTGCGGCTGCCAGGGTGCGGCGCCGCCGAAGATGGCCTGCACGCGTCCCGCCAGCAGATCCACGGTCGCCGCGCCGCCGCCTTTGTAGGGCACATGCGTGAATTTCGCGCCGGTCATCGCGGTGAGCAGCTCCACGCCCAGATGATTGGGCGTGCCGGTGCCGGGCGACGCAAAGTTGATTTTGCCCGGCTGCGCCTTGGCGAGGTCGATCAGTTCCCGGACATTTTTCGCCGCCACCGACGGATGCACCACAATCAGGAACGGCACATACACGCCGACGCCGATGGGCGTGAAATCCCGCACCGGGTCATAGGAGAGCTTGCTGCCGAAGGCGGCGCTGACCACCAGCCCGCCGGAGGTGCCTAGCACCAGCGTGTAGCCGTCGGGCGTGGCTTTCGCGCCCAGGCCGTGGCCGATGGTGGAGCCCGCGCCGGGGCGGTTGTCGATGACGAACGAGACGCCGAATTTATCAGCAAACCAGCCGCTGAACGCGCGCGCCGTCGGATCCGTCGTGCCGCCGGGCGGATAGGGCACGATGATGCGCACCGGTTTGGTCGGATACCGGATGTCGGCGGCGTGGATTGCGGTCGCCATGCATGCCAGGGCCAGTATTGCAGAACACGCCCACCCGTTTCGACCCCGCATGGCGATTTCCCCACGGCTGATTTCAATGTTTGAGTGCCGCTCTCAGGTATTGTAGGTATAAATCCCCGGATGCTCCAGTGCGCAGCGTTTCTCTGACGGCCTGCAGCGCTTGTAACAGCCGGCGCATGCGGCTAGGATGCAGAAAACAAAAACCGCCGGAGTCGGTTTTGAACCCGGGCGTTCTGAACCCGGGTGCAATGACTCCAGCTTCACACAGGAGGTAGTGATGCAGAGAATTCGCAGCATCATGGCTGCAGCGCTGATGTTTGCGCTGGCCGGTGTATCAGGCGCTGCCGTCGCGCAGCAGAAATGGCCGAGCAAGCCGATCCGCATGATCGTGCCGTTCACCCCGGCCGCGGCGAGCGATGTCCTCGGGCGCCTGCTCGCGCAGCGGCTGATCGAGGTGTATGGGCAGCAGGTCGTAGTCGATAACCGGCCGGGCGCCGGCGGGCTGATCGGCAGCGAACTCACGCGCGACGCGGCCCCCGACGGCTACACCATCGCCATGGTCGGGCAGCCGCATCTGTCGAATGTGCTGATCCGCGAGAAAAAAGCCTACGATCCGCTGAAGGATTTTGCCGCGATATCGTTCGTTGCCTACACGCACAACATCATCGTGCTCGGCAACGGCGTCAACGTGAAAAGCATTCCCGAGCTGATCGCGCTGGCGAAAGCGAGCCCCGGCAAACTCAACTACGGGTCGGCCGGCGTCGGCAGTTCATCGCATCTTGCCGGCGCGCTGTTTACCGCCAAGGCTGGCATCGACGTCGTGCATGTGCCGTTCCGCCAGGGCCCTGACAGCCGAGTCGCGCTGAGTTCCGGCACCATCCAGTTCTATGTGTATCCGCTGCCCGCGATCATGGGAGTGATCAAGGCCGGGCAGTTGCGCGCGCTGGCGGTGGGCGGCGCCAAACGCGCCGAAGCGCTGCCGGATGTGCCTACGGCTGCCGAAGCGGGATTTCCCGCTTACAGGAGCGAATCGTGGTTCGGGCTGATCGCGCCGCGCAACGTGCCTAAGGCGATCATCGCCAAGCTCAACGCCGATACCGTCAAAATCCTGCAGGAAGAAGACACCCGCAAAAAGTTCGCGCTGCAGGGCGCCTTGCCGGGCTTCGGCACGCCGGAACATTTTGCGAAACTGCAGGCCGACGAATATGCCGAGCTGTCAGCGTTGATCAAACAGATCGGCATGAAGGCGCAGTAGGGGAGTCGTGGGAACAACAAGAGCGGCGCAAGCGCCGCATCCCCTGCGGCTTTTCATAAAATCATGAATTAAAACAAACGGTTAAGTGCGTCTCTGCCGGGCAACAGCGGACTTTCTCGCCCCCGGCGCATTCTTTGCGTCAGGTCAAGGAATTGCGACGCAGGGGGCGTAGCGTGTCCGGCAGGAGGGCGAACAGGCCTCACATTCAGGAGAACCGGCGCGGCAGCAGACCGGCTCCTGGCCCCCTTACCGAGCAGGAGGTGGCATGAATGCTCTTACGGTTGCAGCACTCTTGGCAGTAGCGGCCTCAATTGTCGCTCTCGCTTCCGGAATTGTCTCAATGACCAACGATGGCGAGATTGGGCACAAGACGAGCGCCCAGTGGATGAACTGGCGCGTCGTCGTGCAATTGGTCGCCTTTGTAATTATCCTGGTGGCGATCCTCACGCCGCAGTAAAGCGGCACGCTTTCCAGGAGGCGGCGCGGAAGGGAATTATTTCTCCCGCATCGCCCGCGCTTTTTTCGCGGCAGGCCGCTCCCAGCAACGCTGGAGCCACGCATCGAGATGCGGCCATTGGGCGAGATCCATCGACAGCGCGCGATACAGCGCGCCTGCAACATTCAGATCCGCCACTGAAAACGCCGATCCGGCGAGCCACGCGGATTTGGCGAGCGCGGTTTCCAGCACATCAAACGCGGGCGCGACTTCCTTCCACGCCTCCGCCGCCACCGCAGGCTTGCGTTCGGCCACCGGCAGCGCCACCGTATGCCGCACGTAGTTGACGATCTGGCGGTCGAGGCGGTCGGTCTCCCACAGGCTCCATTGCCATACCAGCGCTTCCTGCTGCGGATCGGCGGGGTACAACGGGCTTTTATGTTTTTTTGCGAGATACATGTTGATCGCCATCGATTCCGCGAGGACGAAACCGTCGTCATCGATGGTCGGCACCCGCGCATTCGGATTGACTGCGCGGTATTCCGGTGTTTGCGTATCCGGCGAGCGCGGCAGCCAGTCCTTGTGATCGTAGGTCAGGCCGAGTTCACCGGCCATCCAGAGGACGCGGATACCGCGGGAGTTGGCGGAGCCGTAGATGCGCAGCATGAGATTCTCCGGAATCTATTGGAATGCGCAGTGTAAGCGACCCGGCGGGCACGGTGCCATTGGGGCTACACTATGTGAACCTCTCCTGCCTACCCACAGGTAACACCCCTGCGCTCGCCGAACTCATGCCACCCACCCGCGAACCCGCTGCCGACGATCTGGAATTCGATCGATCGCTGATCGCCACCATCCTGGAAGCCTCCCCCGACGGCATCCTCGTGGTGAACGACCGCGACATCATCGTCTCGCACAACCAGCGACTGTTCGACGTGTTCGGCATAGTGCCCGAAGCCATTCCGGGCGACCACGGTGGTCAGCTGGCCGGCATGCCCGACCAGCCATTGCTGTCGCGGTTCATCGAGCTGGTCAGGGATAAAGAAAATTTCCTGAAGCGGGCGGATAGTGCGTTGTACGAAGCGAAGGGGGCGGGACGGAACCGGACGATGCGGGCGGTGTAGGCGAGCGAGAGTTTAGGGCAATACCGGCGCAACTTTTGAGTTTGGAAAGTTAGTTCGGGTTCTTTTAAATATTACCTTCCGGAATTGGTTCGTATACCGTCTGATTGCGGAGACCGTGTGGAGAAAAGTAAACATGAATGAATTGCATGCCTGGCTCAATCAGGCGATCAAAATTCTCGAAACGCCGATCCTGACCATCGGCAAGAGTTCGATCACGCTGTGGTCGGTGACGTACGTGCTGGTGCTGATCGTATTGCTGTTCTGGGTGGCGAAGCGGGTGCAGGGGTTGCTGTCGGACAAGTTGCTCACACGCACCGGCCTGGATATGCCGGCACGGTATGCAGTGGGTGCCATCGCGCGCTACCTGCTGCTGCTGATCGGCCTGCTGGTCATCATCCAGACCGCGGGCATCGATCTGACCACGCTGAATGTGCTGGCGGGCGCAGTCGGAATCGGTGTCGGCTTCGGTTTGCAGAACGTGATCAGCAATTTCTTTTCAGGATTGATCATCATGTTCGAGCGCCCGATCAAGGTCGGAGACCGAATTGAAATCAATGAAGTCGAAGGCGACGTGCTGGAAATCGGTGCGCGCGCCACAGTGGTGCTGACCAACGACAACATCGCCATCATCGTGCCCAATTCCAAGTTCATCACCGAAAACGTCGTCAACTGGAAATACAACGACGGCAAGGTGCGCTTCCGCATCCCGGTGGGCGTGTCCTACGGCTCCGACGTACGGCTGGTTGAAAAAGTGCTGCTCGAGGTGGCAGCAGCAGAAAAGGATGTGATGAAAAAGCCGCCGCCGGCGGTGCGGCTGATGGCGTTCGGCGACAATGCACTGGAATTCGAATTGCGGGTGTGGAGCGAGACGCAGGTGCATCGCAAAGGCGTGCTGAAGAGCGCGATCAATCTGGCGATCTGCGACAAATTCCGTGAACACAACATCGAAATTCCGTTTCCGCAGCGCGACCTGCACATCCGCAGCGGCGTGGTCGAGATCAAGCGGCCGGACTGATCCGGTCCGGGAGCAGGTCAGGCCGGGGGTTTACCCTCTTTCCATTCCTGATCGGTGCGGAAAACGCGAACCACCCGCGTGTGCTTGCCTCCGGCGTACTTTTCCATCTTGACCTGCACGGGGTAGAGCTCCGCGAGTCTGGCGCGCGCCTCCTTCTCCTTCTCGAAGGTCAGAATGCGTCCATCAGCATCGCGGACGTCCGACCATATGCCGTTGGCGTCATCAATTTCAATTTTGAACTTCACCGTAATCCCGGCGTATTGACTATTTCTTTGCATCCTTTGCGGCGTCCTGGATTTTTTTGCCTGCTTTTTCAATCTGCTTTCCGGCACTGTCGACGGCATTGTCCATGGCCTTGCCGGCGCGCTCTGCCGGCCCTTCTTCTTTTTGACAGGCGGAAAGCATGGCTATGACTGCGCCTGCCAGTATTGTGCGAATGACTATTTGATTGACTCTGATCATGTGATTCTCCTGAGGGTTGTCGTTCTTGACGCGGTTAATCCGGTTGGTCGTTCATTATCGGAAGCCTGAACATCATCATCAGTGCCGGGGAAGATGGACTGTGATCAAACAATACCGAAGCCGCTGCCTTTCATCAGTACGCTGGCGAACCAACCCGCAACAATGCCAATCGCAATAAAGCGGATAAATACCCGGGTGCGTTCCGGGAGATGCTACAGCGGCCAAACCTTCAGCAACACGGGAATGCTGACACAGACGACCAGAATGTCGATCGGCAGTCCGAGGCGCCAGTAGTCACCGAAACGGAATCCGCCGGGGCCGAGGATCAGCGTGTTGTTCTGGTGCCCGATCGGGGTCAGGAAAGAGCACGAGGCGCCGATGGCCACCGCCATCAGGAAGGGATCGGCGCTGACTCCCAATTGGCCCGCGGCACCGATGGCGATGGGACACATGACGGCCGCAGTGGCGGCATTGTTCATCATGTCGGTGAGTATCATGGTGGCGACGAGGATTACCACGAGCCCGAAGATCACTTCGCCTCCCGCCACATTATCGAGCAGGAATCGTGCGATCACGTTGGCTGCACCCGTGGATTCCATCGCGCCGGCGACCTGGATCAGCGCGGCGAGCAGCACGATCACCGGCCAGTCGATCGCCTCGTAGACTGAACGTGGCGGCACGGTACGCAGCGCCATCGACGCGAGCACGCCCATCCCGAACGAAATCGCCGCCGGCAACAGGCCAAAGGCCGCACCGCCCACTGCGGCGATCATGATGGCGCCCGCAGTGAACGCCTTGCCCTTGTCCGGGATGCGCAGTTCGCGCTCTGCAAGCGGGACGCAACCCGCGTTCGTGGAAAATTCCAAAATGGCTTCGGGCGCGCCCTGCATCAACAGCAGATCGCCGGCCGCCAGGTGCATTGAGCGCAGCCGCACCATCGAGCGGTGTCCCTGGCGCGATACCGCGAGCAGATTGATGCCGTAGTGCGAGCGTAACTGGATGTCGCTCGCGGAGCGGTTCACCAGCATGGAACCTGGCAGAACCGCCAGTTCCATCAGTACGATGTCGTCCGACGGTGGGGCGGGTTCTTCTGCGACCCCCCCTTTTTTTTCGTCAGTGCGTTTCTGCTGTTCCGCTTTTTCCGATGGTGCGGTTGCGGTTCCATCGTCAGCATCAATCTTGTCCGCCAGATCCTTGTGGGCTTCCACCATCTTCAGACCGAGGCTCGACAGTACGCCGGACAGCGCTTCGGCTTCGGCTTCGATGACCAGTATGTCGCCGGCCCGAATCACGCGACCCGGTCGCGGCGCCGTCACGCGGACTTCGTTGCGTACCAGTCCGACGACCTGTGCGCCGGTTTCGTCCAGTGTTGCCTCAATTTGTCGCAGGGTCTTGCCGGCCGCGGCGCTCGCCTCGGGTACATGCACCTCGGTGAGATAGGCGCCAGTGTCGAAGCCCTCGGTCTCGGACTGTTTGCGCGCCGGCACCAGCCGCCAGCCGACCAGCGCGACGAAGAGGACGCCGGTCGCGGCCACGGCCAGGCCCACGGGCGTGAAATCGAACATGCCGAAAGTGCCGGAACCGGTCTGCGCGCGGAAGCTGGACACGATCAGGTTGGGCGGTGTGCCGATCAGTGTGGTCATGCCGCCGAGGATTGATCCAAATGCCAGCGGCATCAGCACTTTGCCCGGTGGCAGTTTCTGCCTGGCAGCGATCTGGATGGCCACCGGCATCAGCAGTGCGAGCGCGCCGACGTTATTCATGAACGCCGAGAGCACGGCGGCAAGGCCCGTCAGCGCAGCAATGGTCAATGTGGGTCCGGATTTGGCCGGCAGGAGGTGGCGGGTGATGGCATCGACCGCACCGGTGTTCTGCAGGCCCTGGCTCAGTACCAGTACGCAGGCGACGGTGATCACTGCAGGATGACCGAATCCGGCAAAGGCGTCAGCGGCAGGAACCAGACCTGCAATCACGCACGCCAGCAGCGCGGCCACGGCGACCATGTCGTGGCGCCAGCGGTCCCACAGGAACATCGCGGCGGTGGCGAACAGGATGACGAGGATGAAGATTTGATCGTGGGTCATGGCATGCAGGACTGGGGTACTGGCGCGATCATAGTCGATTGCCGCAGCGGTCACCGCATTGCGGGGATTGACGCCGGCACTGCACGTATCCCCGTTTGAAGTGACGCCGGCGTACCTGATCGTGGTCAGATTTTACTGCAGTGACTGCCGGGCGCCGCACATCAGGCGGAGCAGCCGGGCGCACAGAAGGCGCCCGGCGGGTGCTACAGGTTCATTCGTTGACCGCGGTTTTGACCGGCGGTTGTGCCTTGGCTTTGCGGCCGGGGGCGGCAGGCGGAATGTAGCCCGAGATGCGGCAGAGCACGGCTTCGATTTCCTTGCCGTCTTTGTAACGGATGGAGCGGCACACCATCACAGCACCCTTGGCGTGCAGGTCGGTCACGCGCGAGCGCACGGCCGAGATCGACAACCCGGTGGCGGCAGCGATTTCCGAATCGAGACGTTCGCCGCTGTTTTGCAGATATTCGAGGATTTCTTGCATTTCAGATGCCTTTCATTGCAATCGGTCGGGTGGCCACTGGTGGCAGGCCGCTACAGCAGGGCCGCGCATGATACAGGAGTTCGGCGTTCCCTACCTCAGGGAGCCTGCGGGACGGCGGGTGTTGCAGTCCGGGCCCGGAGTTACCGCGGTATGCGATGTTTTATTGTAACACGTTGAATAAAAAGAATAAACAGGCATTTCAGGGTATCCGCACTGCACCGGCCTGCTGATCTGCCGTGATCCGGGTCCCCTGCGCAGGTTGCGCGCGGACTACGCCACCACCACCCCTGGGGCGATGTCCGCGTCTGAATGATCCTGTAGCCGGGACTGCTTACGGTGATGTGCCCTGATTAAACATGTAGATGACCGCTTCCCGTACTTCAGGATCGGTCAGGGCGGCCATGCCGCCGCGCGCGGGCATGTCCCCGTGTCCCCTGATCGCGGAGAGCACCAGTGGATCGACTCCAAACTTCATGCGGGGTATCCACGCGGTCCGGTCACCGATTTTTGGTGCGCCGTGCTCACCGGTGCCGTGACATTTGATGCACTGCATTTCGACAATTTTTTTGCCGCTGTCCCCGCTGCCCTGCGCCATCGCATCTCCGAAGGTGACCGGCATCGCGATGCTCGCGACGCCGCAGATGAACAGAAATTCCGCTGTCCTGACCGGTGATGAATAGCCGTTGATGCACATGGGGCTGCTCATGAGAATTCTCCTTCCGCGACCAAGCTCTGCCTGTTGGCAACCCGCCAGTTTCATTGCGCGTATGAATTGAAACCGGCGGGCATGGACGGAACACCATCCCGTCCATTCCCTTGAAGTCTGCGCCATCCGATCTGTCACAGGCACTATTTTTCCGGTGGTTATTGATTCAGGTCAATGCTGTCGCACGAGGCGACGCGGTTCCAGCGCAAAACAAAAACGCCGCGCAGTGCGCGGCGTTTTATGCGTTTGCATGGTGCCGGGGCGTTACGACTTCACCGGTTTTGTTTCCGGTTCTTCCGGCAGCAGTAGCACGATGGCAGCCTTGATCGCGGCGATGCCGGCGAGGATCCACAGCGACGATGAAAACCCGATGGCCTTGACGATCGGGCCGAGCGCCCACACCGCAGCCGAGCTGAAGCCGAGGGCCACCGTCAGCCGCATGCCCGCCACGCGCGAGCGCAGGCGGTCATCGACGTAGCGCACGATCATCGCGTCGGTGAACGGGATCGAGCCGAAGACAAACACCATCACCGTCAGCAGCGCGACAAACAGCCACCAGTCCTGGGTGTACGCCGCCCAGATCAGCAGCGGAATCTGGATCACCGACATCCAGAACTGCAGCGGCTTGAACGGCACTTTGTCGATCAGGCTGCCGACGATGACCTGCGCGAATGAAGCGACGGCGTAGATGATGGCCAGCAGTGTGCCGATGACGGCGGGGTCTTCGATGACGCCCCTGAAGCCTTCGGCCAGCAATTGCGAGTTGCCGTTGGTGGTGAAGTTGAACAGTATGGTGCTTACGGCCGCGGCTGCGGTCATCACCGCGAAGGCGCGTACCAGCATTTCCGGAGACAGCGTGACTTTGGCTTTGCCGCCCTTGCGCCTGGCGGGCGATTCGATTTCCTTCGGACACACCATCGCAAACGCGATGCCGCAGCCGATGGCGATCAGGCCGGGCACGATGAACGCGGCGCGCCAGCCGATCCATTTGACGAGAAATCCGGTCACCAGCGCGGCTACGGCGATGCCGAGATTGCCGGCGAGACCGTTCAGGCCGATTACCGCGCCGGGGTTGGGCACGCCCTGCACCAGCATCGGGATGCCGACCGGATGGTAGATGGAGGCGAAGGCGCCGAGCAGCGTCAGTGCGGCGGCGAGCTGCCAGGCATTCTGCGTCGCGGCCACCAGCAGGGCGGATACGCCCATGCCGACAAAGAAAATGATCATCATGATGCGCCGGCCCCATTTGTCACCCAGATGGCCAGCGGGCAACGCACCCAGACCGAACAGCGCGAAGGCGCCGACGCTGTAGGGCATCAGATCGGTCCAGTTCGCGTAACCGAATTCGACGGCGACCGAGGCGACAGCCGTGGCGAAAATCAGCAGGAACATGTGGTCCACGGCGTGGCCGATGTTCAGCAGCAGTTTCACGATGCCGGGGAGGCCAGCGGGGTGCGGTGCGGTTTGGGCGGCAGTGGTCATGGGCGTCTATTGTGCTTGAAATGCGGGCAGCCGTGTTTGCACCGGAATCAGGTGTTCGCAGCATGGACTAAGTGCATGGCCGCGATGCCGTAAGCCATAAAAAAACGCCGCGCACTGCGCGGCGTTTTCCATGGATTATTACGGCAGTGCCGTCCGGTCACTGCCCCTTGGCGCCGGAGACTTTGACCAGTTCGCTGATGCGTTTGTGCTCGTCGCGCCGCCAGACATCGAGGCCGGCACGATCGCTGCCGACGATGTCGATGCCCAGGTTTTTGAGTTTTTCGCCGAAGGCCGGTTCCCGGACGGACTTGGCGATTTCGGTGCTGACCTGGTTCATGATCGGTGTCGGCGTGCGTGTGGCGGCGACGACGCTGTACCAGGCGTTCATGGCATAGCCGGGAACCACTTCGCCGATCGCCGGCACGTCCGGAATCAGCGGGGAGCGTTTGGCCGTGGTTACGCCCAGCGCGCGCAACCGTCCGCCCTGGATGTGGGGCAGCGCCGCGGGCAACACCGCGTAGGTGGTCTGCACTTCATTGGCCAGTGTGTCGGCGATGGATTGCGGGACGCCCTTGTACGGCACATGCAGCATGTTGGTGCCGGTGAGGTGATTCAGCAGCACGCCGGAGAGATGTTCGGAGGCGCCGGTGCCGGCCGAGCCGTAGCGCAGCTTGCCCGGCTGTTTTTTGGCGAGGTCGATCAGTTCCTTCAGCGACTTGGCCGGGAGCTGGTTGTTCGCCAGCAGCACGAAGGGTGTGGTGCCGATCAGCGACAGCGACTGGAAGTCGCGGGCGAGGTCGAACTTGATGTCGGCCAGCACCTGGGAGGCGACGAAGAGCTGCGAGGTCAGCATCATCCAGGTGTAACCGTCGGGTGCTGCCTGCAGCGCCAGATCAGCGCTGATCGCGCCGGCGGCGCCGGGGCGTGCGTCCACGACAACGCGCTGTTTCCAGGTGTCGTACAGGCGTTCCGCCAGCAGCCGGCTGATGATGTCGGGGCCGGAACCTGCCGCGCTGCCGATGATCAGGCGGATAGGTTTTTCCGGAAATTTCTCCTGTGCAGCCTGTGCCGTCGGCATGGCCAGCAGCGCCGGAACGGCGAACACGGTCAGCAGTTTGATGATGTGCATGGTGATACTCCTCCTGGTTTTGTTTTTGGACGGGTTGCGGATTACATCCGCTCAAATACTGCTGCGATGCCCTGACCGCCGCCGATGCACATGGTCACCAGCGCGTACTTGCCGCCGGTGCGCTGCAGTTCATACAGCGCCTTGACAGTGAGCACCGCACCGGTGGCGCCGATGGGATGGCCCAGACCGACCGCGCCGCCGTTGGGATTGGTTTTTTTCGGATCAAATTTGAGATCGCAGGAAACCGCGAGCGCCTGTACGGCGAAGGCCTCGTTCGATTCGATGACGTCCATGTCTTCAATCCCGAGTCCGGCGCGCGCGAGCGCATTACGCACCGCCGGCACCGGGCCGATGCCCATGATTTTCGGATCGACGCCGGCCAGCCCGTAGGATACCAGGCGCGCCAGCGGCTTGAGACCGGCTTTTTTCGCAGCTTCCTTTTCCATCATGACGATCGCTGCGGCGCCGTCGTTGATGCCCGAAGCGTTGCCCGCGGTGACCGAGCCGCCTTCTTTTTTGAACGCTGCGCGCAGCTTGGCGAGGCCTTCCAGCGTGACATCGGCGCGCGGATGCTCGTCCTTGTCGAACAGCGTCGTGCCTTTGCGGGTTTTCAGTTCGATCGGCAGGATCTGGTCCTTGAAGTAACCCTTCTCGATGGCGTTGATCGCGCGGCGATGGCTTTCGACCGAAAATTCATCCTGCTGCTCGCGGCTGATTTTCCATTGCGCGGCGATGTTCTCCGCGGTGATGCCCATGTGTACGCTGTCGAACGGGTCGGTCAGCGCGCCGACCATCATGTCGATGACGCTGCCGTCGCTCATGCGCTGGCCCCAGCGCAGGCTGGGCATCAGGTAGCCGCCGCGGCTCATCGACTCGGCGCCGCCGCCGACTGCGGCATCGCAGTCGCCGAGCATGATGCCCTGCGCCGCGGAGACGATGGCCTGCATGCCGCTGCCGCACAGCCGGTTGACGGTCAGCGCGGTGGTGTCGTGCGGCAGGCCGCCCTTGATGCAGGCGACACGCGATAAATACATGTCTTTTGCTTCACCGTGGATCACGTTGCCGAAGACCAGTTGCCCGACCTGTTTGGGATCAATTTTCGCGCGGCTGACGGCTTCCTTGACGACTTGCCCGGCGAGTTCGGTCGGCGCGATGTCCTTCAGTGCGCCGCCATAATCACCAATGGCGGTGCGCACGCCGCTCAATACGACCACTTCGCGTCCGGTATTCATGGCGTTCTCCGTAACCTGTTGATTTAATTTAATAATATTGCCAGATGACCGCGCTGCGGTGCGGGCGGCCGGGAGGGTTCAAATTTTACGCCCGGCACCTGTGAGTGTCGAGGCGATGATGCGCCACCGCCTGGCCCGGCTGCGCTGTCATGCAACGCGCTGGCCTTGACCGGTTTCCTGCCAGCGCGTGACTTCAGCGAGGTATTCGAGCGGCTTCTCGATGGTGAGCGCGGGCCGTCCGGCGAGCACCTGTCCGGCGTTGGCATCCAGGCACAGCAGATCGCCTTCGGCAAAATTTCGCCCGGCGATGCGGCAGGTCCGTTTGGCGAGGTTGATGCTCAGGTCCGCGCAGCCCACCAGGCAGACCTTGTCGAGCTGGCGCGCGACCACTGCGGCATGCGAGGTGCGCCCGCCGACCGCAGTCAGCAGGCCGGCAGCGACGGCGAGGCCGCCGATGTCATCAGTCGTCGTCTCGTGCCGCACCAGGATCACCGGCTGTTCGCGGGCCAGGGATTTCGCCTTGTCAACGTCGAGCGCAATCGCGCCGATGGCGACGCCGACGCTGGCGGCGGTTGCGCTGCACAGTACCGGCGCTTCCGCGCTCGGCGTCACGCGCACCTGTTCGATGCCGTCCAGTTTTACGTCACGCAGCCGTCGCAGCGCTTCCTCCGGCGCGATGATGCCGTCGCGCACCTGTTCGACGGCGATGCGCAGCGCCGCCAGCGGCGTGCGCTTGCCGGTGCGGGTCTGCAGCAGATACAGCGCGCCGTCCTGCACCGTGAATTCGAATTCCTGCACGTCCTTGAATTCGCCTTCCAGTACGCTGGCCACGCGCAGGATCTGCTCCATGACCTGCGGCAGCACGACCTCGAGCTGCCCGGCGCTTTCCAGCGCATAACGTCCGGACACGACGTCCTCGCCCTGGGCATTGAACAGGAAGTCCATGTACAGGCGGTTCTCGCCGCTGGCCGGGTTGCGGGTGAACGCCACGCCCGAGCCCGAGCGGCCGCCGGCGTTGCCGAACGCCATGCGCTGCACGGTGACCGCGGTGCCGGTCGTATCGTCGATGCGGTGCAGCCGGCGGTATTCAATGGCGCGCGGGCTCATCCACGAGCGGAACACCGCGCGCACCGCCATGTCGAGCTGTGCCAGCGGATCCTGCGGGAAATGCTCGCCGGTCAGCTTGCGGTGCAGCCGCAGATACTCCTGCGTCAGCGCGGTCAACCGGCGCGTGTCGAGTTCGCGCGCCCGCGCGGCGCCGGCCTGTTTCAGGCTGGTGGCCAGCGCTGCTTCAAAAGCCTGTGCCGGCGCGCCATGCACGATCACGGCGAACGCCTGCACCAGCCGCCGGTACGAATCCCACACCAGACGCGGGTTGCCGGTCATGCGCAACAGACCGTGCAGCGTGGCGTCGGTCAGGCCGACGTTGAGCAGGGTTTCCAGCATGCCCGGCATCGATACCTGCGCGCCCGAGCGTACCGACACCAGCAGCGGGCGGCGGGCACCGCCGAATGCCAGGCCGCTGGCGTCCTCGATGCGGCGCATGTTGACGGCGAGCAGCTCGCGCAGTTCGGGCGCCGCATCGGTCGCCGGCTTGATCAGGGTCCGGCAGAAGCCGGTACCCAGCACGAAGGCCGGCGGCACCGGCAGGCCGACTGCGGCCATGCGCGCGAGGTTATAGGCCTTGAAGCCCATGGCCTGCGCGTCCGCGGTGAGCGGCTCGGCGCCGGCCCCGGCGATGACGAAGATGCGTTTGCCTGCGGCGGCGCTCATCTGAGCATGACCTCGCCCAGCACGTAGTCGCGCAGCATCAGTCCCGCGTGCAGCAAACCGTCGGCGGATTCCTCGAGGCTCATCACCGCCCCGGTGTAAACGTAGATTTCTTTTTCGCCGAAATCGCCTTCGACCAGCGCCCGCTTGGCACTGCGCTGCGCCTCGTCGCTGCGCTGCTCGACTTCGATGATGCGGTGGATGGCTTCGAGGAAGTCCTGCACATCCTCGCGCAGGCCGCCGCGGTGCAGGTAGCGCGTGGTCTCCAGCGCTTTCAGGAATTCCTGGGCACCCTGCACCATCAGGTCGGAGAGGCCCTGCACCGGCCGGCAGATGTCGCCGCGCCAGGCCTGCGCCGGCAGCAGCGTCAGCTGGAACGCGGCATCTTCAAGGTCGTCGGCGACGTCGTCCGCCGCTTCAACGAGGCCGCTGAAAAAACTCCCCGAATCCGTCAGTTTGACGGTGGCGCGCGCGGTGTTGACCAGCGCATCGGCCTCGCGTTCCCATTCCTTGGCACGCGCGGCGTTGCGCTCGATCAGTTCGCGGACCTCGGGCAGCCGGGCTTTCAGCAGCGTGTCCTGGATGCTGCTCGCCAGTTCGATAATCAGCGTCGCGTGCCCGGCAGCGATGTCGATCAGGTTCTGCTGGGCGCTGCGCACGTAGTTGAGCAATTCCACCTTGATCTCGTCGCGGATCAGGGATTCGGAGCGGCCCCCGCGCAGGCCTTCGCTGCTGGCCTTGATGACATAGCGCAGGTATTGCGCCGCCTCGCGCCGGCCGAGCATGTCGGTGAGGCGCTCCCCGAAATGATGCGGCCCCTTGACCACAAATTCGAGCGCATCGTAGATGACCTGCTCACCGCCGATCTTGAGGAACGCCATGTGTCCCAGGTTGCCGTCGGCCGCCCACTTCAGCAGCTGCAGCGTATCGTCCTTGGACAGGAAGTTGCGCAGGCGCTTGCGCGCGCGGTTCCAGTCGATCAGGAATACCAGGCGCGAACCGAGAAAGCTCAGGTACTCTTCGATCCCGGCCTTGTCGGCGGCGGTGTGGCGACCGATGCGCAGGTGATAGACGCCGGTATCCATGGTCTTGTCCTTGCGCGACAGCGTGTCTTCCCAGTTCACGTCATAGCGCTCGAACAGGCTTTCGAAGAACAGCAGGCGCTGCAGATGGACGTCGGTGTAGGTCAGCGTAACGGTCTGGCCGCTGATGTGGATCACCAGCACGTGGGCGTCGGTAGTCCCGATGTCGTTCTGGATCACCAGCTTCTCGCCGTTGCGGGTTGCGGTGGTGCCGAGGCCGGGGTGGTCGAACTTGAGCGGCGCGGTCAGCCGCACCCCGCGCATGAATGCCTTCACCAGCGACCGGTCCGCGGGCTTGATGCCATAGACGCGCGCGCCGTCGATCGACTCGGCGGCGATGGTTACCTGCAGGCGGTTGAGCGCCTTGTGCAGATCCATGACCAGCAGATGGGGGCTGTCGCCGCGCTCACGGCTGCCCGAGGTCAGCGCCGCAATCGCGTCGCCGCTGATGGTGTCCCCGGTCAACTGCGCCGCGCCGTGCGCCAGCTGCTGGTAGCGTTCGGCGAACTGCCGCGCCTCGCCGTCCGCGCCGGCAGCCATCTCGACCGGATCGAGCATGGCCTTGATGTTGCGCATCACCAGTTCGACGATGTGCCCGGCGCCCGGAATGCGGTACAGACTGTCGGCGTCGAGTTCGCTGCGCTCGACCACGCGGTCGAATTCCTCGTCGGCGAGTTCGTTGGTCAGCCGTTCCTGGCGCAGGTTGGAGAACGCCGCGTCGGGATGGTCGGCGCGGCTTTTGGCCGCCTGCAGCAGCGTGAACAGATACTTGGTCTGGTCGTTGGCGGAAAGCGCCGCGTTGATCAGGGACGGCAGCAGCAGCGCGCGTTCGCCCAGCGCATCGATGATCCGGTTTTTTTCAGTCATGCGGAATAGCCCGGCAGCCCGGACACCCCTTTGCGCCAATCCGGCGTATTGCCAATTTACAGGGCTGCCGTGCGCTGCACTTGACTTGGATCAAGCGCGGCGCGTGCATGATTTGCAATAAGTCACGCCGGCTGTGGCAACCCTGGCCGCAGGGTGCGCGCCAGGGCGCCAGGCCCTAGTGGCGGGTTTTTTTTGCGGGCGCGGCAACCGCAGCGGCAAAAACTTCTTCACTGTCGACGGCATCGAACGCATAACGCCGGTTGCAGAACTCGCAACGCACTTCGACTTCCCCGCGCTCGGCGATGATCTTCCGCACTTCGCCGATGCCCAGCATGCGCAGCATGCCGGTCACGCGTTCGCGCGAGCATGAGCAGCGGAAAAATACCGGGCGCGGCTCGAATACGCGCAGGTCTTCCTCGTGAAACAGCCGGTGCAGCAGCGCTTGAGGCGCCAAGGTCAGCAATTCCTGCGCCTTTATGGTGGCGGCGAGGTGCACGGCGCGCGGCCATGCGTCGGCATCCGCCGCATCGCGTTCCGGCAGTTTCTGGATCAGCAGGCCGGCGGCGTGCGTGTCGTCGCTGGCGAGCCACAGCCGCGTGTCGATCTGCTCCGAGGCCGCCATGTAATGCTCCAGCGCGGCGGCGATGCTGTCGGCGTTCAGATCAACCACGCCCTGATAACTCTGCTGTCCGGATTCAGGCACCAGATTGATGACAAAACGGCCGCTGCCGAGCAGCGCGCGCAAACCGCCTGCGGAGGGGCTGTCTTCCGGCAGATCGCCTTCCCATTTGGCGGTGGCGCGCATCGCATGGCCTGCCGCGCATTCGACGACGATCAGCTTTACCGGGCCGCTGCCGTGCAACTGCAGGATCAGCGTACCCTCGAATTTGAGCGTGGCGGCGAGCAGCGCGCCTGCAGCCATCAATTCGCCGAGGATCTTGCGCAGCGGCGCGGGATAGGTGTGGCGTTCGGTGACGGCCTGCCAGGTGGCGGTGAGTTGCACCAGTTCGCCGCGGATCGGCGCGTGTTCAAAGATGAAGCGCTGCAGGGTGTCGCTCACTGCAGTTATTTCTTGACGGATCGCTGGTAGAGCCGGAAACGCTCGTCCTTGTCGCCGGGCCGGTGGCCTTCCCAGATTTTTTTCCAGTCCTGCGTCATCACCAGTTCGTCGAGCGGGCGGCCCTGCGTCAGCAGCAGATCGCAGGCGAACGCCTGCGGCTTCACTTCGACGCGCTCGGTGCGGTATCCGCCAAAATAATGCAGCAGCGCACGCTGTGCCTCGCCGAGATCGCGGCTGGCAAAGCAGCGATGCTGCGCGGGCATGGCGCGGCTCATGTCGGCGATCATCGAGCGGTAGCTTTTTGCAGTGTCGAGCCAGCCGATGAGCAGTGTCGCCAGCAGCGCCCAGGCGACGGCAATGCCGCCGACCCACACCATCAGCGGCCGCTCGGCGTTGCGCGGCAGTTTTGCCAGCAGCGCAAACCAGCCCGCGGTATAGGCGAGCCCGATCAGGAACGGCAGCCAGCGGAAGCCGAAGTCGTAGCCGGGGCGGAGCGTGTGCAGATGGTTGTGCAGGCGCGCCGGCAAGCCGAGTTCCAGCGCGCTCCAGTAGAACCAGAACACGATGACGAAAAAAGTGAACACCATGATGCTGAACCAGTGCCAGCCGCTGGCTGCGCCGCGGCGCAGCGGTTCGATGGCAGGCACCGCGAGCAGCGCCAGCGGGATCAGCATCGGCAGTGCGTAGAGTTCACGCGCTTCGGTTGCTCCGCTGAGCATGAGCAGGGTGACCACGAAACCCAGCACCGGCAGCAGGATGCCGGTGGCGGCGAGCTGCTGCATGCGCCGCGCGCGCCACAGCGCCCACAGCGCGAGCGGCCATACCGGGAACGCGTACCAGGGCAGGATGCGCAGGTAGTAACCGAAGCCGCGCGGCAGGTTTCCCGGATCGAAAAAGCGCGCGAGGTTTTCGGCGGTGAGCCAGGCGTCGAACAATACCGGGTCGCGCTGGAAAAACAGCAGCGGCCACAGCGCCAGCCACGGCAGCGCGGCGGCGAGGGCAACCCCCAGCGTTGCGGCGAACTGCGGCGTGCGCCAGCGGTAATTGACCAGCGGCAGCGCTGCGGCGATGACCGCGATCATCGCCGCCTCGGGGATGCCTTGCGTCATGAACACCAGGCCGCAGGCGGTGCCCAGCCAGAAGCCGCCGGGTACGGGACGGCGCGCGGCCAGCGCCGCGCCATAGTAGGCCATGGCAAAACCCGCCAGCGCGGCGACATCGGAAATCAACTGATGGCCGCGAACCACCAGGCCCAGGCAGCCGAGCAGCAGCAGCGCCGCTTTCAGCCCCTGGTGTTCGCCATGCAGCTCGCGTGAAGCGAGCGCGATGAACAGCAGGGCCAGCGCAATGTAGAGACCGGCAGCCAGTCGCGCGGCGTCGTGCAGCGGCAGGAGCGGTGAAAAAAGCCACGCACTGACGGCAGCGCTCAGGTAGAACAGCGGCGGCTTGTCGATGAAGGGTTCGCCGGCAATCTGCGGAATGACCCAACTGCCGCCCTGCAGGATTTCATAGACCGCGCCGAAGGTGTACGCCTCGTCGGGTTTCCACGGGTCATGCCCGACCAGGCCCGGCAGCAGCCAGGCGAGGCACAGTATGGCGATCAGCAGCGGGCGCAGCGCAAGGCTCACGGACATTCCCCGTGTTGTTATTGCGCGGATTATCGCATCCGCAATGCGTCGGGCGGGCGCTATTCGACGATTTTCAGCGGCTGCCCCGCGGTGGGTTCGCCGCGCGGATACAGACCATTGAGGACGCGCAGATGGTTTTCGGCGAAATGGCCCAGCGGCGAGGTGCGCGCCAGCTCGGCGAACGTCATGCCTGCGCCCGCAGTGATGACACGCATGCGCAGCGGTCTGGCCAGCGCACGTTCCTCGGCGGTGATCGGGTGGAAACTTTTTGTTGCGGCATCCATCGCTGCCGCATGCTGGCGGAATGCGCCCGCGGAGTTGGCCTGCTGCCCGATGGCGAACGCGGATTTGCCGAGGAACACGACGGTGACGCGCGTGGGTCTGCCGGACACACTGATTTCAGTGACCGCCGCCGGCAGGCCGCCGAGGGTGGTCGGCGTGACTTCGCTGCCGCTGCCGAGTTTGAGGATTTTGCGCAACACGTTGGCCGGCGTGCCTTCGGCGCGCCCGGCGCCGCGCAGGTCGATCAGCGCCGCGCGATCGGGACTTTGCGCGGCAACACTCTCCGCACTGTTCCGTACTTTCCAGCCGGCAGGGAAGCGCAGGGTCAGCCCGAATTCGCTGTGATAGAAGGTATTGTTGCGCACGATGCCCTGCTCGGGGCTGTCTGCGTACACCATGCGATCGATGCGACGCAGGAACTCCTCGCGGTTGACGCGGTTCTCCGCGCTTTTGAACTTGACTGCTTCGCGCACCACTTCCTGCAGCCGGGTGTCATTGTCCGGATGCGAGGCAAACAGGCCGTGATAGGCGCGCGGTTCGCGGCCCTCGGCCTTGGCCACTTCGGCATCGAACAGCTCCTGGTTTTTCAGCACGCCGACAACCTTGATCATCGCCTGCGGGTCATAGCCGGTGCGCGCCAGATATTCGGCGCCGAGGCGGTCGGCTTCCAGTTCGTGTTCGCGGCCGTAGCCCGACAGAATTGCACTGCCCAGCACGTTGACCAGCAGGTCGCCGGCGGCGTTGCGCACCTGCGGCACAAGTATCTGCAGTACCGAGGCGCCGACGTTGGCCGCGGTGGACGCCGAGATCTGCTGCACCGAATGCCGCGCGGTGACATGGCCGATCTCGTGGCCGAGCACGGCAGCCAGTTCGGCCTCGGAGTTCAGGTAGCCGAGGATGCCGCGGGTAATGTAGATATAGCCGCCGGGCAGCGCAAAGGCGTTGATCTCCGGCGAATCGACGACCAGAAACTGGTAATTCAGTCCGGCGCGGTGGCTGGCCCTGGCGAGACGCTGGCCGATATCGTTGACATAGCGCTGCAGTGCCGCGTCTGCATAAATGCCGTACTGCTCGCGGACTTTTTTGTCTTCAGTGCGTCCGACATTGACTTCCTGCGACTCGGACATGGTCACGAAGTTGGGATTGCCCGTGACGGGATTGGTCGCACAGTCGGCGAGCGTCAGTGCGCAAAGCACCGCGGCTGTTCTGGTTATCAGTGGTACCGGCATGGTCCTATTTTAGCTTGTGCCCGTTCGCGGGGCGGGATGGGATATGGCTGCACGTAATCAGTGCGGTCGCGCACCGTCATGTGGCGTTCAGCGCGGCGCGAAGTGTACCGCTGATGTTTTTTTCTCCTGATGAATGCCGCAATCCATGGTTGATTATTGTTTAAAAACAAATATTTATAAATATCTTTCGGCGGAAATCGCAAGTTGGCACGCTTGCTGCAATAACAGACACAGCGACAATTTTCTCAAGGAGGTTGCTTATGTCTGTGTTCAAGGATCCGTTCGATGCCGGTACGTCATTGACCCGCGGCTGTTCCTGCGGACAGCATGCCAGTGCCGCAGCCCATGACGCCGACTTTGCACTGAAAATCAGCGACAGCGAAGCGCTGGGCAATCGGGTGGTCGAGGCCGCAGTGATGCGTGCGCTGTTTCCGCACGATGCGACGCGGCGGCATTTCCTGAATGCGGTCGGTTCCGGCGCGGCGCTGGCGGCGATTTCGAGCCTGTTCCCGCTGGGCCTGGCGCAGGAAGCGTTTGCGCAGACCGGCAAACTGGAAAAAACCTCACTGAAGGTCGGCTTCATCCCGATCACCTGCGCGACGCCGATCATCATGTCGCAGCCGATGGGTTTTTACGCGCGGCAGGGTCTCAACGTCGATGTGGTCAAGACCGCCGGCTGGGCAGTGATCCGCGACAAGACCATGAACAAGGAATACGACGCGGCGCACATGTTGTCGCCGATGCCGATCGCCATCACGCTGGGCGTGGGGGCCAACGCTGTCCCCTATACGGTGCCGGCCATTGAAAACATCAACGGCCAGGCGATCACGCTGGCGGTCAAGCACAAGGACAAGCGCGATCCTAAATCCTGGAAGGGCTTCAAGTTCGCCGTGCCTTTCGATTATTCGATGCACAACTATCTGTTGCGCTATTACTTGGCCGAGCACGGGCTGGATCCGGACCGCGACGTGCAGATCCGTTCGGTGCCGCCACCCGAGATGGTGGCCAATCTGCGTGCTGACAACATCGACGGCTTTCTGGCGCCGGATCCGGTCAACCAGCGCGCGGTGTACGACGGCGTCGGATTCATCCATTTGCTGACCAAGGACATCTGGGCAGGACATCCCTGCTGTGCATTTGCGGCGAGCAAGGAGTTTGTCACCAGGATGCCCAACACCTATCGCGCATTGCTGAAGGCCATCATGGAGGCAACCGCATTTGCCGCCAAGCCGGAGAACCGCAAGCAGATCGCCGAGGCCATCGCGCCGGCGAATTACCTGAACCAGCCTGTTACTGTAATTGAACAGGTGCTGACCGGCACTTACGCTGACGGCCTGGGCAATGTGATCAAGGAACCCAACCGCATCGACTTCGACCCGTTCCCGTGGCACTCGTTTGCAATCTGGATCATGTCGCAGATGAAACGCTGGGGACAGATCAAGGGCGACGTCGATTACGCCAGGGTCGCGCGCGAGGTGTTCCTCGCGACCGACGCCGCAAAACTGATGAAGGATGTCGGCATGAAGCCGCCGACGACCATGTCGAAGAAGTTCTCGGTGATGGGCAAGGAGTTCGATCCGGCCAGGCCCGATGCCTACATCGCCAGTTTTGCCATCAAGCGGCCTTGACATGAAACAACTGCTCAACTGGCGGGCGCCGGCGATTTCGCTGCTGGTGTTTCTGCTGTTCATCGGCATCTGGCACGCGCTGACGTTGCCCAAGGTGGTGCCGGTGACGGCCAGTACCGAGTACTCGCAACTCCTAGGCGCGGCGGCCGCGTCCGGGCAGAAATCGCCGTTTCCGTCGCCGGCCGACGTTGGCGGCAAGATCTGGCAACACCTGCAAGAGCCGTTCTACGACCGCGGCCCCAACGACAAGGGCATCGGCATTCAGCTTGGATTCTCCATCGCGCGGGTGACGCTGGGTTATCTGCTGGCGGCGCTGGTGGCGATCCCGGTTGGTTTTCTGATCGGCATGTCGCCGACGGTGTACCGTGCGCTCGATCCGTACATCCAGGTGCTGAAGCCGATCTCGCCGCTGGCGTGGATGCCGCTGGCGCTGTTTACGCTGAAAGACAGTTCGATCTCGGCGATTTTCGTGATTTTCATCTGCTCGCTGTGGCCGATGCTGATCAACACCGCATTCGGCGTGGCGAGTGTGCGCCGCGAATGGCTGAATGTCGCGCGCACGCTGGAGGTGGGGCCGCTGCGCACCGCCTTCCGGGTGATTCTGCCCGCCGCTGCGCCGACCATCATGACCGGCATGCGCATTTCCATCGGTATTGCCTGGCTGGTGATCGTCGCCGCCGAGATGCTGGTCGGCGGTACCGGCATCGGTTATTTCGTGTGGAACGAATGGAACAACCTGTCGATTACCAACATCCTGACGGCCATTCTTGCCATCGGTCTGGTGGGCATGATGCTCGACCTGATGCTCGCCCGGCTGACCAGACTGGTGACGTTTCCGGAATAGGCGCAGAACAACATGAGCGACGCACTGATCCGCATTGAAGGCATCAGCAAACAGTTCACCGGCCGCGACGGCGCGGCAACCACGGTGTTCGAAGATCTGCATTTTTCGGTCGAGTCGGGCGAATTTGTCTGTCTGATCGGGCATTCCGGCTGCGGCAAGACCACCATTCTCAATGTGCTGTCGGGACTTGAGCAGTCTTCTTCCGGTTACGTGTTTGTCGGAGGCCGCGAAGTGAGCGGGCCCAGCCTCGATCGCGCGGTCATTTTCCAGAGCCACGCGCTGATGCCGTGGCTGTCGGTGATGGGCAACATTGCGTTTGCAGTGACCTCGCGCTGGCCGGAGTGGGGCCGCGAGAAGGTGCATACGCACTGCCAGCAGTACATTGATCTGGTCAATCTGACGGGTGCGGAAAAAAAGCGCCCGGCGGAACTCTCCGGCGGCATGAAGCAGCGCGTCGGCATTGCCCGCGCGTTGGCGATCCGGCCGAAGATGCTGCTGATGGACGAACCGTTCTCGGCGCTTGATGCGCTGACCCGCGGCGTACTGCAGGAAGAGGTGCTGCGCATTTGCGCCGAGACCCGGCAGACGGTGTTCATGATCACGCACGATGTCGATGAAGCCATCCTGCTGGCTGACAAGATCATCCTGATGACCAACGGGCCGCACGCGCGGATCGCGGAAATCGTCGTCAACACCATGCCGCGCAGCCGCACCCGCCACGACCTGCACAAGCACCCGCATTACTACCGTATCCGCAACCACCTGATCGATTTCCTGGTGGACCGTTCGAAAGCATTTGCCGGCGGCTCGGCCGACTACGATCCGCGGCACCCGCCGCTGGTGACGCCGGGGCTGGATCCGGCGGAGGCAGCTGCTGTCGAAGTGCCGAAACCGCCACTCGCTGTCGTCAAATAAACCCGATTTACAACACAAAGGAGAATGCAGTGAAAAAAAATGATGTGCCCGCAGGGTTGCTGGCTGCGGCCAGCATGACCAGACCGATGAAGCGCACCGATGTGACCGAACTGGTCGTCGAGGCGAAAATCAGGAAGGGTTTGTCGTGGACCAAAATTGCCAAAGCGGTGGGCGAGAGCAAGGAATGGACGACGGCGGCGCTGCTCGGCCAGATGCAGATGACCAGGGCCCAGGCCGCTGCGGCAGGCAAGCTGCTCGGATTGCCCCCGTATGCAGTGCTGCTGTTGCAGCAGGTGCCGTACAAAGGGTCGTTGCCGACAGTGGTGCCGACCGACCCCCTGATCTACCGTTTCTACGAACTGGTCAGCATCTACGGCACGACCTTCAAGGAATTGATACATGAGGAATTCGGCGACGGCATCATGAGCGCCATCGATTTCAAGATGGATCTCCAGCGTGAAGCTGATCCCAAGGGGGATCGGGTAAAGATTGTCATGAGCGGCAAGTATCTCCAGTACAAGACCTATTGATGCACTGCGCAAGACAGTAAGTTTTCACTCCGGCGGGATTCTGCGGTAGTCTGCTGTCGCAGAACCCGCCTTGATCTATACATACCGACTACTTTGGAGATCGCGATGACAAACAGACGCAAGTTTCTCAAGGGCGGTGCTGTAGCCGCCACCGGCGCCGCAATCGCCGGCTTTCCGATGATTTCGCGGGCGCAGTCGGCCCAGACCTTTTCCTGGAAAATGACCAGCGCCTATCCCAAGGGCGCGCCGTTCTACATGGACGGGCCGGGCAGCGCGGTGGACCTTGCCAAGCGTATTGAGGCCATGTCCAACGGCCGTCTCAAAATCCAGGTGTTCGGTGCGGGAGAACTGATTCCCGCGCTGGAGGGTTTTGACGCGGTTCGCTCGGGAACGGTCGAAATGAACCACGCCAACAGTTATTTCTGGACCGGCAAGACCTTTGCCGCACAGTATTTCACCGCGGTGCCGTTCGGACTGAACTTCCAGGGCATCAACGGCTGGCTCTACGACGGCGGCGGGATCGCGTTGTGGAACGAGGTCTATGCACCCTTCGGCATGGTGGCCATGCCCTGCGGCAACACCGGCGTGCAGATGACCGGCTGGTTCAAGAAGGAGATCAAGACCGTTGCCGACTTCAAGGGTCTGAAGATGCGCATCCCCGGCCTCGCCGGCAAGGTGTATGCGGAGCTCGGTGTCGATGTGAAGCTGCTGCCGGGGGGCGAAATATTCCCGGCCCTTGAACGGGGCGTGATCGATGCCGCGGAATTTGTCGGCCCGTTTCAGGATCGCCGGCTTGGCCTGCACAAGGCCGCGAAATTTTATTACACCACCGGCTGGCATGAGACGGCCACGGTGTCGGAACTGTTGATCAACAAGGCGGCATGGGAGAAATTGCCCAAGGATCTGCAGGCGGTAGTCGAAAACGCCGCGGCCGCCTGCAACGTCATCAGCGAAGCCTGGTGCCAGCGTACCAACGCGGAGGCGATGGAGGATCTGATCAAAAACCAGAAGGTGATTGCCAAGCCGCTGCCGGATGCGGTAGTCAAGGCGCTGCGCGACACCACGAAGAAGGTGCTGGCCGAAGCCGTGGCCAAGGATCCGCTGGTGAAGAAGGTGCATGACTCGTACATGGCGTACAAAACCAAGTACGACGCGTGGGCCGGTTACAGCGAAACCGTGTACCACAACAAGATCCGTGGCTAAGCTCGCCGCGGCTGACATCCGCACCGGAATCGAACGCTTCACCGACTTTACCGGCCGGGCCACGTCGTGGCTCGCGCTGGTGATCGTCGTGCTGATGGCGATCAATGTGCTGTTCCGTTACATGTTCAGTTACGGTTCGGTGTGGGCGCAGGAACTCGAGTGGCATCTGCTGGCGCCGCTGATCCTGTTCGGCATGAGTTATGCGCTGCTGCACGGCGAGCATGTGCGCGTCGATGTGCTGTACGCGAACTTCAGTGCGCGCAACAAGCTGCTGGTGGATCTCCTGTCCGCGGTGCTGTGTATTGCCATTTCTCTGGCCATCATCTGGCTGTCGGTGAAATACGTGCAGCAGTCGTATGTGATCGGCGAGCAGTCTTCCGATCCGGGCGGACTGACGCACCGCTGGGTGCTTAAAGCCCTGATTCCGATCGGCTTCCTGTTCCTGATCCTGCAGTGCGTGGCGATCATCATCGGCGTAATGAAAAAACTGAAAGCGCTGAAATCATGAGTTTTACGGAAATTCTCGCCATCCTGATGCTGGTGGCGTTTTTCGGGCTGCTCATGCTGGGCGTGCCGGTGGCGCTGACGCTGGCGACCACCGGCTTTGTCTTCGGCGTGCTGGGCTTTGGTCCAGGCCTGTTCAACCTGCTGCCGGCGCGCATCTACGGCGTGGTCGCCAATTACCAGTGGCTGGCGATCCCGCTGTTCGTGTTCATGGGGGTCATGCTCGAAAAATCGCGACTTGCCGACGACCTGCTCGATGTCGTGGGCCATCTCGCCGGCGGGCTGCGCGGCGGCATGGCCATCGGCATCATCGGCGTCGGCGTGCTGATGGGCGCGACCACCGGCATCGTCGGTGCGACGGTAATCACGCTGGGCCTGCTGACGCTGCCGACGCTGCTCAAGCGCGGCTACGACCCGGGTATCGCCTGCGGCGCAATCTGCGCCTCGGGCACGCTGGGCCAGATCATCCCGCCCAGCCTGATCCTGATCCTGCTCGCGGACATCCTGCAGCTGTCGGTGGGCACGCTGTTCGCCGCGGCCGTGATGCCGGGCATGCTGCTGGCGGCGATCTATTGCGTTTATATCGTGATCATCGGCATGGTGAAACCCGATCTCGTGCCGCCGATTCCCGTGGAAGAGCGCGATGCGGTATCGCGCCGGCAGCTGTGGACGCGCTTCGTCAAGGTGGTGGTGCCGCCGGTGCTGCTGGTGATGTCGGTGCTGGGTTCCAT
>CAZAOZ010000008.1:0-77742 GCA_964486865.1 uncultured Bordetella sp.
GCCCAGATGGCGGAATTGGTAGACGCACCAGCTTCAGGTGCTGGCGGGTAATACCGTGGAGGTTCGAGTCCTCTTCTGGGCACCAAGTTTTTTAGTGATGAGTGCGGAGTGATGAGTGATGAATACAAGCTCATTGCCTGCGACGTTTGGCAGTTTTGGCACTGGCCGCCAGCATGGCGGTCAGTTCCTCTGCCTCTGATACCAGGGGCGCCGTCCGCTTTTCGGCCGCCATGGCCGAACCGTTCAGCAACTCCAGCCAGTAGCTGGTCTCTTCGATTTCCTGTGTAGCGCCTTCGATTTTGCTGATGAAATCAGCGACCGATTTTGCGCGTTTGGCCTCCCTGTATTGGGCACCAACCGAAGTTCCGGAACGCAGAATCTGCCGCCCAAGCACTTGCGCTGGCATCGACTGCGGCAGCTCCGAACACAATTTTATGATTTCCAGCGCAAACCGCGTCGTGCGTACCTCCAGCCCGGGGTTTCGCTCATCACTCATCACTCCGCGCTCATCACTGTCAATCAAATGGATTGCGGCGAACGATAGTATGTTCGCGATCCGCGCCCGTTGACACCATGTCGATCGGCACACCACAGACGGCTTCCATGCGCTTGAGGTAGTTGCGCGCGGCAGCCGGCAGGTCATCGAAACGCGTGACGCCCACGGTGCTGTCCTGCCAGCCCGGCATTTCCTCGTACACCGGCTGGCACTCCGCCAGCAGTTCCGCGCCGAACGGCAGTATGTCCCGGGCGACGCCGTTCATTTTGTAGCCGACCCCCAGTTGCACGCTTTCCATGCCGTCGAGCACATCGAGCTTGGTCACGCACAGGCCCGACACGCCGTTGATCTGGATCGAGCGCTTCAGTGCCGCCGCGTCGAACCAGCCGCAGCGCCGCGGACGGCCGGTCGTCGCGCCGACCTCGTTGCCGCGCGTGGCAATCTGCCTGCCGATATCGTCGTCGAGCTCGGTCGGAAACGGTCCCGAACCAACCCGCGTGGTGTAGGCCTTGGTGATGCCCAGTATGTAATGCAGGTGCTGCGGGCCGATGCCCGCGCCGGCTGCCGCCGCGCCCGCCACGCAGTTGCTGGAGGTGACGAACGGATAGGTGCCGTGATCCACGTCGAGCAGCGTGCCCTGCGCACCTTCAAACAGCAGGTTGTCGCCTTTCTGCTGCGCTTCATAGAGCAATCGCGGCACATCGACCACCATCGGCCTGATGCGCTCGGCGAACGCCATGGAGTCGTCCAGCGTTTTCTGGAAGCCGACGGTCTCCACCTTGAAATAGTTTTTCAGCACGAAGTTGTGAAAATCCAGCACTTCGCCGAGCTTGGCGGCGAAGCGCTCGCGGTGAAACAGATCCTGCAGGCGGATCGCGCGCCGCGCCACCTTGTCTTCGTACGCCGGACCGATGCCGCGGCCGGTGGTGCCGATCTTGCCCGCGCCTTTCGCGGCTTCGCGCGCGCGGTCGAGCGCCACGTGATACGGCAGGATCAGCGGACAGGCTTCGCTGATCCTGAGCCGCCCCGCGACATCGACGCCGGCCGCCGTCAGCGTGCCAACCTCTTCGAGCAGCGCTTCCGGCGAGAGCACCACGCCGTTACCGATATAGCAGGCCACTTTGTCGCGCAGGATGCCCGACGGAATCAGGTGCAGCACGGTCTTCTTGCCGTTGATCACCAGCGTGTGGCCGGCGTTGTGGCCGCCCTGGAAACGCACCACGCCCTGCACGCGGTCGGTGAGCCAGTCAACGATCTTGCCCTTGCCTTCATCACCCCACTGGGTACCGACTACGACTACATTTTTGGTCATGATCCTTGTTGCTTTCGCGATGCCGATCGGCAGTTAATGGATTAAAAATATTTAATTAAATCAATATGTTAAATAATATACTTAATTTTATTATTTAACGTAATTTTTGAACCACCCAGCGCCCTGCGCGCCGCACCAGCGCCCGGTCGCAGCCCAGTTCCGCGCGGTAGCGCGCGTGTCCCGGCAGATCCTCGATGACGACGGTGCCGCGCCCGCGCAAAGCGGCGATGCGCTGCTGCAGCGCGCGGTCATTGGACCGGTATGGCGCCAGCACCCGCGATCCGGGCGGCATCTGGGTGCCGGTTGCCGCCAGCTCGCGCAGATCCGTGCTGAAGCCGGTCGCCGGGCGGGCGCGGCCAAAGGCCTTGCCCACCTCGTCGTAACGCCCGCCCTGCGCCACCGCGTTGGGACGGGTATTCGCGTACGCCGCGAACACCACGCCGCTGTGATAGTGGTAGCCGCGCAGCTCACCCAGATCAAAACTGCGGATGCGCGCACGGTCAGCCAGCCGCCGCGACAGCGCCGACAGATCGCGCAACGCCGCGCGGATTTCCGGCAACGGCGGCAGCACGCGCCGCGCTTTCGCCAGCACCTCCGCTCCGCCATACAGTCCGGGCAGATCGGCCAGCGCCTGGCGCGTCGTGCGGTCGAGTTTGCGCGCCAGGCCGTTAATCGCCGGCGCATCCTTGGCCTGCATGGCCTGAAACAATTCCGCCTCCAGCGGCGCCGCCACACGGGCACGGCGCAACAGCGCGCGAAAGATGCCGACGTGACCGATGTCGATGGAGACGTCGTTCACGCCCGCCAGTTGCAGCGCCCGCAGCATCAGCCGCTGCACTTCGACATCGCTGTCGATACCGCGATGGCCGTAGATTTCCGCGCCGATCTGCAGCGGCTCGCGCGTCCGGTTCATGCCGTCTGGCAGCGTGCGCAACACGCTGCCGCTGTAGCACAGCCGCGTTACCCCGCCGCGATTGAGCAGGTGCGCATCAATGCGCGCTACCTGCGGCGTGATGTCGGCGCGCACGCCGAGCATGCGGCCGGAGAGCTGATCCACCAGCTTGAAGGTCTGCAGGTCGAGATCGTGCCCGGTGCCGGTCAGCAGTGAATCGACGTATTCAAGCAGCGGCGGCATGACCAGTTCATAGCCATGCACCGCAAAGTCGTCGAGGATGCGCCGGCGCAGCCGCTCGATGCGGCGCGCCTCCTCCGGGAGGATGTCCTCGATGTATTCAGGCAGCAGCCAGGTTCTCATGGGGTAGTCATCAAGGTGTAAAGCCAGGCAACGCCAACAACGGCGCAAACGCGCATTATAGATAGTAGTTCGGGTTTCAGCCGCGCACGAAAAACAGCAGGATCAGCCCGGCCAGCATCGACGACAGGCCGATGAAGCGCAGCTGGCCGTCACCCAGCTCCAGCAGGCGGCGGAAAGTCTCGCGCCACAGCGCCGGCGCCAGGAAAGGGGCCAGCCCCTCCAGCACCAGCAGCAGCGCAAAAGCCGTCAGGACGCTGTCGGTCACGCGGTGCCGGCTCGGGCGGGAAAACCACCTGCCGCCATTACTTGCCGCCGGGCTTGCTGGATCTCAGGTATTTGAAGAATTCCGAGTTCGGCTCCAGCACCAGCACGTCGCTCTTGTTCTTGAAGCTCGCGCGATAGGCTTCAAGGCTGCGGTAGAACGCGTAGAACTCGGGGTTGATTTCGTAGGCTTTCGCATAATTCGCGGCGGCTTTGGCATCGCCTTCACCCTTGATGCGCTGCGCGTCGCGATAGGCCTCGGCCAGAAGCACCTCGCGTTGTTTATCGGCATCGGCTCGGATTTTTTCCGATTCCGCGGCACCCGTCGAGCGTTGCTCGTTGGCCACCCGCTTGCGCTCGGCCTCCATGCGGCGGTAGACGTCCACGCTCACCTCCTGCGGCAGGTCCACGCGCTTGATCCGCACATCCAGCACTTCAACTCCGATCTTGCCGGCATCTTCATTGGCCCGATTGCGCATCAAATCCATGATCTGGTTGCGCTCTCCGGAAACCACTTCGTGCACGGTGCGATTGCCGAATTCTGCGCGCAGGCCATCGTTGATGGTCTGTTGCAAGCGCGTCTGCGCGCGCATCTCGTCACCGCCCACCGAAACGTAATACTGCCGCACGTCCGTGATGCGCCATTTGACGAACAGATCGACCAGCACGTTTTTCTTTTCCGACGTCAGGAAACGCTCGGGTTCCGCAGTGTCGATGGTCAGGATGCGCACATCGAAAAAGCGCACGTTGTCGAGCAGCGGCACCTTGAAATACAGGCCCGGATCCTTCTTGATGGCCACGACTTCACCCAGCCGGAACACGATGGTGTTCTGGCGCTGATCCACGACAAACATCGACATTGACGCGATCAGCAGCAATATCAGCAGGCCCGTGATGAGGGCGCCCAGATTACGTTTCATTGGCGGGTCTCCCGCTCACGGCTGCGGAAGGCTTCGCGGCCGCGGGTTCCAGGTTCAGCCGAGGCTGCCGGTTCGGCCGCTTTGGTCGGGACCGTCTCGGCAGCCACCGCAGCCGCCGACATCTGCATCAATTTGTCGAGCGGCAGATACAGCATGTTACCGCCGCTCTTCTGGTCAATCAGCACCTTGCTGGTGTTGCTCATGATCTGCTGCATAGCGTCCAGATACAGCCGGTCGCGCGTAACCTGCGGCGACTTGTTGTATTCGGCGACGATGGCGCGGAAGCGCGAGGCATCACCCTGCGACTGCTCGATGACGCGCTGGCGATAGCCCTCGGCTTCCTGCAGCAGGCGCGCCGCATTGCCGCCCGCCTTCGGGATTACGTCGTTGGCGTAGGCCTGGCCCTCGTTTTTCTGGCGCTCGCGGTCCTGACCGGCCTTGACCGCATCATCAAACGCCGACTGCACCTGCTCCGGCGGCTGTGCGTTCTGCATGCTGACCTTGCTGATGCTGATGCCGGTGCCGTAGCGATCCAGGATTTCCTGTATGAGTTTCTGTGCGCGCACCGCAACCTCGGCGCGGCCTTCAAACAGCACAAAGTCCATGCTGCTGCGCCCCACCACTTCGCGGATCGCCGTCTCGCTTGCCTGCAGCACGGCATCCTCAGTAGCGCGGTTGTTGAACAGGAAATCGCTGGGACTCTTCAGCACATATTGCACGGCAAACTGGACGTCGATGATGTTCTCGTCGTCGGTGAGCATCAGCGATTCCTTCAGCACCTTGCTCTTGACGTTGTTGCGATAACCGATTTCGATGGTGCGCACCTGCGCCACGTTGACCACTTCAGCGGTCTCGATCGGATACGGCAGATGCCAGCGCGGTCCGGGCATCGTCGGCGGCTCGACATATTTGCCGAAGCGCAGCACGACGCCGCGCTGGCCCTCGTTGACGATGTAGAAACCGCTCGCCATCCAGACGGCCAGCACCAGCCCGAGCAGGAGTCCGGCGCCGCCGCCCATCGCGCCGGCGCTCGGCATGCCGCCGCCGGGCTCGGCGCCATTACCGCCACCGCCCTTGCCGCCCAGCAACTGGCTCAACTTGCGGTTCAGTGAACGCCAGATTTCATCGAGATCAGGCGGCCCCTGGTTATTGCCGCCGGGACGCCGCCCCCACTGCGGATCGTTCAACGACAGCAACGGCGCAAGCATGCGGGCCAGGCCGCTTTTCAGACGGTCACGGAAAGACCGGGAGGTATCAATCATGGGTATGCAATGGAATAACGTGAAATTGAAATCAAGAAAAGCATCAGGCAGCAACAGGCTGACTGGTGTTTGTGGCGTCGAGAGCATGCTCCCCGATGGCTTTGCGCAGCGGATCGACTCCATCACCCGTCATCGCGCTCAGCCAGACCCGGGAAATTCTAGCACAATCATCGCGCTCCGCCCGCGGCAGGAGCGCAGTTCGATCAATCTTGTTGAAGACCATGATCTGCGGCACGGTGTCGGCGCCGATTTCCGCCAGCACGATATTGACTGCCGCGATCTGTGCGTCACGGTCGGGGCTGCTGGCATCAATGACATGCAGCAGCAGATTGGCATTCACGGTCTCTTCGAGCGTGGCCTGGAACGCCTCGACCAGCGTATGCGGCAGATGCCGGATGAAGCCGACCGTATCCGAGAGCACGACTTCGGCGCCTTCCGCGGTTCTGATACGGCGCGTGGTGGTATCCAGCGTCGCGAACAGCTGGTCGGCCGCATAGGCATCGGCATGGGTCAGCCGGTTGAACAGGGTTGATTTTCCGGCGTTGGTATAACCCACCAGCGATACCGAGAAGACCTGGGCACGGGTGCGTGAGCGGCGCTGCGTGGCATGCTGTGACCGCACGCGCGCGAGTTTTTCTTTCAGCACCTTGACGCGCTTGCCGAGCAGCCGGCGGTCGGTCTCCAGCTGGGTTTCGCCGGGGCCGCGCATGCCGATGCCGCCCCGCTGCCGTTCCAAGTGGGTCCAGCCGCGCACCAGGCGCGTGGACAGGTGTTCCAGTTGCGCCAGTTCAACCTGCAGTTTGCCCTCATGGCTGCGGGCACGCTGGGCGAAAATGTCGAGGATCAGGCTGGTGCGGTCGATGACCCGGCAGGCCAGCTGGCGTTCGAGATTGCGTTCCTGGATCGGGCTCAGGGCATGGTTGAAGATCACCACCGTGGCGCCGCTGTCGCGGACCGCCTGGCCGATTTCCTCGACTTTGCCCTTGCCTGCATACAGCGCCGGATCAGGACGATCGCGGCGGCCTCGGATCACCGCCAGCGGGCGTACGCCCCCGCTGCGGGCCAGCAGTTGCAGCTCTTCGAGGCTCTCGGCGTAATCCGGCTCGCCCAGATCAAGCGCCACCAGCACCGCGTCGGTGCCGCTGCCGGGACGCTCAAACATAATTAAATTTCAATAAAAACAATCACTTGTCTTGATCATCGTCCGCCGACAAAGTGACGGCCCGCGCCGGAACGACGGTCGAAATGGCGTGTTTATAGACCATCTGGGTCACGGTGTTCTTGAGCAGGACGACATACTGGTCAAACGAATCCACCTGCCCTTGCAGCTTGATGCCGTTGACCAGGTAAATCGATACGGGGATATGTTCCTTGCGCAATGCGTTCAGAAACGGGTCTTGTAGCAGCTGCCCTTTGTTGCTCATGATGGCCTCGTTTGTAGTTATTGGAACAGTGACTCTAGCTTAATTTTTCCTGTCTGGCCACAGAGTTAGGGAACCTCCGAACAACCTGCTGCGCGGCGCGATTGCTGCGTCGCGCGGTGCTCGGAACCTAGCCTATCCATTTGATATGTCTCAGTTCCTGCGCGCCGCGAAGCAAGTCCCCTTGGGGGGCGCCGTGCTCCTTGCTCTCACGCCGCTCGCGACAGTTCTTCAGAGGTCCCTTAACTGCGACGGGGGCCCCCGCGGGCAAACGGGTTGCGCCCGCTCCTGAACTCGACCCTGAGAGGCGTACCGGTCAATTTGAACGCATCGCGGAAAAATCGTTCCAGATAGCGGCGATAACTGTCGGGGATGCGCTCCAGCGCCGAACCGTGGACGATGATGCGCGGCGGGTTGGAACCGCCCTGATGCGCATAGCGCAGCTTGGGCCGCACCAACCCGTGACGCGGCGGCTGCTGCTGCTGCACGGCCAGCATCAGCATCCGCGTCAGCCGCGGCGTGGACAGCTTGGCCATGGCCGCCGCATAGGCATCATCGGCGGAGCGCAGCACCGCGTCGATGCCCTGCCCCTGCAGCGCTGAAATGAAATGGAAGCGGGCGAAATTGAGGAAGTTCAGCTTGCGTGCGCCGTCGCGCTTGATCTGCTCGCGCTCTGATTCCGTCAACCCTTCCCACTTGTTGACGGCGACCACCAGCGCGCGGCCGGCTTCCAGAATGAAGCCGGCGATGTGCGCATCCTGCTCCGCGATCTCCTGCCGCGCGTCGAGCACCAGGATGACAATGTTCGCATCGGCGATCGACTGCAGCGTCTTGATCACCGAAAATTTTTCTTCGGGCGCATCGACTTGTCCGCGCTTGCGCATGCCGGCGGTGTCGATCAGGGTGTAGCGTTTGTCGCCGCGTTCGAACTCGACATAAATCGAGTCGCGCGTGGTGCCGGGTTTGTCGAACACCACTACCCGCTCTTCACCGAGCATGGCGTTGACCAGCGTGGATTTTCCGACATTGGGACGACCGACGATGGCAATACGCGGATGCTTCGCAGCCTCCGCCGGTTCGGGTTGCGGATCGGGCAATTCAGCCAGCACCAGATCCATCAGGTCGCCGACAAATTCGCCGTGTTCGGCGGAAATCACCAGCGGCTCGCCCAGACCCAGCGCATAAAATTCCGCGGCCGCTGCCGCATGATCCATGCCCTCGGCCTTGTTGACAACCAGCCATACCTTCCTGCCGCTGCGCCGCAACTCGGCGCTGATCTCATGATCCTGCCCGGTCAGCCCGGCGCGGACATCAACCACGAACAGCACCACATCGGCTTCATCGACCGCCTGGCGTGCCTGGCGCGCCATGTGATGGAAAATGCCTTCCTTCGCCTCCGGCTCGAAACCACCGGTATCCACCACGATGTAGGGTTTCAGTCCAACCCGGCCTTCGCCATAGTGGCGGTCGCGGGTGATGCCCGGCGCATCCGCCACGATGGCATCACGGCTGCGCGTCAGCCGGTTGAACAACGTGGATTTCCCCACATTGGGCCGGCCGACAATAACGACTGTAGGTTTCATGATGAAAGCATGTCCGGCGCAGCGGCACGACGGCCGCTGCGCCCGTGGAATTTATGAACTTACTGGACGCTGATCGCGAAAACGCCGCCGTTGCGCGTTTGCACGAGAAACGTGGACAGATCCAGCGCGACCGGCGGCACCTGGATCGCACTGCCGTCGGTCGCGATGCGGGCCACGAATGCCCCGTCCTCCCGCGACAGCACATGCACATAGCCCTGAAAATCACCGACCACCACGAAGCGTCCGACCGGCAGCGGAGCACTGGCCCAGCGGCCGTCGAGTTTGTCCTGCTTCCACAGGCTGGAGCCGGTCCGCCGGTCGAGGGCAGTGACTGCGCTGCGCTCGTCCGTCACATAAGCGCCGCGCGCGTCGATGCCCATGCCGGCAATGCTCGACGTATCACGTGCCCAGACCGTCTCACCGCGTATCAGGTCGAAACATGCCACGCGTCCCTGATAGGCGACTGCGCAAACCTGCGCACCGTCAACGACCGGATAACTGGTCACGTCGGTGACGCGCTCGAGCTCTGTGGTGCCCCGCGGCAATGCGACAACCGCTTCCCAGCCGACGTTGCCGTTGGCGAGCGCGATGGCTGCCAGGCGCCCGCCGGGAAATCCGGCAAACACGGCGCCGCGATGCACGACCACGCCGGCAAAACTGCGTACGGCAAGCGACGGCAGCGCACGCTGGTACACCCAGCGCTGCTTGCCGTCCGTGGCATTCAGTCCGTAAATCCGGCCATCGCCGGTACGCACCACCACCACGCCGTCGGCACCGGCCGGCGGCGACAGCACGGCGCCGCTCAATTGCGTTTTCCATACCGGCTTGCCGGAAGGCTCGAAGGCCAGCACTTCGCCCTTCGCGGTTCCTGCCAGCACCAGGCCATTGCCGAAGCCGACGCCGCCCGACAGCCGCGCACCGGCGTCGAACCGTGCCGTGGTACTGCCCGAACCGGCAGCAAGCGCGGCAATCTGCCCCGAGGCATCGGCCACATAGACGGTGTTGCCGGAAATCGCCGGATAAAATGTGCTCTGGCCGGCATTGCCGACGCTGCTCTGCCAGACAATGCGCGCCGTGGCTTTCGCCTCAAACGTCACCAGTTCCGCCGCCTTCTGCCTGGTCCCCGGTCCGAACCAGCCGGAAACGGTCTCGCAGCCCGTCAGCAGCAGGCCGAGCAGCGCAATAATCAGCAGGCGCATGCTCATTTGCGTGCTCACTTGGCCTCACCCATGGCGTCGAGTTTCAATTGCAGAATCTGCCGCAACGGGCTTGCGGCATCGCTCTTGTCGAGGGCCACCTGATACGCCGCACGCGCTTCGGCACGCATGCCCTGCGCAGCCAGCACATCGCCCTTCAGATCGGCGTACAGACCGGTGAAACTGTCCACCGGTTTGACTTCGAGCAGTTTCAGCGCCTCGGCGTTATTTTTCTCGTCAAACAACACCCGTGCCAACCGCAGTCGCGCGACGTCGCCCGTCTCCTGATCCTTGGCGTTGGCCATGACCCATTGCAGCCGCTGTTTTGCCGCCGCCAGATCGCCGGTGTCGAAATCGCTTTTGGCGCCAGCCAGCGCAGCCAGCACGGCATAGGCGGTCGCGCCATAGTTCTCGACAATCTGCGCGGCGATGTCGCGCACTTTCTTGTGGTCGCTGGCGCGTTCGGCGCGCTGCTGTTGTTCAAACAGCGCGGCCGCAGACGCTGCCTGGGTGTTGCGATAATAGCGCCAGCCCTGCATGCCGCCGATTACCAGCACGCCGCCGATGATCCCGACGATCACCAGCTTGCCGTACTGCGCCCACCACGCCTTGATTTCCGCCAGTTGTTCCTGTTCTTCCAGATCGTAAGCCATTGATTTACCTTGATTTTATAATCTCGCACGCTTCAGCCAGCGAAACGCGCACCTGTTCCCTTGCCACCCGCAGCGCCTTGACGCTGAGCATTCCTGCCGCTGCCTCGTCGTCGCCCACGATCACCGCATAGCGCGCGCCGCTGGCATCCGCTTTTTTCATCTGTGACTTGAAACTGCCGCCGCCGCAATGCAGGACCACGGCAAATCCGGCATCGCGCAACTGCTCGGCAAGACGGTCGCCGTACACCTCGGCGGCGGCACCCTGCCGCACCACATAAACATCGGGACCGGTTTCCGGCACGACCACTCCGCTCTCGGTCATCAGCGCCAGCAGCCGCTCCACCCCCATCGCGAAGCCGCAGGCCGGTGCGGGCTTGCCGCCGATCTGCTCGATGAGCCCATCATAACGCCCGCCTGCGCACACCGTTCCCTGCGCACCAAGGCGTCCGGTCACCCATTCAAAAACAGTGCCATTGTAATAGTCCAGGCCGCGCACCAGACGCGGATTCACGCGAAATGCAATGCCGGCGGCACGCAACGAACCCTGCAGCGCCGTAAACGCCTGCAGCGACGCCTCATCGAGATCGTCCGCAAGCTGCGGCGCCCCGGTGATCACCGCCTGCAGCGCCGGATTCTTGCTGTCGAGTATGCGTAGTGGATTGGTGTGCAGGCGCCGCTGCGCATCCGCATCCAGCACGGCGGCATGCTGCTCCAGGTAAGCCACCAGCCGGCTGCGGTAACGTGCACGTGCCTCGCTTGATCCGAGCGAGTTGATTTCGAGTTCGATATCGGCAAGCCCCAGCGCACGCCACAGGCGCGCGCACATGAGTATGTGTTCGGCATCGATGTCCGGCCCCGCGTACCCCAGCGCCTCAATGCCCACCTGATGAAACTGGCGGTAACGTCCTTTTTGCGGGCGTTCGTGGCGAAACATCGGCCCCCAGTACCAGAGCCGTTGCGGCCCCGGGTACAGCAAATTATGCTCGACTACGGCGCGCACACAGGACGCCGTGCCTTCGGGACGCAACGCCAGTTGCTCGCCGTTCAGTGCGTCAGTGAAGGTATACATCTCCTTTTCGACAATGTCCGTCACTTCGCCGATGGAGCGCACAAACAGTTCGGTGCGCTCGAGGATCGGCATGCGGATCGCCTGATAGCCATAGCTGTCTGCCCACTGCCGCACGGTATCTTCGAAAAACGCCCAGCGCGGTGCTTCCGCTGGAAGCACATCGTTCATGCCGCGTATGCCCTGCACGGTTTTGGTCATGCCCGCACGCAGTCGGCAGCGCCGGTCGCAGCCGCTGTGGCGGGCGCGCCATAATGCTCGCGCACGTACTGATCGACTATGCGCTGGAATTCTTCGGCGATATGGTCGCCTTTGAGGGTGACGGTTTTGACACCATCGACAAACACCGGCGCCACCGGAGTTTCGCCGGATCCCGGCAGGCTGATGCCGACATTCGCCTGCTTGCTTTCCCCGGGACCGTTGACCACGCAGCCCATGACCGCCACGTGCATGTTTTCCACGCCCGGATAGCGGCCGCGCCACTCCGGCATCTGTGCCCGCAGGTAGCCCTGAATGCGGTCTGCCAGTTCCTGAAACACCGTGCTGGTGGTGCGTCCGCAGCCGGGACAGGCGATCACCAGCGGCGCAAACGAGCGCAACCCCATGGTTTGCAGCATTTCCTGCGCAACCACCACTTCACGCGTGCGGTCGCCGCCGGGTTCCGGCGTCAGCGACACGCGCACGGTGTCGCCGATGCCCTGTTGCAGCAATATGGCCATCGCCGCCGTCGAGGCGACGATGCCCTTCGAACCCATGCCCGCCTCGGTCAGACCAAGATGCAGCGGATAATCACAGCGTTCCGCGAGATCGCGGTACACGGCGATCAGATCCTGCACGCCGCTCACCTTGCACGACAGCACGATGCGGTCATGCGCCAGCCCCAGCGCTTCGGCCTGGCGTGCGCTCTCCAGCGCTGAAGTGACCAGCGCTGCACGCATGACCACTGTGGCATCCTGTGGGTGCGCGCTGCCGGCATTTTCGTCCATCATCCGGGCCAGCAATTCCTGATCCAGACTGCCCCAGTTGACGCCGATACGCACCGCCTTGCCGTAGCGACAGGCCATTTCGATCATCGTCGCAAATTGTTCATCGCGCTTCGAACCGCGCCCGACATTGCCGGGATTGATGCGCAGCTTCGCCAGCGCCTCGGCGCATGCCGGATGCTGTGTCAGCAGCCGGTGGCCGTTGAAATGAAAGTCCCCGACCAGCGGCACGTCGATGCCGCGCCGGTCCAGTTGTTCGCGGATGACCGGAACGGCGGCAGCAGCTTCGGCATTGTTGACGGTGATCCGCACGATCTCTGATCCGGCGCGCGCCAGTGCGGCAACCTGCGCCACCGTCGCGGCAACATCCACGGTATCGGTGTTGGTCATCGACTGCACGACTATCGGTGCGCCGCCGCCGACAGTCACGCCGGCAATATTCACGCCCACGCTGCGGCGACGCAGCGCAGGTCCGTAAGCGGGCAGGCAGGCCATCACGGATTATTCCAGGGTGAACCGCGCGACTTCCACGCGGGTATGCGGCGTGAGGTCAAACGGCGCGCCTTTATAGGTCAGGCGCACGCCCTGGGCATTGCCCACCACCAGTGACAGCGGAGCCCGCCCCTGCAATCGATGTTCAGTGCCTGCGCGGTTGAGTTGCGAAAGCAATATGCGATTGTTCCGGTCACGGACCTCGACCCAGGAATCCGTGATGAAGGTGAAATGCACGTCAGTCCTGCCCGCAGCATCGGGACGCTCCTTTACGACGGCCGCCGGGGCCGGTGCAGACGCGCTGACGGCAACCTGCGGCGACTTGATCGCCACCGTCGCCGGCGGCGATGCGGGCGTTGCTGCGGACGCTGTTACCGGAGTCATCACCGGCGGTGTCGCTGCGGGCGTGACTGCAGGCGCAGAAGCAAGCGGCGCATGCGCAGTCACCACAATCTCCCGTTCGTCAGTCAGCAAGGCATACAGTGCGAGTGCGCCGACCAGCAGCAACAGCGCCGCGGCATAGCGCGGCCAGCGCGCGGGATAGCGCTCCGGAAACGGGATATTGCTCGACCGCGGCACCGCCGCGCTGGCAATCGTGGGCTGATGCGGCAAATCAAGTGCCGCAATCAATGCCTCGCCATCCAGATCAACCAGGCGTGCATAGTTGCGTACGAATCCGCGCACAAACACGGGGCCCGGAAGCCGCGCATAGGCATCAGCCTCCAGCGCCTCGATCTGCGAGGCCGACAACTTCAGTTGCTGCGCAACCTCGGGAATCGTGAGGTTTTTGCGGGCGCGCGCCTCCGCCAGCATTCTGCCCGGTCGCATGTCCGGCACAGCCTGGGCTGCGCTGGCGCTGGCATTGGCGTCGGATTCAGTCATGATCAGTCAAACCGGCCCGCCTGCAGAGCTGCTGCTTCTTTCGATCCGGGGTAATTCTTCCGCAACTGCTGTGCATAGCTTTGCTCGGCCATCGAATTGCCCAGCCTGCGCTCCACCCGCACCGCCAGCCAGAGCACTTCGACTGTGGCCGGCGCAGACTGCGCGTAGCGGCGCAGATATCCCTGCGCCGCGGCATAATTTTTCTCGGCATACGACATGTCGGCCAGTTGATAAAGCGCTTGCGGCTGATTCGGCCGTATCGTCACCGCGCGCAGAAAAAAATCCTTGGCAGCCGCATCATTGCCTTTGCGCTTGGCGCAGAACCCGGCATTGACAAACGAACGCTCCGGCGTCTGGTACAGCGGGTGCTTTACGGCCTCCATCAGATACTTGATGCCCTCGTCCTCGCGCTTGCGCTGGCACAGAAAACTGCCGTAGTTGTGATTGGTGTCGGGGTCGCCGGGACTGAGTCGCAGCGCCCGGTTGAAATGCTCCTCGGCGCGGCGATCATCCTTGAGCGCGCCGAAGACCAGCCCGGCGACGTTGTACGCCGTGGCATAACCCGGATCCGCCTGCATGGCAATGTTGGCTTCCTCCAGCGCCACGCCGATATTGCCAAGTTCAAGATATCCGGCCGCAAGCTCCGCGTGGATACGCGCCCGGGTACGCGCATCCGATTCGTTGCCCGAGGTGTCCTGAATCGGCTGGACTTCGGAATCCCCGCCCGAAGTCGCACAGCCTGCCGCCAAAACGGCAAATATCAGCGTCGCCAGAATCCACGATCTGCGCGCTGCCAGTTTTTTTTGTTTCATGCCGTAATCTCCTCGACGCGCCGTTGGGCGCGTTTGATTTTATTCTGCATTTTTCAGGCAGCCTCCACACGCCGCCGGGCGTGCTTGATTTTATCTTGATTTTTTTCTGCCGCCCCGATTCGCCGCTGGGCGCGCCTGGTTTTGTCCTGCACCTGCCCCGCCAACTGTCCGCAGGCGGCATCGATGGTGTCGCCGCGCGTCCTGCGCACCGTGGTCGTCAACCCGGCTTCCAGCAGCACGTCGCGGAATGCCGACACTGCCGCGGCGCCGGATCGCACATAGCCCGAATCCGGAAACGGATTGAAGGGGATCAGATTCAGTTTGCACGGCACCGGGTGCACCGTGCGCACCAGTTCCCGCGCCTGCGCCGGACTGTCATTGATCCCCGCCAGCAGCACATATTCAAAAGTCACGAAATCACGCGGCGCCTTCTCGATATAGCGTACGCAGGCCGCCAACAGTTCACGAATCGGGTATTTGCGGTTGATCGGCACGAGCTGATCGCGCAATGCATCGTTCGGCGCATGCAGCGATACCGCCAGCGCCACCGGACAGGCTTCGCGCAAACGATCCATCGCCGGCACCAGCCCGGAAGTGGACAGCGTCAGCCGCCGCCGTGAAATGCCATAGGCATGGTCGTCGAGCATCAGTTGCATCGCGGTGACCACGTTGTCGAAATTGGCCAATGGTTCGCCCATGCCCATCATGACCACATTGGTGATCGGACGCTCGATGCCGAGCTCCGTCGACAGGCTGCGATTGGCGTGCCACAACTGCCCGACGATCTCCGCCGCCGTCAGGTTGCGGTTAAAGCCCTGCCGTCCGGTGGAACAGAACGAACACTCCAGCGCGCACCCTGCCTGCGACGACACGCACAGCGTGCCGCGATAGCGACGTCCTGTTGCCCCGGCCGCAGCGGGCGCCTCATCATCGGCATCATTTTCAGGGACATCACCTTCGGGGATATAGACAGCCTCGATGGCATTGCCCGTGCTGACGTCGAACAGCCACTTGCGCGTGCCGTCCGCCGCGGTCGTGTCGCGCAATACCTCGGGACCGGCAATGCACGTCGTTTCGGCAAGCTGCGCACGGAAATCCCGCGATACGTCGGTCATCAGGCCAAAGTCGGCGATTCCCGATTGATGCATCCAGCGCATGACCTGGCGGGCGCGAAACGGTTTTTCGCCCATGTCGGCGCACAGCGCCTCAAACTGCGAGCGGCTCAGCCCCAGCAGATTGACGGACATGGCGTTTGCGATACGAGCCCGCTCTCAGCGCGAATAAACGTCGAGTGCGGGAAAGAAATAGGCGATTTCAGTGGCAGCGGTCTGCGGCGAATCTGAACCGTGCACCGCATTGGCATCGATGCTGTCGGCAAAATCCGCACGGATCGTGCCTTTGGCGGCTTTTTTCGGGTCAGTCGCCCCCATCAGGTCGCGATTTTTCAGAATGGCGCCTTCGCCTTCCAGCACCTGGATCATCACCGGCCCGGAAATCATGAAATCCACCAGGTCGCCAAAAAACGGCCGTTCCCGGTGTACCGCATAAAAACCCTCGGCCTGGCGACGCGACAGGTGCGTCATGCGTGCGGCAATAATGCGCAGGCCGGCCTGCTCAAACCGGGCGTAAATCTGGCCGATGACATTTTTGGCAACGGCATCCGGCTTGATGATGGAAAGCGTGCGTTCGACTGCCATGAAAATCCCCTGAATTCCGTAGTTTGAAATAACCGGAGAGGATAGCACGATAACGTCTTGAATAAAAGACATTAACAGGCAGATTAACTGGCGGACTCACTGATCAATTGATCGCGAAACCGCTGTGCCGGAGCGCGCTCCGACACAGCGGCCGGTTGATCTCAGGCAGCCATCGTGCGAAATCGTGCGCGTTGCCAGAGATAAATCGGTATGCCGATACCAAGGCCAATGAAATCCGTGATCGTGCCGGGATGGATCAGGCACAACGCCGCGCCGAACATGACGATACGCAGCGGCATCGCGAGTTTGCCGCCGAACCAGCCCTCGGTGGAACCGGCAAGAAACCACACGCCGATCGCGGCCGACACGAAGGCCTGCGCAATGTCCACCCATTCCCCTTTCATCAGGAGTACCGGTGCGTAGAAGAACATAAACGGAATGATGAAAGTCGCCAAGCCCATCTTCAGCGCGATCCATGAAGTTTTCCACGGGTCGGCATTGCACATGCCTGCTGCCGCAAATGAAGCCAGCGCCACCGGTGGCGTAATCGCCGAAATCACTGCGAAGTAAAAAATGAACATGTGCGCGACCAGCGCCGGCACGCCGATCTTGGTCAAACCCGGCGCAATCACTGCCGCGGCAATGGCATAGGCCGCGGTCGTCGGCATGCCCATGCCAAGTATCAGCGCAACCAGCGCGGCAAATAACATGGCGGCGAGATTGCTTGCCCCGGCCACTCCAAGTATCAGCTCGGAAAAGCGCCCGCCTATTCCGGTCAGCGCGATTACGCCGACAATGATCCCGGCGCAAGCGCATACCGCGACCAGTTGCACGGTGTCCCTTGCGGCCAGATTCAATGCTTCAAGGGTTCGCCGCAAGCCAAACAGCGCCGCCGGAACCCCGACCAGCACCGCGATGAATCCCCAGACGACAACATCACCTAACGATTTCAAAGCCGGCACGCCATACTGAAAGCCGACGGCCATCAGCGCACCTGCCGCCGCAAGCGCCACGAAGCGCGACAGCAAGGCAGCCAATACCGCTGCGGCCGAACGCGGATCCTCAATGCCGTCCGCACTCGCAAGATCATTGAAGACGCGCGACAGCCAGCCCGCGAAAAGCGCGGCGACAATACCAAGGCCGCCGGCACGAAATGGCGAATAACCCTCCAGCAGAGCCCAGACAAAAATGATCAGCGGCGAAAACAGGTAGAGCCGCGTCAGCATCAGCTTGATCGGCGGCAACTCACTGCGCGAAACACCTTTCAGCCCGAGCCTGATCGCGTGCAGATCGACATGAATCCAGCACGCAATGTAGAACAACAGCGCGGGAATCACCGCAGCGAGCGCAATCTGCGCATACGGAATACCCGTGATCTCGGCCATCAGGAACGCTCCGGCACCAAGCACCGGTGGCGTGATCTGCCCGCCCGTAGAAGATGTCGCCTCGATCGCCGCCGCGGTCGAACGGTCATAACCGACCTTGCGCATCATCGGGATGGTCACCATGCCTGAGGCAACCACGTTCGCCACCGCAGATCCCGAGATTGAGCCGAACATGATGCCCGAAGCCACCGCCGCCTTCGCCGGTCCACCGCGCGCCCAGCCGAACAGCGCATTGCACAAGTCGTTGATGTAGTCGCCGACCCTGGAGATCTGCAGAAAAGCGGCAAAGGTCACGAACAGGATGATGTACGACGACGATACCTGCGTGGTGACACCGAAAATGCCGTACTCGCTGTAAATATAGGTAAAGAAGCGATCCGGGGCGAAGCCCTTGTGTTCCAGTACGCCCGGCATCCATTGCCCGACGAACGAGTAGAGAATGAACACACCGGCAATGATCGGCAGCGCCAGGCCCGAGGTCCGACGTGCAAATTCCAGCACCAGCAGAGTGCCGACCAGGCCGGCGATCACGTCACCGGTAGTGAACTGCGCGCCGGCGCGGAACAACAAGCCGTCGAGCTCGATTGTAATGTACACCGCACAAGCGATAGAGGCGAGAACCAGCAACCAGTCGTACCACGGAACCCCGTTTTTAGCCGCGCGCCGGAACGGCGCATAGAGGATGAACCCGAGAGCACCACCCCACCCCACGTGAATGGCGCGAAACATCAACGGCTCAAGCGAATAGACATTCAGGACATAGAGATGGAAAACGGTGAAGCCGATGCACAACACCGCGAGCATGATCGTCTCCCAGCGGCGCAACACCCGCTTGTTGCCGCTGAACTCCTCATCCGCCAGTGGCGGCTTGATCACTTCCTCTATATCAACATTTTCTTTTTGTTGCCCGCTCACGTCAGAGTCCTCCAGATAAAACAAAACCGCACTGGGCAATTACGCTCAGTGCGGTTTTCTTGAATGCCCGTCCGCTCAGCCCTTGTACTCGGGCGGAATCAGGTGTTTGGGTACATTGATGCCCTTTTCCTTGAAATAACGGATGGCGCCGGGATGGAACGGCAGGAAGCCATTGCGGTTCCAATTCTCGGTAAGCGTTTCCTTGGCTGCCGCGTGCCCTTTCACCATCTGCGGATTGTTCTCCAGCACCGCTTTCACCACCGCATAAACCAGGTCATCGGCAACATCCTTGTTGGCAATGGCAAAGTTGTAGAGACCGATGGTTTTGTGGTCTTCCGTCTGCTGCTTGTAAGTCCCTTTGGGTATCAGCGAGTCGGACAATTCCGGAAGAGCGGCCTTGATTTTCTTGATTTCGTCACCGGTAAACGTGAAGAAGTTCACCTTGTTGGTGGTCTCCAGCTCTGAATAGATCGAGATCGGCACGCCGGCACAGAACGGGAATGCATCAATCAGGCCATCCTGCAGATTAGACCCCATGTCCGAGGCTTGGCCATTGCGTATGGTCGTATCAATGCCGAGCGCTTTGAAGAACAACGGGAAATAAGTGCCGCAGGTGCCGGCGCGCGGACCCACCCCCGACTTCTTGCCGGCGAGATCCTTGACCGACTTGATGCCCGACTTCTCCAGAGCCGCGAAATGAAACGGCGTATCGTACATCGGGAATATCGCGCGGATATTGCTGTACTTCTTGCCCTTGGTCCACTCGCCCTTGCCTTCCCAGGCCTGCAGCGCAACGCCCATGGTGGCCATGCCGAAGTCGATCTGCTTGGAGTCGGTGAGAATAATGTTCTGATTCGGTCCCTGAGTCTGCTGGGTACTGATATTGGTGCCGATTTTCTCGTTGACCAGACTCGCCCACACCTGGCCGTAAACGAAATATGTGCCGCCGACCGACGCGGTGCCCAGCGTCAGGTTGCTAGGCCACTTCGGATTCGGTTTGGCCTGCGCAAATGCGCCGGTAGCCAGAGTCAGGCCGGTTAACACGGCAAGTGCAAACTTGGTGATTTGTGCAATTCTCATTGTGTCTTGCTCCTCGCATTGAACGTCATTAAAGCAGGAGGCGCCTCTGTAGGGCGCGGTATTTTTATTCCCCTGCAAATACCCGAGTCCAGATTAACAAAGCCCTCCTGATTTGGCAAACGAAGCTGGTAAGCCGGGCAACGCCCCAACTGCCGGGGTCAGTCCGGCGTCCACACCGGCAGCATGCCGGCTGTGCCCGGACGGGCCTGGAACGCCGAATCAACGCCCAGATCCGTGACACATGCCAATTCCCCATTCACAAAAAGGCATGGCAACCGGTCTCGCACCCACGGTGCGATGGCTGCTTCCTGCAACAGGTTGCGCACCGTCCGGCGGCGTGCTCCGGCGCTCAGACGCAGCGATTCACCTCCCCGGCGGGTGCGCACGGTCAGCACCGCATCCCGCAACAGCCGCGCGTCGATGCCCGCGCTCCGGCGCCTGACCAGTCGCAGCGAACCGCCCAGTTCGGGAATATGCAGGGTGCCGCGACCGCTCCAGATCCACTCCAGATGCGCCGTCGTCCGCTGCAGCGGTTTCACGATATGCAAATGTCCACGAAAGCGCCGCACCTCCACCCCGCTCAGCGTGACACAGACCCGTGCATCGGGTCGCGCGCCGGTCGCCTGCCGCAGCAGTTCGTCCAGTCGTACGGCATCGGGCATGGCGGCGCCGTTCACCCGCAGAAAATAACGCAGCAGATTGCGCGCGCGTGGTGAATCCAGCCGTGCCAGCCGCGCTACCGGCAGCGTCGTTGTTTTCCCGCGCCCCATATCCTGCCTGGCCAGCGCATCGAGCAGGTCCGCGGCCTCGGCCTGGTGCCGTGCTGCGCGTGCCAGCGTTGCGCCGACGCCCGGCACCTTCGCGGAAAGCACCGGCAGAATGTCATGCCGCAGAAAATTACGCAGGTAGGCGCGATCGCTGTTGCTCTCGTCATCCACCCATTTCAGCCTGTGCGCGCGGGCATAGGCTGCAATATCCGTGCGCGGGACATCCAGCAACGGGCGCAGCACGGCAGGCGTCCCGCGCGTCGCCGCCTTCAGTTCGGGCATGGCCGCCAGACCCAGCGGCCCCGCACCGCGCAGCAATTGCAGCAATACCGTCTCCGCCTGATCGTCGCGGTTGTGCGCCAGCACGACCAGTTTGGCCCCGGTCGCCGCAAAAACACCGTAGCGCGCTGCCCGCGCCGCCGCCTCGGTACTGTTGCCCCGCACCACATCGACTTTGGCGATGTGCAGAGGCACATCCAGTCTGTCGCACAGACGAGCACAAAACGCCGCCCAGCGCGCCGCACCCGGACTGAGCTGATGGTTGACATGCACGGCCGTCAGGCGGGGCCATTGCAGTCCCCGTGCGAGCACATGCAGCAGCACCACGGAATCAATGCCGCCGCTCAAGCCGATGTGCAGCTGTGCGTCGCGACGCACATGTCGCCGCAGCACAGCATCGACCCGCGCCGTGAGGACATCCATCAGGAATGAGGCAGACGACAGCGCATGACGGGCCTATGCGTCAGCGGCTTTCCGCTTCCTTGAATTGCCCGTAGCCCATCAATCGTTCAAAACGCGTCTCGATGAGTTTGTCGGTCGGCGTATCGCGAAGCTGACGCCAGCTTTCCTGGAGCGTCTTTTTCAACGACTGCATCATGGCGTCATGATCGCGGTGCGCGCCGCCCAGCGGCTCATTGACGATTTTGTCGATCAGGCCCAGGGTTTTCAGGCGGCTCGCCGTAATGCCCAGCGTTTCTGCCGCGTCCGCCGCCCGATCCGCACTCTTCCACAAAATCGATGCGCAGCCTTCGGGAGAAATCACCGAGTAGGTGGAATACTGCAGCATCAACGTCACGTCACCGACCGCGATGGCCAGCGCGCCGCCCGAACCACCTTCGCCGATCACGGTGCAAATGATCGGCGTCTTCAATGCCGCCATGGCATACAGGTTGCGGCCGATGGCTTCGGACTGGCCGCGCTCCTCCGCACCGACACCCGGATAGGCGCCGGGTGTGTCGATAAACGTAAACACCGGGACGCCGAATTTTTCCGCCAGCTTCAACAACCGCAGCGCCTTGCGGTAGCCCTCCGGCCGCGGCATGCCGAAGTTGCGGTAAATCTTGTCCTTGGTATCGCGCCCTTTCTGATGCCCGATGACCACAGCCGTCTGCCCGCCAAAGCGCGCCAGCCCGCCGACTATGGCCGGATCATCGGCATACGTGCGGTCACCGTGCATTTCCTCAAAATCGGTGAACAGGTTGTTGATGTAATCCAGCGTATAGGGCCGCTGCGGGTGACGCGCCACCTGCGCAATCTGCCAGGCGGTGAGCTTGGCGTAGATTTCCTTGGTCAGTACCTGGCTTTTTTTCTGCAGACGGCCGATTTCCACCGAAATGTCCACGGCGGAGTCGTCCTGCACGAAGCGCAGCTCTTCGATCCTCGCCTCAAGCTCGGCGACCGGCTGTTCGAAATCAAGGAAGGTGGTTTTCATGGGGAGAAATGATACAGGACGTTGGTGTGCAGGGTGAATACGTGAGCGGTAAGTGGTAAGTGGTGAGCGGTGAGCGGTGAGCGGTGAGCGGTGGATGCGGATGCTTTCAAAAAGCTCCCGCTGACAGCTTACCGCTTACCGCTTACCGCTTACGGCTTACCGCAATTCATCACTTGTGCTTCGCCGCCTGCGCGACGCATCCTTGCGCATCAATGCAGCCGCAATCACCAGCAGTCCCGCATCGAGCCAGAACACCGGCACCATGCCGAACGCCGCGCTCAATGAACCGAATACGAACGGCACCAGGATTTCCGTGCCCTTGTTGACCATCTGGCGCAGGCCCATGGCTTCGCCCGACCGCCCGGCCGGCGCCCGGTTATAGGCCAGCATCATCGACAGCGGACTGCCGCAGCCGAGGCCCATGCCCAACACAAACGAGATGAGCAGCAGCGCAACAAAACTTTTCACAAACGGAAACACCAGGCAGACCGCGGCCGCCAGCAGCAACGATGCATACAGCACACGCTCTTCGCTGGAGCGCCTGACCAGATGCGGCATTAACGCCCGCACCACCAGCAGCGCCAGACCGAAGCCGCCGAGGATCAGTCCGATCTCGGACGCCGACAGACCGATGCGATGGCCATAGATCGGCAGCAACAGGTTGTACAACTCCAGACCTGTCTCGATGATGCCCGCGGTAATCAGTGCCCGCCGCAACGGCCGGTCGCGCACCAGATCACCAAGGCGATGTGTCGCCTTTTCCGCCGGAGTCACCGCAACATGCGCCGTGCGCGGCAGCCATCCCGTCCACAGTCCCAGCACCAGCGCCGGCAGCACCGGCATCGCAGCCAGCACCGCGAATGTCATGCGGTGTCCTACGGCATCGATCAGGAAACCGGCCGACATCGGACCGAGCAGCGCCGTCATGCCGATGCCCAGGCTGAACCAGCTGAAATTCTTCGTGCGTTCCAGCCCCTCGCCCATGGCGCCGATCAGGTGCTGCACCGCCACTGTGTAAAAGATATAGCAGAAACCGATCAGTCCGGCCGCGACATACAGCGCCTCCAGTCGCGGCACGAAAAACGGCAGCAGCAATCCGGCCAGCAGCCCGATCGTGCCGAAGAGCATGGGCACCCGGAAACCGATGCGGTCGGAAATTTTTCCCGCGTACACCGACAATAGCAGCGGGAACAGCGCGTAGGTCGAAAACAGCACGCCGACAAAAAACTCGTCGGCACCCAGATCGAGTGCCGACAGCGACATCAGCATCTTGCTGCCCTTGTACGCGGTGTGCGTCAGCAGGCTGAGAATGATGATCCGGAAGACCGGCGGCAACGGCATGTCAGATGCGCCCTGTTCCGGAGCGGCGCGCGTTATTGCTCAAAACCGGAGGGAATGGCATCACGGATGCTGCAGGGCGCCGCCTGCCTACACCCGGTAAATCGAACGCCGGTCACGGCTGAATGCGACAAAAGGCGCTGCGCGCATGTTCCGGGCGTATCCCGGGCGGATTTCCCCGATCCCTTCGAGCAGAATTTCCCGGCGCACCACGTGGATTTCCCCGCTGTTTTCGCGGGTGACAAAAGTGCCGTTGATGCTGTGATCCACCAGGTAGAACTGCGTGCGTTCAACGCGTATCGTGGCATGCCGGCGCGACACCAGGTTGTCGGCAATCACCAGATCACAGCCCGCCTCCCGGCCAATGGTCAGCGTCGGGTGCCAGTAATCGACCCGCCGCTCCTTGCCGTCGAGCACCAGCAGCAGGCTGCCCGCGTCCTGCGGGATCATGCGCGTGACCTGCATATTGATCTGGGTGCGCTCCATCGCATCGTCGCGCCACAATATTTCGAACACTGCCGTGCGCGCCAGCGAGGTCTTGAGAATGGCATCAAAAATCGGGCGCACGGCATCACGACGCTCCGCGCCCAGCGCCGCCAGCGTCTGTTCGGCAATCAGTATCTGATCCGGGGTTGCGGCGTCCGCCAGGTATGCGGCAACGTTGACCGTGTCGCCATAAACGTCATCACCGCCGATCACCACCGGCCCCATGTGCAGGCCGGCGCGGATCTGCACAGTCACGCCGCCGGGCCGCAGGTCGCCGATGGCGCGTTGCATGTCAATCGCCGCAGCGACTGCATATTCAGCGTCCGGGAAAATGCACATCACCGCATCCCCCAGCGTTTTGACCAGACGCCCCTGGTGGCGCGGCAGCACGGCTTTCATCGCATCCAGACTGGCGCTGACCACACCCAGCGCCTCGACGTCGCCCAGGCGCCGGTAGAGCGCAGTACTGTCGGCAACGTCGGCAAAGAGTACGGCCAGATGATCGGATTGGTTCAACATGATGTTGTTATTTACGGCAAGTCCATGACTTTACTGATATTCCCCGGCGACACTTTAACGCAGGACGGTGCGCCATGCATCGACAAACTAGGGCCTGTTAACAATCATTTCGTGAGATGCGTTGTGGCCAAAATCGTCAGTGGCAAGGCACTTGCCGCGGCCCATATCGAGTATATGGGCAAGGCGAGCAACGCAGCCAGTGGCGATTTTGGCCACAACCCGCAGGGACGGGACGATTGGGCCCCAGGGCGTTGTCGCGCCTTCGCTTATTTGCCGACGGGCAAACCACGCTCGACGCTCCTAGCCTGGGGCCCAATCGTCGCCGTCGCACTCATGAAATGATTGTTAACAGGCCCTGGGCATGAAGCGTAAAATCAGTGCAATTTCCCCGAGGAATCCACCGTGAGCACCGCTTCCGATACCAAAAATATGGCCTTGTTCTGCGATTTCGAGAACGTCGCGCTGGGTGTGCGCGATGCCAAATATGCCGATTTTGACATCAAGAAAGTGCTGGAACGGCTGCTGCTGAAAGGCGACATCGTCGTCAAGAAGGCCTACTGCGACTGGGAGCGCTACCGCGAATTCAAGAAACCGATGCACGAAGCGGCATTCGAACTGATCGAAATTCCGCATGTGCGCATGTCCGGCAAGAACTCCGCCGATATCCGCATGGTGGTCGATGCACTGGACCTTTGCTATACAAAATCACATGTCGATACCTTCGTCATCATCAGCGGCGACTCCGATTTCTCGCCGCTGGTATCGAAATTGCGTGAGAACAACAAGGTAGTCATCGGTGTCGGCGTCAAGCAATCCTCCTCCGACCTGCTGGTGGCCAACTGCGACGAGTTCATTTACTACGATGACCTCGCCCGCGAAAAAGCCAAGAAACAGCAAAGCCGCAAGAAACGCGCCGCAGCACCTGCCGCCGCCTCCGCGAAATCCGCTGCAGATCCCGCCGAAAACGAAGCGGGCGACAAAAAAACCGAAGCACTGGAAATGGTGATGGAAACCATCGAAGCGCTTTTCGCGGAGCGCAGCGCCGAGGAAAAAATCTGGGGTTCGATGGTCAAGCAGGCGCTGAAACGGCGCCATCCCGGTTTCAACGAGGTCTATTACGGTTTCCGCTCATTCGGCAAACTGCTGGACGAAGCGCAAAGCCGGAAAATGCTGGAACTCGAACCCGACGAGAAATCCGGCGGCGTCATCATTCGCAGTTTCAATCCAGATTACTGAACGCTGGCGCCCGGTCGCGGTCTGATCCCTCGCAAGGAGACCGCAACACCATGAATCAGCAGCAAGATCCCCGCATCCGCATCATCGCCGCGCCACGCCCCGGGCTTATCGGACAAGTGGTGTATTTCCTGCTCGGCATCGTCGTGCTCGTGCTGGCATTCTTTTTCATCGGCATTGCATTGATCACCGGCGCGATATTCGCGGTTGCACTGCTGATCCGCTGGTGGTGGCTCCAGCGCCGGCGGCAGCGCACCGTAGCGGATGACGGCGTGGTCGAAGGCGAATACACCGTCGTCGAATCCGTGATTACCGACCAGCGCACGCCGGCTGAACGCCAGGTCGGCGCAGCCATCGAGCATCCGTCAGAGACACGTAGCAACTGATTGTTTTTATTGACTATTTTTTTACTGCGGCGCGGGCAATCTTGTCCTGCGTACGGGTATCAAAACGCTCGACATTGACGATGATGCGCTCGTGCGTGCCCTCGCCGATGCGTTCGACCGCATCATCAGCCCACACGCGGAAAATCAGCTTGCGGCCGTCAACCCTGGTGACCTCAGCGTGCGCTACCACGCGCATTCCCACCGGCGTGGCCGCGGTATGGCTGACATCGAGCCGTGTACCCACGGTCTGGTGGCCGGCCGGCAGCAGGCCTTCGACGGCACGCAGCGCCGCCTCTTCCAGCAGCATCACCAGCACCGGCGTCGCCAGCACCTTGATCTTGCCGCTGCCGACATGCGGCGCGGTATCGCGGGTGCCGACCATGATTTCGGTGGAACCCCTGAGGCCCGGTTTCATTGCATCAAGATTCATGCGGCGCTTTCGTTGCGAGTGACGACAGCACGATGTTACATTGAAATCCCGCGGCGCGATGCATCGCCGCGCTGACCAGGAGAGGAGCACCATGCGTCTGGGATTTTTCACGATGCCGCTGCACCCGGCGCACCGCGCGCCGGCAGTGACCATGCAGGAGGATCGCGAGGCCATCATTCTCGCCGACCGTCTGGGTTATTACGATGCTTTTGTCGGTGAGCATCTCACCGAGCGCTCTGAAAACATTCCCAATAGCTTCATTTTCCTCGCAACGCTGATCCACGCGACCCGGCACATCAAACTGGCTACTGGCACCTCGAACCTGTCGCACACGCACCCGGTGCTGGTTGCCTCGCATGCGGCCATGTTTGATCACCTCGCGCAAGGCCGCTTCATTTTCGGCGTCAGTCCGGGAGCGCTGCCTTCCGATGCCGAAGCGCTGGGACTGCTCAACGAAGACCGCAACAGGATTTTTGCCGAAGCCATCGATGTCATCCTCGCCATCTGGGAGCGCAGCGTTCCCTACGACATCGACTTTCCCGGCAACCGTTTCAAGGTCAGCACCGCGACCACGCGCAACGCCTCGGTCGGCCGCGGCGAAATGCTCAAGCCCTATCAGCAACCGCGCCCGGAAATCGTCGGCACGGTGGTTGCTCCGGGATCCAGGGGTGTCATCGCCATGGGCGAGCGCGATTTCCATCCGCTATCGGCCAACTTTCTGCTGTCGCAATACCTGCGCTCACACTGGACCAATTATGCCGAGGGCAAGCAGCGCGCCGGAAAAATTGCCGACCCTGCCGACTGGCGAATCGCCCGCACCATTTTCGTCGCCGATGATGAAGCCACTGCGCGACGTTATGCGATAGAAGACAGCGCCAGTCCCTACCGCTATTACTGGGACATGCTGCTGAAAAAAATGCTGATCTCGAAACGCCACGCGATTTTCAAGACCCATCCTGAACAGGACGACCGCGAGCTGACCACGGATTACATGGTCAACAAGCTGGTGATCTGGGGAACGCCGGACCGGGTGGCCGAACAGCTCCTCGCCTTGCGCGAAGAAACCGGTGACTTCGGCGAAATCGTCTATGCCGGCATGGACTGGGTGGATCCGGCCCTGGCCCGGCGCTCGATGGAACTGATGGCCACCAAAGTCATGCCGCAGGTCAATGCAGCCATAAGCGCATCAAAGCGGCAGGCAGCGGCGTGACCGCAGCCCACGCCTGCAACCTTGCCGGTCAGTGCAAAAACTCGCGGATGTATTTCTTGTAGTCTTCGCCGAACACCAGAGCATCCATCTCTTTTGCCGACAGTATTTTGTCCTTCAGGTCGGCCGCGGCACCGCCGCCGTACAGATGCGCATAGACCTCGCGCAACGCCTTGACTGCAGCCGCCACCGGCTGATGGCCCTGCAGCAACACGCGTGCGCCGGCTTGCGCAAAATCCTCGCGCTTGATCGATGCCGGCGCAGAACCGACGATCACCGGCAGTTTCGAGGCTTCATGCACCGCCCTGACCTGATCAATCGATTCCACGCCGATGACGAATATGCAATCGACTCCGGTGGCGGCATAGGCTTTTACCCGCGCCATGGTTTTTTCGGTGCCTTCGACTTTCAGTCCGGCGGTACGCCCCGCAATCACTGTCGCCGGATCACGGCGCGCAGCGACCGCCGCCTTCAGCTTGCCGACCATCTCGGCGGTGGAAATCAGCTCATCCGTGCCTTCCGGCTGGCCGAAGCGGATCGGCAGCGACGTGTCCTCGATGCTCATTGCCGATACGCCGGCGTGTTCCAGCTCCTGCACCGTGCGCATCACGTTCAAGGCGTTGCCGTAACCATGATCGGCATCGACCAGCAGGCTCAGGTCGCTGACGCGCATCATGCGCCGCACCTGGTCGGCGAAATCAGTCAATGTCAGCAAAATCAGGTCAGGCGCCGCCAGCGTGGTATTGGACGACACGGAACCGGCGAACATGCCCAGCTTGTAGCCTACGCTCTCGGCCATGCGCGCCGACAGCGCGTCATAAACACTCGCCGGCGACAGGCATTCCGTTCCGCTGAGGATGGTGCGAAAACGTTTGCGTTGGGCGGTGTGGCGCAGGTGACTCACGGGATATCTCCTTGATCAACACTGGTGCTGCGAGGCGGCAACGCTATCACAGGGTCTGCATGACATGAAAAAAGCATGAAAAAGGCCTGCGCTGTCGCAGGCCCTTTTCCGATCTGGCGCGGCCGGAGGGATTCGAACCCCCTACCCCTTGGTTCGTAGCCAAGTACTCTATCCAGATGAGCTACGGCCGCTTAAGGGGGCGGATTATAGCAAAAAGCCCTGCGCCGTCCCACACGCTTTTTGGCGACCGTACGCACTGGCCCGCGCACCGCGCATTGGTTAGCATGCAATCTTCAAATAACAACGGAGCTCAGTCATGAAAATCGGCATCGCAGGCATCGGCAGGATGGGCGCAGCAATGGCAGAACGACTGCTGAAAAACGGCCATCAGGTTACGGTGTGGAATCGCACGCCGGCCAAAGCGCAGGCGCTGACGCAGCAGGGCGCGACGGCGGTATCCACGCCGGCGCAACTGGCGGCGTCCGCCGACATCATCCTGTCGATCATCACCGACGCCCAGGCCATTGCCGAAACCTATGACGGGCCCGATGGCCTGCTGTCCGGCAGTGTCGCGGGAAAACTGTTTGTGGAAATGAGTACCGTGCGCCCGGAAACCCAACGCGCACTGGCGGTCCGCGTCCGCGCCAAAGGCGCAGCAATGATCGACTGCCCCGTCGGTGGCACCACCGGCCCTGCCCGTGAAGGCAAACTGCTGGGCTTCGTCGGCGGCGACGCAGCCGACCTCGCCCGGGCGCAGCCGGTGCTGGAGCAATTGTGCCGTCGCATCGAACATGTCGGCCCCGTCGGCGCGGGCTCCAGCCTGAAACTGGCGATCAACCTGCCGCTGCTGGTGTACTGGCAGGCCTTCGGCGAAGCAATGGCGCTGTGCCAGCCGCTGGGGCTGGATCCGGCGCGCCTGGTCAATATTTTTGCCGACACCTCCGGCGGCCCCAACGTGCTCAAAAACCGCGGCGCGATGGTCGCCGATGCGCTGGGCGGCAAAATGCCCGCCCAGGTCACGTTCGACATCAACCTGATCTGCAAGGACCTGAGCACCATGATCGCGGAAGCAAAAATGCTGGGTTACGATCTGCCGGTCGCCTCCCGCGCGCTGGAATGTTATGAAACCGCGGCCCGCGCCGGCCTGGGTGACGGCGACGCCGTGACGCTGCCGGTGAGCTGGTTGCGCAAGGGCAAGCCGTCCTGAACACCTTGCTCCAGAACCAGTGCCAGCCGGAAACCAGCCGAAACAGGAGACGCATCGTGGCGCCACCGCTTAAAACCATAGACACCCACACCCATTATTTTCCGCAGCAATACATTGATCTCATTGCACAGTACGGCAAACGCTGCGGCACCACCGTGGTCACTGACGACAAGGGCGTGACCTTCATCCAGGTGGGGCTGCACCTGCGCACCGGGCCGATCGTGCGCCAGTTCATCGATATCGACGAACGCCTGAACATCATGGACCGCCAGGGGCTAGGCATGCACGCGTTGTCGCTGACCCAGCCGATGGTGTACTGGGCTGACGATGACCTCGGCATGCAATTGTGCATGGCGTTCAATGACGCCGTCAGTGCCGCCCATGCGGCGCACCCCGACCGGCTGATCGGTTTCGCCTGCCTGCCCTTCCAGAATACTCACCTCGCACTGGAAGAGCTGGAGCGTGCCGCAAAACTGCCCGGCATCAAGGGCGTGTACATGGCTACCGCCGTGCGCGACCGCGAACTGTCGGACCGCAGTTTTTTTCCGGTGTATGAGCGCTGCGAGGCACTGGGGCTGCCGATATTCCTGCACCCGATGATGATCAACAACGAGCGCCTGAAACAGTTTTATCTGATCAACCTGTGCGGCAACCCGTTCGACACCGCGATCGCAGCATCGCACTTGATCTACGGCGGCGTGCTCGATGCGTTTCCAAAACTTGAAGTCAGCCTGCCCCACGGCGGCGGCGCGCTGACCGGCTTGCGCGGCCGGCTGGATCGCGGTTTCTACACTCGCCAGGAATGCAAGACCATCTCCAAACCGCCCAGCAGCTACCTGAAGCGCTTTACCTACGACACCATCACTTACAACGAGGAACAACTGGAGGACCTGATCAAACTCGTCGGCGTCGATCGCATCCTGGTCGGCAGCGATTACTGCTTTGACATCGCCTACGAGGAACCGGTCAAGTTCGTGCACGGCGTCAAGTCGCTGACCGCTGCACAAAAAGACCAGATCCTGTGGAGCAATGCGGCGAAGCTGCTGAAGCTGTAGCGCTTAATCCACCTTGATATTCGCCGCGCGCGCGACCTTCGTCCAGCGCTCGATTTCATTGCGCATGTGCGCCGCCAGTCGATCCGGCGGCGTGCCGATCAATTCAACCCCCAGCACCGCGGCGCGATTCCTGAAATCCTGCACCGCGAGTATGCGCACGACTTCGGCGCTGAGTTTGCTGACGATGTCTTTGGATGTGCCGGCGGACGCGTAGAGGCCGTACCAGGTGTCGAAGTCAATCGGATAACCCAGCTCGATCATGGTCGGCACTTCCGGCGCCAGCGCGGCGCGTTTGGTGCTCGCGGTCGCCAACGCGCGCAATTTTCCGGTTTTCACATGCGGCAGCGGCAACTGGATGATGTTGAAACCGACAGACACCTCGCCCGCCAGCAGCGCCGTGTGCAGCGGAGCAGCGCCTTTGTACGGCACATGCACCATATTGACGCCGGTCAGCAACTTCAGTTGTTCCAGACCGAAATGCTGCCCGCTGCCGTTGCTCGGCGAACCAAAAGTCACCTCGCCCGGTCGTGACCTGGCCAGCGCCAGCAATTCTTTGACGCTCTTCACCGGTACGGACGGATGCACCACCAGCAGATTGGGTTGTGCCGCCACCAGCGACACCGGTTCGAAATCCTTCAGCGGGTCATAAGGCATTTTGGGATACAGCGCCACGCTCAGCGCCTGTGGCCCGATGCCGCCCAGCAGCAGGGTGTAGCCGTCGGGCGGCGCCTTGGCCACGATATCGGAACCGATATTGCCGTTGGCGCCCGCACGGTTTTCAACCACGACCGGCTGCCCCCAGGCTTCGTGCAATCGCTGCCCGATATTGCGCGCCATGAAATCGTAACCGCCGCCGGCCGGAAACGGCGCGATCATGCGGATGGCGCGCGTCGGATAGGCGCCCTGCGCCGACGCATCCGCCGCAGGCAGCACTGCTGCAGCAGCAACGATGGCAGGCAACAGCAGTTGTTGCAGCGTGATGCGGCGTTTCATGGTTTTACCCTTTCAGTTTCAATCTCAGGTACGGAGATGGCGTTTGAAAAAATCGATGCTCAACCCGAGTGCGCGATCCGCTTCGGGCTTGCTGTAAGTCCGGCCGCCGTGGCGCGCAAACGCATGATCGGCACCCGGATATTTGTGGATTTCCACCAGCGGGTTGGGTGACAGCCGCCGTTCCAGCAATTCGTTGACCTCGGCCTGCACCCAGCGGTCCTTCATCGCCATGTGCAGCATGAACGGCCGGTGCAGATTGCCGACTTCGCGGATATTGTGTTCGATGTAAGTGCCGTAATAAGCCACCGCGCAATCGATGTCGGTGCGGCAGCACATCAGGTAACACAACTTGCCGCCGAGACAATAGCCCACGGCGCCGACCTTGCCGTTGCATTCCGGCAACTGCTCCAGATACCTGGCGGTGTCCTCCATATCCCTCACGCCGAGGTCGTAATCGAAATCGTAGTAAAGATCGAATGCCTTTTTCACGTGTTCCGGGTTGCCGTCCGACAATTCGACGCCCGGCTCCTGGCGCCAGAACAGATCCGGCACAAAACACACAAAACCGGCTTCGGCAAACTCATGCGCGTGACGGCGCATCGTATCGTTGACGCCCCAGATTTCCATGATGGCGATGATCGCGCCGGCGGGCGGGCCATCCGGTACCGCCAGGTAACCGCCCATCATGCCGTCGCGCAGCGGTACCCTGATATTGCGGGTCTGCATGCAGGCTCCTCTACTGTGCCTTGATGCCGGCCGCCTTGACCACCTGCTCCCACTTGGCGAGTTCGCCCTTCAGCATGATGACGAACTGATCGCCCGTGGCGCCGATAGGATCCACAGCAAGTGCAGTAAGCCGTGCTTTCGCTTCCGGATTGGCCAGCGCGCGCAGCAGCTCCTTGTACAATTTCGCAATGATCGGTCGCGGTGTACCATTGGGTGCCGACAGGTTGTACCACCCGTCCACGCTGAATTTCAGTCCGCTCTCCGCGACCGTTGGCAACTCCGGCAGCAGCAACGTGCGCTTGTCGCCGCCGACCGCCAGCGCCCGCAGGCGATTGCTCTTGATATGCGGCAGCGCGGACGAAAGACCGTTGAACATGACGTTGACCTCGCCGGCAATCACTGCGCCCATGCCGGGACCGGCACCCTTGTAGGGCACATGCACGATGCGTATGCCTGCGACATGATTCAGCAATTCGCCCGCCATATGAATGCCGGTGCCATTGCCGCCGGACGCGAAATTGAGCTTGCCCGGCTGACTTTTGGCCAGGGCAATCAGTTCCTTCGCGTTCGTGACCGGCAATGCCGGATTGGCCAGCAATACATAGGGCGCGGAAGCCACCAGGGAAACATGCGCAAAATCCTTCACCGGATCGTACGGAACCGATTTGACGATATGCGGCACAATGGACATCGGCCCGGAAAAACCGAACAGCAGCGTGTAGCCGTCGGGCGTTGCCTTGGCGACCATGTCGGTGCCGATCAGTCCCGCGGCGCCGGCGCGATTATCGATGACGATCTGTTTGCCAAGGATGTCGGACAGCGGTGCACTGACCGCACGCGCAATCACATCCGTCGGCCCGCCCGCCGACGACGGCGCAATCATCCGGATGGGACGTTCCGGATATCCGGCCTGCCCCCAGGCCGTCTGGCTCGCGACCAACCCCATCAGCACAGCAACTGTCTGGTTTTTGAAATTCATGGTTCTCCTCCGTAGCGATGAATGATCGCCGGTGACTGCTGGTGATGCCAGCACTCTGCTGCGCGGCAACAGGCGTATTATAAAATAATGTTTATATTCAATTAGTTATTTAATTTCCTGTCAATCCGCCTTCATTTTCCGTTCTTTGATAACGCCTGCGAATTTTTTCAGTTCGCCCTCCAGGTGCACAGCCAGCTGTTCCGGTGTGGTACCGACGGCATCGATGCCTTCCTGTTCAAGCCGGCCTGCGAGCTCCGGCGATCTGGCGGCCTTGTTGAAATGCTGGTTGAGCACGCTGATGATGTCCTGCGGTGTCCCTTTGGGCGCAACCAGCGCAAACCAGGCGGTGAATTCGTAACCGGGCAGCACGCTGGCGATCGTCGGCACGCCGGGCAGCGCGGAAACGGGCTTCAGGCTGGTCACGCCCAGCGCACGCAGGCGGCCGGATTTGACAAAACCGGCGGCCCCCGCGACCCCGGAGAACGACACCCCCACCTCGCCGCTGATCACCGCAGTCAGTGCCGGCCCGCCGCCCTTGTACTGGATCACCGCAATCTCGGTCTTGGCGAGATAGTTGAACAACTCACCGGCGATGTGCGGATTGGTGCCGGTGCCGGCGCCGCCGTAATTCAGGGTGCCGGGGCGCGACTTGGCAAGACTGATCAGTTCCTTGACCGACCGCGCGGGCACCGACGGATGCACGCTGACGAATGACGGCGTCGTGGCCAGATTCGAAATCGGCGCAAAATCAGTCAGCACGTTGTACGGCACTTTGCCGTACATCAGCGTGTTGGTAACCAGCGGCGTGGTATTGATCAGCAGCGTGTAGCCATCGGGTTTGGCTTGCGCAACGAAGCCGGTTCCGATGATGCCCGAGGCGCCGACGCGGTTCTCGATCACCACCTGCTGGCCGATTGCAGGCGCCACCAGCGGCGCCACCAGCCGCGCGGTCACGTCCACGGTGCCCCCCGGCGGAAACGGCACCACCAGCCGGATCGGCCGCTCCGGATACTTCGACGCCTGCGCCCACGCGGAACCCGCTGCAACCAGCGCACACCCGCACAGCAGCATCACCTCTGCCCTTTTGATCATCATTTTCTCCTCGTTCGAGTTTTTTTCGAGAGCCGGTTGCGCGCGGATTGGGCCTGCATTTTCCGCGGCAACAGATCAACCACAACGCAGCCACAACGTTGCACTGTTTCAGTCTAGCGCGTATCGCAAAAAGACAAAAGTCGGCATGCCGCCGATCAATCCTGGAATCCTTCCACAAATAAAAATGGCCCCGCTGTGGGGCCATGTTTATTGGCGGAGAGAGAGGGATTCGAACCCTCGATAGGATTTTGTCCTATACGCCCTTAGCAGGGGCGCGCCTTCGACCACTCGGCCATCTCTCCGGTACTCTTTTCTACTACCTTGTCTGCTGCGCTTGCATCATCTGTGCTGTCACGGTGGTCTCGGCGCCTTGCGCCGAATGTTACGACGGCTTCGCCGTGACCACCCGGCCATCTCTCCGGTACTCTTTTCTACTACCTTGTCTGCTGCGCTTGTATCATCTGTGCTGTCACGGTGGTCTCGGCGCCTTGCGCCCAATGTTACGACGGCTTCGCCGTGACCACTCGGCCATCCTTCTGACTCCGTAGCCTGGATGAAGGCCACAGGCCGTAATCCGGGAAAGTGGGTGTTCCCGGAATACGCTACGCTCCTTCCGAGCCACTTACTCCTTTTGCAACGGCCCGCAGAATAACACAGCGCCTGCTCAAGCCGCCTGATCCAGCGCGAATGCCTTGTGCAGCACGCGCACCGCCAGCTCGGTGTATTTCTCGTCGATGACCACGGAAATCTTGATTTCCGACGTTGAAATCATTTCGATGTTGATGCCCTCCTCGGCCAGGCTGCGGAACATGGTGCTGGCGATTCCCGCGTGCGAGCGCATGCCGACGCCGACTACCGACACCTTGGCGATCTTGTCGCCGCCCTGCACGCCGCGCGCCTTGGTGTGCTCGATCACCGGCTTCAGCACGTTCAGCGTTTTCTGGTAATCGTTGCGATGCACGGTAAACGAAAAATCGGTCAGGCCGTCGTGGCCGACGTTCTGCACGATCATGTCGACGTCGATGTTGGCGTCACCCACCGGGCCGAGGATTTGGTAGGCAATGCCCGGTCGGTCGGGCACGCCGAGCACGGTGATCTTCGCTTCGTCCCTGTTGAACGCAATGCCTGAAATGACGGCTTTTTCCATGTTCTGGTCTTCCTCAAATGTAATCAGCGTGCCCTCGCCGCTCTCCTCGAAACTGGACAGCACGCGCAAACGCACCTTGTATTTTCCGGCAAACTCGACCGAACGGATCTGCAGCACCTTGGAGCCGAGACTCGCCATTTCCAGCATTTCTTCGAAGGTGACGGTTTTCAGGCGGCGCGCTTCGGGCACGATCCGCGGATCCGTGGTGTACACGCCGTCAACGTCCGTGTAGATCTGGCACTCTTCGGCCTTCAGCGCCGCCGCCAGCGCCACGCCGGTGGTATCGGAGCCGCCGCGGCCCAGCGTGGTGATGTTGCCGGCCTCGTCAACGCCCTGGAAACCGGCAACAACGACCACATAACCGGCTTTCAGATCGGCGCGCATGTTCTGTTCGTCAATGCTGACGATGCGCGCCTTGGTGTACGCGTTGTCGGTCAGGATTTTCACCTGGCCGCCGGTATAGCTGCGCGCCTTCAGCCCGATTTCCATCAGCGCCATCGACAGCAGTGCAATGGTCACCTGCTCTCCCGTCGATACCATCACGTCGAGTTCCCGCGGATCGGGATGCGCCTGAATCTCGCGGGCCAGCGCGATCAGCCGGTTGGTTTCGCCAGACATGGCCGAGACCACCACGACAATATCGTGCCCCTGCGCCCGCCAGCGCGCCACGCGCTTGGCGACATTCTTGATGCGCTCGGGGCTGCCGACCGAAGTGCCGCCGTATTTCTGGACTATCAAAGCCATGAGGACTGCTTACCGGGTTAAAGCGTCAAAAAGGGGCGTATTTTATTGGATTTTCAGGGGAAAAACGAGGTTTTGCGCATGATTCCCTGCGCCGTTGTAACCGGCTGCCGGGAACCATTACCGCCGCCAACACTCCGAATTGCTGAAGAGGAGACGCACGCCATGCGAAAAAGCAAGCCATTATCCGCCAATCCCGGCGACATCCGCCGCCGGCTCGGATTGAATCAGCAACAGTTCTGGCCGATGATCGGCGTCACCCAGAGCGGCGGTTCCCGCTACGAATCCGGCCGCCGCATGCCCAGACCGGTGCGCGAACTGCTGCGCATCGTGCATGTCGAGGGCATACCGCTGGCGCAGATCCGCGGCGACGATTTTGCGCTGGTTGCGCACCTGAAAAAAGTGCGCCCCGGACTGTACCGCGAACTGAAAGCGGCAGCACAGCGCGACCGCAAAATACGCGGCTGAGCTACGAAGGCGATGCGAGGGGCATTTGTTATACTCCGCCCCCCATGCAAATCACCCGCAGGCTGGAATTCGACGCCGGCCACCGCATACCCAATCACGCCAGCCAGTGCCGTCACCTGCACGGGCATCGCTACGCCATTGAAATCACCCTGAGCGGCGCGGTGATCGCCACCCCGGGCGCCGCGGACGAGGGCATGGTGCTCGACTTTTCCGCGGTCAAGTCTATTGCGCAGCAAACGGTGGTCGAACCCTGGGATCACGCGTTCCTTGCGTGGCGGCTGGATCAGGCAGTGGTGAAATTCCTGGCCGGCCTCCCGGCGCACAAGACGGTGCTGTTCGACGCGCCGCCGACCGCAGAGCATCTGGCGCAAACGGCCTTCAATCTGCTCGACGCGCAATACCGGGCACATTACGGCGCGAGACTCCGGCTGGAGCGCGTGCGTCTTTATGAAACTCCGAATTGCTGGGCGGATGCACTGCGCGGCGAAAACTGAGGAGCAGCGCGGATAATCGCGCGCATCAGGTGGTTTCCGGCACCATGGCAATCGCGCCGCAGGGACATTCTTCCGCGCACAAACCGCAGCCTTTGCAATAATCGTAGTTGAATTCGTAGCGCAGGCCGGGCCCCCGTTTGATCACGGCATTGTCCGGGCACACGCCGTAACAGTTGTCGCATTCGAAGCAGTTGCCGCAGGACAGGCAGCGGCGCGCCTCGAACAAGGCGATGTCTTCGTCCAGGCCACCCTGCACTTCCTCGAAGCCGGATTGGCGGCGGATGATATCCAGCATGGGTTGCACGGTTTTCGGCGCCTCCGCGTAATACCAGGTATTGAGCCGGTCATAGCGGGCGATCTCGTGTTTTTCGGGCTGTAGGCGGGTCCGGCCGCGCAGCCAGACATCGATATTGAGCGCGGCTTTCTTGCCATGGCCGGCAGCCACCGTGACGGTGCGCTCCGCAGGCACCATGTCGCCGCCGGCAAAAATGCCCGGATAGCTGGTCATCATGTTGCTGGCCACTTTGACCACGCCGTTTTCCGTCGCGAGGCCGGGTACTTTCTGCAACAGCGAGAGATCGACATCCTGCCCCAGTGCAAGCACCAGGGTATCCGCCTCCACCGTCTCGAACTCGCCGGTGGGCTGCGGACGGCCATCGTTGTCGAGAACCATTTTCTCGACAGTGAACGTAGTGTCCTCGACGCGCTTGATGGTGTTGAGCCAGCGCACCATGACACCTTCGTCCAGGGCTTCCTGCAGCTCGAAATCGTGCGCCGGCATCTGCTCGCGGGTACGCCGATAAACGATCAGCGCCTCGGTCGCGCCCAGACGCTTCGCCGTGCGCGCCATGTCGATCGCGGTATTGCCGCCGCCGTAAACGATGACCCGCCGCCCCAGTTGCGGGCGCTCGCCGGTTTCCATGCCGCGCAACACGCTCACCGCATCGAGTATCCGGCTGGCATCGCGCGCCGGTATTTCGGTGCGCTTCGCCACGTGCGCGCCCACGGCCAGGAACGCCGCGTCGAACCCGCCGCCTTTCATCGATTCCAGGATGTCGTCGACGCGCGTATTGAGCTGCAGTTCGATGCCCAGGTCGAGGATGCGCTGGATCTCGGCATCGAGTACGTCGCGCGGCAGCCGGTATTGCGGAATGCCGAAGCGCATCATGCCGCCGGCCAGCGGACCGGCTTCCCGGATGGTCACCGCATGGCCCAGCCGCGCCAGATGATAGGCCGCGCACAGGCCCGAAGGTCCGGCGCCCACCACCAGCACGTGCTTGCCCGACGCAGCCACCGGTGGCGCGAATTTCCAGCCTTGCCGGCGCGCCTCATCGCCGAGAAAACGCTCGACGGCGTGGATGCTGACCGCTTCGTCAAGAGTGGCGCGATTGCAGGCCGTCTCGCAGGGGTGATAACACACCCGCCCCATCAACGCCGGCAATGGATTGTTCTTGACCAGTTCCTGCCAGGCCCGGTGGTATTCGCCGCTCTCCGCGTAATACAACCAGCCCTGGATGTCTTCGCCGGCCGGGCAGGCATTGTTGCAGGGCGGCAGCCGATCCACATAGACCGGGCGGCTGGTGCGCCAGCTGCCGGTATGGTTGGCGAGGCTGGAGCCGGGGTCGAGGGTGATCGCAAACGGTTTTTTCATGCCGGCAATCCTTGCTGCGCGAGACCGAAGTAACCGATGTTGCGGTCAGCCATCGCCTGGATGGCGGCGATGGTGCGCACATCGGGTTCTTTGCCGAACAGGTGCGCAAACCGCTTCTGCAGCTTCAGGTAATCCGTAACCGGTACCCGCCGGCGCAATTGATAGCGTCCGGTAATCTCGCCCTGCTCGGCCTCGAACAGCGGGAACAATCCGGATTCGACGGCCAGGCGCGCGATCTTGATGGTGTCGGCAGGCTCTGACCCCCAGCCCAGCGGACAGGGCACATGGATGTGGATATAGCGCGCTCCGCCGATGCCCATGGCGCGCATGACCTTCACTTCGAGATCGCGCAGATTGGCCACCGATGCGGTCGCCACATAGGGGATGTGATGCGCCATGGCGATCAGCGGCAGATTCTTGCCGGTGCCGAACACGTTGCCCGGCTGCCGCCCGACCGCCATGGTGGTGGCGGTGCGTGCCGCCGGCGGCGTCGCGCTGGAGCGCTGCACGCCGGTGTTCATGTAAGCCTCGTTGTCGTAGCAGATGTAGAGCACGTCATCGTTGCGCTCGAACATGCCGGAGAGACAGCCAAATCCGATATCGGCGGTACCGCCATCACCGCCCTGCGCAATGACCCGGGCATCGGTCCGTCCCTTGACGCGCAGCGCCGCCGCCACCCCTGCCGCCACTGCCGGCGCATTGCCGAACAGCGAATGCATCCAGGGAATCTGCCACGACGTCTCGGGATAAGGCGTGGAAAACACCTCCAGGCAGCCGGTCGCATTCACCGCCATGACCCTGCCGGAAGCGGCCTGCATCGCGGCATCAATGGCATAGCGCGCGCCCAGCGCCTCGCCGCATCCCTGGCAGGCGCGATGGCCCGAGTTCAGCGAATTGGTGCGACGCAGGTTGGCCTGCACCGCGCGCGCATGCCCTTCCAGCAGGCGATTGCCTACAGTGAACGTGCCGGTCTGGTAGAACTTGACGGGCTGCATGCTCATGGCTGCGTCTGCTCCTGCGCCAGGCGCGGACCGGTGCGGGCTATATCGCGCAGGATATTTTCAGCGCTCGGCCCGGCGCGGCGCTGCTGCCTGCCGCGCTCCAGTTCGCGGTTGACCACATCCCAGTTGAGGTCGAGAAAATTGAGTTGCTTCAATTCATCGCGCTCGGCTTGCGCGAACAGGCGGGTCAGCGAACTGCGGGTGATCGGCCGGCCGCCCAGTCCGGCAATCACCGTATAGCCCTTCAGGCTGATCCCGGACAGCGCCTTGCGCACGCCGTCGGACACGATGCCGCCGATGCCCACCGCCATGCATTTTTCAAGCACCACCACGCGCTGCGCGCCCTGCAGCGCCGCGCGCACTTCAGCCAGCGGAAAAGGCCGGAACGAGCAGATGGAAACCGCACCAATGCGCTGCCCGCCCTTGCGCATTTCATCCACGGCATCCTTGATGGTACCGTTGACCGAACCCAGCGCGACCACGATGGTCTCGGCATCCTCGCAGCGATAACTGCGGATCAGCCCGCCCGAGTCGCGGCCGAACTGCGCCTTGAACTCCGCGGCCAGCGCCGGGATCAGTTCCAGCGCCTGCTGCTGCTTGTGGTGCTGCAGATAGCGCACTTCGAAAAACGCATCCGGCCCCACCATCGCGCCAATCGACACCGGTTCATCGCAATCCAGCACCTGCACCGGCTCGAAGGGCGGCAGATAGGCATCGACCTGCGCCTGGGTCGGGATGTCCACGCGGTCGTAGGCATGGGTCAGGATGAAACCATCGACACAGACCATCACCGGGCAGGACAGCGCTTCGGCCAGACGGAAGGCCTGGATGTGCAGATCCGCCGCCTCCTGATTGGTCTCGGCGTAGAGCTGGATCCAGCCCGCGTCGCGCAAGGCCATGCTGTCGGAATGATCGTTCCAGATGTTGATCGGCGCGCCGATGGCGCGGTTGCCTATGGTCATCACGATCGGCAGGCCCAGGCCGGCGGCGTTGTACACCGCCTCGGCCATGAACAGGATGCCCTGGCTGGCGGTGGCCGTGTAGCTGCGCGCGCCTGCGGCGGATGCGCCGATCGCCACCGACAAGGCGGCAAACTCCGATTCGACATTGATGAACTCGCAGTTTTCCAGCGCGCCGCTTTTGACCATCTCGCCCAGCCCCTCGACGATGTGGGTCTGCGGCGTGATCGGATAAGCGCAGATCACCTCCGGCCGGCACAGCGCGATGGCTTCGGCCATGGCCCGCGATCCTTCGATCTGTTTAAGCATGCGCAACCCTCTGCTGGCTCTGCATCACGTGTTCGTAAGCGGCCTGGGCTGCCGCCACATTGGCAATGCCCACCTTGCCGGGAAAGCGATCGCGGATCGCCTGCTCCACGCTGTCCAGACTCAGTAGGCCGGCTATGGCCGCGAAACCGCCCAGCAGCGCCGCATTGGGCAACGGCCGGCCCACATACTTCAGCGCCAGTTCGCTCGCGGGTACGCTGCACAGGCGCTCGCGTGCGTATCCCCTGACGAAATCACCGAGGCCCAGTTCGTCGAAACTGCGGGTCGAGTTGATGAGTATGTAACCCTCCGGTGACAAGCCACTGAACAGGTCAACCTGATGCAGCAGCGTCGGATCCTGGATGATCAGCGCATCCGGTTGCATCACCGGCTCGCGCAGGCGGATTTCAGCATCGTGTATGCGGCAAAATGCCGTCACCGGCGCACCCATGCGCTCGGAGCCGAAACTGGGAAAGGCCTGGGCATGATGCCCCTCGCCAAAAGCCGCGATCGACAGCATTTCCGCTGCCGACACCACGCCCTGTCCGCCTCTGCCATGTATGCGTATCTGGAACACCGCGCCTCCTCCATGCACGCTCATACTCTCAGACCGGGCGTCCTGCACATTTGATGCAGGTCAAACGACGCAGTGCAGCACGCAACCGGCGATCACTATCCTGCAACAGGGACGCGGGATACGGCACATGCCGTCAGCAACAAGGGGGATTGAAATTCTGGCGGAGAGTGTGAGATTCGAACTCACGAGGACCGTGAGGCCCTGCCGGTTTTCAAGACCGGTGCATTCAACCGCTCTGCCAACTCTCCGTACTTCTGGACCATACACCTGCCGGTTTTAGCTCCGGCCGCGCCTGCGGCGCTTAACTTGCCATGCGGCAAGTTAGCCTCGCAAGCGCCCGCTACGCAGGCGCCAAGACCGGTGCATTCAACCGCTCTGCCAACTCTCCGTACTTCTGGACCATACACCTGCCGGTTTTAGCTCCGGCCGCGCCTGCGGCGCTTAACTTGCCATGCGGCAAGTTAGCCTCGCAAGCGCCCGCTGCGCAGGCGCCAAGACCGGTGCATTCAACCGCTCTGCCAACTCTCCGTACTTCCGGGTCATCCATCTGCCGGTTTTGGCTCCGGCCGCCATCCCCCAAGAGGACTTCCTTCGGGCGTGCTTTCAGCGGAACCGAAAACCACAATCCCGGAAGGGAGCGGATTGTAGCCTCAAATCACTGTCAGGGGCGCCGCGTCTGCAAGGATTGCACAAAATAATATCATGTATTATCAATTGCTTGCGTGATCCAGACCGCCCGGAAACACGCCGATAACGATTGCAACTTTTACCCGCTTTGCGTAGTCTTACCCCCGCTCGATTCACATAACCACATATTGGAGCTCAGCCACCATGCAACCTGAACTGCACACCGGAGCGCCCTACTCAGCCGGCACTCAGGATATTGCCGCACAGCAGAACAAGGTACTGCGCAACACGTACCTGCTGCTCGCGGTTTCGTTGATTCCCACGATCATCGGCGCCGCAGTCGGCACCAGTTTCATCAATTTCAGTTTCATGCGTTCCAGCCCGATCATCAGCGTGATCGCCATGCTGGCGATTTTCTACGGCTGGATTTTCATGATCGAGAAAAACCGCAACAGCAGCCTCGGCGTTGTCATGCTGCTGGGCTTCACGGCTTTCCTCGGCCTGATGCTGGCGCCGCTGCTGCAGCAGATACTGTCGCTGCGCAACGGCGGTCAACTGGTGATGATGGCGGCGGGCGGCACGGCCGCGGTGTTCTTTGTGCTGTCCGGGATTGCCTCCAGCACCAAACGCGACTTCAGCTTCCTCAACAAGTTCATGCTGGTCGGCTTCGTGGTGATCATGCTGGCGGTACTCGCCAACGTGTTCCTGCAAAGCCCGGTCGTACAACTGGCGCTGTGTGGCGCGTTCATCATTTTCTCTTCCGCGGTGATCCTGTGGCAGATCAACAGCATCGTGCGCGGCGGCGAAACCAATTATGTGTCGGCGACACTGACGCTGTATGTATCGCTCTACAACATCTTCTCCAGCCTGCTGCAGATTCTGGGCTTCGCCGGCGGAGATCGTGACTGAAACAACCGGCGCCTGACAAAAAGCGGCCCGCGGGCCGCTTTTTTATTGCCTGCATTTTCATCCCTGCGCCTTTATTCCCTCTCAAACAGCGCCATCGACTCGACATGCGCGGTATGCGGGAACATGTTGACGACCCCCGCGGCGCGCAGCCGGTAGCCATGCACCGCCACCAGCACTTCGGCATCGCGCGCCAGGGTCGCCGGATTGCACGACACATAGACGATGCGCCGCGGGCCATCGGCGCCGATCAACTTGACCAGTTCCATCGCCCCGTCCCGCGGCGGATCGATCAGCAGCTTGTCAAAGGCGCCCAGAGCAGCCCATTGTGCAGCGTCGATCTTGAACAGATCCATGGCCAGGAACTGCGTGTTGCCGGCCAGGCCATTGATCTGCGCGTTCTGCTGTGCCCGCCGGATCAATCCGGCGCTGCCCTCGATGCCGGTCACCTGCGCGCCGCTGCGGGCAATCGGCAACGTGAAATTACCCAGTCCGCAGAACAGGTCGGCGATACGCTCCCCCGGCTGCGGGTTGAGCAGATTGAGCGCACGGCGCACCAGCACCTGGTTGACCGAGTGATTGACCTGGGTAAAGTCGGTAGGCAGAAACGTGATGCGCACATCGAATTCCGGCAGCGTGTAATACAGCTCACCGGTATCCAACGGATGAAACACCTGCGCCGTATCCGGCCCCTTCGGCTGCAGGTAAAACACCACCCGGTGCGCATCGGCGAAGGTGCGCAGCCGGTCTTCATCCTCCGCCGTCAGCGGATCGAGGTTACGCAGCACCAGCACATCGGCATTGTCGGCAATGGCCAGTTCAATCTGCGGCATGCGCGCGCGGATGCTCAGGCTGCCGATCAGTTCGCGCAGCGGCATCAGCAGCGCGGAAATCCGCCGCGGCAGCACCTCACAGCTCCGCATGTCCGCAACGTAACTGCTGCGCTTTTCATGAAAACCGACCAGCGCACCGCCTTTCTTGAACACATACCGGGAAGTCAGGCGCGCGCGATGGCGGTAGCCCCACGCCGGGCCGTAAATCGCCGGCAGCATCTGCTCCGGTATGACTTTGCCGATATGCCGCAGGTTGTCTTCGAGCACGCGCTGCTTGGCCGCGACCTGGGTACGCGCGTCCATGTGCTGCAGGCTGCAGCCGCCGCACAGGCCGAAAAATGTGCAGCCCGGTGTCGTGCGCGACGCGCTTGGATTGCGGATGGTGGTCGCCGCCGCCACTTCGAAAGATGCTTTTTTGCGATAAGTCTCGATCTCGACCTGTTCGCCGGGCAGCGCGCCTTCGACAAATATGACCTTGCCGTCGCGCCGGGCAATGCCGCGGCCTTCCTGATCCAGGGATTCGATCTGCAGATACGTCATGAGAATGTCGGTATGCCGCCTGCGGCGGCAGCCATGCGCAGCGTCAAACTGACCAACGCTTGAGGAATTCCTGCCAGTGCGGCTGGTCCGCTTTTTCCAGGGCAGTACGCGTCGCCCTGGCAAGGCCGTCGTGCTGCGCGCGGGTCAGCGCGCCGCGCATCAACTGGAAACGCAAATAAACCAGATAGGTATTGACGACATCGGTTTCGCAATACTGGGCGATCTCGGTCAGGCGACCCTGTTCGTAAGCCAGCCACACCTGCGATCCATCCATGCCGAGCTTGCCCGGCAGCCCCATCAACTGCGCCAATGCGTCCAGCGGCGCATTGGCCCGCGCCTGATACAGCGCCAGCAGGTCCATCAGGTCCAGGTGCCGCTGGTGGTAACGGCTGATGTAGTTGTTCCACTTGAATTCCCGGTCATCCTCGCCGGTATCCCAGTAACGCGCCGCCGTCACGCCATGCAGCAGGCCGCGGTAATGCAGCACCGGCAGATCAAAACCGCCGCCGTTCCACGACACCAGTTGCGGCGTGTATTTCTCGATGCCGTCGAAAAAACGCTGGATGATTTCACCTTCGCTCTCACCGTTGGTGCCCAGCGACCATACCTTGAAGCTGTCGCGATCCTGCAGCGCACAGGAAATCACCAGCACGCGATGCAGGTAATGCTGCAGGAAATCGCTGCCGGTCGCCTGCCGCCGCAACTGGAAAGCCATTTCCGCGACATCGTGGTCGGATACCGTGTCGTCGATGCCGCGCAACCGGCGGATACCGGCAATGTCGGGCACGGTTTCAATATCAAAGACCAGGACGGGGTTCACAAAATTATCAATTAAATCAATTTGTCACATAAAATCACGAGAATACGCCCGTGGACAGATAGCGGTCGCCGCGGTCGCAGACGATGGCCACAATCACCGCGTCGCGCACTTCCGCGGAAATCTGCAGCGCCGCCCACAGTGCGCCACCGGACGACACGCCGGCGAATATGCCTTCTTCGCCGGCCAGCCGCCGCATCATGGTTTCGGCATCCGGCTGCGTGACTTCGACCACGCGATCGACCTGCGTCCAGTCGCAGATTTTCGGCAGATAAGCCGCGGGCCATTTGCGGATGCCCGGAATCTGCGCGCCGTCGGCCGGCTGGCAGCCGATGATCTGCACCTGCGGATTTTTTTCCTTCAGGTAGCGCGACACGCCCATGATGGTGCCGGTGGTGCCCATGCTGGACACAAAATGCGTCACCTGTCCGCCGGTATCGCGCCAGATTTCCGGACCGGTGCCTTCGTAATGCGCCAGCGGATTGTCGGGATTCGAGAACTGGTCGAGCATCACGCCGCGGCCCTCGCGCACCAGGCGCTCGGCGGCGTCGCGCGCGCCCTCCATGCTGACTTCCTTCGGCGTCAGCACCAGCTCGGCACCGTAGGCGCGCATGGTCTGCTGCCGCTCCTGCGACTGGTTGTCCGGCATCACCAGCACCATGCGATAACCCATGATCGCCGCCGCCATCGCCAATGCAATACCGGTATTGCCGCTGGTCGGTTCGATCAGCGTATCGCCGGGTTTGATGGTGCCGCGCTCCTGCGCGCGGCGGATCATCGACAGTGCCGGGCGATCCTTGACCGATCCCGCCGGATTGTTGCCTTCGAGCTTGGCCAGGATGGTGTTGCCGGTCTTGCCGGGGATGCGCTTCAGCCTGACCAGCGGCGTGTTGCCGATGAAATCCTCGAGCGTCTTGTACGGAGACATGGCGCTCAGCCTGAGCTTTTCGCCAATAACTGCCGGCAGTAGCCCGCGACACCCTGCTCCACCGTCAGGAACGGGGCGCTGTAGCCAGCCGCGCGCAGCGCCGTCATGTCAGCCTGGGTATAGCTCTGGTATTTGCCCCTGAGGTCGCCGGGGAACGGAATGTAGCGAATCAGATCCTGGCGCCGCATGTCGGCCAGCGACAGTGCCGCATCACCGGCAGCCGCACGGCAGCCGTTCACGGTTGTCACCGCCACATCGTTGAACGATTGCGCCGCACCGGTGCCGCAATTGAAAATGCCGGACTTGGCGGGATGGTCGAGAAAAAACAGGTTGACCTTGACCACGTCCTCGACCGACACAAAATCGCGGCGCTGCTCGCCGGGGCCGTAGCCGCCGCTGCCCTCGAACAGCCGGACATGGCCCTCGGCGCGGTACTGATTGAAAAAATGGAAGGCCACGGAAGCCATGCGGCCTTTATGCTGCTCGCGGTCGCCATAGACGTTGAAGTAACGCAGGCCGACCACCTGTGACGCGCCGGGCGGCAGCCGCCGCACCCGCTGATCGAACAGCAGCTTGGAATAACCATAGACGTTGAGCGGTCCTTCACAGGCCGGCTGTTCGCGAAATTGCGTGCTGGCGCCATAGGTCGCCGCCGACGAGGCGTAAATGAACGGCACGTGCCCGGCCAGGCAGAACTCCAGCAGCGTGCATGAATACGCGTAATTGGTATCCATCACGTAACGCCCGTCGCTCGCCGTGGTATCCGAGCAGGCGCCCTGGTGCAGTATGGCCTTGACCGCGCCGCGGAAACGCCCGGCGCGCACGCGCTCAAGAAATTCATCCTTGTCGAGGTAATCGCTGATCCGGCAATCGGCCAGGTTGCGGAATTTGTCGCCCTGCGTCAGATCATCGACGGCAAGAATATCGGTTAGGCCCCGCGCATTGAGACCCTTGACCAGGTTCGCACCGATGAATCCGGCAGCGCCGGTAACCACGATGGTCATGCCGGCTCCTCCGTCGTCGCAAACAGTTCCGCGGGATACGCCACCGCCGTGCCGAATTTGCCGACAACGATGCCCGCAGCGCGGTTGGCCACGCGGACGGCGTTCTCCAGATCCTCGCCTGCGGCCAGCATCACGCCGATGGTGGCGATCACCGTGTCGCCGGCGCCGCTGACGTCATAGACTTCGCGCGCCAGCGCCGGAATGTGCAGGCGGCTGCCGCGACGGAACAGCGTCATGCCTTCTTCGCTGCGCGTCACCAGCACCCCGCCCAGACCCAGTTTCTGGCGCAGGCGCTGCACCTTCGCCGTCAACGCCTGTTCGCTGCTCCAGCCGCCGGTAACCGCCCGCAATTCGGCACGATTCGGCGTCACCAGGGTTGCGCCACGGTACAGGGAATAGTCTTCGCCCTTGGGATCCACCAGCACCGGCTTGCCGGCGCGGCGGGCCAGTGCAATCATTTTTGCGATGTGCGCGAGCCCGCCCTTGCCGTAGTCGGACAGGATCACCACGTCGCAGGTTCCGAGCAGCCGCTGGAAATCCTTCAGCTTGGAGGCCAGCACTTCGTGACCGGGCAACGCTTCAAAATCGGCGCGCAGCAACTGCTGGCGCCGCCCGATGACGCGCAGCTTGACCGTGGTGGCCACTGTGGAGTCGGCATGCAGGCTCGCGGCAATCCGCTCCTGTTTCAGCAACCGGCGCAGCCGCCGCCCTGCTTCATCGCGCCCGATCACCGACAGCAGCGCGGTTTTTGCGCCGAGTGCCGCCGCATTGCGCGCGACGTTGGCGGCCCCGCCCGGCCGCTCCTCCACCCGGTCAACCTTGACCACCGGCACCGGCGCCTCGGGTGAAATCCGGCTCACCTCGCCAAACCAGTAACGGTCGAGCATGACATCGCCGACCACCAATACCCGGCCGCGGCGCATCTGCCGCACCAGCGCGGATGAACGCGGCAGCTCCGGCGCCGGTGTTGCTGCTGAACGTGTTTTTTTCATCGGGCTATTTTACCGGTGACCTGTCGCAGGCGCGCGCTTCAGCGGCTGATTTGCGCATTGATGGCGCGCAGCACGGCCAGCGGATCGGCGGCGCGGGTAATCGGGCGGCCGATCACCAGATAGTCGGCGCCGTTGGCCACCGCCACCGCCGGCGTCACAATGCGTTTCTGGTCATCCTGTGCCGCATCGGCAAGACGGATACCCGGGGTCACCAGGCAGAACGCCGCGCCGCAGGCACGGCGCAGCGCCGGCGCTTCCTGCGCCGAACAGACCACGCCGTCCATGCCGCTGGCCGCGGCGAGCCGCGCCAGGCGCTCCGCCAGCGCCTGCGGCGCTTCGGCATGCCCCAGTTCGCGCAGATCTTCCGCGCCGAGACTGGTCAGCACCGTGACCGCGATCAGTTTGGGCCTGCGAGCCGCGCCGGACAGCGCCTCGCGCGCCGCCCGCATCATCGCGCGCCCGCCGCCGGCATGCACGTTGATCATCCACACGCCGAGTCCGGCAGCCGCCTTGCACGCGGCCGCAACGGTGTTGGGTATGTCGTGGAACTTGAGGTCGAGAAACACGCTGAAGCCGCGCCGGACCAGATCGTCCACCAGCGCGGGCCCCGCGGCGGTAAACAGCTCCTTGCCCACCTTGACCCGGCACTGCGCAGGATCCAGCCGGCCCGCCATCGCCAGCGCTTCGGCGGCTGATGCGTAATCCAGCGCCACGATGACCCGCGGATCTTTGGTGTCGGCGCTCATGCCGGTATACCTTTCTCTTCAGTGCGCCGCGGCGCGTAGGTTTCCCATTCCCCGCAGGCCGGGCAATGCCAGTAGAACTGGCGGGCGCGAAAACCGCAATGCTCGCACTTGTACATCGCCAGGCTGCGCGTATGCTGGTGTATCAACTGCTTGATCATCTCCAGGTCATGGCGGCGTTCGGCCGGCACATCGAGCAGTTGCGCTTCCAGCAGTTTGTCGAGACCGAGCAGCGTCGGGGTGCGCCGCACCTCGTCGCGCACCAGCCGGTAGGCCGCCGGCGCGCCGCTGGTCACCAGCAGTTCCTGATACACCAGGTCGAGCAGATCCAGCGACGGATATTTTTCGAGAAATCCGCGCAGCAGATTGAACCCTTCCTCGGCGCGCTCTTCGTTCCGGTAGGCAGTCAGCAGGCGTTCCGCCACCAGCGACAGATAGGCCGGATTCTGCGACTCGATGCGCTGCCACGCAGCAATGGCTGCCGGCTGGTTGCCGAGATCGCGCTCCAGGTCGCCGAGCAGCATATTGGCGCGCACGCACAGCCGGTGATGCGCCAATGCCTCGGCCAGATGCGGACGCGCCTCCGCAGGCCGCGACTGCATCAGTTCACGGGCGGCCATTTCACAGAAAAAATTGGCGATCTCTTTCTGGAAAGAGCGGCCGGTCAGGCCTTCGAGCTTTTCGGCGATACTGATGGCCTTGCGCCAGTCTTTCTCCTGCTCGTAGATCTCCAGCAGGAAACGCAATGCCGCTTCGGCATGCGGCGTGCCGTCAAGCTTCAGAAACAGTTCTTCCGCGCGGTCGAGCAGTCCGGCTTTCAGATAATCCTGCGCCAGCTCATTCAGCGCCTGCAGCTTCTGCTCCTGCGCGAGATCTTCGCGTTCCACCAGATTCTGGTGCATGCGTATCGCGCGCTCGACCTCGCCGCGACGGCGGAACAGGCTGCCCAGCGCAAAATGCAGCTCGACCGTCTGTGGGTTGACCTTGACGACCTCGATGAAGGCTTCGATCGCCTTGTCCGGCTGCTCATTGAGCAGGAAGTTGAGGCCCTTGAAATAGGACGACGGCAGCAGCCGCGACTCGGAAACGATCTGGCGGATATCGACCCGCGCCGCCATCCAGCCCAGCGCAAAGAACAGCGGCAAGGCCAGCAACCACCACAGCTCAAGATCCATGGCGACCGTCCGTCACAGCAGGTCTGCCGGCGGCATGTTTGCCGGGGCGGCGGATGCCGCAGGGGGACGGGCTGCGTCCAGTTCGCGCTTCAGCGCGGCGATCTCCCGGCGCAGGCGCAGCATCTGCAGCAGGCCGACCAGCACCCCGGCGACGGCGCCGATGCCCACCGTCACCAGCAGGACCAGCACCAGCGGCGCCTCCCAGCGGTAACCGAAGTAGTAACGCACCGTCACCGGATCCGTGTTCACCAGCGCGAAAGACAGGATCAGGATGAACAATGCCAGCTTGATGATCCACGACAGATATCGCATGGCACCTCGAGAATATCACGCTCGTCGACTGCGGCAACAAAAAGGCGGCATGGCCAGAGCCATGCCGCCGGAAGGAACGATGCCTCGTTCGTTATTTCTTGATATCAACGCGTTCGCGCAGTTCCTTGCCCGCCTTGAAATGCGGCACATACTTTGCAGGAACCTGCACCCGCTCGCCTGACTTCGGGTTGCGCCCCGTGCGCGGCGGTCGGTAATTGAGTCCGAAGCTGCCAAAGCCGCGGATTTCGATGCGTTGCCCCTGTGACAGGCTTTTGCCCATCGCATCGAGAATCATCTTCACTGCCAGTTCGGCGTCCTTGGCGACAAGCTGTGGATAGCGTGCCGCCAGTTTCGCAATCAACTCCGACTTGGTCATGATGCTCCCTTATTGTTGAGTATTTGCCGTATCCAGCTTGGCCTTGAGCAGCGCACCCAGGTTGGTTGTCCCCGAGCTTGCCTGCTTGTCCGATGCCAGTTTCTGCATGGCGTCGGTATCTTCCGCAAGGTCTTTTGCCTTGATCGAAAGATTGATCGTGCGGTTCTTGCGGTCGATGTTGATGATCATCGCCGTCACTGAATCACCTTCCTTCAGCTTGGTACGGATATCCTCGACGCGGTCCCGCGAAACTTCGGACGCGCGCAGATAGCCTTCCATGTCGCCATCAAGCTGGATCACGGCGCCCTTGGCGTCGATGGACTTGACGGTGCCGGTGACCATCGAGTTCTTGTCGTGGCCGCCGACGTAGTTGGTGAACGGATCGCCTTCCAGCTGCTTGATGCCCAGCGAGATGCGTTCGCGTTCGACGTCGATCGACAGCACCTGCGCCTCGACTTCTTCGCCCTTCTTGTAATTGCGCACGGCTTCTTCGCCAGGCGCATTCCAGGACAGGTCGGACAGGTGCACCAGGCCGTCGATGCCGCCGGCAAGCCCGATAAAGATGCCGAAGTCGGTAATCGACTTGATCTGGCCCTTTACCTTGTCGCCCTTCTTGGCGTTCATCGAGAACTCTTCCCACGGGTTCGCCATGCACTGCTTCATGCCGAGCGAAATACGGCGGCGCTCCTCGTCGATCTCGAGCACCATCACTTCGACTTCGTCACCCAGCTGCACGACTTTCGAGGGATGCACGTTCTTGTTGGTCCAGTCCATCTCCGAGACATGCACCAGGCCTTCGATGCCCGGCTCGATCTCGACGAACGCGCCGTAGTCGGTCAGGTTCGATACCTTGCCGAACAGGCGGGTGCTGGTCGGATAACGGCGCGACAGGCCGACCCACGGATCTTCGCCCAGCTGCTTCATGCCCAGCGAAACGCGATTTTTTTCCTGGTCGAACTTGAGTACCTTGGCGGTGACTTCGTCGCCGACATTGAGCATCTCGGAAGGATGCTTGACCCGGCGCCAGGCCAGATCGGTGATGTGCAGCAGGCCGTCGATGCCGCCGAGATCCACGAACGCGCCGTAATCGGTGATGTTCTTGACGATGCCCTTGACGGTTGCGCCTTCGCGCAGGTTTTCCAGCAGCTTCTGCCGCTCTTCACCCTGGCTCGCTTCGAGCACGGCGCGGCGCGAAACCACCACGTTGTTGCGCTTGCGGTCCAGCTTGATGACCTTGAATTCCATCTCTTTGTTTTCGTACGGCGTGGTGTCCTTCACCGGCCGCGTATCAACCAGCGAGCCCGGCAGGAATGCGCGGATGCCGTTGATCATCACCGTCAGCCCGCCTTTGACCTTGCCGCTGATCATGCCCGATACGATGCTGCCTTTCTCGAGAGCATCTTCGAGCTCGAGCCAGGCAGTGAGGCGCTTGGCCTTGTCGCGCGACAGGCGGGTTTCACCGTAACCGTCTTCGAGGGATTCGATGGCGACGCTGACAAAGTCACCGATGTTGACTTCAACCTGACCGCGTTCATTGTGGAATTCCTCGGCCGGAACATAGCTTTCGGATTTGAGGCCGGCGTTGACCACCACGAAATTGTCATCCATGCGGATGACTTCAGCGGTGATGATTTCGCCAATGCGCATTTCCTTGCGCAACAGGCTCTCTTCGAAAAGCGCAGCAAAGTTCTCGGTGACTTCCGTAACAGCGGTCTGGGGGGATGTTTTAATCATTGGAATCAGCAGGTTATCACACCCGTTGCAGAAACGGGAGTGGGGTTGAAAAACCACAGGCTTTGGCGGCCCATGGCGCCTTGTAACGCCAGTTATTGCAGTTTTCGGTATAAATCCAGCACTTTTGCAACCACCGTGCCCACCGGAATCCCGGTGGTGTCGATTTCGACCGCATCGATGCACTTCTTCAGGGGGGCCACGGTGCGCGTACTGTCACGCAGATCGCGGTCGCGGATGTCCTGCAAAAGGGTCGCCATACTAGCACCGAGCCCCTTTTCCATCAACTGCTTATAGCGTCTGCGGGCACGTTCTTCGGCAGTGGCCGTGAGGTAGATTTTGAGCCGCGCATCGGGGAATACCACGGACCCCATGTCGCGGCCGTCAGCGACCAATCCCGGAGGGCGCCGGAAGCCTTTTTGCAGGGCCATCAGCGCCGAGCGCACGCCCGGCAGCGCAGCGACCCGGGAAGCCGCTGCTCCGGCTGCTTCGCCGCGTATGGCCTCGGAAATATCACGCGTTCCGAGCAGCACCTGGTCTCCATTAAATTTAATATTTAAATTCAATGAGATACGGCTTACATCTAGCTCACTGTCGAGATTAAAACCCTGCTCCCCCGCCACCAATCCTGCCACGCGATACAGCGCACCGCTGTCGAGATAATGAAACCCCAGATGCTGCGCTACAGCAGCCGCGATCGTGCCCTTGCCCGATGCCGAAGGACCGTCGATGGCAATCACCGGCGGCGCATCTGCGGGCGCACTCATGGCCGGGTAATCCCCGCCAGCACCTGAAAATAATCCGGAAATGTCTTGGCGACGCAATCCGGATCATTGATGCGCAGCGCGACGCCACCCAGCACCGCCAGCGAAAAGCACATCGCCATGCGGTGGTCATCATAGGTATCGATGGCCGCCGGACGCCACTGCACCGGCGGCGTGATGCGCAGGTAGTCTGCCCCCTCTTCCACCAACGCGCCGAGTTTCACGAGTTCTGCCGCCATGGCGGCGATGCGGTCGGTTTCCTTGACGCGCCAACTGGCAATGTTGCGCAGCGTGGTGGTGCCGTCGGCGAACAGCGCCGCCACGGCCAGCGTCATCGCCGCATCCGGTATGTGGTTGCAATCGAGATCCACGGCACGCAGCCTGCCGCGCCGCTGCGCATCCGCGCCGGCCGTCGCCTCGATCCAGTGCTCCCCCATGCTGACCGTCGCCCCCATCTGTTCCAGCGCTTCGGCAAACCGCACGTCGCCCTGCGTGCTGTTGCGTCCGACGCCCTCGACCCGCACCGGCCCGCCGCCGGTCAGGCCGCTGATCGCGCCGGCCGCCAGAAAATAGGAAGCAGCTGAGGCGTCGCCTTCAACAGCCAGCTCTCCCGGACTGACATAGCGCGCACCGGCCGGCACCATAAAGGATGTCCAGCCGTCGCGTTCGACCTGCACACCGAAGCGGCGCATCGCGCCCAGCGTGATTTCAACGTACGGCTTGGATATCAGTTCGCCCTCGACGCGCACCACGGTTTTAGAGCCCAGCAGCGGCAACGCCATCAGCAATCCGCTCAGATACTGGCTGGATACATCGCCGCGGATACTGACTGATCCAGTTGATTTGATTGTGCCGGGATGGATGGCCAGCGGCGGAAAACCCGCAATGCCTGAATAATCAATGTGCGCGCCGAGCTGACGCAAGGCATCCACCAGATCGCCGATCGGCCGCTCGTGCATGCGCGCAACGCCGTCGATGCGGTATTCGCCGCCGCACAGCGCCAGCACCGCGGTCAGCGGCCGCACCGCGGTACCGGCATTGCCCAGAAACAAATCCGCCTGCTTGACCGGAAACGCACCGTTGACGCCATGAACGGCAATGGCGCGTTCGCCGACCCCCTCGCAACGCACACCCAGTGCGTGCAGCGCGGCCAGCATGTACTGCGTATCGTCGGCATCCAGCACTTCACGCAGCGTGGTCGTGCCTTGGGCAAGGGCGGCAAGCAGCAGCGTACGGTTGGAAATGCTTTTGGAGCCCGGCAGGCGCACCGTGCCGCGCACCCCACGGACCGGCTGCAGATCGAGATATTCGCGTTTCGCCACACTCATGTCAGTCGTACCTTACGCGCCTGACACAATGAACCCTCCCTCTCCCCGCTTGCGGGGAGAGGGTTGGGGAGAGGGGCAGCGAAAAGGCCATGTTGTTACAACACTTTTAATCACGCTTAATCAGCCAGCGCGCCCGCGCCCGCTGCGCGGCGCTGAACATGGCTTCCAGCGCATCGCCGTCGCCGGCGGCCAGTGCGGCGCGCGCGGCCTCGAGTTCGCTGATGTAGCCATCGAGCAGCGGCACCAGCGCCGCGCGGTTGGCGGTGCAGATGTCACGCCACATTTCCGGTGAACTCCCGGCGATGCGCACGGTGTCGCGCAAACCGCCGCCGGAAAATCCCAGCAGCCGTTTGGCATCGCGCCGCTGCGCCAGCAGACTGACCAGCGCAAACGCCGCCACATGCGGCAAATGGCTGACCGCGCCGAAAATTTCGTCGTGCTCCGCCGCCTGCAGGCGCACGATACGCGCGCCGCAGGCGGTCCAGGCCGCGCGCACCAGCCGCACCGCTGCCGCCTTCGTTTCGGCCTGCGGCACCAGGATCAGGTTGCGGTCGCGGAACAGTTCAGGAAATGCCGCCGCCGCGCCGCTGTGTTCATTACCCGCGATCGGGTGCGCCGGCACGAATTGCGCAAAATGCGACCCCAGATGGCGGCGCGCGGCGGCGATGACATCCTGCTTGGTGCTGCCGGCGTCGGTCACCACCGCGTGCGGCGGCAACGCCGGCGCGATGCGCGCAAAAACGCCGGACATCTGTCCGACCGGCACGCCGACCAGCACCAGATCCGCATCGATCACGGCCCGTGCCGCATCAGTCTCGGCGCGGTCGATGATGCCGCGGCGCAGTGCCACCTGCAGATTTTTGCGGCTGCGGCCGACGCCGACCACCTGTTTGACGATGCGCGCCTTTTTCAGCGCGAGCGCAAACGAGCCGCCGATCAGGCCGACGCCGATGATGACGAGTTTATTGATGCGTAATTTGGCCGGCATGGGTTTTGGCATGGACATTCTGCGCAAGCTCATTACCTTACTTGATTCCCGCGCCGACGCAACCGCGCAGATTTTTAAACAGCAAGCGCCCGTCGCAGCGCGTCCAGGAACCGCGCGTTCTCGGACTCGAGCCCGATCGACACCCGCAGATGATCCGGCATGCCGTAATTGGCAATGGGCCGCACGATGACGCCGGACTTCAGCATTTTCTGGAATACAGTCGCGGCGCCCGGCACCCTGAAGGTGACGAAATTGCCGTACGACGGAATATGCGCGAGCCCCTGCTGCTGCAGGCCGGCGACGATCTGCTGCATGCCGCGGCGGTTGAGTTCGTAGCTTTCGTGCATGAAAGCTTCGTCATCGAGCGCTGCCGCTGCCGCTGCCAGCGACAGGCTGTTGACGTTGAACGGCTGGCGCACGCGGTTCATCAGGTCGGCAACGCCGGGGGCGGCCAGCGCATAGCCCACGCGCAGGCCGGCCAGGCCATACACTTTGGAAAAGGTGCGGGTGATCACCAGATTAGGATATTTTTTCAGCCAGGCGATGCTGTCGTAGCGAAATTGCGGCTCCAGATACTCGTTGTAGGCCTCGTCGAGCACCATCAGCACGTGTGGCGGCAATCCTGCGATAAACGCCTCCAGCACTGCGCCGGGGATGTAAGTGCCGGTGGGATTGTTGGGATTGGCGACAAAAACAATGCGCGTCTCCGGCCGCACGGCGCGCGCCATCGCCGCCAGATCGTGGCCGTATTCGTGCGCCGGCACCGCAATGCCCTGCGCGCCCATCGCCTGCACTGCCAGCGGGTACACCGCAAAAGCATGCTGCGAATAAATCGCCGACAGGCCCGGCGTCAGGAATGAACGCGCCGCCAGTTCCAGCACATCATTGGAGCCGTTACCGAGCACGATACTTTCCGGGGCAACGCCAAAGCGCCGCGACAACGCCCGCTTCAGTTCAAAACCGTTGCCGTCGGGATAGCGCGCCAGACCGTCGAGCACCGCGCGTATCGCCCGCGCCGCCTTGGGGCTGACGCCCAGCGGATTTTCGTTGGACGCCAGTTTGACGATGGTCGATTCTTCCAGCCCCAGCTCGCGCGCCAGTTCGGAAGTCGGCTTGCCCGGTTGATAGGGTGCTATGGCCCGGATGTACCCCGGTGCCAGGTCGCAGGCGCTCATGCTATTTTCTTTTTAAAAACAACGGCTTACTGTTATTTCTTGAAATGACTGCTTAGCGTGCGGCCGGATACGATCCCAGCACTTTCAGGAATGACGCCTTGCGCGCCAGCGCGGTGAGCGCCCGGCCCACCCGCGGCTCCTGCCGGTGACCTTCGATATCGACATAGAACACGTATTCCCACAGGCCGGTGCGCGCCGGACGCGACTCCAGCCGCGTCATGCTGACGCCGTGACGCGCCAGCGGCGTCAGCAGGTCATGTACAGCCCCTGGCACGTTGCGCGTAGCAAGCACCAGCGAAGTCTTGTCGCCCCCCGACGGCGCCGCATCTTCGACGCCGATCACGGCAAAGCGCGTGGTGTTTTTGGAATCGTCTTCGATATTGCGTGCCAGCAGCCTGAGTCCATAGAGCGTCGCCGCAGTACGGCTGGCGATCGCCGCCGACCGCCGGTCCTTGCTGGCGAGCCGCGCGGCTTCGGCATTGCTGACCGCGGCAATCTGCTCGGCCTGCGGCAGGTTGCGTGCAAGCCACTGCTGGCACTGCGCCAGGCTCTGGGTATGCGAATACACCGTGCGGATGGCATCGCGCCGGCGGGCGACGCTCATCAGGCACTGGCGCACCGGCAGCATGACTTCGCCGCAAATGCGCGCCGAAGTGTTCAGCAGCAGATCCAGCGTGCGGCCCACCGCGCCTTCGGTGGAATTTTCCACCGGCACCACGCCGTATCCCGCTGCACCGGTTTCCACCGCGCGAAACACTTCATCGATGGTGGCATGCGACTGCGTATCCGTGGCCGAACCGAAATGCTTGACCACGGCTTCCTGACTGAACGTGCCTGCCGGCCCCAGATAGGCCACCGCGAGCTGGTCTTCCAGCGCACGGCAGGCCGACATGATCTCGGTAAACAGGCGGTTCAGTGCGGCGCCCGACAGCGGACCCTTGTTGAGTTCGCGCACCCGGCGCAGGACCTGCGCTTCGCGCTCCGGCTTGTAGGCTGCTGCGCCGCCCTTGGCCTGCCACGCCTGCTGTGCCAGCCGCGCCCGCGCCGACAGCAACTGCACCAGCCGCGCGTCCAGTGCGTCAATCTTGCGGCGGATATCGCTCAGGGAGTCGGCCATGGGCGTGCGTGTGTGAAACCTCAGTTTACAGGCAGATATCTTACGGCCAGTACGCCTTTGATTGCCGCCAATTCGGCAATCAAGGCATCAGGCACGGCACTGTCGACGTCAACCAGCGTGTAGGCCAGGTCGCCGCGCGACTTGTTCAGCATATTGTGGATGTTCAGGCCGGCCTTGGCCATCGCCGTGGAAATCTGGCCCAGCATGTTCGGCACATTGGCATTGGCAATCGCCGCGCGATAATCCGATTCACGGCCCATGACGGTATCGGCAAAATTGACGGCATTGCGGATATTGCCGTTCTCGAGAAAGTCGCGGACCTGATCGGCCACCATCACCGCACAGTTGTCTTCCGCCTCGCGTGTCGAGGCGCCCAGATGCGGCAGCGTGATGACCTGCGGATGACCGGACAGTTTTTGCGCCGGGAAATCACAAACGTAAGTGCGCAGCCGTTTTGCCGCCAGCGCTTCCAGCACTGCGTCGTTATCGACAATGCCTTCACGCGAGAAATTGAGCAATACAGTGCCTTTTTTCAGCAAAGCGGCGCGTTTTACATCAATCAGACCGCGCGTCGCCGGCACCAGCGGCACATGCAGCGTGACGAAGTCGGCTGCTTTCAGCACTTCTTCGATGCTATGCGCCTTGCGCACCTGCGAGGGCAGGCTCCACGCCGCATCCACGGTGATCTCCGGATCGTAACCGAGCACGTCCATGCCGAGCTTGATGGCGGCATCCGCCACCAGGCTGCCGATTTTGCCCAGACCGATGACCCCCAGCGTGCGTCCCGGCAGTTCGATGCCGGCAAAGTGCTTCTTGCCGTCTTCGACCAGCTTGTGCAATGCCTGATCGTCACCCTTCAAACCATCGACAAACCGCGCCGCCGGCAACAGGTTGCGCGCAGCGATCAGCAGCGCGGCAATGACCAGTTCCTTGACGGCATTGGCGTTCGCTCCGGGCGCGTTGAACACCGGTACGCCGCGCTTGTTCATTAACTCGACCGGAATGTTGTTGGTGCCCGCACCGGCGCGGCCGATGGCTCTGACGCTCGCCGGAATATCCATCTTGTGCATGTCGTGCGAGCGCACCAGGATCGCATCCGGCGCCGCAATGTCGCTGCCGACGCGGTAGCGTTCGGCCGGAAACCGCTGCAGGCCGACGCCGGCGATGGCATTCAATGTCAGGATTTTCAGCGGCTCTCTCATTTCAACATTCCACTCATTTTGCGGGATCAGCCATTTTTGCGTTCGAATTCGCGCATGAACTGCACCAGCGCCTGCACGCCTTCGACCGGCATTGCGTTGTAGATCGAAGCGCGCATGCCGCCGACCGAGCGATGCCCCTTCAGCTGCGTGAGGCCGTGCGCTTTGGTTTCCTTGAGAAACTGCTCATCCAGCGCCGCATTGCGCAGGGTAAACGGGATGTTCATCAGCGAGCGGTCGTCCTTCGCCACCGGCGAATGATAAAACTCGGTCTGGTCGAAATAATCGTAGAGCAGCGCGGCCTTCGCGCGATTGACCTGTTCCATCCTGCTCACACCACCCAGTTTCTTCAGCCACTGGAACACCAGCCCCGCGACATAGATGCCGTAAGTCGCCGGCGTGTTCGACATCGAATCATTGTCGGCCTGCACCTTGTAATCGAACACGGTCGGCGTGGCGGGCAACGCCTGGCCGAGCAGGTCGTCCCGCACGATGACGATGGTCAGGCCCGCGGGGCCGATATTTTTCTGCGCACCGGCGTAAATCAGCCCGTAGCGCGACACGTCCATCGGGCGCGACAGGATATGCGAAGACATGTCGGCGACCAGCGGCACGTTGCCGGTATCCGGCACCCAGTGGAACTCGACGCCGCCGATGGTTTCATTCGAGGTGACATGCACATAAGCGGCTTCCGGATCGAGCTGCCATTCCTTCTGCTTCGGCACACGGCTGAAATTGGCGCTCTCCGAACTGGCGGCCACGTTGACCTTGCAGTATTTCTTCGCTTCGCTGATGGCTTTTTTCGACCACTGCCCGGTGTTGATGTAGTCAGCGCGCGTTTTGCCGCGCAGCATGTTCATCGGCACCACTGCAAACTGCGCCGACGCGCCGCCCTGAAGGAACAGCACTTTGTAGTTGGCGGGGATATTCATCAGCTCGCGCAGGTCGGCTTCGGCCTGCGCATGGATCGCGATGAATTCCTTGCCGCGGTGGCTCATTTCCATGACCGACATGCCGCTGCCGTGCCAGTCGAGCATCTCTGCTGCGGCCTGCGCAAGCACCGGTTCCGGCAATACCGCCGGCCCTGCGCTGAAATTGAATATTCGTGCCATGCAAGTTCCTGTGATCAAGATCGGAAGCGGTGAGCGGTGAGCGGTGAGCTGTAAGCGGTGAGCAGTGAGCAGTGAGCAGTGAGCAGCGAACAGAGCGGCGCCCTGCCGCTTACGGCTTACGGCTTACCGCTTACTCCTCTTCCTCGTCTGTTTCGACAACAGTCCCCATGCCGACCAGCAGTTCACCTTGATCAAGGTTGATCAGCCGTACACCCTGCGTCGAACGGCCCTGTTCGCGCACTTCGGACACCCGGGTGCGGATCAGCACGCCGCCCGTGGTAATCAGCATGATCTCGTCTTCCTTGGTCACCAGTTGCGCGCCGATGAGCTTGCCGTTGCGGTCGCTGCCCTGGATCGCGATCATGCCCTGCGTGCCGCGGCCGTGACGCGTGTATTCGGACACCGGGGTGCGCTTGCCATAACCGAACTCGGTCGCCGTCAGCACCGACTGGGTTTCATCCCCCGCCGTGAGCAGCGATATAACCTTTTGTTTTGATTGAAGTTTCATGCCGCGCACGCCGGCGGCCGCGCGTCCCATCGCCCGCACCTCGCCTTCGCTGAAACGCACCGCCTTGCCGGCATCGGAGAACAGCATGATGTCCTGCTTGCCGTCGGTGATAGCCACGCCGATCAGATAGTCGCCATCGTCGAGCTTGACGGCGATGATGCCCTTGGCCATCGGCCGCGAGAACGCCGACAGCGCGGTCTTTTTCACCGTTCCGGTCGAAGTCGCCATGAAGATGAAATGGTCGTCGTCGAAATCCTTGACCGGCAGGATTGCGGTGATTTTTTCGTGCTCCATCAGCGGCACCAGATTGACGATCGGCTTGCCGCGCGACGAACGGCTGCCCACCGGCACTTCGTACACCTTGATCCAGTACACCCGCCCGCGATTCGAAAAACACAATATGTAATCGTGGGTATTGGCAATGAACAGCTTTTCGACGAAATCGTCGTCCTTGGTCGTCGTCGCCTGCTTGCCGCGGCCGCCGCGCTTCTGCGCGCGGTAATCGGCCACCGGCTGCGATTTCATGTAGCCGCTGTGCGACAGCGTCACCACCACGTCTTCCGGCTGAATCAGATCCTCGGTGCTGAGATTCTCGGTCTTGGTGACGATCTCGCTGCGGCGCTCGTCGCCGTACTGCTTTTTGACCTCGGCCAGCTCCTGCGCAATGATTTTGGTCACGCGCGCCGGCTTGTCGAGGATGTCGAGCAGGTCGGTGATCTTGTCCATCGTTTCGCGATACTCGGCGACGATCTTGTCCTGCTCCAGCGCCGTCAGGCGCTGCAGGCGCAGTTCGAGGATCTGCTGGGCCTGCGCATCCGACAGCCTGTAGCCTTTTTTCTGCAGACCGAACTCCGCCGCCAGTCCGTCCGGACGGTATGACAAACCTTCCCCGGCACGCGACAGCAGTTCCTCCACCAGTTTCGAGCGCCAGAAACGCGCCATCAATTCCCGCTTGGCATCCGCCGGGGTCGGCGCCGCCTTGATCAGCGCAATCACTTCATCGACATTCGACAGCGCTACCGCCAGCCCTTCCAGCAGGTGGCCGCGCTCGCGCGCCTTCCGCAGTTCGAACACCGTGCGGCGGGTAACCACCTCGCGGCGGTGCCGCAGGAATGCTTCGATGAACTGCTTGAGATTCAGCACGCGCGGCTGGCCGTCAACCAGCGCAACCATGTTCATGCCGAAGCTCTCCTGCATCTGCGTGTCTTTCCACAGATTGTTCAGGACGATTTCCGGCACTTCGCCGCGTTTCAGCTCAATGACAGCCCGCATACCGGACTTGTCGGATTCGTCGCGGATGTCGGAAATGCCTTCGAGCTTTTTCTCGCGCACCAACTCGCCGATTTTCATCAGCAGGTTGGCCTTGTTGACCTGATAAGGCAGCTCGTCGATGATGATGGCCACCCGGCCGCCCTTCTCCGTTTCTTCAAAATGGGTGCGGGCGCGCATGATCACCTTGCCGCGGCCGGTGCGATAACCTTCGCGCACGCCCTGCACCCCGTAGATGATGCCCGCGGTCGGAAAATCCGGCGCCGGCACGATCGCGATCAGATCCTCGATCGAGAGTTCCGGATTTTTCAGCAGCGCCTGGCAGGCATCCACCACTTCCGACAGGTTGTGCGGCGGAATGTTGGTGGCCATGCCGACGGCGATGCCCGACGAACCGTTGATCAGCAGGTTCGGCACCTTGGTCGGCAGCGTGACCGGCTCGCGCTCCTTGCCGTCATAGTTCGGCACGAAATCGACGGTTTCCATGTCGATGTCGGCCAGCATGTCGGAAGTGATCTTTTCGAGCCGGCACTCGGTATAACGATAGGCCGCAGCCGAATCGCCATCGACCGAGCCGAAGTTGCCCTGGCCGTCGATCAGCATGTAGCGCATCGAGAAATGCTGCGCCATGCGCACCAGCGCCTCGTAGGTGGCGCTGTCGCCGTGCGGATGGTATTTGCCGAGCACATCACCCACCACGCGCGCGCATTTCACATGAGCCCGGTTCCACACCGTGTTGGACTCATGCATCGCGAACAGGATGCGGCGATGCACCGGTTTCAGGCCGTCGCGGACGTCCGGCAGTGCCCGTCCGACGATCACGCTCATTGCGTAGTCAAGATACGAGCGCCGCATCTCCTCTTCGAGACTGATGTTCAGGGTTTCTTTAGCGAATTGATCCATGGCTTCCGGGGCTTATTTCCAATCTGTCCGCACGCCGCGTGCGACTGCAGATGACACTGACACAAAGCGTGGAATTCTAACATGCGGGATGCGCCGAAGCATCGCCGCGCGTCGTGTTTGCCGGCCTGCAGCAGCACGCGCGCAGCCGCTGCACGTCAACCGGCGCCACGTCGCGGCGCGGTCGGACTCTGCATGCCGCAACTGCGCGGCAACACGATTTTTACGCATGGCCGGGCATGCCCCGGCCGGTCCGTCATCGACGATGACAGCCGCATTGCGCCGCCCGGTGCGCATGCGGCGGTGCAATGCCCGGCAGTCATCCGCCGCCGGACGCGCAAAACCCATTGTTCCACAAAGTGAAATCCGGCTTCAGCAGCTGCGGCATTCCCGCCACAGCCGCTATGCTTTTTTTATTGGAAACATGCTAGTATTTGATCCAAGGTTTACTCGGATATCGGGGATGTGGTATCTAGTGGCCTTCGGGGAGATTCAAATTTCGGTTCTTGCAGGCTTATTTAGGCACATCCCTACTTTCGCAAATCAGGAGGATTAAAAACATGCATTCAACTCTCAGGATCATCATTGCAGGGGCTTTCGCGACAGTCGCGTTCGCGCCTGCGCTTGTCTCGGCACAGGCGAAAGACGGATATTTGACCGACACTCGCGGTGACGTGGTGAAAGCCGCGGGCGCCGGCGTCTGCGTACGCACCAGCGCATGGACGCCAGCACTGGCCATCGCGGAATGCGATTCGGATCTGGCGAAAAAGCCGGCCGCTCAAAAAGCAGCGCCTGGGCAAAAAGCAGCTCCGGCACCGAAAAAACAGGAAGCAAAACCGAAGCCCAAGAAGCCGGAGATACTCAATATTGAAGAAAAAATTGAGCTTCAGGGCATGGAGTTCAACAAGGCTGACATGACCGCCGGCAACAAAGAGGACCTCGACAAGTTCCTCGGCGCACTGGGCAAGCCGACCAAGGCCCGCGCTGCAGTGACATTCGGCGCCGTCATCGTCACCGGCCATACCGACCGCATCGGCAGCCTCAAATACAACATGAAGCTGTCGGAGAAGCGCGCGATCACGGTGAAGGACTACATCGTCTCCAAGGGCATCGACCAGAAGCTGATTTTCTGGGAAGGCAAAGGCCCGAAACAGCCGATTCCGGTCACCAAGTTCTGCGACAACAAGATGAAGCGCAAGCAGCTCATCGAATGTCTCTCGCCGAACCGCCGCGTGACGGTTGAAATCGTCGGTCGTGCCCAGAGTCTGGCCAAGCCGAAAGCACAGGCTGCCAAACCGCAAGGTGCCAAGCCGCAAGGCGCCAAGCCTGCCGCCAAGCCGTAAGACACCACTGCTTCACGAAAGCCCTGCTTCGGCAGGGCTTTTTTTTTACTACAATCCGCTATCACCTCCTCCTGACCCCATGCCCACCACCCTGATCGAGGCCCGCTGGATCATTCCGGTCGAACCCGCCGGCGCCGTATTCGAACGGCACGCCGTCGTCATCAGGGATGGCCGCATTGTCGAACTGCTTGCAGCGGACGCTGCCCGCCTGCGCTACCCGGATGCCGAGGTCATTGAACTTCCCGACCATGTGCTGATCCCCGGGCTGGTGAATCTGCACACCCATGCCGCCATGACCCTGCTGCGCGGCATCGCCGACGACCTGGCGCTGATGGATTGGCTGCAGAACCACATCTGGCCGGCCGAGAGCCGGCTGGTGTCCGACGCCTTTGTCCATGACGGCGCCCTGCTCGCCTGCGCCGAGATGCTGCGCGGCGGCGTGACCTGCTTCAACGACATGTATTTCTTTCCGGAAGCCACCGCCCGCGCCGCATTGCAGGCCGGCATGCGCGCCGTCCTCGGCATCATTGCCATCGAGCAGCGCTCGGCTTACGCCAACGACGCGCAGGAATACCTTGCCAAGGGCATGGCCCTGCGCGATACGCTCCGCGACGAACCGCTGCTGTCGTTTTGCATGGCGCCGCACGCCCCGTTTACGGTCAGCGATGCCACATTCGCGCAAATCGCCACCTATGCCGGCGAACTCGATATTCCCGTGCATATCCATCTGCACGAAACAGCCCAGGAACTGCAGGACAGCATTGCCCGTCATGGCGTGCGGCCGCTGGCGCGGCTTGAAAAAGCCGGCCTGCTGGGTCCCGGACTCATTGCCGTGCATGCCGTTCATGTGAACCCCGAAGAAATCGACCTGCTCGCCCGCCATGGCTGCTCGGTGGCGCATTGCCCTTCATCCAATCTCAAGCTCGCCAGCGGCATCGCGCCGGTTACCGATTTGCTGCGCGCAGGTGTCAATGTCGGCATCGGCACTGACGGCGCCGCCAGCAATAACCGGCTCGACCTGTTTGCGGAAATGCGCCTGGCCGCGCTGCTGGCCAAGGGCAGCCGCGGCGACGCCACCGCCATGCCCGCGCACCAAGCGCTGGAATGCGCGACGCTAGGCGGCGCCCGCGCACTGGGGCTCCAGGCCAAAATCGGCTCCATCGTCCCCGGCAAGCTGGCCGACCTCACCGCGATCCGCTTATCTGCACCGGAACTCGCACCCTGTTACGATCCGGCTTCGCATCTCATCTATGCCGCCGGACGCGAGCATGTCACGGATGTCTGGGTAGGTGGCGAACGCCGTCTCGCCGGCGGCGAACTGACGAGCCTCGACCTGCAGGCCATCACGGCGCGGGCCGCCTACTGGAAAAAAATGGTGCTGGCATCATGACCATCAATGTCGATCCGGCCGAACTGGAAAAATTCAGCGAACTCGCGCATCGCTGGTGGGATCCCGCCAGCGAATTCCGGCCGCTGCACGAAATCAATCCACTGCGCCTCGCTTACATCGACAACATCGCCGGCCTGCACGGCAAAAACACGCTGGATGTCGGCTGCGGCGGCGGCATCCTGGCCGAGGCCATGGCTGCGCGCGGCGCGCACGTCACCGGCATCGACCTCGCCGACAAGCCGCTCAAGGTCGCGCAATTGCACGGACTGGAGTCCGGCGTCGCGGTAACCTACCGCAAGGTGGCCGTCGAGGATCTGGCGCGGGAAATGCCGCGGAGCTTCGACGTGGTGACCTGCATGGAAATGCTCGAACACGTACCCGATCCGTCAGCCACCGTGCAGGCCTGTGCCGCCCTGCTGAAACCGGGCGGCCATGCTTTTTTTGCGACACTCAACCGCAATCCCAAATCGTACCTGTACGCCATCATCGGCGCCGAATATGTGCTCGGCCTGCTGCCGCGCGGCACCCACGACTACGCGCGCTTCATCAAGCCGTCGGAACTGTCGGCCTGGTGCCGCGCCGCCGGCCTCGACGTCTCCGGCATCACCGGCATGACCTATAACCCGCTGACCCGGATCTATGCGCTCGAAGCGGACACCGCCGTCAATTACATGCTTTGCACGCAGGCGCCGCAGCACCCATGATCCGTGCCGTATTGTTCGACCTCGACGGCACTTTTGCCGATACCGCGCCCGACCTCGGTCGCGCCATCAACATCATGCGCACGGTACGCGGCCTCGCGCCGGTGGCTATCGCCGATACGCGGCGCGTGACCTCGCTGGGCGCCCGCGGTTTGCTCGGTGTCGGATTCGGCATCGGCCCGGAACATGCGGATTACCCGGCCATGCGCGACGAATTCCTGCGCCTTTATGAAAACAACCTGTGCTGCGACACCGTGCTGTTCCCCGGCATTGCCGAACTGATTGATCGCCTGGAACAGCGGAACATCATCTGGGGCATCGTCACCAACAAGGCCGAGCGTTTCGCCAGGCCATTGTTGCAGCAGCTCGGTTACGGCACGCGCGCGGCCTGCATTATCGGCGGCGACACCACCGCGCACCTGAAACCGCATCCGGCGCCGCTGCTTGCCGCAGCGGAAACCATCGGCATGGCGCCGCCGTCATGCGTCTATGTCGGCGACGACGAACGCGACATCCAGGCCGGCCGCGCCGCCGGCATGCGCACGGTGGCCGTCCGTTTCGGCTATCTCAACGGCAGCAATCCGGAATCCTGGGATGCCGACCATGTCGTTTCCAGCCCGGCCGAAATAGAGAAATTACTTTAAAAACAAATAGATAACAGATATTGCTGATGGCATATCTGCCGCAGCTATGCCATAATTACGGACCGCATCGTTGCCGGACTTGAACCTGCGCGGTGCGGCGCAATCTAATTATCAGTTTGAATGACCATGGGGGCGACCCGGTTTCGACGTGGGTTACAAAGCAGCACAGGGCATGCCAAGGTCCAGTCACCTTGTAAATCCGCTGGAAACTTCATACACGCCAACGACGAGCGTTACGCTCTAGCCGCCTAATACCGGCTAGACGCTGCACTGATCTGCTGATGGGTCAGGCCCCGAGAGGGGTGCAGCGTCATTCACATCAGCCTCTCTGCAGGGCTTGGTCGCTTAGCCTTGCGGATCCGTCGAAGCGACTGGCCAGACACCAGCCTGCCGGTTGGCGGGTGCGAGGCGAGACCCAAATAACCAGGCTAAGCATGTAGTCCTGACTGTGGAGGACTTGCGGACGCGGGTTCGATTCCCGCCGCCTCCACCATATTTACAAGGGCGCTCTGGCGCCCTTTTTTCTGCCGCGGGCAGCTTGTGCCCGTGGTTTAAGGCGCCCCATGCTCTCCTACCGCCATCAATTCCACGCCGGCAACGTGTCGGACGTGTTCAAGCATGCTGTGTTGTCGCAATTGCTGATTGCCCTGGGCAAGAAGGACAAGCCCTATTGCATGATCGACACCCACGCCGGCATCGGGCTCTATGACCTGGAGCACCCATGGTCGCAGAAAACCGCGGAATGGCGGCAAGGGATTGCCCGGGTCTGGGCGCGCGCCGATGCGCCGCCGGCACTGGCGCCGTACCTCGACGCCGTGCGTGCCGACAATGCCGACGGCCATCTCAAGCATTATCCCGGCTCGCCGCGCATCGCCCGCCGGTTGATGCGTGCAGATGACCGCCTGGTGCTGTGCGAACTGAACAAGGATGACTGCGCGGCGCTGAAAACGGTGTTTGCCGGCGCACGCCACACGGCCATCCACAACCAGGACGGTTTCGCCGCACTGAAAATGTTTTTGCCGCCGCAGGAACGGCGCGGGCTGGTTTTCATCGATGCGGCGTTCGACCAGGCCGATGAATTCGGGCGTGTGTCGCGCGCCGTCAAGGATGCGCAGGCCCGCTTCGCCACCGGCATGATCGCCGTCTGGTACCCGCTGATGGCGCCCTCTGCCATGCAGGCGTTCGCGCGCAGCCTGCAGGCGATGGGGCTGCCGAAAACGCTGCAACTGGAATTGACGGTACACCCGGAAGACTTTACCGAGCACATTCGCGGCAGCGGCATGATCGTGATCAATCCGCCGTTCGGGCTGGACCGGGAAGCGCCGCCACTGCTCGACTGGCTGTGGCGGGCGCTGTCGCCGGAAGGCAAAGGCGGCACGCGCTGCGAATGGCTGGTGCCGGAATAGAAAACGCCGCAGGTTGAGTGCGGCGTTTTCTGGACCACCTGAAGCAACAAAGAACCGTTGCGAGCGGCGCGATCGCAGCGCCGTGCAGCAGTTCTCAGCCCTTGGTGCGGCTGCGGTATTCGCCGGTGCGCGTGTCGATTTCGATCCTGTCGCCGGTGGCGCAGAACAGCGGCACCGGGATTTCGAAACCGGTGTTGAGCTTGGCCGGTTTCAGCACCTTGCCTGAAGTGTCGCCGCGCACCGCGGGTTCCGTGTAAATGATTTCGCGCACGACCGTTTGCGGAATCTCCACCGAAATGGCGCGGCCTTCGTACAGCACGACTTCGACTTCCATGCCGTCTTCGAGGTAATTCAGCGCGTCACCGAGGTTTTCCTTGTCGACTTCGAACTGGTTGAACTCGGCGTCCATGAACACATAGGACGGTTCGGCAAAGTACGAGTAAGTCACTTCCTTGCGTTCCAGTTGCACCATGTCGAATTTTTCGTCGGCGCGATAAACGGTTTCCGTGCCGCTGCCGGACAGCAGGTTTTTCAACTTCATTTTGACCACCGACGCGTTGCGGCCGGATTTGCTGAACTCGGCCTTCAGCACCACCATCGGGTCTTTCCCGACCATGATGACGTTGCCCGCGCGGACTTCCTGTGCGATTTTCATGCCCTGCATCCTTGTTAAGCTGCTTAAAAAGGGCGCTATTCTACCTTGTCGCGCGCAAATTCGACCAGTTGCGTCGCCAGGTCTCGAAATGCGGCCAGATAGCCGGCCCAGCGCCGGGCGTGCAGCGCCAGATCCGGGGCCGCCATCCGCAGGTCTGTCCAGGCAGCGGCGACATCGCCGCCACTCCCGTTCCAGACCCGCCAGAATGCCGCTGTCGCTGCCGCCGGCGCCGGAGGAAGCCCCGCGCCGTAACAGCCGAGGAATGCCTCCATCTTGCGCTGGTGCGCGCCGTCGTCCTGCCGGTACGGTTGCCAGACCAGGGGCCGGGCGGCCCACTGCGCGCGCACAAACGAATCCTCACCGCGCACCAGGTTGAAATCACAGGCCCACAACAGTTCGTCGTACTGCACCTGCGACAGGAACGGCAGCAGGCGCACTTCCAGCGCCCCCCGCTGCAGCGTTGATCCGCAGACAGCCTGCACCGCCGGCAGCAGCGCGGTGCCCGGCACCGCCACGACGACCGGCTGCGGCCCCTGCGCGAGAACCGTCAGCCATTCGGCCACCGGCGCGTCCGCATAGGCGAACAGTGACAGCGTCAGCGATGGAGGAGCCGCATCGGTGTAACCCTGATTGCGCCAGAATGCCTGCCGCTGCGCCAGCCCGAACGCATCGCGTCGTGTGAGCAGATCCGCTTCGCGCAACAGGCCGCCGGTCCTGGCCGTAAATCCGGGAAAGAAAAACCAGCGCTGGAGTCCCAGCCGCGGATGCGGTGAAGCCAGCCCGTGGTGCTCATCAACCCACGCTTCAGCACTCAGGTATTCGAGCACGATCCACAGCGGCGGATGCGCGCGCGCCGCCATCTGCGCCGCATGCGCATCGGACAGCCCGCAGCCAAAAGCCTCGATGACGACGGCGCCATCGTCCGGAATGCGCACCCCGGTATCCCAGCGGCGCACGTCGATGTTTTCGACCCGCTGCGCCGGGACATCGCCATCGACGCCGGGACAGAGCGCATGCAGGGGCGTCAGATCATCAATCCACAACCGCACCTGCAGGCCGTGTTCGCGCTGCAGTATCCGCGCCAGGCGCCAGCACACACCGGCGTCGCCGAAGTTATCGACGACTTTGCAGAAAATATCCCAGGTGGCTGGCATGGAACGCATGATGTTCATGAGCAGCAATGATTATGCAGCGCTGCACCGGTGCATCTTCAGGCAGCAGACGAAAAAAAACCGGGCATGAGCCCGGTTTTTCTTACCGCGTGCAGATTTTTAGGCTGCTTGGATGTTGCTCGCTTGCTGCTTGCCTTTGTTGCCGGCGGTGATGTCGAAAGTCACTTTCTGACCTTCTTTGAGGGTTTTGAACCCGCTCATCGCGATGCCGGAGAAATGGGCAAACAGATCTTCACCGCCACCGTCCGGGGTAATGAAGCCGAAGCCTTTTGCGTCGTTGAACCACTTAACTGTACCAGTTGCCATGTTGCGTTCCTTTCGAGGATAGAAAAATCCGGCTTGCGCCGAGCATCGTATTTAAATCTCACAGCCTCAAAAGCACGAACACCGACAACTTGCACATGCGGAACCGCAATCTTTCAAGCACTTAGAAACCAAACACGCGTGGCCGTTATACGGAATAGCGGGCACAGCGTCAAGCTTGTTGCAAACCTTGCTGCTACGGTAAAAAATAACTCAATAAAATCAATATGTTATGATTTATCGAAAAACCCGCCCAGCACCGGCATTCGGGGGCGGAGCGCCGCGAAGCATAAAGCCGCGCTGGGTACCGCCGGGTGCTTTTCCTTCGGGTTTCTCCGGAATGACCTGTGAGATGCGTCGGGAATCCCGTCTCAATGTGTCTGGGGGAGCAGTAAATCGCTGATTATGCCTTGCACAATAAATAGCGAAAATTCACGTGAATTCATGTATTTAAGCAATTCACGATGTCGCTTGGCAAAATACTCTATAAAAATATGTATTTCACTATATAAAATATTAATAGCCTGTTTTCATTGAAAATAATCCAGTTTTACCTACTTATTAAGCAAATTTTTCTATAGACAATGATGAATATTTTTGATTATATGTTGCGAAGCGGCATCTGAAATGCAGCCAGGTCCGTAAATGCTGCATAGCCGTAAAACCAGCGATCGGGGGCTTTGCATGAAAATTTGCGTCGTGGGTGCGGGATCCATAGGCGGTTATCTGGCGGTGCAGTTTGCCGAAGCGGGTCATGACGTCACCGTATGCGCGCGCGGCCCCCACCTGGCAGCGATCCGTGCCCGCGGGCTTGAACTGATCATGGAAGACGGCACGCGCAGGATCGCACGCAATCTGCGCACCACCGAATCCATACGCGACGCCGGGCAACACGACCTCGTCATTCTCGGCGTCAAGGCGCACCAGGTTGAAGCGATCGTTGATGAACTGCCTGCCCTCTTTCATGACGACACGGTGCTGATCCCCATGCAGAACGGTATCCCCTGGTGGTACTTCCAGCGCCATGGCGGCCCCTACGAGGGACAGGCCGTGCGCACCGCGGATCCTCAAGGCAAAATCGCCGCCACTATCGATCCTGCACGCATCGTCGGCTGTGTTGTGTACCCCGCGGCAACCATCGCCGCGCCCGGCGTCATCCGTCATATCGAAGGCAACCGTTTTCCGCTGGGTGAACTCGACGGCGCCGAAACGCCGCGCGTCAAGGCGCTCTCCGAACTGTTTGTCAGCGCCGGCATGAAGTCACCCATCCTCACCGGCATCCGCAACGAAATCTGGCTCAAATTGTGGGGCAATCTGTCCTTCAATCCGATCAGCGCACTGACCCATGCCACGCTGGTCGATCTGTGCCAGTTCCCGCTATCGCGCAATCTTGCTGAAACCATGATGCTCGAAGCACAGGCGGTCGGCCACAAGCTCGGCGTGGAATTCCGCGTGCCTCTGGACAAACGCATTGCCGGTGCTGAAAAAGTCGGCAAGCACAAAACATCGATGCTGCAGGATGTTGAAGCCGGTCGTGATCCCGAAATCGACGCGCTGGTCGGCTCGGTGATCGAACTCGCCGAATTGACGCAAACGCCGGTGCCGCAGATTCGCGCCGTCTATGCGCTGGTCAAACTGCTGTCGCACACCATGACCCAGGGACAGGTCTGCGTACGCGCCAGCCCGCCATCGCTGTTCGATGCCATGAAACGGGCAGTGGAAACCACCATCACCGCACCGGTCGCCATGGTGCAGGCCGCGGGTTGACACAGGCCCGCGCGCAACAGTCAGGAAACTGTCTGGTAATAGAGGTTCTGCGGGTGATTCGCCTGGGCAAAGAAAAACCAGCGCTCGGCAATCAGCCCGCAGAATTGCACGACGCAGGCAAGCAGCAACAAGGCCGGCATTTGCGCCGCCAACCCGGCCGACAGCAATAACGCGGGAATCACAAACGCGCACAGCAGGAATATCCACTTCACGCCGCGCAGCGTGCCCGGCGTCCTGCCGTGAAAAAACTCGCGGGTATTGAACGAACCGCTCATGAACCCCTGCGCCTTCTGTGCGATGCGCGGGTGTTTGATGCCGATGGCGGTCTGCAGGCTGGAACGCGGCTTCAGTTGTGCATTGCGCCACAGCGATGCGGTCCGCGTCACCAGCCCCGCCACCGTCAGCGCGATGGCCCACGCCCCGATCACCATGCTGCCCGGTTCACCGCGCCACGCCGCCAGCGCGGCAGCCAGCGTCACACCGGAAGCGCATCCCAGCAGTGTGAAATTGACCAGCGTCAGCGGCGTCGCCCATTCCTGCAGAAATTTGATGCAGGCGTAGATCATCGCCGTACACAGAAAAAGCGCGAGGCACAGGGCAGCGCCTGCCATGCCGAGCAGCAGCGTGCCCGAAAGTCCGAGGTAATGCGCCCAGCCATACGCGGTCACCGCGGCCATGAACGCCGGCAGCACGATGACTTCCCGCGACAGCCACGACGTGCGCCACATGGCGGCGGCGCGCCAGGCGCGCTCCGGATGGCCGAGGTGAAAAAAAGACGCCAGTAATCCCGCTGCGAGCAACGCCACTGCAATTGCGCTGCCGATCCAGTAAAAAGCCTCCGCCGGCGCCGCCAGCAACCCCGCCGCGACGCGCGCCTCGACGACGAACAACGCGAGAAACAGGCCCTGTCCGGCGCCGATCAGCGTGGTCAGCAGAATGACTGAAAATGCGGGATTCATGACAAACCGGTAATGGGCAATGGGTGATGGGTAATGGGAAAAATCTTGCACCTCACCCGGGATAGTTGCTCATCACTCATAACCCATCACCCATTACCAAGAGGTCACATCGTCCAGCGCCGGATCCTTGACGCCAGGCTTGGGCAGGAGGCCGTCGATCTTCAGCGGATTAGCCGCGCGCTCGAGCTCATCTTTGTGGATGCGCATCTCGGTCTTGCGGCGCGGCAGGTAATGGTTGGCCGGCTGCGTACCCCACTCCGGCATCAACGCATAACCGGCGTTCTCGCGAATCGCCTTCGATACCACCGACTCCTCGTCGTGAATGTCGCCGTAGAGCCGTGCACTGGTCGGGCAGGCCAGCACGCAGGCCGGCTTGCGCTCCGCTTCCGGCAGCTTCGCGTCGTAAATGCGGTCCACGCACAGCGTGCATTTTTTCATGACCTTCTGGTGCTCATCGATTTCACGCGCGCCGTACGGGCATGCCCACGCACAATACTTGCAGCCTATGCATTTGTCGTAATCGACCAGCACGATGCCGTCCTGCGGGCGCTTGTAGCTGGCGCCGGTCGGGCATACCGGCACGCAGGGCGGATCTTCGCAGTGCAGGCAGGATTTCGGGAAATGCACGGTCTGCGTGTCTGGAAATTCGCCGATCTCGAACGTCTGCACGCGGTTGAAAAACGTGCCGGTGGGATCGCGGTCATAGGGATTGTCGTCCGACATGAAACCTGCCGCGCCGGAAGTATTCCATTCCTTGCAACTGGTCACGCAGGCATGGCAGCCGACGCAGACGTTGAGATCGATGACCAACGCGAGCTGGGTCATGCATTACCTCTGCGAACGGTAAGCGGTAAGCGGTAAGCGGAAAAACCACGCATGCCGCTTAAATGTCTATTAGTCGTCACTGTCAATAGTTCCTCAAAATCACCGCTTACTGCTCACCGCTTACGAATTTCCCGGCGACATACGCCTGCCACAACCGGCGCACATGATTGGTGCCCGGTGCCGCCGGCAGCGGCGCAAACTGCGGCGAAGTTTCCGCGGGTTCGCCGGCATCCGCTTTGCTGATGCGCACGCGCACGTCGTACCACCCCGCCTGCCCGGTTACCGGATCCGAATTGGACATGCGCGTGCCGTTTGCCATCTTCAATTCCTCGGCAATCACATGATTCAGCAAGAACCCCTGCCTCGCTTCATTGGCGTCCGGTGACAGATGCCACGCGCCCTGCGCCTTGCCGATCGCATTCCATGTCCATACCGTTCCCGGCTCCACCGCTTCGCTGTAGCGGCACTGACAGCGCACGCGCCCGTGCATGGACTCGACCCAGATCCAGTCGCCGTCGGCGATGCCTTGAGCGGACGCCGTTTTATTGTTTACAAACAACAGATTATGAGTGTGTATCTGGCGCAGCCAGGCGTTCTGCGAATCCCACGAGTGATACATCGCCATCGGCCGCTGAGTGATGGCCGACAGCGGATATTTCCCGGTATCAGTGACCTGGACTTCGAGCGGCGAATAATAAAATGGCAACGGATCGAAGTAGGTGACGATGCGCTGCTTCAGATGCTCCGGCGGGCGTTTCTTCGACGGACCTTTGCCCTGGGCTGCGAGGCGGAATTTCTGCAGCACTTCCGAGTAAATCTGGATGATGATCGGTTCAGCGTGGCGACGCAGCCGCGAACGCTGCGCCCATTCGTGATAACCCTGATTCCAGTTGCGCATGAACTGGTAGGAGCGTGGCAACCGGTGCTGGAATACGCAATTGTTCTTCTCGTACATCTGCCATTGATTCGGATTGGGCTCACCCTGCATGAATTTCTCGCCGCCCTTGCCGCGCCAGCCTGCCAGAAATCCGATACCCGAACCGGGCTCGGTCTCGAAATTGGTGATGAAATCCGGGTAATTGCGGAACTTGCGTACGCCGCCCGCATGCACGAATGCCGGCAGCCCGAGCCGGCCGGCAAGCTCGATCAATACTTCCTGAAACGGCTTGCACTCGCCCTTGGGCGGCACCACCGGGATGCGCACCGAATCCACCGGCCCTTCGAACTCCGAAATCGGGCGATCCAGCATGGACATCACATCATGGCGCTCGAGGTAAGTCGTGTCGGGCAGCACCAGATCGGCAAACGCCGTCGTCTCCGACTGGAACGCATCGCATACGATGATGAACGGGATCTTGTATTCACCGTTCGCATCCTTGTCGTTCAGCATCTTGCGTACTTCGACCGTGTTCATGGTCGAATTCCATGCCATGTTGGCCATGAAAATCATCAGGGTGTCGATCGAATACGGATCACCACGCCAGGCGTTGGTAATGACGTTGTGCATCATGCCGTGCACCGCCAGCGGGTACTCCCACGAAAACGCCTTGTCGATGCGCACCGGCTGATTGGCCTCGTCGATGAACAGATCGTCGGGCGCACCGGGCCAGCCCAGTGCGAGCCCGCCCAGCGGCGTATTCGGCTTGACGCCTTCCGGCCCCCTGGGTGTTTTCGCCAGCGGCGGAATGCCGCGCGGAAACGGCGCCTTGTGGCGAAACCCGCCGGGACGGTCGATGGTCCCCAGCAGCGACATCAGGATCGCCAGCGTGCGTATGGTGTGAAAGCCGTTGGAGTGCGCCGCCAGACCGCGCATCGCATGAAACGCCACCGGATTGCCGGTGACTGACTGGTGCTCCACGCCCCAGGAATCGGTCCAGGCAATGGGCAGTTCGATTTTCTGGTCCCGCGCGGTAATGCCCATTTCATGCGCCAGGCGACGTATGGTCGCGACCGGAATACCGGTAATGGCCGACGCCCATTCCGGCGTGTATTCCTTGACCCGATCCATCAACAACTGGAAAGCAGGCTTCACCGGCGTGCCGTCCGCCAGCTTGAAGGTACCGAGCAGATGCGGATCGGCTTCCGGCAAATGCGACGTCACCGGGCTTTGGGTATGCCGATCCCACCACAGCTTGTGGCGCGGGTAGTCGGGATTCTCCTCGGTCTTGGTGCGGTCCAGCACCGGCATGCCGTGCTCGTCGGAGGCCTCATCCACATTGATCAGATAACCGGAATTGCTGTAGCGCGCCAGAAACTCCCGGTCGTAGAGCCCTGTATTCATGATCTCGTGGCACAGCGCGAGCAACAGCGCGCCATCGGTGCCGGGACGGATGGGTACCCATTCGTCGGCAATCGCCGAGTAACCGGTGCGTACCGGGTTCACTGAAATAAAACGTCCGCCGCTGCGCTTGAATTTGGAAATGGCGATTTTCAGCGGATTGGAATGATGGTCTTCGGCGGTGCCGATCATCACGAACAGCTTGGCCCGTTCGAGATCCGGCCCGCCGAACTCCCAGAAACTGCCGCCGATGGTGTAAATCATGCCCGCGGCCATATTCACCGAGCAGAAGCCGCCATGCGCCGCATAGTTCGGCGTGCCGAACTGGCGCGCAAACATGCCGGTCAGCGCCTGCATCTGGTCGCGGCCGGTAAACAGCGCGAATTTTTTCGGGTCAGTCGCGCGGATTTTGCGCAGACGCTCTTCCATGATGCCGAACGCCTCGTCCCAGCTGATAGCCTCGAATTCCCCGGCGCCGCGTTCGGCGCCGGCCTTGCGCCGGAGCGGCTGCGTCAGCCGTGCCGGCGAATACTGCTTCATGATGCCGGATGCGCCTTTGGCGCAGATCACGCCCTTGTTCAGCGGATGCTCCGGATTGCCCTCGATGTAGCGCACCTCGCCGTTTTTCAGATGCACGCGGATGCCGCAGCGGCAGGCGCACATGTAGCACGTGGTGTTCTTCGTTGCGGGGTGCTCGGCGGCGGCCTGCGCTGGCGCGATCATCGATTAACCAATGGATTCAATGGACTGCGCCGCATTGTAGGCGCATCCCCGCCGCCGCGGTTTTGAAAATACTTATGCCTTCATTAGGGCCTGCTAACAATCATTTCATGAGTGCAAAATGATTATTAGCAGGCCCTAGGTGTGAGATTGCAAGACGTTATTTATTCGAGAAGCGGGCACGCTA
>CAZAOZ010000009.1:0-76368 GCA_964486865.1 uncultured Bordetella sp.
CGGAGGGCTTCGGCATCCTGACGCGCATCGACATGCACAGCAAGATCAAGGAAAAAACCGGCAAGGACATCGTCCCCACCGTGATCCTCGGCGCATGCAACCCCAACCTCGCCTACGAGGCCTACACCGCCAACACCGACGTGGCGAGCCTGTTGCCGTGCAATGCGGTGGTGCGCGAGATCGCCGCGGGGAAGATTTCGGTGGAGTTTGCCGCCCCCACGGGCATGATGCGCATCCTCGGCGACGCCAGGCTCACCGCGCTCGCGCAGGAAGCCGATGCGCGGATCCAGCGCGCGCTCGCCGGCGTCTAGACCGGCGCGCGCCGGCTAGCGGCTCCGGGCGGCTTTCACGAAATCGAGTGAAGCCTGGAACAGCTCAAGGTCTTTCCCGTAATCAGCCGCATCGGCGCGCTCGATCTGTATCCATTCCCGCGTCGCCGCAAGGCCGCGGGGCTGAAACGGGCCGATGTTGTCCCGGGAGAAATGCAGTTCCGTCGCAACGGCGGCGGGCAGGCGCAGGCCGATGCCGTTGCCGCTGATGCAGGCAAACATCTTGTCGCTGACGAAGTAGGCGTCCAGACCGTTGATTTTCCGGGCGCTGACGCCGGGTAGGCTGAGCAGCAGCGCGTCGAGCTGCGTCTTGGGGCCGGACTTGGGGGTATCAGTACTCACAGGGGATTCGCCGGGATTTTCATGAATGGAAACGGAACGATGGCATTATAAACGCCAGCCTCGGCGCGGACGCCAAGGCTGTACGCCGGTCTTCGGGGGTGGCCGCCGGTGATCAGCGGCCAGCCTGCATCACCGCACGATCACTGCCGGAGGCCGAGCGCGGTGGCCATCCCGTAGTAGAGCTCGTACTGCTCGCGCACGAATTGATAGCTCTCGGCTGGCGGACGAATCGCAGCGATGCCGCCGATGCGCGCATTGCCGGCCTGCCAATCCGGATCCTTGGCGAGTTGCGCGAATGTGCTGACCCATTTGTCCACTACCGGCTTGGGCAGGCCTTGCGGTCCCATCAGCGCGGTCCAGCCCACGATTTTCTCCATATCCGGATAGCCCGCCTCGCGCGCGCTCGGCACGCCGGGCAGATCATCGAGCCGGGTCGGGGTCACGAGCAGCGCGCGCAGCCGCCCCGACTTCACCTGCGGGATCACGGTGGGCGCGTTGTTGCAGGCGAAATCGACCTGCCCGCCCAGCACCGCGACAGTGACCTCGCCGCCGCCCTTGTAATGAATGCCGACCGCGTGATCCTTGGTCAGTTTGGCGAGGGTCATCCAGTACTGGGCCGCCATGTTCTGGCTGGTGGCGGCGCCGGAGGTCGAGAAGTTGAGTTTGCCCGGCTGTTTGCGGATGGTGTCCATCAGATCCATCGCGGTGCGATAAGGCGACTCGCTCCTGACGAAGCAGACGTACGGATTGAGCTCGATCAGCGAGAGCATCGTGAACTCGTTCCATTTGTAACCCAGTTTGGAATCGATCGCCGGCAGGATCGCATGCGTGGCGATGCGCGCGACCAGCAGCGTGTAGCCGTCGGGCACGGCGTTCTTCACAAAGTTGGCGCCGATCGCGCCGGACGCGCCGACCCGGTTCACCGAAACGATGGGCACCTTGTTGAGGTACTTGGAGGCGACCTGCGCGACATTGCGGCCCGAGAGATCCGAGTCGCCGCCCGCCGCGAACGGGATCACGAACTGGATCGGCTTGTTGGGATACTGGGCAGCGGATTTCGCGGTGGACTGCGCGTGGGCGCTGTTGACCGTTGCAACAGTCATGGCGGCACACAGCGTGAGCGCGGTTGCTTTGACGTAGTGCATGGATCCCTCCTTGGGTGAAGTTCTGTAGTTATTGGTGCTCAGGCCTCAGCGCTTTGGCCAAGACACGCCCTGCCGGCCCGATCGATTATAGTCATTACCTGCATGCACTTGCCATTGCTGGTCGGGAGGGGATTGGTAGGCACTCCCATATTCATGAATAATAAGCGTCGATAAACCGGAAAGTAAATAACAAGGCACGCTCAAAAATCATGGGCTTATTGTACAAAGCGGTGATTGTGGCCGGAGTGGCCACCGTAACGGGAATTGTTTTTCCCGTGTGCGGGCCGGCCCATGCACAGGGCAAGCCCGTCGAGCCGTCCCGCAGCGTGGCGCAAAAGCCCGGCGGCGCAGCGCTCAGCAAGGAAATTTCAGAACAGGGAAAAATCTATCAAAGCCGCGGGGATGCTGTTCCTGCCGAGTATGTGATCGACCGATCGTTGCTGTCGTACGCCATCTCCCTGCTTCCCGGGTTCGATCGCTCTTTGGCGGATCTGGGTCCGGCGCAGCGCTGGCTGGATATCGGCGCGGGAGAAGGCCAGGCGATACTCGACTATTACGCGCCACGCTACGACGCCATGCACAAGGAAGGGCAGGAGCGGCGCGGCAGCAAGGCGCGGGCCGTCGGGGTATCGATTGAAGACCGCCGGATGCCCGAATGGCATCAAACAGCCGCGCAGCTCGAGCCCGGGAAAATAAGTTACTTTTTTGGCAAGACCCTGAGCGAGTATTCAGCCGATGAACTCGGGAAATTCGATCTGGCCACGGATGTGTATGGCGGTTTTTCGTATACTCCGCGGCTATCCCGCTTCATGGAGAAGGCCCTGTCCCTGCTGGAAGTGAACGGGGTTTTTTATACGCTGCTGATCGATGTGCATCCGGAAACCTGGCCCGGCCGTCCGGCCCGCCCGCATACGGGGTTCCAGACTGCCATAGTGAATCCGGACGGGTCGGAATTGAAGATTTGTTCCTGGCTGAAACGTATTGCCTGCGTCGAAGTGCAGTGCGAGGCGGAGCCGAAATGGGAGACCCCGATCGAGCGTTATCGCATCCGGAAAATCTGCAATGACGTCGCTGTTCCCGCGCTGGAATCGGTCCATTTCATCGCCGGCACGCCGCCTGCGCGGCAATTCCGGCTGGTCAATCCATCGCCTGCGGCGCCTGGCGCCGGCGGTGCGGCACGCTGATTCCCGCACCGGATTCAGGCAGAAAAGGCGGCCGCCCGCGTGCCCCGATCGGCTCACTTTCTTTTCGCGTTGAACAATTTTCCGCTGTCGATCATCCCGCGAAAGCTGGCCCAGGCGTAGTCCAGCGCCCGGGCAGAAGACAGGCTGAAGGCGGTGGCGGTAATTGCGCTGACGAAGGTGATTTGCAGCTCTTCCGTGACATCCGGATCAACCCCCGCATTCTGCAGCGAGGTCTCCGAAGGATACTGGGCATCCTCATGGGTTGCGTTCCTGACCGAAATCTCGGCCACATTGCCGGGGATGTAATGATAAAAATATTCTCGGTAGCGCACCGGCCATAACGTTTCATCGGCACCAAGCACCATCACGGGCTTGGTGATTTTAAGCAGAAAGTCGGGCGAGGCATTGCCGGACAGCGCCGGGTCCAGCAGGATGCCGCCCGCGACGGGGATGCCTTGTGCCATGGCGACGGTCACCGCGTAAGCGCCAAACGAATGGCCGGCGAGAATGATCCTGTTCACATCAATGCGGTTGTCGATGATGCCCGGCGAGCGGTGAATCAGCCGGACTATTCTTGCCAGGGTTCTGCCGTTGCCGTCCCACGGCCCGGTTTTTGACAACTGCACGGACATCGCATGCATGCCCCACGATGCCAGATGCATGGCCTGCCGGGCATGGGCTTCCTTCGAGACGTCATGGCCATGCAGGAAAATGACCAGGGGTGCTTTTTCGGCAGGTGCCGCCAGATACCAGTCCGCAAGTACACGCTCACTGGCTGACAGGCGCATGACGCGGCCTTTGTGCATGGCCACCTTGAAGGGGCCGCGCAGCCTGAACCGGTCAAGGCCGGCCTCCTGAGCCAGCAAATGATGCTGCAGCTCACTCAGGGAATCGAGCCGGGGCAACGGTGTGCCGGTGTTAGCCGGCAGAGCATGACCGGCGGCCAGCGTCAGCCACGCCATGACCAGCCATCGCCCTGCGCCGCGGCCTGCTGCTTTAATCATCGCCGGCCCGGCCCTTTTGCGGTCTTCGGTCTTTGCCGACTAGTCGAGCTTCACGCCGAGCGTCTTGATCAGCTTGTCCCACATCGCGCTCTCTTCACGCACGTGCTTTTGCGTCTCCGCCGGCGTTGCGCCGCCGGGCGGGAACGGCACCACTATGCGCACGGGCCGCTCCGGCCAGCCTTTGGCCGCGCCTCCCGCGGTGGTCTGCGCCACAGCCTGCTGCGCGCATATCATGGCAACGCACACCAAAGTGATTCTGACTTGCATGGTCATCCTCCGATGAGTGGACTGCACGTTATTGTTATATACGGGTGCTGCAAAGATCAAAGGCAGGTATGGCGGGAGCGCCTCTTGAACCGGACATGCCAGTATAGGGTGAAACAAAGCCGCAAAGGGGTCCGTGCACGCCGGGGCTTTGATGCTGTTCCCGGGTGGCGGGGGGCATGCGTTTGGGCCGTGCAGCAAAAATGCTGCCGGCTCCGGGCCTTGGAGTTACCATCGAATAACCAGAAGGAGAAACCATGATGCGGCACGAATCACACGGCAGCAGCGAGGCGCCGGCTTGAAACCCGTCAAGTCCTATCGCAATCCGAAGTTCATGCACGGCGCGGAAGCGCGCGCGCTGCGCATCCTCGCGGAGTATCTCGAACCGAAAACCCGCCTCGATGCCGAGGGCGTGGAGGACACCATCGTGTTTTTCGGGTCGGCGCGTTTCCTGCCGGGCTCGAAGTGGTACGAAGCGGCGCGTCTGCTCGCGTTTCGCCTGACGCAGTGGTCGAAGGGGCTGGATCAGGCCGGCCAGCGCCGCTTTCTCGTCTGCACCGGCGGCGGGCCGGGCATCATGGAAGCCGCCAACCGCGGCGCCTCGGAAGCGCGCGGCCGCAACGTCGGCCTGACCATCTCCCTGCCCCGCGAAGAGGGCGTCAATCCGCATGTGACGCGCGAGCTGGCGTTCCATTTCCACTATTTCTTCATGCGCAAGTTCTGGCTCGCCTACATGGCCAAGGCGTTGATCGTGTTCCCCGGCGGTTACGGCACGCTGGATGAACTCTTCGAAATGCTGACGCTGGTGCAGACGAAGCGCATGACCAAACGCATGCCGATCGTGCTGTTCGGCACGGAGTACTGGCAGGAGGTCATCAACTTCGACGCGCTGGTGCGCCATGGCACCATCGATGCGAAGGACGTGGAGCTCGTGCATCGCACGGACTCGGTGGATGATGCCTTTGAATGGCTGATCCGCCAGCTCGCCGAGGAGGCGCTGGGGAAGCCGGGTGTGATGCTGTAGGTGATACGGGTGCACATCAGCAGTGCATCCTTCATGAAAATATCAATAAAAACAACAAGTTATATTATAATAACCATTGCTGTCATCCATGCGCCAATCAAGCACTGAAAATTTTCCACGCTTGCAGGTAAATCCCCATGCTCCCGATGCTGTTCCAGGGCCAGATCGCACTGTTCAGTCTGATCATCATTGCGCTGATCATCTCGCTGACGTTTCATGAGTTCGGCCACGCGTTCGCGGCCAAACGCTTTGGTGACGATACCGCCGAGAAACTGGGACGGCTGACGCTGAATCCGGTCGCGCATATCGATCCTGTCGGGTTGTTGATGGTGGTGTTTATCGGATTTGGTTTTGCGAAACCGGTGCCGACCGATCCGCGCAACTACAACTCCATCTGGGCGCAGCTGATGGTTGCCGCCGCGGGACCCTTCGCCAATCTGCTGATTGCCGTGGTGGCCTGGAATTTGTACCGCTACGGCGCACAGGCCGGGTGGGAGGGTTTTCTCAGCCCGGCGGCGGACACATTTTTCAGCATCCTGGTCGGCATCAACCTGCTGCTGATGGTGTTCAATCTGATTCCGCTCGGCCCGCTGGACGGGCATTACATCCTGCCGTACTTCCTGCCCCGGCCGCTGGCGCAGCGTTACACGGCGCTGAATGACCGCTACGGCAGCTGGTTTTTCATGGGCCTGATCCTGTTGTCGATACTCGGCGTGCCGATCTTTAGCGCCGTATTTCGATTCGCCATGAACCTGCTGCCGTATATCACGCTGGTCTGACTTGAAATATCGGGGTGCCGTCCCTCACGGCACTTTGGGCGCGGTGTCGGCTCAGCTGCCGCCAACCCGGGGCCCGGTATCGCGGGATCATTTCCTGAGTCCAGCGCTTCCCTGGTTCCCGTATCATGGGGGCAGGGATGCGGTATTTTCTTCAGGGAGAGGGAAATGAAAAAGAAACTTTGCATGGGCAGGTGCGGTGCTTTGTTGCTGGCCGGGATAATGTGCTTTGTCGCAGGCGGCGCCAGCGCACAGCGGCAGTCCGAGAAGCGCGGCATGGAACTCGTGGGATATAACGACTTGCAGGCGCGCAGCGCCTATCAGCCGGTGATCCACGCCCAACACGGCAGATGGATTGCTTACGTTGGCCATCACGGCGGTGCGTCGGTCAATCCGCTGAACGGCGCGAAGGAAGCCAATGGCACTTCGATCATCGATGTGACCAATCCCAAAGCACCGAAATACCTGCATCACATTCCGGGCGAGCCGGGCGAGGGCGAAGCCGGCGGCGCGCAGATGGTGCGTGTCTGCAACGGCAAAGACCTGCCCAGGGCCGATCACAACAAGGTTTACCTGCTGCGCACCTTCGGCAATTCGGCGCAGGAAATCTGGGACGTATCGGCTCCCGAGAAACCCGTGAAGCTGGTCACCGTGGTTGACAAGCTCAGGGGTACGCACAAGAACTGGTGGGAGTGCGATACCGGCATCGCGTACCTGATTTCCGGTGTGCCGGACTGGCGCGTGCGCCGCCTGACGCAGATTTACGACCTGTCCGATCCTTTGAAGCCGGTATTCATTCGCAACTTCGGCCTGCCTGGACAGCAGCCCGGCGCGACCGGGCCGGTGCCGAACGATCTGCATGGCCCGATCTCGACCGGACCCAAGGGTAACCGCATCTATTTCGGTTACGGCACGAACCGCGACGGCGTACTGCAAATCGTTGACCGTGAGAAACTCCTCAAGGGTCCGCAAGAGCCAACACCCGAGAATCTGCTGTATCCGCAGGTTTCCCGCATCGATCTGCCGCCCTGGAACGGCGCGCACACCACGCTGCCGATTCTGGGCGTGGATGTGGCCGAATTTGCCAAAGATGAAAAGGGAAAGAAACGCGATTTCGTGTTCATCGTCAACGAGGCGCTCAAAAACGAATGTACCGAAGAGGCGCGGCAACTGGTTTTCGTGGTGGATGTGACCACCGAGGCCAAGCCGTTCGCGGTGGCGAACTTTAACGTGCCGGAGGCGAGCGGCAACTTCTGTTCGCGCGGCGGGCGCTTCGGTGCGCATTCTTCCAACGAGAACCAGCCGCCGATGTACGCCAAGCGGGTATTGTTCGTGACGTGGTTCAATGCCGGGGTGCGTGCATTGGATATCCGCGATCCCTACAATCCGAAGGAGATCGGTTATTACATTCCCGCCGTGACAGGCAACACGGCCCAGCGCTGCCTGAAAACGCCGGATGGTGCGCGCTGCAAGATCGAAATCCAGTCCAATAACGTCGAAGTTGATGACCGCGGCTATGTCTATGTCGTCGATCGCGCCAACACCGGCATGCACATCGTCGAACTCGCGGGAGATGCGCGCAAGGTTGCTGATTTCAGGTAATCCGGAGCGTCCTTGAATAAGGGCGGGAGCGGCGGCGCCCGACACCCGCTGAACGGGGCAAATGTACATATGGCATACTTGCCGCCGCGCTGTTTTTGAACATTGGGGGAGAAAATAATCATGTCCATCAGCCATAACGATGTCGGCGACAACCTTCGCCGTATAGTGATCTCCGGCCGTCTTGATATACCGGGTACCGAAGGGGTTGCCGCGAAGCTCGTGGAGCTGACCGCCGCGCCGAAAAAAGGCGTGGTCGTTGACCTGTCCACCGTCAAGTTTCTCGCCTCGATCGGCATACGCGCACTGATTACCAGCGCCAAGGCGGTCCAGAAGCGCGGGGGGAAAATGGTGCTGGTCGTCGATGGCGGCTCGACCGTCATGATGAGCCTCGAAGCCACCGGGGTCAGCGAATTGATTCCGGTGTTCAAGAACGCTGCCGATGCCGAAAGGGCAGCGGTCGCCTGACCGGTGGGGATCGGGCCGCCTGCTTCGTCATGGTCTGACGAACTCGTCATCAGCGCTACTGGTGCAGAAGTGCGGCGCGCGTCGGAATGGCTGGACGCGACCTGCCGGCAGCGTGACGTACCGCAGCCGCAGGCCGAGCGGCTCGTTGTTTGCCTGAACGAAGTGCTGGCGAACGTCATCACCCATGGCGGCAGGACGGCGCTTGCGGCGCCGATCAGGCTGTTGCTCGAGGTCAGGCTGGACCAGGACGGCAGCAGGGCCGGCGTGACGGTATCGGATGCCGGCATGGCGTTCGATCCGCTGTCCGTCCCGAAAAAAATATCGCCGAAAACGCTGGCCGAGGCTGCACCGGGCGGGCTGGGGCTGGTGATGATCCGCCACTGCGCCGACTGGCTCGACTACCGCCACGCAGACGGACGCAACCATCTGACGTTCGGCGCGCGCTGGAACCCGCAATGAAACCGCCCGCGACCACCAGTTTCCATCGCGGCTCCGATCGCCGGCGTGCGAACCAGCCGACGGCAGAGGAGCGGCGGCGCGGCGACCGGCGCGACCTGGCCATACACTGGATCACCCTGTTCCGGGACGCCGACCCGCGCGAGCTCGACGCAGCACTCGCCGGATGTGAGGTGCTGTTGCTGCCGGCGGGCACGCCGCTGCTGCGCGCGGGCGAGGCCAACCGCAATGTGTTCATACTCCTGTCGGGCAAACTGATCGCCCAACTGGGGGATGACACGAACCCCGACACCGCCATCGAGATCCTCCCCGGCGAATGCGTCGGCGAACTCTCGGCCATCGACGGCAAGCCGATCTCGGCGCAGGTGCTGGCGGATTCGGATGTGCGCGTACTCCGGCTCGACCGCGAGGTGTTCTGGAACCGCCTGATGCAGTTGCGGGGCGTCGCCGAAAACCTGATGACCACGCTGACCGAGCGCATGCGCCGCGCCAACGTGAAGGCTCTCGCCTTGCAGCGCGAACGACTCGAGCTCCAGCATCTCAAAAAAGAACTCGAAGTCGCGCGCCAGCTACAGGCCAGCATGCTGCCGCTGCAGCGACCGTTGTTTCCGGGGCGTCCGGACATCGAAGTCTGCGGTTTCATGGAGCCGACCTCGAAAGTCGGCGGCGATCTGTTCGACGCCTTCTTCGTGGACAACCGCACGCTGTTCGTCTGCATCGGTGATGTTTCGGGCCACGGCATCGCGGCCGCGCTGTTCATGGTGAGGGTGATCGGGTTGCTGCGCATCCTGGCCATGGAATCGACGCAGCCCGAGAAAATTCTGGAAACCCTCAACGACCGTTTGTGCATCGGCAATGACACCAACCTGTTCGTGACCCTGTTCTGCGGATTTCTCGACGTGCAGAGCGGCAGGTTTGTCTATTCGAACGGGGGGCATTGCGCGCCGATGGTGTGCGCCGGGCGCACTGCGGCGCTGCTGCCGCTGCCGAAGGGGATGCTGGCCGGTGCGGCGAGCGGCAGGCATTACACCAGCATGGAGTACAACCTCGCGGTCGGAGAGACGCTGTTTTGCTATTCCGACGGCGTGACGGAAGCGGAAAACCCGGCGGGCGCCCAGTTTTCCGAGGAAGGCTGTCTCGAATGGCTGCGCCGCGGCGCGACGAGCGAGCTGCCCGCGCTCCTCGATTCCCTCTACGAAAAAGTCACCAGCCACACCGGCTCGAAGCTGCTGGCGGACGACTGCACCATGCTGGCCGTGCGCCGGCAGGCGCCGGACGGCTGATCTGCAGCGGCGGAGAAGGAAAAGATTCTCCGGGAGAACTCCGGATCCCGTTGGTGATGGGTTTCAGCGATCCCGAAAAGTTACACCGACTCTATTTATTATTTTCCGATACGGGCCACCGCGAGGGCAAGTAGTTTTTCCGCATCCGCTGCGGTGACTACGCGTTTTGCGCCAGCGCGTAAGCCGCCCAGTTCGATACATTGCGCACCGACGCGTGCGAGGGCGGTCCCCGCGCCCGGGGAAAAAGATGCGCCATCGCCAATGCCATTGATCGGCGTACCGGTCTTTCCGCTCATGGATTGATGGAGTTTTACGCGTCCCTCAAACCAGGTCTGGCTGCATTTTTTCTGGATGTAAGCAGAGAAATAAATACCTTTGGCATTCTGCATGCCGTATCGACAATGCAGCATGCCAAATCGATCCGGGCTGGACACCCCTGCGCCTGGTGTGTGACCGAGATACACGGTAAGTTCTGCAGGTGCATAGAAACATGCCGTCTCCGGTTGCTGCGCGAAAGCAATGTTGCTCCACATCAACATCAAAACCGCCAATATTTTCGTTTTCATGGATTGTTCCCGGATGTGGAGACTGTGCGCAAAGTTACTGGAGACCATTTCGTTATGCAATGTTGCGCCGGCAAGCAGCGAAATTCGATCCTGGCAACTGGTTGTGGTTCGACCCTGATCCTCATGGCACGCTGATTCTGACACCTGGAGTATTTTGCGCTCATTCCTTGCCCATCGGACACCTCCAAGCGTATTGTGACTCCGCTTCAGTGTGTCCGTACAAACCGGGTCAGCTCAATTCACTGCCAGTAATTCAGGAGATTCTCCATGAAAACATCGATTCTTTCCGTTCTTGCACTGTCATTCGGTCTGCTGGCCCAGGGCGGAACCTCTTTCGCTGCCGAAGAGCAACCGCGCAAGGCTGCGCCCAAGGTGAAATCTTCAGCGCACGTCCCATCCGGCACCTCCTTGCCCAATGAAATGTACAAGCCCGTTTCCAAGATGAATATTCCGAAGGGTTCGTCGCCGAAAGCGCTGACAGGGCCCTCGGCAACCTCAAGCTCCGGGGCGATTCCGACGTATGACCCGATCGCCTCGGATCTCGACGCATTCAAGCGCGCGGTCGCCGTGTACCACGAAGCGCGTACCGCATTCGGGAAAAAGGCTCCGGAATGCTGGAGCAAGGATTACACTCAGGCGGATCAGGCTGCCGCCGGTTGCAGAGCGACCGAAACCGTATCTGTCTGCTACGAAAAGTTGGCAACTTATTGCATTACCCCCGCAAAAAACCGTCGAGACAACGCCAGGACAGCACTTACGGGCGCACACAACAAGCTGAAAAATACATTAAACGGTTACGTGTCCAAGATGGAACATTAAATTATCCAATAACATCAAAGGTGCCGGAGTGAGTTTCTTTTTGAGCGATTGATCTGATCCTGCGTAGACCAGGAAAAGATATCCACTCCAGTACCTTAGGTCGGCCATGCTGCAATGCCCTCTCAGCGAAAGCGGATTTTGGCGACCAGTATCGCTCCGGCCAATACCAGCGTGACCGCGTTGGCCAGGATCAGCGGCATGTCACCAATGAGAATGCCGTAGATCAGCCACAGCACGATGCCGGCCACCATCATGGTGAACATGGCCAGCGATACATCCTTGGTTGAGCGCGACCGCCAGGCCTTGATCGCCTGCGGCGCAAAAGCGGCGGTGGTCAACAGGGCGGCGGCCATGCCGATCCATGTTGGTGAGAACGATAGTGTTGTCATGGAACCGTCAGGTTAGCGCACTCTGACCCCTGGCGTTCTGACATGCGCGAATGCCCTCCACCAATGCGAAGCCCCGCGATGATCTCGCAGGGCTTCAGAGATCAGCCGCCGGAGCGGCTGGATGTCGTCACGTTACCGCGACGCAAGGCCGGTTGTCATTACCGGCTTCAGAGTGACACTGTCGGAAGTTTCATCTATAGATTGACCTCCTTTTTCGGCTACACGCTACGCCTGGATCTCCCCGCGGGGATAACAGCAGCGCGACTCGCGCCACGACCCTGCCTTGGTTACCCGACCCGGAATATCCCTCAAACATGGTGTCGAAGGTGGTCGCCGCCAGTTCGCTTCAGGTACACCCGCAACTCGGGGCGCGCACAACAGCGAAACATCTAAGCAGAAACCGGATCAATCGTTCGTTCGAGAACCTATCCCGAACCGGGTCACCGCAGCAATTCCAGTTAACGCCTTTCCCGGGCGCACGTCAATATTGTTTGCCGATCAATTCCACGAGAGGGTGATCCAGATCATAAAAAAACAGGTTCAAGCCGGCATCTCGCCGGCGCAGCACGAAAAATGAACCCGCATTTTTTTGAGATGGTTTGGTCTTGCAATCCGGCACCGCAAGCCCTCATGTAACGTTTATTCCACGCGGATATTCGCTTCCCTGATCACGCGCGTCCACTTTTCGATGTCGGCACGCAGATAAGCGCCGAACTCGGCCGGCGTGTTGGTCACCGGATCAAGCCCGGACCGGGCGAGCTGCTTTTTCACCTCGGGCGCGTGCATGAACTTCACGGTTTCGGCGTTGATGCGCTGGATGATCTCCGGCCGCACGCCCGCCGGCGCGAACAGGCCGTACCAGGTGTTGATGACGAGCTCGGGCATGCCGGCCTCACGCGTGGTCGGCACGTTGGGCAGCGTAGGCACGCGCTCCGGCACCAGCACCGCCAGCCCGCGCAGCCGGCCGCTGTTGATGAAGGGGATGGTCGCGGGTACCGTCACCATCACCATTTCCGCTTCACCGCCGAGGATGTGAGTGAGCGCGATGCTCGCGCCCTTGTACGGTACGTGCAGGATATCGACCCTGGCCAGCGACTTGAACAGCTCGCCCGCCAGGTGGTTGGAGGAACCGACGCCGCCGGAGCCGAAGCTCATCTTGCCGGGGTGGGCGCGGGCCAGCTTGATCAGTTCATTGAGATTTTTTGCCGGCACCGACGGATGGATGACCAGCACGTTGGGTACCGTGGACAGCAGCGAGATCGCGGTGAAGTCGCGCAGCGCGTCGTAGCCGAGCTTCTTGTAGAGACTGGGGCTGATGGCGAGCGACGGGCTGGTCAGCAGCAGCGTGTAGCCGTCATTCGGCGCCTTGGCCGCCAGCTCGGCAGCGAGGTTGCCGCCGGCCCCCGGCCGGAAATCGGGCACCACCGGCTGGCCCAGCGCTGCGCCGAGTTTTTCCGCAACCAGCAGCCCGAGGATCTGCGAGGCGCCGGTCGGGAAGGCCACGATCAGGCGGGTGTTTTTCTCGGGGTATTTCTGCGCTGCTGCGGGCAGCGGGAAAGCGCAGGCCAGCAGGGCTAGGTACAGCGAGGTTTTGGCGGCGGTCATGGCGGCTCTCCCCCTACAAGTAAAACGATTAACTTCACAGGTCCAGCTCCGGGGCCGGTTTTTTGTTCTCACGGCTTGCTCACTATACCGGCACAAAATATACCGCGGTCTGTGTTCTTAATCAGCAGTCGCCAACATAGGGGACAGCCTGTAGGGTGGGCAAAGCGTAGCGTGCCCACCATGCAATACTGAGCAATCCGAGAATCTAGCCCGGTCTGCGCCACACGCTGGCCAGCCAGGGTTGCTGTTCCCGCGGCTGGCCTTCGGGCCGGTAATAGTGCGTCAGTTCAATGAAACCCGCCGCGCCCAAGTAGCCTTGCCAGGCTTCAAGATCGTGATAGACACCGTAACGCCCGCCGCTCCAGCCCGCATCATTGTGGCCGCGGGGGTTTGAGCTGAACAGCACGCCGCCGGGTTTCAGCGTGGTGTGCAGTTCGCGCAGCACGCGCGGCAACTCCTGGCCCGGCACATGAAAAAGGGCGGCATTGGCATAAACGCCGTCGAAATGCTGCGGCGGCAGATCCAGCTTCAGAAAATCCTGTTGCCAGACCGTGCAGCCGCTGTGCGCGCGCGCCATGGCGGCGAAGCGTGCGGAGCCTTCCAGACCGATGGCGGTATGACCGAGCGCTGCGAACACCTGGAGATCGCGCCCCGGCCCGCAACCGAAATCCAGGATCACATGCGGCGGCTCGCTGGTGATGTGCTCCAACAATGCCGCGATATTCTGGCTGACGTCGTGACCACGCGTGCCCCGCCAGAAATCTTCAGCGTTCTGCTCGTAATGTTGCAGCGTGACACTGGCGATTTTTTCCAGGTCCTGCGCAGGCAGTTTCAAATGCGTTTCCTGGGGCGATCAGAATATGGCGGCACTGACACCTGATGCTCCCACCAGTGGCAAGACCTGAACTGCCGGCCGTTCATCCGCCAAAGGTATAGCGGCTGCCGACGTTGGAGTAAACCACCTTGTCGGGCATCTTCTGGCGCAGCAGGTCGATGAAGCGCTCGCCGGTGCAATGCATCGGCACGATCACGTCGGGGTTGAGCGCTTCGAGTTCCTTCAATGTGTGCTGCAGGTACTCCGCGTTCGCGGGCCCCAGGTGGAAGCCGCCCATCACCGCATGCACCCGGTCAACGTTGGCCGCGGCCATCGCGCTCTTCACGGTGTTGATGATGCCGGTGTGACCGCAGGAGGAAATCACCACCAGGCCGCGGCCCTTGACGATGTAGCAGGTGGCGTGTTCATCGGGGTGAGTGTCCTTGACCAGCTTGCCTTCGCGCTCGGCCGCGGTGAAATGGTCGTCCACCACCAGCGAGCCGCCGGAAACTTCCTCGAAGGAGGTGCGCTCGATGTAGCCCGAGGTGAAGGGGCCGTCCAGCGCCTGCGGTTTGGGGCAGCACACCGGCAGCACCTTCTGCGCTTCGAGCGCCGCGCGGTCGAGTGTGCACCAGGGCATGGTTTCGCCGCCTTCCTTGACCCACTTGGTGCGGAAGATGGTCTCGCCGCCGACGTAGAGCGCGATGTCATCGCGCATCTGCCCGCGGTGCTGCTTCACGAATCCCTGCAGCCCGCCGAAATGGTCGAGGTGGCCGTGGCTGAGGATCAGGCCGTTGATCTTCGCGGGCTCGATGCCGAGCAGCTCGAAATTGCGGTTGATGATTTCCGGCGTGTAGCCGAAGTCGAGCACGTACTGTGCCTTGGCGCCGTTCTGTTCGGAAGTCAGATGCAGCGACAGGCCCCACTCGCAGGCGAAGGTACTCTCGGGGCGGCCCACGATGCGCCCGACATGCTCGATCTTCACGTGCGGATGCGACAGGCGCGGCAGGAAGCGCTCGTAACGGGAATCGACGAGGACGCGGACGGACAGGGCGTCAACGACGGGGGCTTTGAAGGGATTTGTGACGCTCATGACCGGATCTCCTCAGAATCGGCAAAGTATCATTTAATCCGCAGCGCTGCCGTGCATACCGTATCCGGCAAGAATCGGGCTGCGTCCCCATGCCACTACGCTTACTCCGACCCCTGGCGTTGCCCGGGGTTGCTGCTATAGTCGCGACTCCTGTTCCGCCATTTGACGATCCTGACACAGGGAGGTCTGAATGAACATCGTTTGGCATGCCGTGGGTATCCTTCTGACGCTGGCCTCGGGCACAACCGCATCTTTTGCCGCGGCTCCTGCAAAAGACCCGGCCTCCGAGTATCCGAAACGACCGATACGCATGGTGGTGCCGTTTCCGCCGGGAGGCGCGACGGATATCCTGGCGCGCGTCGTCGGCAAACGTCTGGCGGAAGTATGGAGCCAGAACGTGATCATCGACAACCGGCCGGGCGCGGGCGGCACGCTGGGCGCGAACCTCGTCGCCAAAGCCAATATGGATGGTTATACGCTGTTGATGGGTACCAATGCTTCGCACGCGATCGCGCCCAGCCTCTATGCGAATCTCGCATATGACCCGTTGAAAGACTTCGCGCCGATCACGCTGGTGGCGATCGTGCCACAGGTAGTGGTCGTGCATCCGGCGCTGCCGGTCAAGAACATCAAGGAACTGATCGCGCTGGCAAAGCAAAAGCCCGGCGAACTCAACTTCAGTTCCGCCGGGCAGGGCACACCGGGGCATCTCGGCATGGAATTGTTCAAGATGATGACTGGCACCAACATGATTCATGTGCCGTATCAGGGCGGCGCGCCGGGACTGGCGGCGGTTGCCGGCGGTCAGGTGCAGTTCATGGCCGACAACATGAACTCCGCTCTGCCGTTCATCCGGGCGGGCCGTGTGCGCGCAATTGCTGTCACCAGCGCAAAGCGTTCAGGCGCGCTGCCCGAGATGCCGACAATCGCTGAGCAGGGCGTAACCGGCTTCGATTCCGGTTCGTGGTTCGGCATGTTCGCGCCAGCCGGCACGCCAGCCGCAATCGTGGCCAAGCTGCATGCCGAAACGGTGAAGACGCTGAATCTTCCGGACGTGAAACAGACGCTTGCGCAGCAGGGCGCGGAAGTCGGCGCAAATACGCCTGCACAATTCACCGAACTGATCAGATCCGACATCACGCGCTGGACCAAGGTCATCAAGGCGGCGGGCGTGAAGGCCAATTAAAGGAAGCTCTGATTAAGTAGATTCCGTTCATGGTTCGACAAGCTCGCCACGAACGGAATCAACAACTTGCCGTTCGTTCTGCTCAGAGCACCCGCTTGATCTCCTGGTAGTCGCCGTTGGTTTTGAGCGTAACAGTGACTTCCGCGCCGGAACGGTTGCGCCAGAACCAGCCGTGCGTGCCGTCAAAGGCGGCCTGCAGCGTCCCGGCATCGCTGGTGGTGTTCCGGCCTTTGCCGTAACCGTGATAGAAGTCTTTTGGCGCGTTGACCGTATCCCCATGGGTGTCGTAGTTGACGGGCCCGCCCTGCGTGATCCATTCGTAGCGCACGCTGGCATCCTTGCGCATGGCGAGTTTGATTTCTGCGCCTTGCCCGGGTTTCAGCCGGACGGTCATGGTGTGTTGCTGGCCTGATGCTGTTGCTTTGGCGGGGCTGGCTGGCGGCATCGCGGCGGCCTGCTTTGCGGCGGGCGGCGCAGCCGGCACAGTCGCTTGCGGTTTTGATGCCGCAGGTGCGGCTTGCTCCGCTGCGGCTTCGGTCGACAGCGCCGTCTTGATCTCGCCCATTTTGGTGAGACCCAGCACGCGGCCGATGCCGGTCGGATCCATGCCATATTCGGCAGGCAAAACAGCGGTGACGAGCAGGCCGGCGGCGATCAGCGCGGCAACCGCAGTGGAACGCAGCAACCGCGCCGTGCCCGGCAGTTCAGCGCGTGTGGGAAGGTCGGTGTTGTACATATCGAATACTCCGCAGAATTCAGGTAACGATCAGGAAAGAATCAGGGAACAATCAGGGAACAATCAGGAAACGAACAGGCCGGTGAGGTGGTAGCCGATCAGCATGAATCCGGCGCTCATCATCGCCACATTGGCGGTATAGGCGTGCCTGAAGAAACCCGCGGTACGGCGCCAGTAACCCATCGCAATCAAGAAGACGCCCAGCGCCAGCAACTGCCCAATCTCGACGCCGACGTTGAAGGCCAGCAGGTTGGGCAGCAGGCCGTCACGTGCGATCTCGTATTCCTGCACCTTGGCGGCCAGTCCAAAGCCATGGAACAAGCCGAAAATCAGGGTGGCTGCCCGGGTGTCGGGTTGCACGCCAAACCAGCGCTGATACGCGCCCAGGTTGTCGAGCGCCTTGTACACCACCGACAGGCCGATGATCGCATCGATCAGATAAGGGTTCACCTGCACGCCCGCATACACGCCATAGAGCATCGTGACCGAATGGCCGACCGCGAACAGGCTGACGTAGAGCGCAATGTCTTTCAGCTTGTACAAGAAGAAGATCACGCCGGCGAGAAACAGCAGATGGTCGTAACCGGTGACCATGTGTTTTGCGCCGAGGTAGGTAAAGGGCAGCAGATGCGTGCCCGAGATTTCCTGGATATAGCCTTTGTCGCCATCGGCCACGCCATGGGCATGAGCGGCCGCGTTGGCGAGCAGAAAGAACAGCGCGCCGACGAAGACATGCAGGACATGGCGGACGCGGGGCGGGTGCGCTGAGCGCAGCAGCCCGGGGAACCATCCGGGGAGCAGAATATTCATGAACATTTCCGATGCAGTTGAGTCAGGGGCCTGGGCGACCGCGATGATGCCTGATCAGCCGTCACTAAAACAGTGTTTTAATGTCTGAAGTGACCCCGTTTTTTCCGGAAAAATTACACTATCCCCATTTCTTGCGGTTATGATTTCCCCCAGTTCCGCCAAAAAACATCTACCGGAGGAGAAAGTCATGCTGAGGACCACTTTCCGCGCGGCGCTCGTTTGCGCCGCGGCCGTATCCGCGCTTGCCGCAGGCCCTGTCGCGGCCCAGCCGTTCCCCAACAAGATCCTGCGCGTCGTCAATCCCAACGCGCCCGGCGGCAACAGCGACGTGCTGTTCCGGCTGCTCGCGCCCAAGATGGGCGAGGTGCTCGGCCAGCAGCTGGTCGTCGATTACCGGCCCGGCGCCGGCGGCAACATCGGCGCGGAAGTGGTGGCGCGCGCGGCACCCGACGGCTACACCACGCTGATCGCGGCGGCGAGCTTTCTGATCAACCCTTCGATGCTGAAGAGCCTGCCCTTCGACGCGGAGAAGGATTTCACGCCGCTCGGCGTCATCGTCGACATCCCGGCAGGGCTGGTGGTGCATCCCTCGCTGCCGGTGAAAACCGCGCAGGACCTCATTGCGCTCGCCAAACAGCGGCCGGGCCAGCTCAACTTCTCCAGCTCCGGCCAGGGCGCGCTGGGCCATCTCTCGGGCGCGTTGCTGAACGCCACGGCCGGCATCAAGGCGGTGCACATTCCCTACAAGGGCGCGGGCCCGTCGATCATCGACCTCGTTGCCGGCCATGTGGAGTTTTCATTCGTCAGCATCCCGGCGATCAGCGGTCACCTGCAGAGCGGACGGCTGCGCATGATCGCGCAGTGCGGCGAGAAGCGCTTCGTGTCCTTCCCCAACGTGCCGACCATGGTCGAATCGGGCGTGAAGGATTTCGTCGTCACCAGCCCTTTCAGCTACCTCGGCCCCGCGGGCATCCCGCAGCCCATCGTCACCCGGCTCAACGGCGCGCTGCGCGCGGCGCTCACCGACGCGAAGAACAATCAATCGCTCATCGACAGCGGTGCGCAGCCCGTCGGCAACACGCCGGTGGAACACGCAGCGCTGATCAAGTCCGAGATCGCCAAGTGGAAAAAGGTGGCGCTGGCGGCGGGGTTGAAGCCGCAGTAAGCGGCGGGCGGGTGACCGGCGAACGGCCATTTCGTTGCGCGCCCGAAAAACAGGCGTGCGACTACGCCTCGACCGCCTCCGTGTGCAGCTTCAGTCCCAGCGCCTTGCACACTTTCATGACGGTCGCGAAACTCGGATTGCCTTCCGGAGACAGCGCCTTGTACAGCCCTTCGCGGGTGAGGCCTGTTTCACGTGCGAGCTGCATCATGCCGCGCGCGCGGGCGATGTCGCCAAGTGCGGCGATCACCAGCGCCGGATCGCCATCGGATTCATCAATCGCAGCTTGCATATACAGCGCGCACTCCTGTTCGGTCTTCAGGTAGGCTGCGGCGTCGTAAGGGCGTGTAGTCATTTTTTTGGCCATGATGATCTCCTACAGCATGCGCGCCAGCTTCAGCGCAGTTTTGATGTCTTTGTCCTGCGTCGGTTTGGCGCCGCCCGCCAGCAGGATGACCAGCAGCGCGCCGCGCTTCACGTAATAAACCCGATAACCGGGGCCGTAATCGATGCGCATTTCCGTAACGCCTTCGCCCACCGGCTTCACATCGCCGGGGTTTCCGTACCGCAGCCGGAGAATTCGCGCTTGTATCCGCGTCCGCGCCTGTGCATCGCGCAAGGACTCAAGCCATGCCGAAAACTCCAGCGTTTCGCGGATTTCGATCACGAACAAAGTGTAATCTATGGTTTACACGCGCGCAACCAGCCGGCTTGACCAAGCGTGTCACGGGTATCGCAGAACCCGGGTCAAGCGATACCGGTAAACACCGCGAGCGAGCGGTTGACCTTGAGCATCGTTGCATCGTCGAGGCGGCCGATTACGCCGCCCACCCGCTCACGCGGCACTGACAGGATCTTGTCGATCTGGATCTGCGAGATGGTTTGCAGGCCGTTATCCGGCCCCGGGTCCACCGTGATGCGGAAGATGGGGGCGTTGCGCAGCCCGCTGGTCACCAGGCACAACGCAACGCTGGGCAGTTCGTCGAACAGATCCGACTGGATGACCAGCGCAGGGCGCGGTTTGCCGTAATCGCCAGGCGCTGCAACGGTAACGAAGTCACCGCGCCGCATCGTCTTTCCACGCCGCGACCTGGCCGATGAACTCTAGGGCTTCGGTTTCTGCAGGGTCGCCACGCAGCAGTGCCGACTGACGGCGGCACTCCGCAGCGAAAACCGGCGAGCGCGTGTCGGGCACCCAGAGCTGCACCAGCCGCAAGCCCGCGGCGCGTTGCCGCACGCGATAATTTTTCATGCGTTCGTTGACTTCCATGGCGCCTCCGTAACATGTTACCGATCTATGTGACGGCATCATATCATTGCAACTGCGAGGCAGGCGCAACGGTTTGCCTGATGACGGCACGGTCGCGGAAAATATAATCAACCTATTGATTTTATTATATATTTTTATTCGCCAAGATGAATATCGAATTCAGGCGGGCACCCCAAACTTCCGTCGACAAACCTCCGCCAGCGCCGCAACGCCCTGGTTGATTTCCTCGTGGCCCAGGTTGGCGAAGCACAGCCGCAGGCGGCTCTTCGCGTGTGCCTTGTTCACCGACCATTCCGGCCCGGGATTGATGGCGACGCCCACGGCCTGCGCGATGGTCTTAGAGCGGCAGCGGAATGGGGCTTCGTCCCCATATCAGCCAGTAATTTCATCAATTATTCCCGAAACGGGAATTACCGCCTTGCAATTCCCGTCTTACCCAAAGGCACCGGGCTAAAGTGTTAAAGTTTGCTGCACCACGGGGCCTCAATGCCGTCCGCCCCAACTGATCCGAAAGTAATGCGCCATGAAAAAAATTTCGATCGCCCATTCCTGCGCCGTGCTGTGCCTGCTGGCCCCGGTCGCGACACCCGCCATTGCGCAAACCGCCTACCCCGAACGCCCGGTACGCCTGATCGTGCCCTTTGCCGCCGGCAGCGCGACCGACTCCTCGGCGCGCATCTTCAGCGTGCAGATGGCCAGCCAGATCGGGCAGCAGATCATCGTCGACAACCGCGCGGGCGCGGGCGGTGCAATCGGCATGCAGGCGCTGGTCAAGGCCGCGCCCGACGGCTACACCATTGCCTATGCCGGTGCCGGCCCGCTGGCCATCAACCGCAGCATGACGTCCAACCTGCCGTACGACGTCGAGAAGGAAGTCCAGGCCATCTCGCAGGCGATCACCTCGCCACTGTTGCTGGCCGTCTCGCCGACTTTGCCGGTCAAAAACGTCAAGGAAATGATCGCGCTGGCCAAAGTGCGTCCCAACCAGATGTCCTTCGGCTCGGCCGGCACCGGCACGGTCGGTCATCTGGCTGGAGAGTATTTCAAGAGCCTGAGCAAGACCGACATCCTGCATGTGCCCTACAAGGGCGGCGCGCAGGCGACAGTCGACGTCATGTCGGGTTTTGTGCAGTTTCTTTTTGACCCGACCAGCAGCCTTGCCCCGCACGTCACCAGCGGCCGCCTGCGCGGCCTTGCCGTGACCGGAACCAAGCGCATCAAGGCATTCCCCAACCTGCCGACCGTGGCCGAATCCGGATTGCCCGGCTACGAAGTCACAACCTGGGGTGGCATCATCGGTCCGTCGGGCATGCCCAGGAACATCGTTACCCGCCTCAGCGAAGAGGTGCAGAAGGCAGCCAAGTCGGCCACGGTCATCGAACGTTATGCCGTGCTGGGATCCGACCCGCTCGGCACGACGCCCGAGCAGTTCACCGAATTCATCCGCAAGGAATACCTGAAGTGGGCTGAGGTCATCAAGCGCGCGGGGCTGAAGCAATAGCAGCGCGAAGTCTGGCAGGGCGGCCGCCTGCCGCAGGCCGCAGTGTCAGTGGCTGGAAACAAAACGGCCCATGCGCACCGCGGTCTGCCCGCGATAGAGCCGTTTCGAGGGCATTACCAGCACGCAGTGGTCGTACGGCGTGCGCACCTCGCGTTCGCCGTCCCAGCCGATCAGCGTGCCAGCCTGCACGACGACTTCCAGCCCGGTGAACGGGCGCGCAAAACGGAACACTTCGGATGTAATGGTGACCGGATGCGTGACCTCGACCGTTTTTTGCGCGAGCGGCGCGTCGGCGAAACGAAACGGACCTCGTTCGGGATCGATGATGCCGAAGCGCGCGAGAAAACGCAGAGTCGTCTCGCGCGCAACCCCTACGGTGCGCCGGGCCCAGTGCTGGCCGCATTCCACCAGCAGCGCGTTTTTCGGACTCGCGGGGTCACCGAAGGCGGCGTAATCACGCATGCGCCTGCCGGCTGCGTGCCCGGCATCGCAGACCGCCAGCGCCGGATAGCCGATTTCACCGGCAAGGATGCGTCCCTTGGCCAGCGGTCCGGCGAGCAGCAGTGGTTCCGACGGGTGCTGCATCGAATGGATGTCGAGCAGCAGGTCGGCGCTGCCGACCAGCGAGCGGATGATGCGCGCGCGGCGCAGGTCGACGCTGTCGCGCGGGCCGTCGAGCACCTCGGCGGTCCACACCCGGTTGAAGTCCTCCTCGACCCAGCGCGAGGCTTCGGGCTGCGCCACGTCGAAGCGTTCGAATGCGGCGATATTGCAGAACACCAGCGTCAGTTTGCCGCACAGCGGGCGGATGTCGCCGCGGAACAGTTCATCGAGGATGATCGCGCCGCAGATTTCGTTTCCGTGGGCCAGCGCGGTGATCATCACATGGGGCCCCGGCTTGCCGCTGTCGAGGGTGGTGGCGTATTCGATGCCGGTGTTGCCCTTGCGATAGGGGCTGATGTCCGGCGGGGTGATTTCCACGGTATAGGCGTAGGGGTCAGTCATTGTGCGGGCGGCGTAAAGAGGTGGGTAAACGTGAATCGGTCGGTGTTCCGAGTGTAGCCCAGTCCGGAGCGCATCGCCCGGGCCATCGGCAACACCGGTGCCGAACATACAGCGCCGATGACACCAAGAGCCAGAGTCAGCATTGTTTTGCGTGCGCTGCGGCACTGTCTAATCGCAGCCACATGACGCGCCGGCCGCATCGCTCGCCGCACCGCCTTCCGTCGGGTGGCCGTCCCTTTTCCACCAGTCCAGGCCGCCCATGAGTTCTTTGACCCGGAAGCCCAGCTTGGTCATGTTCATGGCGCCTTTGGTCGATGCGTTGCAGCCGATGCCGTCGCAGTAGGTCACCACCAGCGCGGTCCGGTCGAGGTTTTTGGTCGTTTCCCCGTTCATTGTTCTGTGCGGAATATTGAGCGCTCCCGGAATGTGTTCCTTCCGATAGGCCTCGGGTGAGCGCGCATCAATGATCAGGACTTTGTCTCCGGATTCCAGCGCGACTTTCAGATCCCACGAGTCGGTCTCGAAGGCCAGTTTGTTCGCGTAGTGGCTCAGTTGCTGTTCGTCCATGATGGCATGCCTCCAATAACTGTCGCATCGCTTGACGCTGCTGCAAGTGCCGTGACGCCGTGACGGGCTGCGCTGCAGGATCCGGTTTCAATTCCCGCAGTGTATTTGTTTCCAGCCTGTATTCAAGCGACCGGGGATACGCAGCGGGTTCGGCTCCCTGCGTGTGGCGCCGGCCGGTTTCAATTGCACCCCTCATGCCGAATTGCTAAGATAAACCCGACAATAAAAAGAACAAAAACCATCGCAACGGTCGCATCATGCCCGCCTACAGGAGGAATGCCATGAAAAATCTGCTCGCAGCAATCATCGTCTTTGGGTTGTTTCCGGCCATCGGTCTTGCCGCCGGCTATCCCGAACGCCCCGTCAAGGTAGTCGTGCCCTGGGCGGCGGGCGGTGATACCGACAACATTTTCCGGCCCTTCGCGCCGGCGCTGCAGAAACATCTCGGCCAGACCGTGGTGATCGCGAACGTCGGCGGCGCCTCGGGCACCAAGGGCGCCAAGGAAGCCAAGGATGCGCCGCCCGACGGCTACACCCTGTATGTGCCGCATGAGTACATCCACTCGACCTATTACACCGGCGTGGCCGACGTCCAGTACAGCGATTTCGAGCCGATCTGCATGATTGCCTCGACGCCCTCGGTGCTGACCGCCTCGCCGAAGACGCCGTGGAAAGACGCGAAAGGGCTGATCGCCGATGCCAAGGCGAGACCCGGGCAGATCACCGTCGGCGCGACGCTGGCCTCGACCAGCCATTTTTTCCCGGCGCTGATCGAAAAGGCCGCCGGCATCAAGTTCAAGTACGTCTCGTATGAAGGCCTCGCCCCGCGCATGAACGCCATACTCGGCGGCCATACCGACCTCACCGACTCCAACCTGACGCAGAAGGGCAAGGTCGAAGCCGGCCAGCTCAAGTTCCTCGCGATTGCCACGGAAAAACGGCACCCGGAAATGCCGAGCGTGCCTACGCTGAAGGAGCTAGGCATCAATGTGGTGTACGACGTCAACCGCGGCCTGATGGCGCCCAAGGGCACCCCCGCAGCCGTGCTGGCCAAGCTGGAGTCTTCATGCGCGCAAGCCGTCAAGGAACCGGCTTTCGCGGAGGCGATGAAGCTGCAGGGCACCGCAGTGCGCTACCTCGACCGCAAGGCTTACGCGGCGTGGCTGAAACAGACGGACGACGAAAACCGGAATATCTCCAAAGACCTGGGACTGCTCAAGCGCTAGCCGACGTTGATGGGACGTGACGGGATCGCCGGGCTTGTTTGTCTCGTCACGAGCCTGGGACTGCTGGCGGGAACCATCGGCCTGCCGGGCCCCAGTCTTCTGGTCCCGGTGGGCCCGGCGTTTTATCCGCGCATCGTGCTGGGCATTACGGCCGTATTGTCCGCGGTGCTGGTCGTTACCGACGTCATCGGACATGTTGCCCGGCCGGCAAAGCCCGCCGGCGTGCCCGACAATTACCGCCTGGTCCTGATCACCTTCGCCATTGTCGGTATCTACATTGCGCTGCTGCCCCATCTGGGGTTTCGCATCGCGACTTTCGCATTCGTGTCGGTATTGCAGGTTGCGCTGGAGCCGCCGCGCAACGGCAAAGGCTGGCTGCGGGTGGTGATCGTCGCCCTGGTCACCACGCTCGCCACTTACCTGGTATTCGAGCGCTATCTTTCGGTACTGTTGCCGCGCGGGCGCTGGACTGATTTCTGAGCCGCGGAACCCATGTACGAATTACTGCTGTCGGGCATCAACAACATACTCCAGGTTCAGTACCTGCTGCCGCTGTTTCTCGGCACATTGATCGGTGTCATCGGCGGCGCTCTTCCCGGCGTCACCATCGCGATGACCATCATTGTCGTGCTGCCCTTCACCTTCGGACTGGATCCGCTGCAGGGGCTGGCTGCGATGACCGGCGTTTATGTCGGCGGTTCGGCGGGCGGGCTGATCACCGCCTGTCTGCTCGGCATCCCGGGCACGCCCTCGGCCATAGCGACCACCTTCGACGGTTTTCCGATGGCGCGCAAAGGCGAACCCGGCAGAGCCATATGGCTCGGCATCTGGGCCTCGTTCTTCGGCGGATTGCTGGGCGGCGCGTTCCTGATCGGGGCGACCGGACCGCTCGCGGCAATCGCGCTGGAGTTCGGTCCCTGGGAATTTTTTGCGCTGTTTGTCTTTGCGCTGTCGATGGTGGCCGGCCTCACCGGCACTTCGATCGCCAAGGGCCTGCTGTCCGGCGCGCTCGGCCTGGTCGTGACCATCATGGGCAGCGATCCGGTAATGGGCGCGCCGCGATTGACTCTGGGCATTGGTTTCCTGGAAGGGGGCATCAACTTCCTGCCCGTGCTGATCGGCGTATTTGCCTTCTCCCAGATCATGTCCGACATCGAAAAAATGGGCAAAGCGCATCAGGGGCGTGCGGCAGGCTCCGTCCCCAGGCTGGCCGTGTCCCATCTCAAAGTCATCGGCGAGATTTTTGCGCGGCCGTTCCTGCTGCTGTGGACATCCTTCATCGGCGTGCTGATCGGCGTGCTGCCCGCGATCGGCGGCAGCGCCGCCAGCATGCTGGCCTACGACCAGGCCAAGAAATTTTCACGGCACCCCGAGCGCTTCGGCACCGGCATACCGGAAGGCATCATCGCCTCCGAGTCCTCCAACAATGCCAATGTTGGCGGCTCGCTGGTCACCATCATGGCGTTCGGCATCCCGGGGGACATCGTCACCGCCGTGATGCTGGGCGCGATGACCATACACGGCATACAGTCCGGCCCGCTGTTCATCTCCCAGCAGTCCAAGCTGGCCTACGGCATTTTTGCCGCTTACATCGTGGCCCATTTCCTGATGGTGATCATCATCGCGCTGAGCGCGCGATCCATGCTGCGCCTGACCACGGTGCCGAAATCCGTGCTGATTCCCGTCGTGCTGGTGCTGAGCGTGGTCGGCGCCTATGCGCTCAACAATACGATGGCCAATGTCCATGTGCTGCTGGTCTTCGGCATCATCGGCTACGCGCTGGTGAAATTCGGATTTCCGCTGGCGCCCCTGATCCTGGGCGTGATCCTCGGCGACCAGATTGAAATCAACCTGATCCGTTCCATCATGACGGATGAGAATTTGTGGCTGTTCCTGACCCGGCCGATCTCCGGCGGACTGCTCGCGCTGTCGGTCGCTTCGGTCGTGTTCGCGTTGTGGCAGCACCGGCGCCATCACCAACGCAACCCGCCATCCGCCGCAGACAACGCCGATTTCTAGACCGACTTCCGGATTTCCTGAATCACTGTAATGACGGAGTATTTCCCATGCGCGTAGGCATCATCGGCGGCGGCACCATCGCCCGTTTGTTCATCGAGCACATCAGGCGCGGCGACCTGGGTGACGCCGAAGTGGTGGCGATCGCCGGGCGCAGCGCGCAGTCGCGCGGCAAGCCGCTGGCTGAAGAAAATGGCATCGCCTTCGTCACCGGCATGGCCGGCCTGCTCGGGGCGCGTCCCGACGTGGTGGTGGAGGCCGCGTCGCACGAGGCGGTGCGCGAGTACGGCCCGCCGCTGCTGGAACAAGGCGTTGCCTTCATCGTGCTGTCGTGCGGCGCGATGGGGGATGATGCGTTGCGCGCAAAGCTGGAAGCCGCAGCGCAGAAGAGCGGGGCGCTGCTCTACGTGCCCTCGGGCGGCATCGGCGGCCTCGATGCGCTGAAGGCGGCGTGCATCGCCGGGGTCGATGAGGTGAGCATCACCGTCACCAAGCCGGCGGCGGCCTGGAAAGGCATCGCCTATGTCGAGCAACTCGGCATCGACCTCGCCGGCCTGCGCGCCCCCTGCGTGCTGTTCGAGGGCAGCGCGCGCGAGGGCGTGCCGCACTTTCCCGCGAACGTCAACATCGCCGCCGTGCTGTCCATGGCCGGCATCGGCTTCGACCGCACCCGGCTGAAAGTGGTGGCCGATCCCGCGCTGAAGTACAACACGCATTTCATCGACATCAGGGGCAAGACCGGCAACATCAGCATCAAGCTGGAGAACGTGCCCGCCCCCGAAAACCCCAAGACGGCGTGGCTGGCCTGCTACAGCGCGCTCGCCGCGCTCAAGCTGGCGAAATCGCCGGTGCGCTACGGAACCTGAACCATGGCCGAGTCATTCAATCCTTCCTCATCATCCGCGGAGGCGCTGCGCCAGCGTTATCTGAAAATCGATACCGCGACCGTCGCTGATGTGCTCGACGTCATGGGACATCCCGATTACGGGCTGGCGCCGGAGTTCACGGCGTATCCCGCCGGCGCCGGCAGGATGGGGGGCTGGGCGTACACCATCGACGGCGAGATGCGCCCGTACGCGGGCGGCGGCGATCCCGACAAGATGAAGGCGCTGGACGGACTGCGCCCGGGCGAGATCAGCGTCTGGGGCGGCGAGGGCGAGGGCGTGTGCTTTTTCGGCGAACTCATCGCGCTGGGCATGAAAATGCGCGGCTGCGCCGGCGCGCTGATCGACGGCGGCATACGGGACATCCACTGGATCGCCAAACAGGGTTTTCCGGTCTATGCGCGGTACCGCACGCCGGTGCAATCGATCGGCCGCTGGAAGGTCACTGCGTGGCAGACGCCGGTCAGCCTGCCGGGGGCCACCGTGAAGCGCGTCGTAGTGCATCCCGGCGATTTCATACTGGCCGATATCGATGGTGCGATTGTTGTACCCGCCGCACTCGCGGAAAGCGTGCTGGCCGAAGCCGAGCGCCTGACAGCGACGGAGGTCAGGATCCGTGCGGAACTGGATGGCGGTGCGACGCTGGAGCAGGTGCTGGCCAAGTACGGCCACGTCTGAGCCTGCTGCCGGATCACTCCCCGACCTTTGACGCAAGGCTTGCCGGTAATGGCGTGCCGGCCTCGGCAAACGACAAAATAATAAATAAAAACAAACAGTTACAGATTAAAGGCGTCCGGCGCCATGTGCGCCATGCCGTGCTTGCCCGCACAAATAGTACTATTTATAATGCGGTCAGCAGTACTTTTAAAAGTGTTCCACCAGGCTGTGCGACAGGGATGACGAAACCGACATGAACTCCATTTCAGCGAATGACCTGAAAACCAAGGGCGTCAGCGCGATCGAACGCGCGCTGGAAGATCAGCCCGAGGTATCACTGACGGTACGCGGCCAGGCCAAATTCGTGGTGATGAGCCGCGAACAGTACGCACACCTGCGCGAATGCGAACTCGAAGCCGCGCTGGCCGAATCGAGGGCGGATCTGGACGCCGGCCGTTTTGTCAAAGAATCGGTCGAACAACATATCAAGCGCCTCGCCAAACTGGCGGTTTGAATGGCGTGGCAGCTCGTATTCACCGAGCAGTACAACCGCCGCGCCGCACGGTTTCTCAAGCGTCACCCGGACGCCGCCGGGCAATACGCCAAGACGCTCAAACTGCTGGAAGCCAATCCGCATCACCCTTCATTGCGGCTGCACGCCTTGAAGGGCAGATTGTCGGGACTGCATGGCGTATCGATCAACCTGAGTTACCGCATCACCCTGGTGATGGTCGTCACCGAATCCGAAATCGTGCCGATTCATGTCGGCAGTCACGATGAGGTGTATTGAGGCGATGCGTTAAAAGGCCGGAGTTGCGGGAAGAATAAATCGACCTCGGAACCTTTAGAGTGCGTAACAAAATGAAAAATCCTCCCTCATCCCCACCCTTCCCCCGGAGGGGGAAGGGCTTGTCTTCCCTCTCCCTCCGGGAGAGGGATCGAGGGTGAGGGGATTTTGAGCCTCCATTGAAGCTCATTTTGTTACGCGCTCTTAGTTGTTTATACCCGCGGCCTGCGCCAGCGGGCAGGCGAACCGCCGGCGGTGATCCCGGCTAATCCACCTTCGCGCCGGAAGCCTTGACCACCTTTGCCCATTTTTCGACTTCGGATTTGACGTATGCAGTCATGAATTCCGGAGTGCTGGGGGCGGGTTCGGCGCCAAAGGACACCAGCTTTTCGACAATGTCGGGCATGGTCAGGATTTTGCCGACCTCGCCGTTGATTCTCGTGATGACATTCTTCGGAGTGCCCGCCGGCACCTGCATGCCGTACCACTGCGTCACTTCGTATCCGGGCAGGCCCGATTCCGCAATGGTGGGCACGTTTGGAACCAGCCTGGAACGCTTGGCTGTCGTAACACCCAGCGCTTTGAGCCTGCCCGTTGCGGTGTGCGGAATGGCAATGGTGATCGGGCTGAACAGCATCAATGCCTCCCCGGACAGCACGGCGGTCAGTGCTGGCGGGCTTCCCTTGTACGGAATGTGCAGGACATTGATCCCGGCCATGGCCTTGAAGAGTTCGCCTGCAAGGTGCGCTGGCGTACCGTTGCCGCTGGACGCGTAGTTCAGATCCCCCGCCCTGGCCTTGGCGAGGGCGATCAGTTCCCTGACGTTTTTGACCGGCAGCGACGGGTGAGCGACCAGCAGGTTCGGCACATACGCGATGATGCTGACGGGCAGCAGATCCCTGAATGTGTCGTAAGGCAGCTTGTACATGCTCGGTGCAATCGTGAAGGCGGCCGTGTGCACGAGCAGCGTGTGTCCGTCGGGCGCGCTCTTGGTGACCGCGGTCACGGCGGCCATGCCTCCGGCAGTGGCCCTGTTTTCGACGATAACGGGCTGCCGCCAGGACTCGTTCATCTTCTGCGCCATGGCCCGGGTGATCGCATCGGGCGCGGAGCCCGGAGCGGTGGCAATCGAAATGGTGATGGCCTTGCTGGGGTAAGACTGCGCGCAGACGTCATTCGCCCATCCGAGTGCGGATGCGGTCAGCAGGGCTGCCAAAACTCCGGAATGGTTCTTCATCATGTCCTCTTTCCTGAAAATGTATCGATGAGCGTCTTATTTTGCTGCGAATTCTTTCAGCGCATCCAGGTTCGGGGAAAACCCGATGCCCGCAGAACCGCTCAAGGTGACGAACCCATCCGTCACCTTGATGTCGTCTGGCATCAACAGTTCGCGCAAAGGGTTCGGATTGGCGTCAAACTCGCCCCAGCCCTTGCCGCCGGCCGCTCCTAACAGGTTCAGCGAAGACATCAGGCCGACTGAACTGCCGAGCCAGTGCGGACAGAACTGGATGCCCGCGGCAATGGCGCGGCGCCCCAGAGGCAGGCATTCAGTGAAGCCCCCCCACTTGCCCATGTCGGGCTGCAGAAATTGCAGCACGCCGCTTTCGACGAACCCGTCAAACGCAGCGCGTCCGCGGACATTCTCCCCGGCGGCCAGGGGCAGGAGACTGCTGCCGGCCAGCGCCTTCCAGGCGGCCAACGGCTCGTCTCCGGCGATCGGCTCCTCCATCCAGACGGGTTTGAATTCCGCGAATTTCCGGCACTCTTCCTTCGCCTGTTCGACCGTCCAGCGCTGGTTTGCGTCGTACATCAATTTTCCGGATTTCCCCAGTATGGTTCTCAGCTCGGCGGAATTCTTCAGATCCACCGCGGATTCCACGCCAACCTTGAGCTTGGCCGCACGGAATCCGTTTTTTACCGCCTGGGCAGCCAGCGGGCCAGGCTCGTCAGGGCTCAGACCGCTGGCATAAACCTCAACCCGGGATATACCGCCGAAGTATTGCCAGAGCGGCTTTCCGGCGCGCTTCGCCACCAGGTCCCACAGGGCGTTGTCGATGCCCGCAGCGATCTGCGCAAAAGGACCGTGCTCGCCCGCGGTGACCGACGGAATACGCAGCGCCTTTTCCAGCGCACGAAACACCTGCTCCGGGCCCCCGAAATCGCGACCGACAACGATCGGCGCTGCAACGAGATTGATGAGATCCGCGCGATGGTGGGCGCCCCGGGGCGGGTAATTGCACCAAACCTCTCCCCAGCCCTGGGCGCCGTCCTGGTCGGTGATCCGGACCAGCAGGGCGCTGCGCGAGGTCAGCGTACGCCAGGAATTTCTGACCGGCTTCGCAATCGGCGCATCCAGAGCAAACGTGCTGATCTCGCCGATGCGGATAGGCGCGGAAACGCCTACTGAAAGATGATCCAAACTGTCCTCCCTGCCTGAGGTGAATCGTGTCGGTAATGTTTTTGCGCTCGGCGTCATGGCCGGGCAATGGCGACGTGCAGGACGAAGTATAGCGATGCCCTTGCAGGGGCACTGCAAGCCCGCGGGCTTCAGGCCGGCATGCCGAATTCTTTGCGGCAGACCTCCGCCAGCGCCGCAACCCCTTGGTTGATTTCCTCGTGGCTGAGATTGGCGAAGCACAGCCGCAGGCGGCTGCGGGCGCGCGCCTTGTTCACCGACCACTCCGGCCCGGGATTGATGGCGACACCCGCGGCCTGCGCCAGCGGGTAGAGCCGCAGCGCATCCACGCCGTCCGGCAGCTTCACCCACAGGAAGATGCCGCCCTGCGGGTCGTCGAATTCCGCCGCCGTGCCGAAATGCTCACGCAGTGATTCCATCAGCGTCGTGAGCTTGGCACGCAGGCTCCTGTATCCGCCGCTCCATGACCTGACCCGTAATCACCTTTAATTTCCTGCAGGTGAACGGCGCGTAATCCCCAACGTTTATTTGCGATGCAGCGGTTGGCTTGGATGGCCAGCGCGCGTGCAAGAGAGAATACGCAGGGCACGCCACGCCATAAATTATTGTAAAAACAACGGGTTATGAGTTCTCCGCACAGGCGCATCAATCCCGCCACACGCCGCCCGCGCACCGCCGGACCGGATATACCTGTTCATGTATAATTCACGAAAGTCGGGCACCGAAAAGCCGCTGCAATGGATAGGTAGCAGCTACAAGGACCTCATGGCGTTACCGCCCGACGTGCGGCGGTTTTTCGGGTTTGCCTTGTCGTTGGCGCAGGCAGGCGACCGGCATGACGCCGCCAAAGTGCTCAAGGGTTTCAGCGGCGCGGGCGTACTGGAAGTTGTGGAAAACGACATCGCGGGCACCTATCGTGCGGTGTACACCGTAAAGTTTGAGGAAGCAGTGTTTGTACTTCACTGTTTTCAGAAGAAGAGCAGGCGCGGCATCGCCACCCCGAAAGACGACATCGACATTATTCGCGCAAGGCTCAAGGTGGCGGAGGCTTATGCGCAGGAGCTGCGAAATGAAAAAAAAGCGAATTGAAGGCGTTGAAGTCCGGCGCGGTTCCGGCAATGTGTATGCCGATCTGGGGCTGCCCGATGCCGAAGAACTCAAGATCAAGACCGGGCTCGTCATCGAAATCCGTAAAGCCATACGGCACCTTGGGCTGACACAGCACGAGGCGGCCAGGCGCATGGGGCTTACCCAGCCCAAAGTATCGGGGATCATGCGCGGCGATCTTTCCAACCTTTCCGAACGCAAGTTGATGGATTGCCTGACGCGGCTGGGTTACGACATTGAAATCAGCGTGCGACCGGCGAAAGCCAGGGTGGGGCATCTGGTGCTGGCGGCGTAGTTCGGGAAATTCGTTGCGGATCCTTCACTACGCGCGGTCGGATGGTGTGCTGTTCAAAGTTTCGCGGTCGGGGAAACCCGTGCCTGGCTTATTTAATTAGAAGCCATCTCAAAAACACTCCCTCTCCCCGCATCTGCGGGGAGAGGGTTGGGGAGAGGGGGGGTAGATGGCTTCTAGAGCTTGCGCCCCTCGCGCCAGTCGCGCAGTGTTGTGAGAAACTGGCCGAAGACACCAAGGGTCAGCATTCTTTGGCGGTCATGAAAACAATACTGACTCTGATCCCGAGTGTTCTAAGCTGTGAAAATGCACTCGGGGCTTGGTCATTGGGCGTACTATCTGCGCTCGATCACACAGGAAAAATCCGCCCCGCATGTCCAAAGCCGTCAATTGCACCCCGAAGCGCGCTGTCGTCGCTGCCGTACAGCTGACCGGGGTCAGCGACTCGGAGTTCGAAGCTTCGTTGACCGAACTGCGTGAACTGGCCAAGACGCTGGGCTTCGAGGTGGTGGCGACCTTCACGCAAAGGCGCGCCAGTTTCGACGCGACGGCTTACCTGGGTACCGGCAAGCGCGAGGAGTTGCGCCGCTTTGTGCAGGGCGAGGCTGCGGCGGACGCCGCTGCCGGGGAACCGCGGGAAGCGCCTGCTGTGGAACAGGGCGCGGACCAGTTGCCGGAAACACGGCCGGAAAAGCGGGCCGCGCGCCATGGCGCCGTCGCGGCGCGCGAGGCGGCCAAGGCATTGGCCGGGTCCGACACCCGCCGGGCTGCATTCGTCCTGGTTGACCACGACATTTCGCCGTCGCAGGCGCGCAATCTGGAAAACGAGATCGGCTGTGACGTGCTGGACCGCACCATGGTCATCCTCGAAATCTTCCACCGCCACGCGCGCTCCAATGCGGCACGGGCGCAGGTGGAAATCGCCCGCCTGCGTTACCTGGCGCCACGCCTGCGCGAGGCGGCCAAGCTGGCCGGACCGCAGGGGCGGCAGCGCAGCGGAGTCGGTGGCCGCGGTGCCGGTGAAGGCGCGGGCGAGGCGGACCGCGCCAAGATCCGTGACCGTATCGCGGAGTTGAAGCAGGAGATCACGGCCCTCGACCTCGAACGCCAGGTGCAGCGCGCACGGCGCCAGGAGAGCCAGGGCCTGGCGCGCGTGGCGCTGATCGGCTACACCAACGCCGGCAAGTCCACCCTGATGCGCGCGCTGACCGGGAGCGAGGTGCTGGTCGCCAACAAGCTGTTCGCGACGCTCGACACCACCGTGCGCGCGCTGGTGCCCGAGGGCGTGCCGCGCGTGCTGGTGAGTGACACGGTGGGTTTCATCAAGAACCTGCCGCATGACCTGGTCGCCTCGTTCAAGTCAACGCTGGAAGAAGCCGCCGAAGCGTCGCTGCTGCTCCACGTGATCGACGCCAGCGACCCCGGGTTCGAACGCCAGATCAATGTGACCGAGAAGGTGATCGAGGAAATCGATGCGGGCAAGGTGCCGCGCCTGCGCGTGTTCAACAAGATCGATCAGGTCGGCGATGCCAAGGCGCAGGCCGCACGCACCAAGGCCTTGCGCGCGCAATACCCCAAGTGCATCGTGTTGAGCGCCGTTGACAAGGATGACGTGGCGAAGCTGCACAAGACGATCCGTGCGTTTTTCAGCCGGCGCCTGGTCAAGGCTGAGTTGTTCCTGCCCTGGTCGGCGCAGCAACTGCGCGGCGAATTGTTTGCGCAATGCCAGGTGCTGGAGGAGCGGGCCGACGCGGAGGGGGCGCACTTCAGCGTGCGCGGCGAGCGCAAGGACATCGATGGCCTGCGCGAGCGCATCGGACTGGCGATGGGGGGGCGTTAGGGGCTGTGGCCATGCAGGCGCAAAAGAAAGCCACCGTTACGGTGGCTTTTTTAATGCGATTGCGTGAAACGGATTCAGGCGGTGACGCTGATCGGAGTCGAATTGTTGAAAAAGAAATCGACCCCGGCACCTGTGATTTTTCTTTGACTCGGACCCCTAGTGTTGTTGACGTTTGATTGCTTGCCATCGGACACCTCCTTCATTAATGTTACCTATTGAAGTGTCCGTACTGTCCGGGTCAGCTCAATCTGTCCCCAATTGGTTTTGCTTTCATTTGATTGAAACAGGCGGCCCCCAGAGCGCGGTATTAACCTTTGTCATTATCAAGTGACCGCAGAATGCGCAAGTTGGTTGCTTGGGGCGCATGACTCGCCTGCGGCCCAACGGCGGAAACCACGGACTCAATCGCCAGTAGTTGAACTCTTTTTGGGTCGGCGCATTTCCCAAGCGCCGCACCACTTCAAGTGCTAGTAATGTGCCCGCTAAGACTGAAACGAAAGCAAATGGAGCGATCGTTCTTTTGTCCGCTATAACGGAAAGCTGTCCTTCAGCGCACATTTTCTTGAAAAATGAATCGTAGGCCATGCCTTCGATTTCAGTGATCTGTGCTTTTGGGAATCGGGTAACGATTATCAGAGCCGCCGAGCGAGAAATTCTCTCAGTTCGCACCTCATTTATCGTAACGCCTAAGTGATCTGCGATGTGTTTTTCGCGCGTGAACTCTTCAATGTCTGGTTCGTATATACAACTTAAGCAGGCATGCTTATTTGGCTGGCGATGGTAGTGCAGAACAATCTCACGAATATCGGTCGTAGATGCATCGAAGACCTCGCCGGGAAACTCGTTTTGCAGCTCTCGGCGCGCACGCCGACTATCTACGGCGACAATCAATCTGCGTAACCAAGGGCCATCCGTCTTTTCCGGAAGATTCTGCAGGCGGCTGCGGCGAGGTGTTAGTTCGAGATTTGGGAATAATGGTTGCGCCTTAGCCTTGAGTTGATCGACCTTTGCTTTTCCAATGTCTTCTGGATCGAACCAAATTTGTCGATTCAAATTTCCAGAGGAAACTATGTCGTCGTCAACGATCTCCAATTGGCCTGAGAGCTGGAGATGTTGCGCTGCCCAAAGAAAACCATTTCCGATCGCGCCGGCGCCCGCGAGGTAAGCATGCCCGATATCGATGGTCTGCTCGAGAGACTGTATATTGACCCCTAGTTCGCTAAAACGAACAATAAACGGATCCGGAAGTTCGAATGGGAGTATGCCGCCTATCGCGTAGTAAAGTGTTGCTGCTGATGCGTAGCAAGCGGTTAAAAGGGCCAAGATCGGTGGAATGTGGTCGCAAGAGGAAACGACTTTCGGATTTGTGCTTATTACGATCTGATCGGCGGTCACGCTAAGGTAAACCTTGGGTGCATTAGTGCGCGGCGGTGCCGATCCAATTACCAGTTCAGCGGCCGTCCCTGAATCCCGCATTGTTGCGGATGCATAACGTACGGTCCGATTTAGCAGATTAACAACCTCGTGTGCGATATTTTGTGCCTCGAGGCTGTCCTGCGGCGCGTTGATCAAAATGGCGAGATCTAGAGCTTCCGCCGCAGACTCAGTACCAAGGCCTAATATTGCTGCGAGCGTGGCGGCATTTTCAAGGCGTGCTTCGGGAGTCAGTTGAGTTGCAACCATGAATATACATTTTCTGATGGCACTTCCGTCCACCTAGCATCGCCAGAGAAATGGAAGACCTTCGTCTGACTAAGAAAATTGACGGTTGTGGTTTTGCTTGCGAAGTAGGGAACGACAAGTGATAAGGCACCTTCATGTCGGATGATGGCCCATGCATCGTCAGCCCGTGAATGAAACGCCTCTAGCGGATGGGAATGTACTTGCGCCGCTACCATAAGTCGGCGTTGGCGCAATTCTGCGTAGAGGGTGTTCATGCTGGCCCGCGGAATTTGAAACATATCTGCCCGCGCAACTTGTTCGGGTCGATATGCATCGACGACGTCGATGCAATTCCCATTGCGGCGGCCCAGCCAAAGCATGACGCACTCTCGGCGGTGCTGCCCGGCATCACGCAGTTGAGATAGGGTCATCTCTACCAAGGTAAGTGAGCAATTCACTATCATTTATCCGGTTCCTTTCAGCCAGGCGTGCCAGATTTGGGTGAGTATTCCACCAATCGTGTAACTCGAATGATCCCGAAGGTTTTCCCAAGGATCGCCCACATGGCTCGGATGCGTGTGATATTCACGGGCGCCGCGCATGCAGATGAACTGGCGGTTTGCCACGGGGTGAAGGGACCCGTTGAAAACGCCCGTTGGATTGGTCAATGGCGCCGTGAGTGGTGTGCCGTCTACCGCGTGCAACGAGATCTCTGGCGGCAATTCGTTCCAATCGGCACACATGAGTCGTAGCCGCAATGGGGTACGGCCTGGTGCCGTGAATGAGCAATCCACTAAGGGAAACTCTAGCGAATTAAACGTCCAGCCCCGCCGCTGCCCCAATGCTTGCGTTAACGTAGCCACATCCGCGTCGAATAACGCCTTGGCCGCTGCCGCGTGCATTAGCCGCCGCCCCCTTCGCTAGGGCCCCAGTCGATTTCAAGCTTTCCAGACAGGCCGTTTTCTGTATAGTTTTTGGTCGGATCGACGGGGCGCTTGCCGTCGGGGGTAATGATACTTGCGACCCATCCGGCCGTATCTTTAATCTTAAGTGCGTGTTGCGCCTTACGTAGTTCCACCTCAACCTTTTGATTGGCTGGGACCCGATTAAAACCTTCGGCTGGGAAGAAGCCTGCAGTAGTGGAAATGGAAACCTCTACGAAATGGCCCTGCGGCTCATGACCTTCGGGTCCTTCGTTTCTGTGCTCGGTATTCATGGTTTGCTCCTTGGCCGGCGAACCGGCAGTAGTGACATGAATACATAATAACTGGCCAGTAAACACATTGTCAATGGCTATTTAAGCATTATTTATACTTGTATTTCTGGCCGAAATGACTATATTATTCATCCTTATAACTGGAGAGTAAGCGATGGATCGACGTCAAATGACCCTTATGCTGAGCGACAAAGAGATGGCTTTGCTCGATCAGTTGGCCGCAAGCCGAGGAATGTCGAAGACCGCCCTGGTTCGGCAAGCACTTCGGCTTTATCAATCCGTCACCGAGCGTTTGGAGAACGGTGACAAGGTCTTTGTTGAGCGACCTTCAACGTTGGAAAAGACCGAGCTGATGGTGCTATGAAGACATTGCTCGGTAAAGTTGACTTGTACAACAGGGAATCCACGACCTACGACAAAGCAGAGATCTATCAGGAACTTGATCAGAAAAACTTTGACGACTTTGAGCAGTTATGGCGGCCTATGTTGAATAAGCAACTGGCCAAAGTTCATACTGCAGCCGAGGCTGCGAACGCGAACGTACAAGACGCGCGCTGGGACTGGGTCGGTAAAGCCAAGATTGCCACCATGATGATGGGTCAAGAAACGTTTGCGGTTGAGTGTGGTGAGACTCAAGGATTAATGCTCGTCAATCTCAATGGCTTTGGGCGAATCGATATACAGAAGGGCCGCGAACTTATCTACGTTGAGTTGCTATCTACAGCGCCATGGAATCGCTATAAGACCGTCGCATCGCCCCGCTACAAGAGCGTTGGGCGGGCCCTGATTGCAACAGCCATTAGCTTGAGCATCGATTCTGGGTTTCACGGGCGGGTAGGTTTGCATTCACTGCCGCAGTCGGAAAGTTGGTACCGTGACGTAGTCGGCTTTACAGATCTGGGGTTTGATGCCCCCAAGAAAATGCACTATTTCGAGATGACCCATGATCAAGCCATGGCCTTTCTCGAATGACAAGGAGGAAAATTATATGAAGCTACATTTCACTAACGAATGGCTGAAGCGAACTATTGCGGCGGATCCCGATGTGGATATTGAGGCAGGACCTGCCATTGACGGCGACGGTGGGCATCTGCGGCAAGAATATGCCGAGCTTGTGCCACCTGCAGATAGTCGCACGCGTGTCCAGCTCCGCATTGGATTGGGCGTTCTTGTCCGTAAGCTTCGAACTCGAGACGGGTTGTCGATTACAGAATTGGCTCGACGTGCCGAAATCTCCGAAGATGAACTGCGGCAGGTTGAGCACAATCCGCACTACACGGCCCGGCCCCATCTGATCTCTCAACTGTCCGACTACTTCTCGGTACCATTAGTCGCACTGTCTCAAATGGCTGGCACTACGGGCCAAATTGATCATGTTCTCTATAACGAGACTGTCAGGTACGCTGCTTACTCTGACGATCTTGAGACGATGAGCAAAGAGGAGCGTGCCGCGCTTGACGCGTTTGTCGCGACTCTGGTTATTCGAGCAAAGGCCTAGTGTGTGGAACAGATATTTGTTGGCGAAATTGAGAAGCGGAAAATACGGGCGCAAGTAGATCGAATCTTGCGGGATATCGGTCGCACGGAGCCGCCACTGGATCTGGCAGATGTACGTGCTCTCCTTTCTTTAGATCTTCAGTATTACAGCAGTACGGACCGAGGGCTTATCACAGAGCTTACCCATCGTTTCACCATACTTGCCAAGAAGCAGCTGCCGAATCTAGGTAATCATCTTCTTGCTGCACTTGCCAAATCCCGCCTCTGCGCGTTTTGGGTGCCAGAGTCCTCACAAATACTTATCGACTCGGATGTGCCAAAGCCTAAGCACCGTTGGATTCAGGCGCACGAGATTACGCACAGCGTAACGAGCTGGCACAAATCATTCTTGTTCGGGGATAACTCTCGGACTTTGGATCCGGCATGTCACGCCGTACTTGAAGCAGAGGCTAACTATGGCGCAGGCCGCCTTCTATTTCTGCAAGATCAGTTTTCGCTTGACGCCAGATCTTTACCACTATCGTTCACGTCGATTATTCAACTTGCGAAACGATATAACAATTCAATCGTGTCCACCTTTTGGCGCGCAGTAGAAGAGCGAGATCCAGGGCAGTCCGTGTTTGGAATCATCAGCATTCATCCTCAGCATCCAGAAGTAGGTGAGCATGATGGTCCGATGCCGTGGCGATATTTCATTCGATCGTCCGCCTTTATTACTCAGTTTGCCTCAATTTCAGCGGATGAGGTGTATGCAGTCGTGACTCAAAAAGCGACTTACCGACGAACCGGACCAGTCTTATCCGTCGACATCGTATTTACGGATGTTACAGGAAGTGACTGGGAGTTTTGCATCCAAAGTCATTCAACCGGGCACGCCTTGCTGACGCTGGGCTACCTGGTCAAGCGTCGTGCTGTCGTCGTGGCGGTGGCTTAGTCCTACTGGCGGCAGCTCGAGTCACATATGAAGTGGCTACAAGCGCTTATTGCTAGCATTCGGCGAATCACTCGCTGGGGGTGGACAAATAATCTCCGAGTAAAAATTCGAACGACTCCGTATCACTGGCGTCGCCGATTGAGCATCCGGAGGTGCACAGATGGCACGATAACGCCACCTCCGATGCAATGGGCAGCTTGCCATTCATCAACTATAAAACGCTATAAGGCCACTATGACATGTTCAAACGGGCACACATTAACCCTTCGAGGGCATGTCATCGAGGCGAATGGAAATGTATTGCCTAGTGTCGTATGTCCTGAAAAAGGCTGTCACTTCCATGCATATGTCCGGTTGACCAATTGGACATTTGGCCGAATCATTTGAGGGGTGTAATTGTAATTTTCATTATGGCCTTGAGGTCTTCTCAGTTCAGAAGATTAGCCTAAAAAAAGTTTTTTCACTGATATCCAGGAGACTTACGAGGCGGTTTGATTGATTGTTTTCCCAAGTTTTATCTGCGCTTTCATTCACGCGTTTCCCGATCAGTGCCCGCTTGAATTCTGCGCGCTGCGGCCCCCCCAGCCCCTTGCGCCCAAACACCATATATTCCGCACTGATGATCTCGTGGAATTCGCTTTCGCGCAGCGGCAACGCCGCGTTCGCATTCTCGGTATAGATGCGCTGCACTTCGGCAAACGGGAGGTCCTGCAGCTTCAATCCCTTGCCTCGCCCGTAGTCCGTCAGCTTGCTCGCAAAATGATGCCCGGTACGAAACGGTACTTCGGCCTTCTGCAATAAGGCATCGGCAATCTCGGTGGTGGTGGAATAATCCGCGCGCACTTCTTCCAGCGCCCGATCCTTATTGACCACCACGGCGTCCACCACCTGCGTGAAGAGTTGGATCACCTGCAGCATGCGGCCATAGGGCACCGGGTCGTACATGCGGTAGTCGAACATGCCGCTGCGGTTGTTGTGCGACACCCAAGTCATGGTTTGCATTTCGCTGAGCAGGATGCTCGACTGCGCGCGCAGTTGTTCGAGGGCTGCCGGGTTGCGTTTCTGCGGCATGATGCTGCTGGTGCCGGTGAGTGCGCCGGTGGCGAGCATGAACCACGGTACCGGCTCGGCGTATTGGGCGTGGATGTCCTGCGCGAACATCCCCGTCTGCACCGCGATGCTGCTGTACGCGGCGGCGGTTTCGAGCGCGCTGTCGATGGGGGCGAGGTGGTTGGCGTCGTAGGCGTTTTCGACCAGACCTTCAAAACCCAATAGTTCAGCCAGGCGCTTGCGGTCGAGCGCGAAGCTGGAGGTGGCCAGCGCCGCCGCGCCCAGCGGGCAGCGGTTCACCCGCGCATAGGTTTCCTGCAGCCGTTCCGTGGCGCGGGCCAGCGCCGATTCAAACGCCAGCAGGTAATGCGCAAAAGTGGTGGGCTGCGCCTGCACGCCGTGGGTGTAGGCGGGGATGATGGTTTCGATGTGTTCTTCGGCGCGCTTCAACAGCGATACTCTTGCGGCGATCAATGCTTCCATCGTTTGCAGCAGGCCATCACGCAGGTTCATGCGCGCGATGGTGGAGGCCAGATCCTGCCGGCTGCGGCCGGTGTGCAATCGCGACGCCTCCTGCCCGGCGACGGCGATCAGCCGTGGTTCGTAATCCAGATAATCTGCGGATTCACGCGGTGCGAAACCTGCCTTGCCGGCTTTTTCATATTCGATGACCTGCGCGATGCCGCGGGCGATGCGTTGCGCCACGTCGCGCGGCACGATGCCGGTCTCGGCGAGCATGACGATCGACGCCTTGTTGATCTGGTCGAGAAATTCCACCGAGCGACCGCCGCCGCGGAAGGTGGCGTTGATGTCGAGGGTGGGGGTGGCGTCGGTCATAATTTGTTAAAAATATTAATAAAAACAACAGGTTACGTTATTTCGTCGAAGTAGTCTCATGCCCCGGATTACGCTGCGCTCATCCGGGCTACGAAGCTTGAACATCAAAAGTACCGGAGTGGATTTCCTTTTCAAGGATGGCTTGCTACCGCAATTAAAGTGGCACGGATTTACAAAGTACCCCGGCACCCACGGGCTTGATTGTTAGAACAGTAAAGTCTCGATTACTTCGCCAGCGCTGCCTTGACCTTCGTCATCAGCTTGGGCGTGATTTTGTCCTGGTGTTCTATCTTGCTGATGTAGGCTTGCGTGACGCCCATGCGCTTGGCTAGCTGCCCTTGCGTGACCTTGGCTTTGATACGGGCCAGAGCTACGGGGTTATCTACATAGTCGTCAAGCGTGAAGGGTGCGTAATCGCCGCCCTTTTCAGTCAAGACTTCCAGTCCGGCAAGTTCATCTTCGATATCTTCACGCAGCGCGTTGTAAACGCTGACCGGAATCAACACGTACTCGGGCTGGCCCGTCAGTGATTTGATAATCTGAATGTTCAGGGGGGCGTTCATTTGTATGCATCTCCACGGGGTTTGATTTTCTCTATCGCAATGACCTTAACCGCGTCCTGCCGGTCATAAATGACGCGCCAATCGCCTACACGCAGACGGTAAAACGGTGTTCCCGTCAGCCGCTTGGTGTCCAACCCCGGATCGTCCGGGTTCTGGCCGAGCTGGTTGATCTTCTCCGCCAGCCTGATCCGTTCATTGCGGGGCAGACTTTGCAGCTTTTTTTGGGCCTGTCGCTTGATCGTTACGGCGTAGGGCATAAGTTATATTATAGGTTATATTTAGTTATATTCAATAGCTGGTGCAATAGCCGGTGCAATAGCCGGTGGGTTCAAAAGTACCGGCGTGGATTTCCTTTTGAAAGAAATCCACTCCGTGGGCGGTGATCCCGCGATGAATGCGCCGCCGACGACCTGCGCAGTTAGTGTCTGCCGCTATGCCGCGAGGCCGGCTTCGACGAATGTACTTTTTGAGGCAGGCTCCGGAATGGGCTGTCCGCATGAGCGCAGGTCATCCAGATGAAGTTGAATGGCTTCCTGAATCAACTCCAGTGCTTCGACCTCGGTTTCCGCGGCAGCGATGCATCCGGGCAAATCCGGAACAAACGCGCCGTAGCTTTCCGGGCCTTTTTCAATGACGACCATGTAGCGCATGTTTACTCCTTCAATCCGGCTTGCTTCAAAACGCTGTTCAATGTGCCGGGCGGTATATCCACACTGGAGTGCCCGCGGCGCCCATTCAAGCCGCTTTGCGGCGTTTGCGGGCATGGGTAGCATCAATCACGGCATGAGGGTCGCATACCAAGGGTCGGAATCAGCATTCTTTTACGACCATGAAAATAATGCAGGCTCCGACCCTTGGTCGTTCGGTGATTACTCACCCGGCACCCATCCGCAGGCGCCATCACCGTTATGCACCGGCGGGCGGCATGGTCGTGCGGAACGACTCGCGCGCGGCCAGCCGTTCGGAGAGCCGGGTCAGTGCCGGATGGGTTTTGCGCCACTCGAATGCCGGCAGCGCGTAGTCGAGGTAGTCGAGCGCATAGCCGGCGGCGATGTCCGCCAGCGTGAAGCGGCCGCCAAAACAGTATTGTCCGGTGCCCAGTTCATTGTTCATGATGGCGAGGCCGCGTTCGATCTTGAGCTGCTGCCGCTCGAACCACGCGGGCGAGCGCTGCTTGTCGAGGGGCTCGCGGTATTCGTGGTTGATGTGGACCGTCGCCTCGGTGATGCCGTCGCCCAGCGCCTCCCAGCGTTTGACTTCGATGCGCGATGCGAAATCCTCGGGGATCAGTTTCGGCCCGCTGCCGAGCGCGTCGAGGTATTCGACGATCACCGGCGAGTCGTAGAGCCCGCGGCCGTCGTCGCGCACCAGTGTGGGGACTTTGGCGAGCGGATTGAACGGCGGCACCGGCGAATCCGGCGCCGATCCGCGGGCGATCACGTATTCGCAGGGAATGCGTTTTTCCGCGAGGACGATGCGCACCTTGCGTGCAAACGGGCTGCCCGGACTGCCGAAGAGTTTCATGAGGCCTCCTGTGGTGCCGGGGATTCTAACTCCCGCGGGCCGGGTTCCGCGGATATTCCGGGCCCCGGCGCTGGATGGCCGTACGGCGCGTACAGCGCTAAGATTCCCGTTCCCGGGCGCGTCTGGCCCGGCTCCAACCGGGAGGCTGCATGGAAACCCTCTACCAATGGCGCGTTCAGGAAAAAGACAAGCGCGGCCGTCTGCGCTGGCGCTTGGCCAGATCCCCCATGACCGAAGAAACCGCGCGCTTCTGGGCGGCCAACAACAATAAAGTGATCGAGCGCATCGACGCGCCCGTGGCGCCGCGGTATAGGGCGCCGGTTGCCGGAGCCGACCGACCAGCAGCGAAAACCCGCTAGAAGCCATCTCAATAATCCCCTCACCCTAACCCTCTCCCCGCATCTGCGGGGAGAGGGGATTATTAGAGGTTCGCTGTACATCATTATTAACCTGAGGAGATTCGGATGGATCTGGGCATCAAGGGTAGAACCGCAGTCGTCACCGGCGCGAGCCGCGGCATCGGTCGTGAAACGGCGCGCCAGTTTCTGGAAGAGGGCGTGCGGGTGATGATCTGCGGCCGCAACGCGGAGAGCCTGGAGCGCACGCGCGCCGAGCTGGCAAAACAGACGGGCGGCGAAATCCATGCCGTCGTCGCCGACATGATCAAGCCGGATGACATCGCGCGGCTGATCGACAGCGCCAAAAAGCAGCTCGGCGGCGTGGATATCCTGGTCAACAATGCCGGGCAGATGTATTCGGGGCGCTTCGATGCGCTGACCGAGGCGGGCCTGAAGGAACAACTGGAGACCAAGCTGTTCGGGTTCCTGCGCACGATCCGCCTGGTGTATCCCATGATGAAGGCGCAGCGCTGGGGGCGCATCGTCAACCTGATCGGCGGCGCGGGCAAGGAGCCCGACCCCTACATGTTCGGCAGCGGCATCACCAACAGCGGGCTGCTCAACATCACCAAATCGCTATCGACGGAATTCGGCGAAGACAATGTGCTGGTCAATGCGGTTTGCCCCGGCTGGGTCGATACCAATCTGTGGCGCCGGAACGCCGAGGGGCTGGCGGCGGAGCTGGGCGCGCAGAGCGAGGAAGAAGCGCGGCGCGCCGCCGCGCGCAAGAATTCGCTCAACCGTTTCGGCAAGCCCGAAGAGCTCGCCAATGCGATTGTGTTTTTGTGTTCGGAGCGCGCGAGCTACATCACCGGCGTGTCGCTGAATCTGGACGGCGGCCGGCTGAAGTCGCTCTGGTAGGCGATTCGCCCGGCGCGGCCGATCCCGGAGCCGCAATCACTCGCGCTTGATGTTCGGCTCGTCAAGGCCCACGCCTTCGAGCGCGCCGAAGAGTTCCGCGATTTTCCGGCGGTCGGCCTCGGGCAGCGGCGGCTGCAGGATGGCGCGGACGTTGGGCGCAACGTGATCGGGATTGCCGGTGCCGAACAGCACGACGTTGGCGCCCGGCTCGTGCCGCGCGTAGCGGTAGGCGGCTTCGATGAGGCTGCGCGCGCCCTGTTCATGCAGCAGGAAATCCAGCGGGTTGTCTTTTTCCGCCAGCCACGCCGGCACTTTGCCCGCCGCGGCCAGCGCGCGGATGTCCTGCTGCAGCCGGCCCGGCACGCTGAACAGCGCGCGCACCGCAAACATGATCAGCGTGCCGATGTGGTGCCGCTGCGCCGCCGGAAATACTTTTTGCCGCGCGTTCTGGTTGAGCAGGTGGAAGGCCACCATCACGGCGTCCCAGTGGTCGTCGGCGAGTGCGCGGGAGAGCATGGCGTGGCCGTGATCCCGGGCGGCCCATTCGGTGATGCCGATATGGCGGATCTTGCCTTTTGCTTTTTCGCGCAGCAGTACCGGCAGGACTTTCGCGGCGACCAGTTCGTATTCTTCGGGCAGCACCGTGTGCAGGCAGAAGAGGTCGATGTAATCGGTGCCCAGCGCCTTCAGCGACTGGTTGAGGGCGGGCACCACGGCGGCGACGGCCATGGGCGTCGCGCCGCGTCCCACCTTGTGTTTGGTCGAGATGACCAGCGCATCGCGCGGCCGGCCCTTGATGGCTTTGCCGACGATGGGCTCGGTGCCGTAGAACTGCGCGGTGTCGATGAAGTTGACGCCCAGGTCCAGCGCCTGGCGCACGATGCCGACGGCATGCGCGTCGCTGTGGCCCGTGGTCGTGCCCAGCCGGCTGCTGCCGCCGCAGCCGAGGCCGGCGACGCTGACGTTGAGGCCGGTGCGGCCGAGGGTGGTGTATTCCAAGGCGTGCGGCTTCCTTGCTTAAAACATCAATAAAAACAGATGCTTGTGAAAATTCCGCGCCGGTCAGTGAGTACTTACACGGCAGGCCAGAGGCGCTGCCCGACGGCGGGCGAGCGCGGTGCGTGCTGGAGTTTGGTGGTCACGCGCGCGGTCCAGGTGCGCGCATCCTGCGCTTCGGCTTCGAGTGGCGCGTAGTGCTGTTCGCGCATTTCCAGCGACGTGAATTCGTAGAGGATTGCGTGTTTGTGCGCGCCCATCGTGGCGAGCAGCTTGCGGGCGCCGATCGCGCCCGGCAGTTCGCGCATCACCGGCAGCCGGTACTGCGCGTACCACGCGCCGAGGTCGTCTTCGAGGGCCGGCGTCGGCGCGTTGTAGCTGCCCATCTGGATCACCGGGCCGGGCGTGGCGTCTGGTCCGCGCCGGGCAATGTCGGGACCATCGACGCGCGCTTCTTCGGCAAGCACACACATCGCGGGCTCGCGGCGCATGGCCATCATGCGCCGCGTTTCCGGATTCTGCCGCAAGTGCAACTGGCCGGGGCTGGGATTGAGAAAAGTGTGCGCGGTCTCGCCGCCGAACAGCGCGAGGTAGCCGCAATCCGCGCCGTGTTTTTGCAGCGTGTAGTGCGCCGCCCAGCGATAGCCGGGGCGCGACAGCTTCTCCGGGATATGGACGCGGTGAAACCAGTCGAGATATTCAGTCCGATGATCGGCGGCGATGTCGTACCAGATCGCCCAAATCCCCTGATCCATGCGTGGTTGCTCCCCCGTTTGCGATGATTGTAATGCAGTGACGGCACAATTTCGCGGGGCGATGGTGCGGTCGCCCCGGCGCTGGTATTCTGTGCGTGCAGGTTACGACAACAAGGAGAACAGCATGGAAATCCAGGCAGGCACTGCAGCGCCGGACTTTACGCTCGGCGCGCACAATACCGATCAGAAAATCTCGCTGTCCGGTTTCAAGGGACGGCCCGTGGTAGTCGCATTCATGCCCTTTGCGTTCACCGGCGGGTGAACGAACCAGGTCAAAGGGTTCCGTGAGAACTACGACGCTTTCAAGAAGTTGAACTGTGAAATTCTGCAACTCAGCGCCGACCCGGTGCCGAGCCTGAAAGGCTGGGCGGATTTCCTGGGCGGTGTGCCGTTCCCGCTGCTGTCGGATTTCTGGCCGCACGGCGCGGTGGGCAAGGCCTACGGCATTTTCAACGACGAACGCGGCATGGACAAGCGCGCCGCCTATGTCATCGACGCCAAGGGCATCGTGCGTTACGCCAAGGTCTATCCGCAGGGCACGATTCCGACGAGCGAAGAACTGCTCGCCGAATTGAAAAAACTGTAGGAACGCTCACCAAGAACCCCCTCTCCCGCCAGGGCGGGAGACAAGGGAACACTTGAAGCAAAGCAGGGCCGGGGAGAGGGGCGGCGAGCAAGTAATTTTTGTCAGTTGCCATAAAGACGGAGCAGTAACACGGTGTGGGCCGACGACCAATCTGGTCATCGGCCCATATTATTGATGTGCAGCGGTTTATCGTAATCAAGGGGAAGTCATGAGTATTCGCAATTCAGAGTGCTGCGGCGCCGACGACAACGGCATCATGTTCACCGGCTGCAGCATGACCAATGCCGCGCATGCACAGCCGGCCGGCGGCCGCCGCCGCCAGGTATTGGTGGGCGGCAAGCGCGTGAAGACCATCGATGTGCATGCGCACTGCGTGGTGGCCGAGGCGCTGGCGCTGCTGAACCTGAAGCTCGAGGATCAGCGCGGGCCGGGCATCGGCGACGTGGGCGCGCGCCGCATTGCCGAAATGGACGAGCAGGGCATCGACATCGAGGCGCTGAGCATCAACCCTACTTGGTACAAGGCCGAACGTGATGTCGCCGCGGAAGTCATCCGCATCCAGAACGACCGGCTGGCGGAGTATTGCGGGACTTATCCCGATCGTTTTGTGGCATTCGCGTCGGTGGCGCTGCAGTTTCCGGAGCTCGCGGTGGTGCAACTGGTGCACGGCGTGAAAAAACTCGGCCTGCGCGGCGCGGCGGTCGGCGCCAGCGTGGCGGGACTGGAATTCTCCGATCCGAAGTTTCACCCGTTCTGGGCCAAGGCCGAAGAACTGGGCGTGCTGATCTTCATCCACCCGCAGAGCACGCCGCAGCTGGAGCCGCGGTTCAAGGGCAACGGCTGGCTGTCGAACACCATCGGCAATCCGCTGGACACGACGATTGCGCTGTCGCACCTGATTTTCGAGGGCACGCTCGACCGTTTCCCCGGCCTGAAAATCTGTTCCGCGCACGGCGGCGGCTACCTGCCGTCGTATGCGCCGCGTTCGGACCAGAGCCTGCGCGTGGCGCCCGAGATGGATACCGGCGTGAAGCTGAAGAAAAAGCCGACCGAATATCTGCGTGGAATGTATTACGACACGCTGGTGTTTACCGACGAGGCGTTGCGCCACCTGGCCGCGGAAGTGGGGGTCAGCCAATTGGTCATCGGCACCGACCATCCGATTCCGTGGCAGGCCGGTTCGGTGGATCACATCCTCAATGCGCCGGGTTTCAGCGATGCCGAGCGCCGGGCGATGCTGGGCGAGACGGCGGCGAAGCTGCTGGGCATTTCGCTCTAAGCGCTATAGATCATTCCCTCTCCCCGTATGCGGGGAGAGGGTAGGGAGAGGGGCGTGCACATTTCTCTACCCTCTCCCCAACCCTCTCCCGCTGGAGCGGGAGAGGGGGCGCTTGGAATAGAGTGAAGCGGGACTTTGTCAGGCGAACGAAACGCCATTTGTAAACAAAGGAGAATTTGAAATGGAACGCAAAAAAGCGGGTGATTTCCCGCCGGAAGTGCTGAAACTGTTCGACGGCTATGTGCATGGTGCGTTGAGCCGGCGCGAGTTTCTGGATCGCGCCTCGAAGTTTGCGGTGGGTGCATTCACCGCCACTGCAATGCTGGAAAGCCTGCAGCCGAATTTCGCCTGGGCGCAGCAGGTGCCGAAGGACGACAAGCGCATCAAGGCCGGCTACGTGGATTACGACTCGCCGAACGGTTCCGGAAAAATGCGCGGTTACCTGGCGCAGCCGGCGAACGCCGCCGGCAAGCTGCCGGCGGTGCTGGTGATTCACGAAAACCGCGGGCTTAATCCTTATATCGAGGATGTGGCGCGGCGGCTGGCGCTGGCGAACCATGTTGCTTTTGCGCCCGACGCGCTGGCGCCGCTGGGCGGTTATCCCGGCGACGAAGACAAGGCGCGCGCGATGTTCGCGTCGCAGGATGCCAAAAAGCGCGAGGAAGATCTCTACAGCGCCGCGCTGTACCTGAAGGCGCGCGCCGATGTCACGAGCAGGATGGGTGTCGTCGGTTTCTGTTTCGGCGGCGGCATTTCCAACTGGCTGGCGACGCGCATGCCGGATCTCGCTGCCGCCGTGCCGTACTACGGTCGCCAGGCACCGGCGAGTGACGTGCCGAAGATCAAGGCGCCGCTGCTGATCCATTACGCCGGCGTCGACGAGAATATCAACAAGGGCTGGCCGGCCTACGAGGCGGCGTTGCAGGAACACAAGGTGCGCTACACCATGCACCTGTACGAGGGTACGCAGCACGGGTTCCACAACGACACCACGCCGCGTTACGACGACGCAGCGGCCAAACTGTCGTGGCAGCGCACGCTGGATTTTTTCAATCAGCATCTGCGCGGCTGAGCACCGGGGCGACGCGATGATCCGCCTGCTGGCAGCCGTAACGATGGTGTGGGTGGCCGGCACGTTGGCACCCGCGGCGGCACAGCAGGCGTATCCATCGCGGCCGATCCGCATCATTTCGCCGTTTGCGGCGGGCGGCGGCAACGATTTCATCTGCCGCACCGTCGGCGCCAGGCTCACGGCCAGCATGGGCCAGCAGGTCATCGTCGAAAATCGCACGGGCGCCAACGGCATCATCGGCACCGAGGCGGTTGCCCGCGCGGCGCCCGACGGCTACACCATGGCCCTGATTCCCAGCGGCCATGCGGTGAACGCGAGCTTGCGCGCCAAATTGCCGTATCACCCGATCCGCGATTTCACGACCCTGTCGCTGGTCGGCGCGAGCCCGCTGGTGCTGGCGGTGCATCCGTCATTGCCGGTGCGCAATGTGCAGGGATTGATCGCGTTTGCGAAGGCGCGTCCGGGGCAGTTGAGTTACGTGTCGGCCGGCGTGGGCTCGTCAGGCCATCTCGGGGGTGCGTTGTTTGAAGTGCTGACCGGCACAAAGATGGTTCATGTGCCGTACAAAGGCATGTCGCTGGCGCTGACCGACTTGGTGAGCGGGCAGGTGACGATGACGTTCGGCACCAGTCTGTCGGTGATTCCGCAGGCGCAGGCGGGGCGGTTGCGCGCATTGGCGACCACCGGTGCGCAACGCTCGCCCGCATTGCCGCAGTTGCCGGTCATCGTGGAGACAGTGCCGGGATACGAGGCGAGCTTGTGGTACGGCTTTGTCGGCCCGGCGCGCCTGCCGCCGGAAATCGTGCGTCGGCTCAATGCCGAAATCGTCGCGGCGCTGAATCTCGCCGACGTGCGCGAGCGATTGTTCGCGCAGGGCGTGGATGTGCAGCCGGGTACGCCGGAGGCGTTGGCGAAGTTGCTGGCGTCCGACATCGAGCGCTGGGCCAAAGTCGTCACGCAGGCGGGGATCAAGGTCGAGTAATGACGGAGCGCCGCGGGCGCTTTACATTCCGGATGGCCGTGACCAGAATCGAAAGGCGAAATTAAAACAAACGGGTTTTGCGAAACCAGCGCATTCCGGAGGGGAGCATGAACACTGAAAACCGACGCCACTTTGTCCGCGGCGCGTTCTGCGCCTGTCTGCTGGGTATTACGGTTGTCGCCAGTGCGCAACAGAATTATCCGGTGCGGCCGATCCGGATCATCGTGCCTTCCGGAGCCGGCGGCGGCACCGATTCGACGACACGCATGATCGCGCCCAAGATGGATGAATTTCTCGGCCAGCGGGTGATTGCTGAAAACCGTCCGGGGGCCGGCTCCATCATCGGCAGCGAAGCAGTTGCGCGCGCGGCGCCCGACGGTTACACGCTGCTCACCGCGATCAGCAGCATGACCATTCAGCCGTCGATGCAGAAAAATCTGCCCTTCGATCCGGTGCGCGATTTTGCGCCGGTCAGCCAGTTCGTGGTCCTGCCCAACATGCTGGTGGGACATCCTTCGCTGCAGCCGAAAAACATCAGGGAGCTCATCGCGTTTTCGAAATCCCGTCCCGGCAAGCTGGAGTTCGGTTCGGCGGGCACCGGTTCCAATCTGCACCTGTGCATGGAAATGTTTCTGAGCATGGCCGGGCTGAAAATGGTGCATGTGCCTTACAAGAGCGCGAACACGGCAATTGCCGATCTGATCGCCGGATATGTGCCGTTCATGGTCACCAACATGATTACCGGCACGCAGCAGCTCAAGGCCGGCCGCCTGCATGCCTATGGCGTGACCAGCTCCGCGCGCTCGAAAATTGCACCGAATATTCCCACCATCGCCGAACAGGGTGTTCCCGGCTACGACGCGGTGCAGTGGTATGGCCTGATGGCGCCGGCGGGCACACCGAAGGACATCGTCGCCAGGCTGCACAAGGGCGTGGTGTTCGCGCTGCAGGATCCCGGCGTGCGTGAGCGGTTCCTGGCCAGCGGCGCCGACCCGGTCGGCAATACCCCCGAGGAATTCGCCGCGCTCGTGCGCTCCGAAGTCATCAAGTGGGCGAAAGTCGTGCAGGCGGCCGGCATCAAGCCGGAGTAATCAAATCCTCTCCCCTCTCCCGCAAGCGGGAGAGGGGCCGGGGGAGAGGGGGCCGGAGACAGTAGAACGTATCCGCTCCAATACCCCCTCCATCTCCCGCATGACATCGTTATTCCAGAAGCGCAACACCGTATAGCCCTGATTGCGCAGCCAAGCATCCCGACGCTGATCGTAGGTTACCTGTTCCGCATGCTGGCCGCCGTCGATCTCGATGATCAGCCGGTGTTCCAGGCAAATAAAATCAACGATGTAGTGACCGATCGGTTTCTGGCGCTTGAACTTCAAACCCATGAAGCGATGAGCGCGCAGGTGGTACCACAGTTGTTGCTCGGCGGTGGTTTGGTTGGTGCGCAGGGTTTTGGCTTTGTTCAGCATTTTTGCCCTCTCCCCAGCCCCTCTCCCACGAGTGGGAGAGGGGTTATTAGGGGGCTATGCGACGCTAGTAAGGTGTCGCCACCACCCGTCCGCTGGGTTCCACGAACCAGCGCTCGCTGGCGAATGATTTGCCGGCGAGCCGCGCCTGCATCCAGTCGGCGGCCAGGCCCGGCGGCGTGGGCCCGAGGTGGGTCGCGGGCACGTTGCCCACCGAGTGGCGGCAGTCCTGGTACACCACCAGCCGTTTCGGGCATTGCAGCAGCTGCAGCATGCGCTCGGTGTGTTCCGGCGGTGACAGTTCATCATGCTCGCCGGCGATGCACAGGTACGGCACGCGGATTTTTTCGGCATGTCCTTCCCATGTCAGCGTCTTGCGGAATTCGTCGAATTTCGCCTCGTCGGTGTAGCCGGACATGTACATGAAACGCTGCTTGAAGGTGGGCGAGGCTTCCTGGAAGATGGTGTGGAAGCCCGGTTCGAGGCAGGTCGCGGCCACGGCGCAGGCACGGAAACGCGGTTCGCTGGCGGCGCAGATCGTGGCAAAAAACGAGCCGAAGCTCTGCCCGGCGATGCCGATGCGCTGCGGGTCGATCTCGGGGCGCGCGGCGATCCAGTCCATCAGCGCGGGACCGGCGGCAATCCAGTTGGGCATGCTGACGTGGATGCCGAGCACGGCGCTTTCATACTGGCCCGGCCCGTCAACGCTCAGCACCGCGATGCCGCGCGACAGCCAGCGGTCGCCGTACATCGCGACGCCGGCTTCCTTGAAACTGTCCATGCCGGGGAACAGCACGACCGCCGGGATGCGTCCGCCGCTGTAACCGGGCGGCAGGTGGAACCACGCGGGAAGGGTCTTGCCCTGGAATGGTATCCACGCCGCCTCGATCCTGTGCGCGGCGTATTTCGTGTAGGCGGTGTAGCACTCGCGCTTGCGCTGGTTCAGTGCCAGATTCTTCGCATTGTTCTCGTCATGCGGCCACTGCGCAGCGGCGTATTCGACCGCGGCGATGAAATAATTCTGGCGCGCAGTGACCTGTTCTTCCGCGGCTTCGGCCGCCTTGGCCTTGGCCTCACGGCGTTTTGCCGCGGTCTCGAATGCGGGCGAGATGTCGGCGTATTTTTTGACGCGTTCGCGGATGCCGGCAAAGTCGGCGTTGGCTTCGGGGCCGCAGGGCGCGTTGTAGTTGATGCTGCGCGGCTGGTCCCAGTCGATGCCGACCGAGCGGATGACGTTGTCAACAAGCCAGCGTTGTTCGGTCCAGCGGCGGGTCACGGGGGCGTTCATGATGTGGGGTTGCTCGCGGTGAGGGACGAGCCGGCATTCTACTCAGAGCCCCTGACATAATGAAACCCATGTTGCGCCGCGTCGTGTATTGTTCCCCGCATGAACCTGCAGACCATCAGCATGATCACCTTCGGCGGCGGTTATTCGCTGCCGGCGTGGGTGGCGCAACGCCAGGGGTTTTTTGCGCAGCACGGCATCGTGGTGAACATCACGTACACGCCGAATTCGGTGTACCTGATGACCCAACTGATCGAGGGCCGGTTCGACATCGCCGTCACCGCCATCGACAACCTCATCGCCTATCAGGAAGGGCAGGGCGAGGCGCCGTTTCAGGGCGTCTGCGACTTGGCGGCTTTCATGGGGGTGGACGACAGTTTCCAGAGCCTGATGGCGGCGCCGGACATCCAGGCAGTGGCCGATCTGCGCGGCAAAAAGATTGCCGTCGATGCGCTGACCACCGGCTATGCCTTCATCCTGCGCGAGATGATCGCGCGCGCCGGCATGACCGATGCCGACGTGACTTACGAGCGTACCGGCGGCGGCCCCACGCGCCTGCGCGCCATGCTCGACGGCCATTACGCTGCCGGGCTGCTCGCCACGCCGCTGGACAGGATCGCCGCCGATCAGGGTTTCACGCGGCTCGGTACGGCGCGCGAACTGCTGGGCCGTTACCAGGGCCGCACCGGTTTTGCGCAGCGCGCGTGGATCAGGGACAACGAAGCCGCGGTGATCGGCTTCATGCGCGCCTACCGCGATGCCATGGATTGGCTGTATGACCGTGGCAACCGGGAAATCGCCGCCGCGCTGCTGATTGCCAACGACGCGGCCATGACGCCGGAACTGGCGCGCCAGTCGCTGGACATCCTGCTCGATGAACAAGGCGGATTCTTCCGCGATCTGGCGCTGGACCTGGAAGGCATCCGCACCGTGCTGGCGCTACGCACCCGTTTCGGCGTGCCGCCGAAAATGCTGGATGACCCGCTGCGCTACGTGGATCTCACGCTGCACGACAAGGCGTTCAGGAACGGTGATTAGGTGATTTAGTGATTAAGAGCCCCTAACATAATGAGCTTTGTGCATAGCAAAAACATCCCTCACCCTCGATCCCTCTCCCGGAGGGAGAGGGATGAAAAGCCCTTCTCCCTCCGGGAGAAGGGTTGGGATGAGGGAAGATTTGCATTTTGTTAGGCGCTCTAAGTGATTGAACCCATGGCCTGAATCCGGTCCGTCACCCAATCACCCAATCACCCAATCACCCAATCACCCAATTACTGAATCACCGAGTCACCGCTCTTAACCCCGATGCACCACCGGCGCCAGCATGTTCTGGTCGATCATCACATCGATGACCGCCGGTTTGCCGCTGGCGAAGGCGCGCCGGATGGCGCCTTCGAGGTCGCCGGGGCGGGTGACCTGTTCGCCGTGCGCGCCGAACACTTTTGCCAGCGCGCCGAAATCCGGATTTTTGTAATCGACGGCGAAGTAGCGTCCGCCGAAGTGTTCGTTCTGGAAGGCGCGCTCGTTGCCGAGGCCCTGGTCGTTGAACACGACATAGACGACGGGGATGTTTTCACGCACCGCGGTTTCGAGTTCGCCGATGTTGCACATCGCGCCCATGTCGCCGGAGGCGCACAGCACCGGGCGGTCGGGCCGCGCCAGCTTGGCGCCCATGGCGATCGGCAGCGAGCCGCCGACGGAGGCCCAGTCGTCCATGCACATGAAGGTGTCGGGCTCGTAGCTCTTGAAGTAGCTGCGCACATGTTTGCCGCCGTTGCCGGCATCGACGACAAGGATGCCGTTCTGCGGCAGCATCTTGCGGATCATGTGGGCGACGAACTGCGGCTGGATGGGTTCGGCCTGCGGCTTGAGCACGGCCTGCAGTTCGGCGTCGAAGTCGGCGCGGGCTTTGGCGACATCCACCCAGGGTTTGCGCGCGCCGGCCTTCGTCGCGCGCCCGGTGAGGCCGTTGATGAAGCTCATGGACGAACCGGCCACGCCCAGCGCCACCGGGAACACGATGCCGATCTGGCCGGGCGCCGCGGTGTGGTGAATGATTTTCGCGCCCTCGCTGAAAATGCCGTACTTGTACATGGTCGAGAACACGTCGAAGTGCGCGCCGATGGCGACGATGACATCGGCCTGGGGCGCGGCGCGGTTGGCGCTGCTGAAGGCGTTGCGGCCCAGCGGGCCCAGCGCCAGCGGATGCGTGGACGGGAACGCGTCGGGCGAGTACTGCAGCACCGCCACCGGAATGCCGGCGGCAGTGGCGAGTTTTTCCATGGCGGCGACGGCTTGTTCCTTCATCACGCCGCGGCCGATGACGAACAGCGGGCGCTCGGCCTTGCTGATCAAGGCCCACGCCGCGTCGATCTGCGCCGGGTCGCACACCGCGGGCACGGTGCTGCGGTAGGCCGCAGGCACTGTTGCTTCCGGCGCGACCTGTTGCAGCAGTACTTCGCCGGCGGCTTCGATATGCGTCGGGCCCTGCGGTTCGGTCAACGCAACGCGGAACGCCTTGCGCACCGCTTCCTGCACCTTGTCCACATAAGGAATGCTGTAAGCCCACTTGGTGATCGGGCGCATGAACGGGATCTGGTCCATGTCCTGGGTCGCGTCGCGCTCGCGCATGATGCTTTCCTGCACGCCGCAGATGCTGATCACCGGCACGTTGCCCTTGAACGCGGCGCCGATGCCGGTGACCATGTTGGTGATGCCCGGGCCTTCGGTGACGGTGACCACCGACGGTTTGCCGGCAGCACGCGCGAAACCGTAGGCCATGAATGCGGCGCCCTGCTCGTGGCGGGTCAGGATGAAGCGGATCTGCGGCGTCGCGCGCAGTTCGTCGAGGATGGCGAGGTTCTGCGTGCCGGGAATGCCGAACACATGATCAATACCTTCACGCAGCAGGCCGTCGACCAGCGCACGGGCGCCGGTGACGGTGTTGGCGGACTTGCGCCCGGTGGACTCCATGGGTGTTCCTTTGTATGGCGGTGTTGATGCGAAGCCGGGATGTTAGCCCAAAACCGCTGCGCAACGGCAACCTGTGGATGCCCCACAGGCGATCCGCAATGTGTAATGCTCGAGCGTTTCTTGCATGACGGGCCGCCGCGCGATTGATTTTCACGGCGCGGGGTGCTCCAATCGTCTTCAGCGTCGACAACAGATGCTGCAACTGCAGTCCGGAGGAGGAACCCGATGACCATGATGCGAAACTGCGCCGCCTGGGCGCGCGTGCTGCTGGTAGCCGCCGCTGTCGCTACCGCGTTTCCGGCGATTGCCCAATCCTTTCCGTCGCGGCCGGTGCGCATGGTCGTGCCGTATCCCCCGGGCGGCGCCAACGACATCGTCGCCCGCCTGCTGTCGCCGTCGATGACCCAGCAGTTGGGCCAGAACGTGATCGTCGACAACCGCGGCGGAGGCAACACGCTGATCGGTTCGGAGATCGTCGCCCGATCCACGCCCAACGGCTATACGCTGCTGGTGGTCGCTGCGGGACATGCAATCAATCCGGCGCTGTATGCCAGGCTGCCGTACGACACCGCGCGCGATTTCATGCCGGTTGCGCTGTTCGGCGACGGCGCCTATGTGTTCGTCGCGCATCCCGGTGCGGGCGTGTCGTCGAGCGCGGAGTTGATCGCGCTCGCCAAAAGCAAACCGGGGCAGATTGCCTACGCCTCGTCGAGTACCGGCAACCTGACGCACCTCGCGGCGGAACTTTTTAATTCCATGGCCGGCATCAGGATGCTGCATGTGCCGTACAAGGGCGGCAATCCGGCGATGGCCGACCTGCTGGGGGGCAGGGTCAGCGTGTTTTTCTCGACGGTCGCGGTGGCGCGGCCGCACCTGCAGTCGGGCAAGATCAGGGGCCTCGGCGTGACCACCGCGAAACGCACGCCGGCGCTGCCCGGCGTGCCGACGATTGCCGAATCGGGCCTGCCCGGCTACGAGGTCAGCGGCTGGTACGGGCTGGTCGCGCCGGCGAAGACGCCGCCCGCAGCGATTGCCAAACTCCATGATGCGGTGCAGGGCGCGCTGCGCCAGCCCGATATCCGGGAAAAACTGCTGGGCGTCGGTGTGGAGGTCGTGCCCTCGACGACGGCAGAATTCGGCAAACGCATCGACACCGATATCGCCAAGTGGATCAGGGTGGCGAAGCCGCTGGGCATCAGCATGGAGTGAGCGGTTTGCGCCGGGCCATGAAAAACCCCGCCGCAGCGGGGTTTTGTTTTTGGTGCGGCCCGCCGGTCAGGCGGCTTTTTGCAGGGCGCGCAACTGTTTGGCGATGAAGGCCATGACCATGGCGTGCGAGCGGTCGGCGGCGGGGCTGGGCACGGCCGTCCATTCGTGTTCGCAGCCCTCGAAAATCTCGAGTTGGCATTCGCCGCCGGCGGCGCGGTACGTTGCAGCGAATTTTTCCTGGATCGGCGGGATCACGTTGTCGTCGAGCCCGCCCTGCATGATCAGCATGGGCAGCATGACGACTTTTTCCTTGCGTTCGAGGATTTCCTGCGGGTTGCCGTCGTGGATGGTTTCCGGCGGATTGAAAAAGGTGTCGGACTTTTTCATCATTTCGGTGTTGCCCTTTTTCTCGGCCTGCGCGCGGCGCGCCACCGGATTGCTGATCGGCGAGCGCGTGGCGACGTAGGCGACGGTGGCGTCGAGCTGCGGCGCTTCCGGCAGCGGGATCGCGGCGTAGCGCGGATCGTGCGGGCGCATCGCGATCAGCTGCGCGGCGTGGCCGCCGCTGGAGCTGCCGAGCAGGCCGAAATTCGTGCTGTCGCCGTTCCATTCCTTCGCCTTGTGCTTCACCCAGCGGATCGCGTAATGCGCGTCCTGCACACACGCGGGATACGGCGCTTCACCGGACAGCCGCATGTCCGGCGATACCACCAGCATGCCGGCTGCCGCGATGGCGCGCGCCATCGGCTCGTTGGCGTAACGGTCCTTGCGCGCCCAGGCGCCGCCGTGCAGGTCCACCAGCACCGGGAACGGCCCCGTGCCCTGCGGCTGATAAATGCGCGCGATCAGCTTGCGCTTGCCGGTGTCGCGGTACTCGACTTCCCGGCATTTGACGGCGTACAGGTTGTCGGGATTGTAGGGAACGGTCATGGTGCTTCCTCCGGAAGAGATACAGCGGGAAAGATGGATCGGGAAAGATGCAGCGGGAATGCAATATGATAGCCGCACACGGCCGGTTATTGCATGCCGGTGTTCCACGAAGTCCACATTACATGGAGACTAATATGCTCTGGGCCATATCCTGCATCGACAAGCCAAACACCGCGGCCATTCGCGATTCCGTGCTGCAGCCGCATCGCGACTATCTCGGCAGCCAGAAAAATATTCTGGTGCTGGCCGGCGCCACGCAAAACGACGAGGGCACGGCGGCCATCGGCAGCCTGTTCATCGTCAACGTCAGCAGCCGGGCGGAAGCGAAGAAATTTTCCGACGGTGATCCGTTCACGCAGAAAGGCGTATTCGCCAGCATCACCATTACCCGCATGCGCAAGGGGCAGTGGAATCCCGCTGCGGCCGAGGGCGCGTGAAGACGCGTGCAGCGGATCCGCGCCGGGCGGAAATATAATAACCAATTGTTTTTAAACAATATCCAATGCTGATGGAAGGTGGGTTGCAGCCCCTGCTTTGCCTGCGCCGACGCCGACGGGTATTGTCGCCGCAATAACAATCCGGACATCCGATCCGTACCAAGGAGAGAGCGCCATGACGCACGCGTTGAAGCTGCTGTTAGCCGTAACCGCACTGGTTTCGCTGCCGGTGTTTGCGCAGGATTACCCGACGCGGCCGCTGCGCATCGTCGTGCCGTTTCCGCCGGGCGGCGCCGGCGACACGCTGGCGCGCCTGATCGGACCACCGATGTCCAAAGCGCTCGGGCAGAACGTCGTCGTCGAGAGCCGCACCGGCGCCAACACGGTGATTGCCACCGAGCTGGTGTCGCGGACCCCCGCCGACGGTTACACCCTGCTGGTGATGGCGACGAGCTTTACCGTGAATCCGTTCGCACATGCGAAGCTGCCGTACGACACGCTGCGCGATTTTCACGGGGTGACACGGATGGTCTACAACCCGCTGATGTTCTGCGCGCATCCGTCGCTGCCGGTGAAAACGATGAAAGAACTCGTGGCGCTGGCGAAGGCGCGGCCCGGCGAGTTGACCTGGGGCGTGTCGAGCATCATCGGCGGCGGGCGCATTGCCGGTGAAATGTTCAAGGACATCGCGAAAATCGACATGATCAATGTGCCCTACGGCGGCGGCGCGCCGGCGGCGACCGCGGTGCTCGGCGGCCATACCAGTCTGATGGTCGGCAACATACTCGAGTGCGTTCCGTATGTGGCCTCGGGCCGGCTGCGCGCCATCGCGGTGACGTCGGCGCAGCGCGCCGAGACCTTGCCGGATGTGCCTACCGTTGCCGAGTCGGGCTGGCCCGGTTTCGAAGCGCTGAACTGGTTCGGCATCGTGGTGCGCGCCGGCACGCCGCGGCCCATCATCGAGCGCCTGTCGGCGGAAATCGGCAAGGCCTTGCAGACACCGGAAGCCCGCGCGGTGCTCACGAAGCAGGGTTTCACCGCAGGCACCATGACCCCCGCCGATTACGATGCCTATATCCGCAACGAAATGCAGAAAAACGAAAAAATCCTGAAAAAGCTCAATCTGAAACTGGATTGAGCACAGGACGGGCGGTCGATGGCCGCCCGTTGATCTATATCAAAGTGCCTGTTCGCGGTCTCGGTAACGCTTGACCTGTATCGGGAACCGGCTGCGGCAGACCCGCGCGGCTGGTTGGTTTCCGGGAATCTGCGGCGGGGCGGCAAATTTCATGCCGCCCGCGCCGCTCCCTCGACAGGAGAGCATAGCCATGAAAAAGCTGCTGATCGCATTGTGCGTTGTGTGTGCATCCGTCCAGGCTCAGGCGCAGGACAAATCGCTGCTCGATCGGGCGAGGACCGAAGGCAAGGCGTCGTTCTACGCCAACATCACCGCCATCGAGCCGATCCTCAAGGCGTTCATCGCCGACACCGGCGTGAAGGCCGAGTACACGCGAATCTCGACCTCCAAGTTTGTCGCCACGACGATCACCGAGTTCGAGGCCAACAAGCTGCTGGCCGACGTGGTGCAGGCGCCGCTGCCGGTGCTGGACCTGCTGAAAGAAAGAGGCGTGCTTGCGCCATACCGTTCGCCGGCCGCCGCGGGTTATCCGGAGTGGACGCGCAAGGACGACCGCATCCAGTTGTTCGGTATCGAATATGTGGCGCTGATCTACAACAAGGAGCGCGTCAAGGCGGCGGATGTGCCGAAGCGCTATGAGGATCTGACGCATCCGAAATGGCGCGACAAGATTGTGATGGCCAATCCGGCCAATCATCCGACGACGATTTCCTGGCTGATCGGGCTGAAGGAGAACGTGTTCAAGTCCGATGCCGAGTGGCGCAAGTTCCTGGCGGGGCTCGCCGCCAACAAGCCGATGTTCGTGGCGTCGTTCGGCCCGACACCGGCGCCGATTGAAAGCGGCGAGAAGCTGATCGGCATTTCGATGCCGAAGTACATCGTCACCAAGGCGCCGGCTCCGCTGGACTGGGCGCGCGTGTCGCAGCCGATGATGGGCACGCCGCGCGCCATTGCAATCACGTCCAGGGCGCCGCACCCGGCCGCGGCACGGGCATTCGTCGATTACTGGCTGTCGAAGAAGTCGATGGAAATGCTGGCGAAGGAAGTCGGCGAATACGTGCTGGCCCCCGGAATTTTTCCGCCCATCGACGGCATCGGCACGGCCAAGGTCATTGCGATCCGCGAGTTGTCGGACGAAGAAACCGAGAAATGGGGCGCCGAGTTCAAGAAGATTTTCGACGTGAAATAGCGAATTACCAGCAATCCATTGCAGTGACCAGCCGCCCGGATCCGCCGGGCGGTTGTCTGTCTACACGGATAAACACCATGGAAATCCGCATCCGGGGCGTCAGCAAGTATTACTACTCCGAGGGCAAGACCATCAAGGCCCTCGATGATGTCAATCTGGTCATTCCCGCCAACCAGATTTTCACGCTGCTCGGGCCCAGCGGCTGCGGCAAGACCACGCTGCTGCGCTGCATCGTCGGGCTGGAGATGCCGGATTCCGGTGAGATCAGCATCGGCGGCGATGTCGTCTGGTCCAAAGACCGCGGCATTTCGGTGCCGCCGGAGCAGCGCGGTCTGGGCATGGTGTTCCAGACCTATGCCATCTGGCCGCACATGAACGTGTTCGACAACGTGGCCTATCCGCTGCAGGTGCGCAATGTGCCCAGGGATGTGATTCGCGAGAGGGTCGGGAAAACGCTGCACTTCGTGAAACTCGACGGCTTCGAGCGGCGGCCCGCCACCAAGCTCTCCGGCGGCCAGCAGCAGCGGGTGGCGCTGGCGCGGGCGCTGGTGGCCGAGCCCAAGGTCATTTTGTTCGACGAGCCGCTGAGCAACCTTGATGCCAAGCTGCGCGAAGAAACGCGCAAGGATCTGCGCGCTTTTCTCGGCAAGCTGCAGATCACGGCGGTGTATGTGACCCACGACCGCATCGAAGCGCTTGCGCTGTCGGATTCAATCGCCATCATGCGCGCCGGGCGGATTATTGAAATCGGCACGCCGAAGAAAATCTATTTCGATGCCGACACCCAGTTTGTCGCCGACTTCATCGGCCGGGCCAATCTGGTCAAGGCCAGGGTGCGTGCCGAGGAGGGTGGCTTTACCATCGTCGATTCGGCGCTGGGCAGGATCACTTGCCAGCATCGCGATATTCCCGTAGGCGGCGAAGCCACGCTGTGCATCCGGCCGGAGTTCATCCGCATCGTCAGCGGCGAGGCAGCGGCGGCCGATAATCTGGTCAACGGCCGCATCGAATCGCTGGTCTTCGTCGGCGAGGCTTATGAGGCGGAGATCGGCGTGGGCGAAGAGCGGTTGCTCGCCAAGATCAGCCCCGACGCGAAGCTGAACGAGGGCGACGCCGTCAGCTTCACGCTGGACCCGGCGCACTGCCTGCTGGTGGCGATCTGACGGGTTGCCATGGATCATCCCCGTTCCAGGCTGACCTGGCTGCTGATCGCGATCGTCGGCGCGCTGACGGTCTGCCCGGTACTGATGCTGGTCCTGGGCAGTTTCTCGGAAGGGCTGACCGCCTTCGGCCGGTTCACGACCGCCAAGTATGTCGAGGCCTATACCGATGCGGCCTTCTACGACGTGCTGCTCAACACGGTCATATTCGTGCTGGGCTCATCGACGCTGTCGGTGGTGCTGGCCACTTTTCTGGCCTACCTGAATACGCGCACCGACATCCCGTTCAAGTTCCTGTTCGGGGTCATCTCGGTCATCCCGATGATGATTCCGCATCTGCTGTTTTCGGTGAGCTGGGCGTTGCTGCTCAACCCTTCGAACGGGATGATGAATCTTGCATTGATGGAAGTCTTCGGCCTCGACAGCGCGCCGTTCAACATCTACACCATCTGGGGCATGATTCTCGTCGAGGGGCTGCTCGACATGCCGATTGCCTACCTGATCATCGCGCCGGCAATGGCGTCGTTCGATGTGGCGCTGGAGGAGTCATCACGGGTTTTCGGCGCGGGGTCGCTGCGCACGCTGTTCCGCATCACGCTGCCGGTGCTGCGGCCCGCGCTCCTCGCGGCGCTCATCCTCGCCATTGTGCGCAGTCTCGCTTCGTTTGCCGCGCCGTCGGTGCTCGGCATGCCGGGCCGTGTTTATGTGCTGGCGACACATCTCTATGACATGATCTCCACCGGTTTTGCCACCGATTACGGCAAGGCGGCCGCGGTGGGCATGAGTGTGCTGGTGACTTCGGTGACGCTGATCGTGATTTACCGCGCACTGACCGCGGCGAGCGAAAAGTACGTGACGATTTCCAGCCGCGGCTTCCGTCCGACGATGATCGAACTTGGCAAGGCCAGAATGCCGCTGTTCGCCTTGGTGGGCGTACTGTCATTCATGCTGATCGTATTGCCGGTCGCGGTGCTGTTGTACACCTCGTTTGTACCGTACAGCATGGTGCCGGGCGCGCGCGCGTTTTCAATGATGAGCCTCAAGCACTGGCACGATGTGCTGAACGACCCGATTTCGCTGCTGGCGCTGAAGAACAGCCTGTTCCTCGCCGTGGTCGGCGCGACGCTGGGCGTGATCCTGTCGGTGTTCGTGGCCTACGTCATCGTCAAGGTGAAAACCCGCGCCTCCGGGATACTGGAATCGCTGAGTTATCTCTCGTTTTCATTTCCCGGCATCGTGATCGGCGTCGGCTTCATGTGGTTCTTCGTGCAGACGCCGCTCTACGCGACGATCTGGGCGTTGCTGCTGGGCTACATCGCGACCTATCTGCCGTACGGCATCCGGCCGATGTCCAGCGCCTTTGTCCAGGTGCACAGCCACCTGGAGGAGTCATCGCTCGTCTGCGGCGCGAGTCCGTTGATGACCATGCGCCGCATCATCGTGCCGCTGCTGGTGCCGGGCATTGTTTCGGGCTGGATTCTGATGGCGTCGATGTTCATCCGCGAACTGACGCTGTCGGTGGTGCTGTCGCGGCCCGGCACCGAGGTGCTGGCGGTGCAGATCCTGCGCTTTGCCGAGGACGGACTGTGGGGGCGGTTGTCGGCGCTGGGCATCATCATGATTTTCATCTCGACCGCGCTGGTGGTCGCCGCGACGCTGGTCGGCAACAAGTTCAAGACCGCATAGGCGCCGCGGATCGGTCAACGGTACTTGTTGACGATCTCCAGTATTTCGTCGTTGGGCACCAGCCCGCGCGGATCTTCGACCCTGGCGTAACGGATGATGCCTTCCTTGTCGATGATGAACCACGCACGCTTCGCCCGCAGGTAAGCGGCGATGCGTTTGGGATCATTGGCAAGCGCGGGGTTGTCGTTCAACACGCCATAGGCGCGGGCCATGATCCGCTGGGTATCGCTCAGCAACGGATAGGTAAGTCCGACTTTCTCGGCAAAAGCCTGATTGGCGGCACTGTAGTCAACACTGACGTCCAGAACCTGGGCGTTGGCGGCCTCGAACTTGGGAAGATCAAGCTGGAAGGCCAGGGCTTCGGTCGTTCAGGTGTTGGTGAAGGCGGCGAAGTAGAAGAACAGCACCACCGATTTCTTGCCCTGGAAATCCGCCAGTGCGACGGGCTTGCCGGTGGTGGACATTACCGAGAAGGCCGGCGCCTTGTCGCCTTCCCTGAGTGTCTGCGCGTGGGCGTTGCCGGCGCATAGCGCGGCGCCGAGCAGCGCGAAAGCGATCCAGCGTTTTGGCAGTAGCTTATACATGGACACCTCCTGTGGCAGGGTTGAAGGACGGGTTCTACGGTTTGGCCAGGCCGCGCACGTATTTGCGCAACACCGGGCCGTCGAAATCGATGTGGCCGTAGCCGCGCGCGGTGATCATGCCTTTGGTGTCGACCACCACGGTATAAGGCACGCCGCGCACGCCGAAGCCGCGGGCGACATTCATGCCGGAATCAACCAGGGCGGGCATGGTGTAGCCGCCCTTGGCGAAAATCGGTTTGATCGCCGGCTCACCCGTGGCATCGACCGAGATGGTGATGACGTGGATGCCGTCTTTTTTCAGTTCGTTGTGGGCCCTCTGCACGGAGGGCAGGTCAGCGACGCAGGTACTTCACCACGAGGCCCAGAAGCGGATCACCGTGACCTTGTTGCGCAGATCGGCGTCGCTGCCGCTGGTGCCGTTGAGCCCCGGCAATTTGAATGCAGGCATCGGCACCGGTTTGGGCAAGGTGTCGAAATTCTGTGCGGCTGCCGGTAACGCCGCGCCCGCGGTGATTCCGGCGCACAGCAGCAGTGATGACAGGAGTGATGCGGTGATGCGCATGCGGCCTCAGGGTGAACAGTAATTGACAATGACTCCAGCAAACACTGGATGAGCCGCACTTATTCCTCTGGCACCGGCCGCGAGGCGCCGACCGGGTGCGGGATTACTGCGGCTCGATCCCCGCAGCTTTTGCAAGCTCGGCGAAACGCTTCACATCAGCGCGGAATTTTTTCGCCCACACCTCCGGCGCATCGCCGTCGGGCTCGTAGCCGTTGTCAACGAAGTGGGCGCGGACTTTCGGTTCCTGCAGTGCCTTGTGGACGGACTGCTGCAGCTTTTTGGTGATCGCCGGCGGCAGTTTTGCCGGACCGAACATGCCGTGCCAGCCGGCGTCGCCGACGTACCCCGGTACGGTTTCGCCGACTGTCGGAATTTCCGGCATTGAGGACAGGCGTTTGGCGCCGGTGAAGGCGATGGCGCGCACCCGCCCCGCCTTGTGATGCGGCACGCCGACCGAACCCGCGGGAAAATGCACCTGCACTTCGCCGCTGATGGCGGCTGCCGCCGCCGGGCCGCCGCCCTTGTATGGCACGTGCAGCATGTTGATTTTTGCCATGCTGTTCAGCAGCGCGCCGGCGAGATGCTGGCCGTTGCCGACGCCCGCGGTGCTGTAGCTCAGCTTTTCTTTTTTGGCGAGTGCGATCAGCTCAGTCACCGAATTTGCCGCCAGTTTGGGATGGACCACGAGCAGGTAGCCCAGGCCGGTGGCGACATTGGTGATCGGCGTGAAATCGCGGACGATATCGAAGGGCATTTTTTTCATGATCGCCGGATTCACCGCGAAGCCGAACGAGGTGTTGAGCACAGTATAGCCGTCGGGTGAGGCATTCTTGACGGTATCGGCGCCGATGATGCCGTTGGCGCCGCCGCGATTGTCGATGACGAAGGTCGTGCCGATTTCGGTCTCCACCTGCCTGAACAGCACGCGCGAGAACACATCGACATTGCCGCCGGCCGGGAAGGGCACGATCAGGCGGATCGGCCGGCTGGGATACTGCTGGGCCATCGCGTTGCCAGTCAGTGCGGTTGCCAGCAGGCCAAGAATCATGAGCGTGGTGCGTTGCATGGTTTTTTCTCCGGTTGCAGAACAGGGTTGCCGGGCGCGTTGTTTGTTGCGTCCGCATTTTCAATGCACTCATTTTAGAGTGCGGAGCCGGTTGCAGGGAAATGCTTTTCCCGCAGGCCCGGGATGAAGACAGTACATTTTGAATGCCGCAATGCGGAATTTAACGGGCAGCGGCATCCGGGTGGGATAATCCGCGCGATTGATCTCCGGGGATACGGGTGGCGAAACTGATGGCAAAACCGAAAGTGCTGGTGACCGCGGCGACGGTGTCGGGGCTGGCGCAGGATCTGCTGCGCGCAGGCGGCGCCGACCTGGTCTTCATGCCGGGAACCATCGACGAGGCCGCATTGCTTGCGGCATTCGCCCGCGATGACATTGCCGCCATCCTGCTGCGCGGTTCGCCGCCGCTGAGTGAGCGCGTACTGAGCGCGGCGGCGCATCTGAAAATCATTGCCAAGCATGGTGCCGGCGTCGATTCCGTCGATATTGCGGCGGCGACCCGGCGCGGCATCGCAGTGATGGTCGCCAACGGCGCCAATGCCGATGCGGTCGCCGAGCATGCGCTGGCGCTGATGCTGTCGCTCGCGCGTGAACTGCCTCGTTTTGATCGCGATGTGCGCAGCGGGGCGTGGCGCAACCTTGATCAATTCACGCGCGACTTCAGTGCGCGCACGGTGGGTATTGTCGGCTACGGCCAGATCGGCGAGCGCACCGCGCGGCTGGCGCAGGCCTGCGGCGCCCGGGTGGTCATCCACAGCCGCTCTGCGCTCACGCCGCCGGCGGGCATGACTTATGAAGCGGATCTCGACCGTCTGCTTGAAACCGTCGATATCGTCAGTCTGCATTGCCCGCTGACGGAGCAGACCCGCGGCCTGATCGGCGCGGCGCAATTGGCGCGCATGAAACCCGATGCGCTGCTGATCAATACCGCACGCGGCCCGGTGATCGACGAGGCGGCGCTGATCGCTGCGCTGAAAAGCGGCAGGCTGGCCGGCGCGGCACTGGATACCTTCGCGGTGGAACCGCCGGATCCGGCCAATTCGCTGTTTGCGCTGCCCAACGTGATCGTCACGCCGCACATCGCCGCGGCAACCACCGGGGCGATGGCGCGCATGGGCACGATTGCCGCCAGCAACATCCTCTGCTGGCTGCGCGGCGAGGTGCATGACGCGCGCAATTTTCTCAATCCTGAAGTTGCGCAGCGCGGACACTGAGCCGCGCCGATGCGGTGCGCGGTCGGCACCGGGCGTGACTTGTGTCACAAAACAGGGTGCTTCCGGCAGAAAAAATACGGCGCATACGGCCGCTGCTGACAACCATTAATCCCGGCACGGCGTTAATATGGCACCGTCAATTCCGGATAAAGGAGTCAGTCATGAATCATGTATGCAGATGGACAGTTCGCGCCGTGTTGCTGCCGCTGGCGATGGCGCTGATGGCGAACCCGGTGTACGCCGACAAGCCGGAGTGGGCTGGCAAGAAGCAGGAACGCGGGAACCGGGACGGGCGCGACGGCAAACATCGCGACCGCGACGATGACAGGCGTTCGCATTCCGACAAAAAGCATTTTGACGATAAGCACCGCAAGGCGGTGAGTCAGTACTATGAGCAGGAATATCGCGGCGGGCACTGTCCGCCGGGACTGGCCAAGAAAAACAACGGCTGCATGCCGCCGGGCCAGGCCAAAAAGTGGAGCAGGGGCAAACCGCTGCCGCGCGATGTGGTCTATTACGACGTGCCGCAGCAACTGGTGATCAAGCTCGGCGTGCCTCCGGCAGGACACAAGTATGTGCGCGTGGCTTCCGATATTCTGCTGATCGCGGTGGGCACGGGGATGGTGATGGACGCCATCAGCGATCTCGGCCGTATGTAATCACGGTGTACTTACTTGAACACGGGCTGCGTTGCAGCCCGTGTTTTTTTGTGCAGCCCTGCTGCGTAAAAGCGTGGTAAAACGGCGGTGCATTTCACGCTTGCCGCAGGGCGTTATCGGAGCATTCATGGATCTGGGTCTGAAGCACAAGCTGGCGCTGGTGACGGGTTCGACGCAGGGCATCGGCCGGGCGATTGCGCAGGCGCTGGTGGACGAGGGCGCGCGGGTGATCGTCAACGGCCGCAACCGGAACAGGGTCGATGCGACGGTCCAGGCGCTGGCGGCAACCGGCGAGGCGTACGGCGTAGTCGCGGATCTCGCCACTGTGGCGGGCGCGCAGCAGGTCATCGATGCCGCGGCACGCATCGGGCCGGTGGACATACTCGTCAACAACGTCGGCTATTTCGAGGTCAAGCCGTTTGCGGAAATTTCCGACCGCGACTGGACCGACATGTTCGAGCTCAACGTGATGAGCGGCGTGCGCCTGACGCGCGCGCTGTTCGACGGCATGCTCCAGCGCAACTGGGGGCGCGTGGTGTTCATCGCCAGCGAGCAGAGCGTGAAACCCAATCCCGGCATGCTGCATTATGCGATGACCAAAACCGCGCAGGTGTCGATTGCGCGCGGACTGGCCGAATCCACGCGCGGCACCGGCGTCACGGTGAACAGCGTGCTGGTCGCGCCGACCTGGTCGGAAGGCGTGGAAACTTTTCTCGGCAAGATCGGGCCCGAGCAGGGCAAGACGGTTGAGGAAATGCGCACCGCTTATTTCGACGGGCCGGGACGCACTTCGCTGCTGCAGCGCTGGGCGATACCGGAGGAAATCGCCGCGCAGGTGGTATTCCTGTGTTCGATGCGCGCCGCGGCGATCAACGGCGCGGCGCAGCGCGTCGATGGCGGTATCGTTCGCTCATTGTTTTGAGCCGGCAGGTAAGCATAATAAATTATTGATTTAATTTATATTTTTATGACCATCCGCACACTCCACAAAGTCATCCGCGCCGTGGCGACTTCCGACGGCGCCGGCGTCAAGCTTCGCCGCAGCATCGGCCAGTCGCCGGACGCGCGTCTGGATCCGTTCCTGATGCTCGATGAATTCGGCACCGACAATCCCGACGATTACATCGCCGGATTTCCGGATCATCCGCACCGCGGTTTCGAAACCGTGACCTACATGCTCGACGGCCACATGCTGCACCAGGATCACATGGGCAACCGCGGCGACCTGAAAAGCGGCGATGTGCAGTGGATGACCGCGGCGCGCGGCATCATCCACTCGGAGATGCCGCAGCAGACCGCGGGCCGCATGCGCGGATTCCAGTTGTGGATCAATCTGCCGGCCGCGGAAAAAATGAAGCCCGCGGCGTACCGCGACATACCCGCCGCGCAGGTGCCGGCCATGGCGCTGCCCGGCGGCGGACGCGTCAAGGTGATCGCCGGCACGCTGGCCGTCGAGGGCAAAACAATCGCCGGACCGATCCAGGGACTGAGTACCGCGCCGCTGTTTTTCGATGTGGAACTGCCGCCGCGGCAGGTTTTCCGGCATGCGCTGCCTGCGGGCCACAACGCGTTTCTTTATGTTTATGAGGGTGATGTCGGCGTCGGTGAGCCGCCGCGCGCATTGCCGGCGCGCAGCGCGGGATTGCTATCGGATGGCGATCAGGTCACCGTGATTGCCGGAGACCACGGCACACGCTTCATTCTGCTCGCAGGCAAGCCGCTGCGCGAGCCGGTCGTGCAATACGGGCCGTTCGTGATGAACACCCGCGAGGAAATCGAACAGGCGATGCGCGACTATCAGGCGGGCCGGCTGACGCAGCCCGCCTGATTCGTCGAGGCGTTGCGTTACTGCGGCTGGATGCCGGCGAGCTGCGCGCCCTTCTTGTAGCGGGCGATTTCCTTGGGCAGCAGGTCGTTCATTTGCGCGATGGTCTGCGGCCATGCCTCGGCGCCCTGGGTGTCGAGAAACTTTTTCATGTCGGCGCTGACGACGATCTTGTTGATGGCCGCGTTGATGAAGTTCTGCCGCTCGGCGCTCATGCCGGCCGGCGCGAATATGCCCCACCACAATTGGTACTCGTAACCCGGCGCGCCCTGCGAGGCGATGGTCGGCAGATCCGGAAACAGCGGCGATTTTTCCAGGCTGGTGACGCCGAGAATGCGGATGCGGCCGGAATCGCGTTGCGGCAGCAGCGCCGAGGAACTGGCGATGACGATTTCGATTTCGCCCGAGGCGATGGCGGTGACCGCCAGCGAGATGCCCTTGTACGGCACGTGCTCCATCTTGATGCCCGCGGCCGAGGCGAACAGCGCGCCGGAGAAGTGGTTGTTGCCGCCGGTGCCCGATGAGCCGTAGTTGAGCTTGCCCGGATTTTTTTTGGCCAGCGCGATCAGCTCCTTGATGTTTTTGGCCGGCACCGAAGGATGCAGGGCGAACAGCATCGGTGCGCGCGCGGTCATGCCTACCGGGATGATGGCTCTGGCGGGATCGAACGGCAGTTTGATGCGCACTGCGGCGGTGGCCGGATAGGATGACGTGTGGCCGAGCAGGGTGTGGCCGTCGGGCTCGGCCTTGGCGGCGAGCTCGGTGCCGATCATGCCGCTGGCGCCGGGGCGGTTATCGACGACGACGTTCCTGCCCCAGGCGGTACCGAGGCGTTGCGCGATGGCGCGGCTCATGGCGTCGGCCGAGCCGGCGGGCGTGTAGGGCACGATCATCACCAGGTTTTTCGAGGGGAAAGCCTGCGCTGCGACATTCGGTGATATCGCCAGCGCAGCGGCAGCGGCGACCGCGCCGAGAGCGGCCGACAACGACGGATAATTGTTCATCATGGTATTTCCTCCGTTATTCATGACATGGGCTGAAACCGTATTCTAAGGCCTGTTAATCCCATGCCGGGGCGCGCCCTGCGGGATTCGCAATGCGTCCGTCGGGCCGCGCCAGGGCGTGGATGCGTTGCATTTCATCCGCGTTCAGCGTGAATTTGAATACATCCAGGTTCTGCGCGATGCGTTCCGCATTCGACGAACGCGGGATAGGTGCAATGTTGCCCTGCTGCACGATCCAGCGCAGCACGATTTGCGCGACGGTTTTGCCCTTGGCCTGCGCGATACCGGCCAGCACCGGATCCTTGAACACGCGGCCGCGTGCCAGCGGACAATAGGCGGTGAAGATCAGTCCCTTGCGCCGGCAGTAGTCGAGCATTCTGGTCTGGTCGAGGTAGGGGTGATATTCGGCCTGCAGCGTGGCCAGCGGCTCCGGACACACGGCAAGCGCTTCTTCGAGCAGCGCGATGTTGAAATTGGCGACCCCGATATGCCGGGTCAGTCCGTCGCGCTTCGCCTTGGCCAGCGCGCCCATGGTCTCGGCGAGCGGCACCTTGTCCATGCTCGGCCAGTGCACATGCAGCATATCGACGTAACCAACCTGCAGGTTTTTCAGGCTTTCCTCGACCGAGCGCGCGAAGGCGTCGGCGCGCAGGTATTCATGGGAGACCTTGGTGACCAGGAAAATCTCACCGCGCGGCACGCCGGAGGCGCGGATGCCGGCGCCGACGCCTTTCTCCGAGCCGTATTTCCACGCGGTATCGAGATGGCGGTAGCCGAGCTTCAGCGCGGTGGCGACCAGATCGCCGCAATCGCCGAGTTGCGAGGTGCCGAAGCCGATTTGCTGCATGCGGCAGTCGTGGGCCGACAGGACGGGCATTGAATGCGCGGGCATGGCTGATGGATTCAGTGCAGGGGAAACAGGGTTGGGATGCGGCTAGAATACGCGTTTTGAATTTTGGATGCACATACACTCGCCATGAGCCAACCCCCGTTCCATCTCGCTTTTCCCGTTGATGATCTTGCCAAAGCCCGCGCATTTTATGGCGGATTGCTGGGCTGCCCGGAGGGGCGCTCGTCGCCGGAGTGGGTCGATTTCAATTTCTATGGCCATCAGATCGTCGCGCATCTGGCGCCGGGCGAGGTGGGGCACCGCAGCACCAGCGCCGTCGATGGCGACAACGTGCCGGTGCGCCATTTCGGCGCGATCCTGTCCATGCCAGACTGGCAGACGCTGGCCGACAAGCTGACCCGTGCGGGCACGAAATTCGTCATCGAGCCGCATATCCGCTTCAAAGGCCAGGTGGGCGAGCAGGCGACGATGTTCTTTCTGGATCCCTGCGGCAATGCGCTGGAATTCAAGGCGTTTCAGGATGTGTCGCAGGTATTTGCCAAGTAAACATTTACCGGGCGTAGTTGACCGGTCCGGTGAATGTTTCTACACTCGCCGTTCCACAGTCTGGATACGTATTCCGGAAAATTAAACCGTAGGAGGAGAAATCATGTCTCAGCTTATAAAAATCCTGATGCTTGCTGCGTGCGTGTTAGTAGCACTGCCGGCAACCGCAGCAGAAACCGTGAACCTGTCGATCGCCACCGGCGGCACCGGCGGCGTGTATTACCCGCTGGGCGGCGGCATGGCGAATGTGTTTTCCAAGTCTATTCCGGGCATGACGGCGACCGCCGAGGTCACGGGCGGCTCGGTAGATAACATGCGCCTGATCGGCACCGGCAAGCCCTATATCGCTCTGACCCAGGCCGATGCGGCCCAGGATGCGGTGAACGGGGAAGGCAAATTCAAAGGCACCAAGATCCCGGTGCGCGCGATGATGATGCTCTACACCAACTTGATGCATGTGGTGACCGTCGAAGGCACGGGGATCAACACCGTCACTGACCTCAAGGGCAAGCGTGTGTCCACCGGTTCACCCGGCAGCGCCACGGAAGTGTTTGCCTTCCGCTTACTCGAAGCGGCCGGTATTGATCCGCTGAAAGACCTCACGCGCGAGCGCCTGGGTGTGGCGGAATCGGTCAATGCCATGAAGGACAAGAAAATTGATGCGTTCTTCTTCGTGGTCGGCCTGCCGACCTCGTCGGTTACCGATCTGGCCTCCACGCCGGGAACCAAGATCAAATTTCTTGATTCCTCGCAGTTGATACCGGCGATGCAGAAGAAATACGGCAATCTTTATATTACCGATGTCATTCCGAAGGACACCTACGCTGGAATGGCCAAGGACAATCAGGCAACCGCCGTGGCGAACCTGCTGGTGGCCAACGCCAACATGAGCGACCAGACGGTGTACAACATCGTCAAGACGATTTTTGACAAGCGTCCCGACCTGATCGCTGTGCACAAGGCTGCGGCTGATATCAAGCTTGAGAAGCAGAAACCCGACGCTTCACCGGTGCCGTGGCATCCGGGTGCAGTCAAATACTTCAAGGAACAAGGACTGAAGTTCTGATTTTGGCCATTCGCTCCGACCCCGTCTCTCATGGACGGGGTTTTTTTGTTTGCAGACTGCCAATTGCGATCAGTTCGTGCATCGTCATCGGACTGGTCGCCCGGTGGCATGGTTAAAATTACCAGGCTGTTAGTCGGGGAAGAGCATGAGTGAGGCGCCTGTCCAGGAAGTGTTGGCGGATGAAATAGTACTCAGCGAAGAGGCGCGCAGGCGCGTCGAGGAACTGATCGAGGAGGAAGAGGGCGTACACAACCGGTACACAGGCGCCCTCGCTGTCATGCTGACGCTGGCGGCCGTGATCATGTCGCTGTTTCATCTCTATGCGGCAGTGGAGATTGTTCCGGCATTCATGCTCAGACCGATCCATGTCGCCTTTGCGCTGACTTTGGTGTTTCTGATGTTCCCGTTGGCCAAACGTTTCCGCCATCGCCTGATGTGGTGGGATGTGATTTTGGCCCTGATGACAGTGGGAATTGCCGGCTACATCCTCTACTGGGGCGATCTGCTGGGCGATCGCGCGACTGTGCCGACCATGATTGACCAGGTCATCGGCGTCGCGTTGATCCTGCTGATTCTGGAGGGCAATCGCCGCAGTTCGACGTGGATCCTGCCGTTCGTAGTCAGCCTGTTTCTGGCCTATGCGCTGTTTGGAGCGTATTTGCCGGCACCATGGACCCATAAAGGCTACGAAATTTCGCGTCTCGTGGGTGCGTTGTACATGACGCTGGAAGGCATCTTCGGTGTGGCGGTGGATGTATCGTCAACGCTGATCATCCTGTTCACCATATTCGGCGCATTCCTGCAGTATTCGGGCGCCGGAAAGTTTTTCATCGATTTTTCTTTTTCAGCGATGGGCGGCAAACCGTCGAGTGCCGGTCGCGCGGTGGTGATGTCATCGTTTCTGCTGGGCGGGCCGTCGGGTTCCGGAGTGGCGACTACGGTGACCATCGGTGCGGTGGCTTATCCGCTGCTGGCCAAGGCGGGCTACGGCAAAGAAGCGGCGGGTGGCCTGCTCGCAGCGGGTGGCCTGGGGGCGATCATCTCGCCGCCGGTGCTGGGGGCGGCGGCGTTCCTGATCGCCGAATTCCTGAGGATCTCGTACCTGGATGTGATCCTGATGGCGACCATTCCGACCATCCTGTTCTATCTCGCCATTTTCATCATGGTCGAGATCGATGCGCGCAAGTTTGCCATGCATGCGGTCAAGCTCGAAAAACACCATCGCGCCCTCGAGCTGGCTAAACGCTATTGGTACCACTTCGTATCGCTGATTTCCATCGTCGTTTTCATGTTGTGGGGCTATTCGCCGGTTCTTTCGGTGTTTTATGCCACCCTTGTCACTGCGCTGGTTTCGTTTATCCAGAGCGATTCAGCGCTCATCCCCTACGACTGGTTCCGTGGCCGCATGCCCTGGATCAAAGGACTCTGGGAGTCGAATTTCGTCAAGGCACTGGAGGGCGGTTCCGTCGGAGTGCTCAATGTGGCGATGACCTGCGCCTCGGCGGGGATCATCGTCGGCGTGGTGACATTGACCGGCCTGGGCCTGAAGTTCAGTTCCATCGTGCTCGACTATGCCGATGCCGGCGCGGCCGCGCTGGTCAACCTGTGGGTGCTGTTCGGCGCGGAGCGGACGCCGGCCCTGCTGCACGACATGAAGCTGCTGTTGACGGCGGTGTATACCTCGCTGATCGTGTGGATCGTCGGGCTGGCGGTGCCGGTCACCGCGTCGTACATCATCTGCGCAGTGATTGCGGCACCGGCGATGATCAAGCTGGGCGTGCCGGACTTTGCGGCGCACATGTTCATTTTCTATTACGCGGTGCTGTCCGAGGTGTCTCCGCCCACCGCGCTGTCGCCCTTCGCCGCCGCGGCGATTACCGGCGGCGGTCCGTATCGCACGACGCTGCAATGCTGGAAATACACCGCGCCGGCTTTCCTGGTGCCGTTCATGTTCGTGCTCGACCCGTCTGGCACAGGATTGTTGCTCGGCGGTTCTTTCAAAAACCTGGCACAGGCGGACTGGGGCGCGATTGCAATCATCTCGGTGACGGCGATATTCGGGATTGTCGCGCTTGCCGGAGGATTGCAGGGTTGGCTGTTTCGCAAGACCACTGTGCCCGAGCGCTGGATGCTGACCGTCGCCGGCCTGGCGCTGGTGTATCCGACGACCTTCTCCGACATCCTGGGTTTTGTGCTTTTTGCATTGGTGGTGGCGCTGCAGAAACTGCGGGCGCCGGAGCCTGCGCCGGCGTGAAGCGCGAGCGCACGGCCGGTCAGGAAACGCGTTACACCACGCCGTTCGCGGTGCTGGGCATCACCACCGACGGCACGGTGGTGACCGGCGTGCGTTACCTGCCGCGCAGTACGCAGCCGTTGCCGCCGCATGACCGCATCGCCGAGCGCGCCTGCCGCGACATCGAGCGCTACCTTGCCGATCCCGCGCGCGGCTTCACCGTCCCTTATCGCCTCGACGGCGGCACGTTATTTCAGCGCCGGGTGTGGCGCGAAATTGAAAAACTGCGCGAAAAACTTTATCCAATAAAAACAACGAGTTATGGAGACATTGCGCGTCGCCTCGGGACTGCCGCACGGGCGGTCGGCGGCGCCTGCGGTGCGAATCCGGTGCCGCTGATCGTGCCCTGCCACCGCGTGCTCGCGGCGGGCGGGCTGGGCGGGTTCATGGGCGGC
>CAZAOZ010000010.1:0-74195 GCA_964486865.1 uncultured Bordetella sp.
TCATGATATCCGCCGGCAGCACCGGCATCGATGAGCCCCCAGGAATCACGGCTTTGAGCCTGCCTCCGCCGCGCATGCCGCCCGCCATGGCGAGCAGCGCTGCAAAAGGCGTGCCGAGCGGCACCTCGTAATTGCCGGGACGCGCGACATCGCCCGACACCGAAAATATCTTGGTGCCGCCGTTGTTGGGACGGCCCAGGCTGAGGAACGCTTCGCCACCGTGGTTGATAATGTAAGGCACTGCCGCGAATGTTTCGGTGTTGTTGACCGTGGTCGGCTTGCCGTAGAGGCCGTAGCTCGCCGGAAACGGCGGCTTGAAGCGCGGCTGGCCTTTCTTGCCTTCAAGGGACTCCAGCAGGCCGGTTTCTTCGCCGCAGATGTAGGCACCGAAGCCGTGGTGCGCATGCAGCTGAAAACTGAAATCCGAACCGAGAATGTTGTTGCCGAGATATCCCGCGGCGCGCGCTTCTTCCAGCGCTTCTTCAAAACGCTCGTAAGTTTCCCAGATTTCGCCGTGTATGTAGTTGTAACCCACAGCGACACCCATGGCATACGCCGCAATGGCCATGCCTTCGATCACGCTGTGCGGGTTGTAGCGCAGAATGTCACGATCCTTGAACGTGCCCGGCTCGCCCTCGTCGGAATTGCACACCAGATATTTCGCCCCCGGAAACTGGCGCGGCATGAAGCTCCACTTGAGCCCCGCCGGAAAACCCGCGCCGCCGCGTCCACGCAATGCCGATTTCTTGACTTCGGCGATGACGTTTTCGGGCGATATTTTTTCACTGATGATTTTGCGCAGCGCCTGATAGCCGCCGCGCGCCTCATAATCCCTGAGACGCCAATTCGTCCCGTCGATGCCCTTCATGATGAGGGCATCGGGGCCGTACAGGTCTTTCGCAAAAGGCGCGACTGGCAGGCCCATTACTTGAGCTCCCCGAGTAACTTGTCGATTTTTTCGTTCGACATCGCGCACAGCATCTGCTTGTTGTTGCGGATGATCACCGGAGCATCGCCGCACGCACCCATGCACTCGCCCTCCTTGAGGGTAAAGCGTCCGTCCGGGGTGGTTTCACCAAAACCGATGCCCAGTTTTTGCTTGAGATATTGCGCAGCGTGCGTCGCGCCCTGCAATGCACAGGGCAGATTGGTGCAAACCGTGAGCTTGTGGCGGCCGACCGGTTTCAGGTCATACATGGTGTAGAACGTCGCCACTTCGTACACCGCCACCGGCGCCATACCGAGGTATTGCGCGACAAAATCCATGGTTTCCGTCGACAGCCAGCCCTTCTCGTCCTGGGCGATGGTCAGCGCCGCCATCACTGCCGACTGTTTCTCGGTCGGCGGATACTTGGCCACCGCCTTGTCGATTTTCGCCAGTGACTCCGGCGACAACATCAGCGGAGCATTCATCGGTCAATATCTCCGAACACGATGTCCTGCGTGCCGATGATGGCCACCACGTCGGCGATCATGTGGCCGCGCGCCATTTCATCCAGCGCGGCGAGGTGCGGGAAGCCCGGCGCGCGGATTTTCAGCCGGTACGGCTTGTTGGCGCCGTCGGACACCAGGTAGATGCCGAACTCGCCCTTGGGATGCTCCACCGCGGCATAAGCCTCGCCGGGCGGTACATGCATGCCTTCGGTGAACAGCTTGAAGTGGTGGATCAGTTCTTCCATGTTGGTTTTCATCGCCACGCGCGACGGCGGCGCCACCTTGTGGCTGTCGACCATCACAGGGCCGGGGTTCTTGCGCAACCAGTCCACGCACTGGCGGATGATGCGGTTGGACTGGCGCAATTCCTCGATGCGCACCAGATAGCGGTCGTAGCAATCGCCGTTGACGCCCACCGGGATGTCAAATTCCATGCGGTCATATACTTCGTACGGCTGTTTCCTGCGCAGATCCCATTCGATGCCGGAGCCGCGCAGCATCGGCCCGGTAAAGCCCAGCGACAGCGCGCGTTCCGGCGACACCACGCCGATGCCCACCAGGCGCTGCTTCCAGATGCGGTTGTCAGTCAACAGCGTTTCGTATTCATCGACATATCCCGGGAAGCGCCGGGTGAAATCCTCGATGAAATCGAGCAGCGAACCCTGGCGATTTTCGTTCAACGCCCTGGTCGCCTTGGCATTATGAATGCGTGTAGCGGTGTACTGCGGCATGGTATCCGGCAGATCGCGATAGACGCCGCCCGGACGGTAATACGCCGCATGCATGCGCGCGCCGGAGACCGCCTCATACATGTCGAACAGATCCTCGCGCTCGCGGAACGCGTACAGAAAAATGGTCATCGCGCCGACATCCAGCCCGTGTGCGCCCAGCCACAGCAGGTGGTTCAGCAGCCGGGTGATTTCGTCGAACATCACGCGGATGTACTGTGCACGCTCGGGCACTTCGATGCCCAGCAGCTTCTCGATGGCCATCACGTAGGCGTGCTCGTTGGACATCATCGACATGTAGTCCAGCCGGTCCATGTACGGCACCGACTGGAGAAAGGTCTTGTGTTCGGCGAGCTTTTCGGTGGCGCGGTGGAGCAGCCCGATGTGCGGATCGGCGCGTTCGATGACCTCGCCGTCGAGCTCCAGCACCAGGCGCAGCACGCCGTGGGCCGCCGGATGCTGCGGCCCGAAGTTCATCGTGTAGTTCTTGATCTCAGCCATTTTTAATTAACAGGATGTACAGGATTAACAGGATTAAACCCTTGAGCGGGCGCTGCTTTTATCCTGTAAATCCTGTCCATCCTGTTCATGCAGTTCCTGATTTCAGCCATGCATCAGCCCTTGCGAAAACCTTCGGAATCCGCGTAATTCTCTTCGCGCACGATGCGTGGGGTGATCACCCGCGGCTCGATGGTGACCGGCTGGTAGATCACGCGTTTCTGGTCGGGGTCGTAGCGCATCTCGACATTGCCGGACAGCGGGAAATCCTTGCGGAACGGATGGCCGACGAAGCCGTAATCGGTCAGCAGCCGGCGCAGATCCGGATGTCCGGTGAACATGATGCCGTAGAGATCGAATGCCTCGCGCTCATACCAGTTCGCCACGGACCAGACGTCGATCACCGAGGCCACCACCGGAAAGCCGTCATCCGGCGCAAACACGCGCAACCGCAGACGCCAGTTGTACGTCAGGCTGAGCAGGTGGTACACCAGCGCAAAGCGCGGGCCCTCGCGGGTGCCCTCGCCATATTCGCTGTAGTCGACGCCGCAGAGGTCGATCAGCTGCTCGAATTTCAGCGCCGCATCATCGCGCAGGATGACGGCGACGGCGGGCAGGTGTTCCGCCCTGACGACGACAGTCACTTCGTCCAGCACGGTGACTGAACTGACGAGCTTGTCGCCCAGCGCGGTCTGCAGCGCGGCGGTCAGGGTTTCGAGTCGATTCGCCATGTGCAATCAGTCAGCGTGCAATCGTGTTGGTGCGCTTGATCTTGTTCTGCAACTGGATGATGCCGTAGAGCAGCGCTTCCGCGGTCGGCGGACAGCCCGGCACGTAAATATCCACCGGCACAATGCGGTCGCAGCCGCGCACCACCGAATAGGAATAGTGGTAATAGCCGCCGCCGTTGGCGCAGGAACCCATCGAAATCACCCAGCGCGGCTCCGCCATCTGGTCATAGACCTTGCGCATCGCCGGCGCCATCTTGTTGCACAGCGTGCCGGCAACGATCATCACGTCGGACTGGCGCGGGCTGGGGCGGAATACGATGCCGAAGCGGTCGAGGTCGTAGCGCGAAGCGCCGGCATGCATCATTTCCACCGCGCAACAGGCCAGGCCGAAGGTCATCGGCCACATCGAGCCGGTGCGCGTCCAGTTGACCAGCGCGTCCACGGACGTGAGGAGAAAACCCTTGTCGTTCAGGTTTTCGTTGAGGGTTTCGATGGCGCCCATGGCAGTTATCTTGAACCTGAGATATCAATAAGGCTCACATCGGCGCCTCCGAACGATTTTCGGCAAGCAACACCTGCCATGGGTCGGCGCCCGAAACCACTCGCCTTGCAGTCGATCCCCGCAAGCGGGGCCCCTCGCCGGGTGGCTCGTAGTTTCACTCCCATTCCAGCGCCCCTTTTTTCCACTCGTAGACAAAGCCCACGACCAGAATGGCGAGGAAGATCATCATGGAAAAGAATCCGAACAGGCCGATTTCCTGCAACACCACGGCCCACGGAAACAGGAATGCAATTTCGAGATCGAACAGGATGAACAGAATGGCGACGAGGTAGTAACGCACGTCAAAGCGCATGCGCGCGTCCTCGAAAGCCTCGAAGCCGCACTCGTAGGGCGACAATTTCTGCTGATCAGGCCGGTGCATCCCGACCAGACGGCTGACTATCCAGCCGGAGACGATCGGCGCCACGCCGAAGGCGATGCCCACGGCGATGAACATCAGAATCGGAAAATACCCTTCCAACATCAGAATTGAGTCCCGAGGATTGAGGATTGAGCCCGTGCCATGGTCAGACGGACTCCCCGGAAGACCATATCAAGGCTCGCTTCATAAACTTTGTTGGCGGGGATCAACATTCCGTTTCTCGCTACTCAATCCTCGATCCTGACAACTCATTCCTGCATTTCAATGGTGTCGACGGAGAGACTCGAACTCTCACGGCTTTCGCCACCGCCCCCTCAAGACGGCGTGTCTACCAATTCCACCACGTCGACATAACCTTCAGCAAGCCTGAAGATCAAGTTCTTTGCGCTTTGTTTACCGGCTTGCAGCACTTATTGGGTACTTTTGGGTAACCTACTTCGGCACGCTTCCCGTCTGCGATCCGCTGCCCGGCACCGCCGGCACGACCGGCACCGGCACTGCGGACGCCGGAAGCTGCGCCGGCGGCGTGGGTATCTGCGACGGCAACGACTGTGACGGAGCCTGCTCGACCGGTTGCGTCATGACGCCCCGGTTATCGGTTTTCTTGCCGGACACCACGGTCAAGCCGATGCTCGACACAAAGAAGACGGCGGCAAGCACCGCTGTCGTCCGGCTGAGAAAATTCGCCGATCCGGCGGAACCGAACACACTGCCCGACGAACCGCTGCCGAAGGCAGCACCCATGTCCGCACCCTTGCCATGCTGCAGCAACACCAGGCCGATAATGCCCAGCGCGGCGGCAACGTGTATTACAAGTATCAGAATTTCCATGTTTTTACCCTGCTTCCGCTGATTTTGTTCCTGCCGCCGCGCGACAGATCGCTGTGAACTCTTCCACAACCAACGACGCACCGCCGATCAGTCCGCCGTCGATATCGGGCATCGCAAACAATTGCCCGGCATTTGCCGCTTTCACGCTGCCGCCATACACAATCCGTACCGCATCGGCCACTGCCCGATCCGCGATGCATCCGCGGATAAACGCATGCACCGCCTGCGCTGCTTCCGGCGTCGCGGTTTTGCCGGTGCCGATCGCCCATACCGGTTCGTAGGCAATCACCGCATCGCGCAGCGCCGCCGTACCACATCGTTGCACTACCGCATCCAGCTGGCGGGCCACCACGCGTTCGGTCGCACCCGCCTCGCGCTCCGCCAGTGTTTCGCCGACGCACAACACCGGCTTCAAACCGGCCTGCTGCGCCACCGCAAATTTCCCGGCCACCAGCGCATCCGTCTCGCCGAACAGGGTACGGCGCTCCGAATGCCCGACCAGAACCCATGTGCATCCGCAGTCGCGCAACATCGCGGCAGACACACCGCCGGTATAGGCACCATCGCCGTGCTGACACAGATCCTGACCGCCCAGAGCCACGCCGGAACCCTGTAACAGGCGCTGCACCTGGGACAGATACGCATAAGGCGGGCAAACCGCGAAATCCGCTCCGGAAATCTGCGCGAGAAGCGGAACCAAAACCTGCAGCAGCGCCTCGTTCGACGCCAGACTGCCGTTCATTTTCCAGTTGCCCGCGACGAACTTGACCCGCATCACTGATCCGGTTCCCAAAACCGTTGAATTTTACCGGCTGCGCTCCACCCGGTCAATTTGGATACTGCCGTGCTGCAGCGCGAAAACCCGATGAATTTGAAGGATTTTTCAGGAAACCATCAATCGGGCATCGCGGCACAGATGCGCTGCACAACAGCAGGCTTGGGCAAATCCACATAAAGGTCTTCAAAAGCCAAAACCTGCATTGTCCCGACCCGCTCCAGCAGTTCACCACGCCGCAGCAGGAAATCCGGATTGGCCGGACGTCCGTATGCCTCGTTGCCCTCGGCAAACGTCTCGTAAATCAGCAGACCGCCGGGCACCACCGCGGCAATCAGGTCGGGAAACAACGGACGATGCAGATAATTGGTGACGATCACCGCGGCAAACTGCCGGCCGGCATAAGGCCAGGGGGCCATTTCGATGTCGGCGCACAGCGCGTGTACGCAGGGCGTGCCCGCGAGAGCGGCAATGGCCGCCGCGTCGCGGTCAACGGCGTCCACCACGTGGCCCTGTGCAGCGAAAAGTCTGGAATGCCGCCCGCCGCCGCATGCGACATCAAGCACTGCGCCGCCCTTGCGTACCTGCCGCGCCCAGCGCTGCACCCACGCCGAAGGTTCCGCAACCGAAACATGTCCACCGTTCATGTGAGGTTCCTGCCGCCATTCCACGCATAAAATTTGCCGTATTCAAGCACATCCGCAGTGACTGCTGCCGTAACCCCGTGACCGGTCACGCTTGGGAACCTCTGAAGAACCGTAGCGAGCGGCGTGAGTGCAAGGAGCACGCCCCCCCCCAAGGGGACTTGCTTCGCGGCGCGCAGGAGCCGAGACATATCAAATAGATAGGCGAGGCTCCGAGCACCGCGCGACGCAGCAATCGCGCCGCGCAGTAGGTTATTCAGAGGTTCACTTGCGCAACCACCGCAATTTCCTCTAGGCTGTCTGCCACGGGCCGCAAAACAATAACATCGGTCGGCACAAAACCATCACAAGAACCAACCCGGAGGGGAATCATGTTTGCACGTGTAGTGTTGTCGCTGTTTTCGCTATTGATGCTTGCCGTCGCGGGCGGTGTGGCGGCGCAGGTGCAATACCCCGTAAAACCGGTACGCCTGGTCATCCCTTACCCGCCGGGCGGCGGCACCGACATCCTGGGACGCCCGATCGCCCGGCTGCTGGGCGAGAAGCTGGGGCAAAGCATCCTCATTGACAATCGCGGCGGCGCTTCCGGCATGGTCGGGGCGGAAATCGCAGCGCGCAGCGCGCCCGACGGCTATACCGTGCTGATGAGCACTTCCGGCGAAGCAGCGCTCAATGTCGCGCTGTACCCGAAAATGAACTACGACCCGATCAGGGATTTCACGCCGGTGACCCAGGTCGGCGTGTCCCCGCTGGTGCTGGTCGCGCATCCTTCGCTGCCGGTCAGGAACGTCAAGGACTATGTCGCTCTGGCGAAAAAGAATCCGGGCTCGATCAGCTATTCGTCGATCGGCTCCGGCAGCGCGCAACACATGGCCGGGGAATGGATGAGGCTGCTGACCGGCATCGACATCACCCACATTCCGTACAAGGGCGGCGGACCGCAAATGACCGATCTGCTGGGCGGACACTCGCCCAGCGGCTTTCTCGCGCTGCCGGTCGCCGCGCCCAATATCAAGAACGGCCGCATCCGCGCGGTCGGCATGACTTCGGCAAAACGTTCGTCCGCCTTCCCCGATGTGCCGACATTCGCCGAATCCGGCATGCCGGGTTTCGAAGTCAGCCAGTGGTGGGCAATCCTGGTGCCGCGCGGCACACCGAACGACATCGTGGCCAGGCTGCACACTGAAATTTCCGCCATCGTCAAAACCGCGGAAATGAAGGGGCGCATGGCCGATCTGGGCGTCGATCCGGTCGGCGGCACACCGGAACAGCTCGGCGAACTGGTGCGCACGGAAATCGCCAAGTACAGGAAAATCGTCGCCGACGCGAAGATCACCTTGAACTGATCCGCAAACCCGTACAGCAAAGGACCGTAGCGAGCGGCGTGAGGGCAAGGAGCCCGGCGCCCCCAAGGGGACTTGCTTCGCGGCGCGCAGGAATCGAGACATATCCGCTTGGATAGGCGAGATTCCGAGCACCGCGCGACGCCGCCATCGCGCCGCGCAGTAGGTCCTCAGGTCACCCGGATGTTCTTGAACTGCCAGGGATCCGACATATCCAGATCTTCCGCAAACGGGTGATTGCGCCCCTGCAACGGCGTCCAGTCCGTATACACGCCGACCATCTTGCCGAGATACGGCGTCGCAATCTCCAGCACCCGCCGGTAATCCATGTCGTCCGGATCGATGATGCCGGCATGCGGATTCTCCATGGCCCAGACCACCGCGCCGATCACGCCGGCAGCCACCTGCAGGCTGGTCGCGTTGTTGTACGGCGCGAGTTTGCGCGCTTCATGAATCGACAGCTGCGAGCCGTACCAGTACGCACCCTTTGCATGACCAAGCAGCAATGCGCCGAGCTCATCCATGCCGTCGGAAATCTCGTCACGATATAAACGTCGCTGCTCCTGACCGACCCAGTTGCGCCCCGCGAGCTCATGCACCGACAGCACCGTGTCGTCGCAGGGATGATAGGCATAATGGCAGGTCGGGCGATATACCACCTTGTCGCCGTCGCGCCCCCCAAGAGGACTTGCTTCGCTGCGCCCCCCAAGAGGACTTGCTTCGCTGCGCCCCCCAAGAGGACTTGCTTCGCTGCGCACCGTCAGGTAATCGGATATCGAAATCGCTTCGCCGTGCGTGATCAGGAAGCCGTGGAATGCGCCCTCGTTGGGCGTCCAGGTGCGCACGCGCACCGATGCGCCGGGCCGGTCCAGGTAAATCGCCGCCTTGCAGCCGAAATCATGTTCGCGACCCTCGGGCGGAAAATGTTTCTCGTGGCTGCCCCAGCCCAGTTCGCAGGGCTGCGAGCCTTCACCGATAAAACCGTCCACCGACCAGGTATTCACGAACTCGCCCCGCCGCTTGCGCGGTGAAGCCACCTGGGTGTCGCGCTCCGAGCAATGAATGCTCTTCACGCCGAGTTCCATGGCCAGTTGCGCCCAGCCGGCTTTCGACTGCGGAATCTCCTCACGACCCAGTATGTCGCGGGAAAGATTCACCAGCGCCTGCTTGACCCAGTGTGAAATCAGGCCGGGATTGGCGCCATTCGTGGGAATGACCGTCGGCCCCACCGGAAATTTTTTACGCAGCTCCAGCACTTCTTCGCGCTGCCCGTAATTGGAGCGGCGCGACGCTGATACCGACTGATCCGTGTATCCGCCGGCCCACGGCTCGATGCACGAGTCGAGGTAGAGCACGCCTTTTTCACAGCAGAATTCGATCAATGCGGCGCTCGCCACATCGACCGACAGATTGATCAGGAAGTCACCGCGTTCCAGCCGCGGATCGAGAACCGCGCGATAGTTCTCGCGCGTCAGCGGATTTATCTCGTAGCGAATGCCGAAAGATTCAGCTTCGGCGCGGCCACGATCATGAGCGGTAATGATCGATATCCGCTCTTTCGGCATGTCGATATGGCGCAGCAGCAGCGGGAGTACGCCCTGCGCGACGGAACCGAAGCCGACGAAAACGATTTTTCCCGCGAATTTGAAGTGCTTTTTATCTGCCATTTCATAAACTGGTGTTGTAGTTTTTCGGGAACCCGGAGTCTAGCAACTTTTGCAGGGCAAGCACAGCAACACCGGCGCGCCGCATCTGTGCAACAGCAATCATCGCCGCGCGCCTGTCGTGCAACACCGCGGCACGCGGCTGACCGCGCGCACCGCCCATTCGTCGCTGCGCTCAGCCGCCCTGCGGCGGTGACGAATGAGCAGCCGCCGCCACATCAGCAGAACATCCGGATGATTTTCACAACATATTGTTTTTATTAATTATTTTTATGATGTGCCGGACAATATCCGTTGCCAAGACACGTCAATGAAAGCGTTTGCATTCCGCCGTCGTTATAATCACGCAGATTTATCCGCTGTTCCGTCCGCGCAGAAAAGCAGTCGAAGGAGTCGTTCATGTCTGCAGCAGAAGTTTCGGGCACCTCCGTTCCGGGCGCATCCACCGCAGCGCAAACGGTTGCCGCACTGGTCGCGCGCGCGCGCAAGGCGCAAGCCGCCATCGCACGCTACTCCCAGGTGCAGCTCGATGAACTGGTCACGGCGGCCGGCTGGGCGATCATGGAACCCGCGCGCAACAAATTGCTGGCCGAAATCGCCGTACGCGACACCGGTCTCGGCAACGTCGCGGACAAGATCGACAAGAATCATCGCAAGACGCTGGGCCTGCTGCGCGACCTGCAGGGCGCGGTTTCCACCGGCGTGCTGGCCGAACACCCGGAACTGGGCATCACCGAGATCGCGCGACCGGTCGGCGTGGTCGCCGCCGTCGTGCCCTCGACCAATCCCGGCGCAACGCCCGCCAACAACATCATCAACGCATTGAAGTGCGGCAATGCCGTGATTCTGTCGCCCTCGCCCAAGGGTTATTCGACGGCGGCGAAACTGCTGGAATTCATCCATGCCGAATTCGCCCGCATCGGCGCGCCGGCCGATCTGGTGCAGACCCTGCCGCATCCGGTCACCAAGGAAAGTTCCAGCGAGCTGATGAAGCAATGCGATCTGGTGGTCGTCACCGGCTCGCAGGCCAATGTGCGCGCGGGCTACTCCAGCGGCACACCGGCGCTGGGCGTGGGCGCGGGCAACGTCGCGGTGATCATCGATGACAGCGCCGATTGCGAGGACGCCGCGCGGAAAATCATGCGCTCGAAGATTTTTGACAACGCAACGAGCTGCTCGTCGGAAAACAGCGTCATCATCCATGCCGCGGTTTATGAACGCATGCTAAAGGCGCTGACCGCTGCCGGCGGCGCGCTGCTGACTGCGGCGGAAAAGGAAACGCTGCAGAAAACCATGTTTCCCGGCGGCAAGCTGTCACCCGCCGTCACCGCGCAGAGCGTCGCGAAGATCTGTGCGGTAGCCGGGCTGGCGCGCCCGGAACTGGTCGGCGCCAGATGCCTGATGGTCGAGGAAACCGGCACCGGCAAAGCCGCGCCATTCTCCGGCGAAAAACTGTCGCCGGTGCTGGCCGTTTACAAGGCACGTGATTTCGAGCACGCGTTTGCCGCGCTGCGCGCGATCTACGACTATCAGGGCGACGGCCACTCCTGCGGCATCCACACCACAAACAACGAACACATCCGCCGGCTGGGCATGGAAATGACCGTCTGCCGCGTGATCGTCAACCAGGCCCACGCCATCGCCAACGGCGGCAGCTTCGACAACGGCCTGCCGTTCTCGCTGACCATGGGCTGCGGCACCTGGGGCGGCAACAGTTTTTCCGAAAACCTGAACTACCGGCATTTCATGAACACCACGCGCATCGTGCGCCCCATCCCGCCGCGCGAGCCGACGGTGGACGACATCTTCGGCGCTTACCGGAAAAAATACGGCGCTTAAAACAACCCCTTAGCCACAGAGGTCACAGAGATCACAGAGAACTGCAAAACCAGAGCCTCACGATAACCAAATATTTTTAACCTTGATTTTCTCTGTGCTCTCTGTGTCCTCTGTGGCCCGCTTTTGACTTTCAGTCTTTGGCCACCATGCGCACCATCCGCCATTACGTTGATATCCGCGCCGCGGAGCAACCCGCCGCGCCGTTTCTGATCGCCCCCGAAACCGGCGCGGTGATGAGTTACGCGCAACTGCAGCGTGATTCGCGCGAACTCGGTCGCTACCTGCTCGGCCTGGGGCTCAACAAAGGCGACAAGGTCGCGCTGATGCTGCACAACGGCTACCAGACCGGCCGCCTGCTGATCGGTGTGATGTACGCGGGTTTCACGGTGGCTCCGCTGAACCTGCTGGCGCAGCCCTCGCAACTCGCTTACGTGCTCGAACATTCCGATACGCGCGCGGTGTTCACCAGCAGCGAATTCACCGAACGGCTGAAGACCGCGCTTGCCGGCATTGACCGCAAAATTACAGTCATTACCATAGACCCCGATGCGACAGGGATTTTCGACCGGGCCGCATTGCCCGACGTAGCGCTGCCGGACATGCAGTTACCAAACGTCAGGGAAGCCGACGATGCCATGCTGATGTACACCTCGGGCACCACCGGCAAACCCAAGGGCTGCATGCTGTCGCAGCGCAGCGTCTGCGCCGGCGGCGAATACACCAGCGCGGCGCACGAACTCACCGCCGCCGACCGCGTGCTGTGCGCCATGCCGCTGTACCACATCAACGGCCAGATCGTCACCGCCGTCGCCCCGCTGGTCCACGGCGGCAGCGTGGTCATGCCCCACCGCTTCAGCGTCAGCAATTACTGGAATCTGGTCGTGCAATACCAATGCACGTGGATCAACGTGGTGCCGACCATGATTGCCTACCTGCTCAACGCGCCGGATCCGCGCGACCACGAACTCGATATTTCCCGTGTCAGGTTCTGCCGCTCGGCCTCCGCACCCCTGCCGCCGGAACTGCACCGCGCCTTCGAAGACCGCTTCGGCATCGGCATCATCGAAACTTTCGGCATGACCGAAACCAACGCGCCCTGCTTCACCAATCCCATAGACCCGGCCAGGCGCAAGATCGGCAGCCCCGGCACGGCCTTCGGCAACGAAGCCAGGGTGATCGACCCTGCCACCGGCGCCACGCAGCCGGCAGGCGTGGTCGGCGAACTGATGGTACGCGGCGACAACGTGATGACCGGTTATTACAAGGACGCGGAGAACACCGCCAGAACGCTGGAGCCCGACGGCTGGATGCACACCGGCGACCTGGGTTACATGGACGCAGACGGTTTTGCGTTCGTCACCGGCCGCATCAAGGAACTGATCATCAAGGGTGGCGAAAACATCGCGCCGCGTGAAATCGACGAAGCATTGCTGAAACATCCCGCGGTACTCGAAGCCGCGGCAGTCGGCATTCCCGACGCCAATTACGGGCAGGACATCATGGCCTGTGTGGTGCTGAAGCCCGGCGCGGAATGTTCGGTGGAAGCGCTCGCCGGGTTTGCACAGCGGGAACTCGGCAAATACAAGACGCCTAAGATCATCAGGTTTGTAAGCGAACTGCCCAAGGGCCCGTCGGGCAAGGTGCAGCGGCTGAAGCTGCTGGAAGGCTGACGCTCCGCGCGTCAGAACGGTGGGCACGCTAACGCTTTGCCCACCCTTGTATATCTACGCTGGCTGTTTATCGCGAGTTGCTTTGAGGCCAGAACTCCTCAGGCGTTGCCTCGGATTGCGTGCGGATCAAGAATAATTTTTCGATCGGAACAACAGCAACGACCCCATCGCCGGGCAAGCCGGTGTGAGAGGCTTCCATAATCGCTGCTGTTATGGTTTCCACCTCGTCTTTTCGGGTGATAATTTCAAGCTTGACTTCCTCGACCATCCAGTTACGCGAGAAGAAGTCGTGATATTCACCATATCCTTTTACCTTTGTAACGTTAATGCGCTCAACACCTGTTCCCTTAAGCTTCTGTTCGACCGATTCCAGCTTGTCACTCCGGATGATGGCAATAATCAGTTTAATGTCCATGGCGTGCTCCTCTCGGTTTTCCATTTTCAACCTGCAGCCTTCGCTTGATTACCGCTATCGATACGGCCACGATTGATCGAAAATTCTTTCACCAATGCGTAGATCGCAGGGATCACGATCAGGGTAAGAATGGTTGAGGAGACCATGCCCCCGACCATGGGCGCGGCGATGCGGCGCATCACTTCGGAGCCGGTGCCGCTGCCCCACATGATCGGCAACAGGCCCGCCATGATCGCCACCACGGTCATCATCTTCGGCCGCACACGCTCGACCGCGCCTTCCATCACCGCTGCATAGAGTTCTGCAACCCCCGGTGTGCCGCCCTTGGCCGCGCATTTTGCCTTGACCTCCTCCCAGGCCTGGTCGAGATAGATCAGCATCACCACGCCCGTCTCCGCGGCAACACCGGCAAGCGCAATGAAGCCCACGACCACCGCGACGCTGATGTTGTAGTCCAGCAGCCAGATCAGCCAGACGCCGCCCACCAGCGAAAACGGCACCGACAGCATGACAATGAAGGTTTCGGTGAGCCGCCTGAAATTGAGGTAGAGGAGCAGGAAGATGGCCAGCAAGGTCAGCGGCACGACTATTTTCAGCTTCTGCTTGGCCCGCTCCATGTACTCGAACTGGCCGCTCCACGTCGCGTAGTATCCGGGCGGAAATTTCACCTGCTCGCGCACCGCCTTCTGCGCGTCGGCCACGTAACCGCCGATGTCGCGGCCGCGGATATCGACAAAGATGTAAGCCGCCAGCAGCGCGTTCTCGGTGCGTATGCTGGGCGGCGCCTTGACCGGCTTGACGCTCGCCACCTGTCCCAGCGGGATCATGCCGCCGTTCATGATGGGCACCAGGACCTGGGTCGCGATGGCCTGCGGATCGCTGCGCAGTTCGCGCGGGTAGCGCACGCTGACGCCATAGCGCTCGAGCCCTTCCACCGTGGTGGTCACCATCTCGCCGCCGAGGGCGGTGCCGATGACGTCCTGCAGATCGCCCACCGACAGGCCATAGCGCGCCAGGGCCATGCGGTCGGGCTCGATGTCGAGGTAGTACCCGCCCGTAACCCGCTCGGCGTAGGCGCTGGTGGTACCCGGCACCGCTTTCACCGCCAACTCGATCTTTTGCGCCAGCTTCTCGATTTCGCCCAGGTCCTTGCCGAACACCTTGATGCCGATGGGCGTGCGGATGCCGGTCGCCAGCATGTCGATGCGCGCCTTGATCGGCATGGTCCAGGCATTGGAAACGCCGGGGATCTGCATCGCCTGGTCCATTTCGGCGATGAGTTTGTCCACGGTCATGCCCGGGCGCCATTCGCTCTCGGGCTTGAGATTGATGACGGTTTCGGACATTTCGAACGGCGCCGGATCGGTGGCGGTGGCGGCGCGTCCCGCCTTGCCGAACACCGATTCCACCTCGGGGAAACTCTTGAGTATCTTGTCCTGGGTCTGCAACAACTCCGCCGATTTGGTGACCGACAGCGCCGGCAGGGTGGCCGGCATGTACAGCAGGCTGCCTTCGTTCAATACCGGCATGAACTCGCTGCCCAGCTTCATCGCCGGCAACACCGAAACGGCCAGCGTGATCACGGCCGCGGCGATGGTTAATTTTTTCCAGCGCATGACCCGGACGATGACGGGGCGGTAAATCCAGATCAGGAAGCGGTTCACCGGGTTTTTCTGCTCGGGCATGATCCTGCCGCGGATGAACAGCAGCATCAGCACCGGCACCAGCGTGATCGACAGCAGTGCTGCGCCCGCCATGGCGAAAGTCTTGGTATAGGCGAGCGGCGCGAACAGCCGTCCTTCCTGCGCTTCGAGCGTGAATACCGGCAGGAAGGAAACGGTGATGATCAGGAGCGAAAAGAACAGCGCCGGCCCGACTTCCCTGCAGGCGGCAATGATGGCCTCGACGCGGGACTCGCCTTCCTTGAGCCGCTCCAGGTGCTTGTGGGCGTTCTCGATCATGACGATCGCCGCATCCACCATGGCGCCGATGGCGATGGCAATGCCGCCCAGGCTCATGATGTTGGAATTGAGCCCCATCAGGTGCATGGCGGTCAGCGCGATCAGCACGCCGATCGGCAGCATGACGATGGCCACCAGCGCGCTCCTCGCGTGCATCAGAAACACGATGCAGACCAGCGCCACGATGATGCTTTCCTCGATCAGCGTCCGCTTCAGATTGTCGATGGCGCGATGGATCAGGTCCGAACGGTCATAGACCGCCTGCAGGGTCACGCCTTCCGGCAGGCCGCTGGAGATTTCCGCAATCTTGGCTTTCAGGTTGTGGATGACGTCCAGCGCGTTCTGCCCGTAGCGCGCCACGGCGATGCCGGCGACCACCTCGCCCTCGCCGTTCAGTTCCGCGATCCCGCGCCGCTCGTCCGGCGCCAGTTCGACCCGCGCCACGTCGCGGATCAGCACCGGCGCGCCTTTTTCCGCCTTGATCACCAGATTTTCAATGTCGGACACGCCGCGCAGATAGCCCCGGCCCCGCACCACGTATTCGGTTTCGGCCATCTCGATCACCCGGCCACCCACGTCGCGGTTGCTGGCGCGGATCACCTCGGCGACCTTGTTGAGCGGGATGCCGTACGCCTGCAATTTCCGCGGCTCCACGGTGACCTGATAGGTTTTGACAAAACCGCCCACGCTCGCCACTTCCGCCACGCCCTGCGCCTTGGTGAGTTGATAGCGCACGAACCAGTCCTGTATGGTGCGCAGTTCCGCGAGCGTTCTCTGCGCTCCGATCACGACATACTGGTACACCCAGCCGACGCCGGTGGCATCCGGCCCCAGGGTCGGGGTGACGCCCCGCGGCATGCGCCCGGAGGCAAAGTTAAGGTATTCGAGTACCCGTGTCCGCGCCCAGTAAATGTCGGTGCCGTCCTCGAAAATGACATAGATGAATGAGGCGCCGAACACCGACAGCCCGCGCACCACTTTGGATTTCGGCACGGCCAGCATGGCCGTACTCAGCGGATAGGTGACCTGGTCTTCCACCACCTGCGGCGCCTGGCCCGGGTACTCGGTGTAGATGATGACCTGCACGTCGGAGAGATCGGGAATGGCGTCGAGCGGCGTTTTCATGACAGCGTAAATGCCCGCGCCGACGATGAACGCCGTTCCCAGCAGCACCAGGAACACGTTGCGCGCCGACCATTCGATAATGCGGTTCAGCATGTCAGTGCCCCTTGTGGTCGGCAGGGCTGGCCGCAGCGGCAGGCTTCGCTCCGGCCGGTTGGGCGCCAACAATCACGTACTCGCCGGCCGACGCCTCGATCATGTCGAAGGTGATGTTCTGACCCGGTTTCAGCGTGCGCAGCAATGCCGGGTCTTTCACCAGGAAGTCCATGGTCATCGCCGGCCACTTCAGGCTGGCAATCGGGCCATGGGTCAACGTTACCGTCGCGCGCGCCGCATCCACGGCATCGACACTGCCCTCGCCGCGATGAGTCGCGGGTGCCGCGGCAGACACGCCGGTCTTGACCTGCTGCCCCCGCTCGTCAGGCTTGGAACCGGGTGCGCTATGGCCGAAACCGCTCAGCGCCGCCTTGAGATTGCTCTCGGCGTCGATCAGGAAATTCGCACTGACCACCACGCTCTCGCCGGCCTTGATGCCCTCGAGCACTTCGAAGTAGCCGTCGGTGCGCCTTCCCAGTTTCACCGCGCGCGGTTCGAATGCGCCCTCGCCGCGTTGCACCAGCACCAGCTGGCGCGTGCCGGTATCGAGAATGGCCGAATCGGGAACGGCCAATACCCTGCCGCGGTCTCTGCCGGAGGCGATCTCCACCCGCGCGTACATGGCGGGCTTGAGCAGGCCGGCCGGATTGGGCAGTTCGATGCGCACTCTGGCAGTGCGGGTTTCCGGCACGACGGTCGGGTAGATAAACGTCACCTTGCCGGTGAAAGCCTGGTCCGGATACGCATCAACCCTGATTTTTACCGACTGCCCCAGGCGCACCAATCCAAGGTCCTGCTCGAACACGTCCGCCAGCAACCACACCGAAGACAGGTCCGCGATCTGAAAGAGCATTTCACCCGGCATGAACCGCATGCCGGCGACGGCACGCTTCTCCAGCACCACGCCGCCGGCCTGCGCGCGCAACGTCAACGATTGCCGTGCCTTGCCCTCCTGCTGCAGCCGCTGCAACTCCGCCTCGGAAATGTCCCAGTTGCGCAACCGCTGCAGCGCGCTGTCAACGAGCGTGCGCATGCCCGCCTCGACCTCGGGACTCGCGCCTTTCACGGACTGCACGCCTTTCCATGCGATCAGGTATTCCTGCTGCGCAGTCACCAGATCGGGGCTGTAAACCTCAAGCAGCGGCTCGCCCCGGCGCACCAGCTGGCCGGTCGTATTCACGTGGAGCTGCTGGATCCAGCCCTCGAACCTCGGCGAAACGGTATGCAGCTGGCGTTCGTTCGCCTGTATCGTCGCCACGGCCTGCACGGTGCGGGTGAGTTCGCGCAATTCCACGGCTTCAGTGCGCACGCCAAGCTTCTGCACCTTGTCGGGATTGATCTTCACCACGGAACCATCCGCCTCGGGCTCCCCGCCTTCATAGACCGGGATGTAATCCATGCCCATCGGATCTTTTTTCGGCACCGGCGAGGTATCGGGCAACCCCATCGGGTTGCGGTAGTACAGAATCCTGTTCTCGGACTTTTTCGCGGGACCCGCACTGCTTGCGCCGGCAGTGTCCGCTTTCATCACGGCGCCGTCCTTCCGTCCTCCCCACCAATAGCCTGCGGCAAGGGCGGCTGCGATCAGGGCGACAACAATAATCAGTTTGATGATGGATTTCACAGGAAACTCCGCTGACGTATGCATTCAGGTTATTCGGATGATTTGCCGGCGAGCAGATGGATTTCCGCGAGCGCCTTGTTGTAGTTGGCCACCGCGGTCGCCAGGCTGATTTCGTAGTTGAACACCGTCATCTGGCTGTCGAGCAGCGTCATGAAATCGACCCGATTGACCCGGTATGCGGCCAGAGCCGATTCAACCGTAAGCCGGGCCTGCGGCAGGATGGCGGTCTGGTACAGCCGCGCCGATTTCAGATTCTGCTCGGCCGCCGCCGCCTGCTGGCGCAGTTTGGCATCCACCTCATTGCGCTGCGCCTGCTGCAGGCTCAGGGCCTGATCGCGCAGCGCCAGCGACTCCGCCACGCGCGGTTCAAGTTTGGTGCCGCGCCACACCGGCAGGTTGAAGGCCACGGTCAGGCTCACCATGTCGGAGCGCCTCGCGCCGTCCGGCATCCGGTCGCGCTGGCCGTACGACAGGCGCACATCGAAGTCGGGGTAGTATTCCTTGCGCGCCAGATCCAGCGCTTTTTCATTGCGCGAAACCATGCTTTGCAGTGCGAGCAGTTGCGGGCGCTGCGTCAGGGCGGTTTCACGCAATGATTCCAGGTTCAGGGTTACCTCGCGCAATTGCGGCGGCTCGGGCAATAGCGCCGCAACATTGGCGCCGCGGCCAAGCATGCGGTTGAGTTCCGCTTCGATCGTCGGCCGTTCGCGCGCGAGCTTGAGCAGTTCGTCCACCATTCTGGACAACTGCGTCTGCGCCTTGAGCACGTCGGCCTGGGTTCCCTGCCCCACCCCGTAGCGCGCCTCGGCGATACGCAGAAACTGCTCGAGGGTCAGCCTGTTTTTTTCGACCAGTTTGGCCATTTCGATCGTGAGGCCCAGATCAAAATAGGCGGTCTTGATGTCGCGCGCGACACGATTCACGGTTTCCTGGTAACCATAGCCGACCGTCTCCGCATCCCTGGTCGCGACGTCCTGGCGCAGACCGCGTTTGCCCGGATAGGGCAGGCGCTGTGACAGACCGATCATTTTCATGGTCATGTCTTCGCGGTCAAACCGTAGCGAATTGACCGGCACGTTGATGAACCCGGTCTCCAGCATCGGATCGTCGAGCGCGCCCGCCGGTGCAATTCTGTATTGCGCCGCCTCCTTTTCCCTGCGGGCCGCCTGAATTTCGGGATTGTTCTGCAGCGCTTCGACCACCACATCCTTCAGCGCAGCGACGCTGTAAATGGCCGGTCGCAACGGCTCGGCGGCCAGCGCCGGCAGCAGCAACCCGGCAGCCACGGAACAAAACACGGCTTGCAGATAACGCCTGCGGGACACCGGCGACCCGCAGAGTTGACGCCACTCTGGGAATACCCGGAATTCAAATAACGACATGACACACCTCCGCAAAGAAAAACGAACGGCCGCGACTGCGGCGCGCTACTGCATGCGGAGGAGGATCAAATCAGAAAACTGCAGAAGCGGATAGTTTTGGGAGGATCCTTTACCGGATCAACCAGACTGCGCATCGCCACTGCGACGAGTGCGTTATCCGGCAACGATGGCAGGATCAGGATGGTACCAGTCGGCGGCAGCGGAACTGCCCAAGGGGCATAGGCAGTCGACTTGTCGCTGTCCGCACATTTTATTGCACACAGTTTGCTCGCACTCGTGGCGTGTGTCTCGCAATCATCGCCCATCTGTCCCGGCATCTCGCTGGCCGGAGACATCCCAAGCATGCCGCAGGGTTGAGCCGCAAAAGCAGTCTGCGCCAACAGCAGCGTGACGACAACCGCACGGCTGAACGCAAAAAACCAGCGGGTTGAATTTCTGATCACCCTATCGACCCCTATATGAACGCGGTAGTGGGAATGGCACAGCATACTGATCTGAAAGGCTTCATCCTGAGTTCGGATTGTTGCAAGAATCGTGTTTTCTTGCTTGATGTACATCAAATCTTTCAAAACAACCTCGCCTGCTGCAACAGCTCATACCGTAGAATAAAAAATAATAATACCAATAAAAACATATAGTTAATATCAAAGCGGGGCTGGCACATGTCCAGCCGCTGGCGCCATACCGGACGTTGCCCAGCCGGCACCACGCCGTCCAGCCGATCGTCACCGGCAGGGCAATCAAGAATGTCATGACGCAGCAACGGTCAACAGCAAATCAAATGACCGATGAGCAGTTGACCCAAGTCAAGATCAGTCATCGCTGTACTCATATCATTATTTCCAATTGATGCAAGAGTACGCGCAGGCAACAAGGAGACTTGAACTGTGGGCTCCGCACCGCAAGGTGCCGCACATGGCACGACGATGGGTTGGCATGAAGTTGCCAGCCCGTCATTGTTGTGGCGCAGTGCCGATTGCCTGCCCCTGTCAGCACAAGGATGCCAACTCTGCGCCGAGGCTTGCCCCGCAGGCGCCTTGACGATCAGCGCGGGGGTTCCTGCAGCCTCGTCCCAATGCACAGGCTGCGCCCGTTGCACGGCAGCATGCCCTACCGATGCGCTGCAGATGAAGGATTTCCCGGCGCCTGTCGCACCCACCGCAACAGGCAGCGCGGTCTTCATTGACTGCATGAAAGTTCCACAGGCGATGAGCCCCGCCGGCACTGTTCGGGTGCCGTGCATGGGCGGCCTCTCGCCGGGATGGCTGCTCACCCTGCAGGATCGCATCGGCAACGCTCCAATCACCGCGCTTGATCGTGGCTGGTGCGCGCATTGCAGCGCCGGCGACTCATCGTCATTCAGCGCCACCAGTCTGCTTGCCAGTGCGACACGACTGCTGAAGGACGCGGGCGCGCCAGCGGACATGCTGCCGCGGAGCGAGCATCGGCCGCTGCCATTGTCACGGATGCCCGATGCGATCCCGCCTTCGATCAATGAAGCAGCCGTTTCACGTCGCGCCTTCTTTACCCGGACCCTTTCTGAAATGGCGAGTGCCGTCGCCAACCGCCGTCAACCGGAAGGAATCAGGCATTTTCCCCGTCTGTCTCCGCTCCGCACCCTGGGCCGTGTCGTGCCTGCCGAGCAGGTTCGACGCGTAACAGCGCTCTCGAACATCAGCCATCGCTATCGCACTTCGCCAGCGACATTCAATCTGCCCGCAGTGGCGATTTCGCGGGAACGGTGCGAGAACCACCAGGTATGCGCCGTGACGTGTCCTACCAGTGCGCTCACAAAATACGGACACGAAGGCACCACAGGTATCCGCTTCAATGCGTTGTTGTGCATCGGATGTCGCCAATGCGAGCGTGGATGCCCCGAACAGGCAATCCGGCTGTCGCTGTTTAACGAGACCCCATCACACGCCATGGAAATAAACCTGACCAATCATCAAGTCAATGTGTGCGCGACTTGCGAGGATGAGTTTTCAGGCATCCCCGGCGACGTATGCACTGCTTGCCGCAAGACCGAAGCGCTATTCGCAGGACGCGCGACATTGGACAAATCGATAGGCAAACCAGCAGCTTGAACTGCACAGGAGGTACTGATCGTGGGCGACTTTGAACAGATGGACAGGCGGGGATTCCTCAAGACTTCAGCCGTTGCAGGCGCGGCAGGTGCCGCAGCAGTCGGTGGCGGCGCAGTTGTGTCGGCCTTGAGCACGGATGCCACCGGGCTGGGTACCCGTCCGGCAGCGCCGGCACCCGAAACCAGGATCGTCAAAAACGTATGTCATCAGTGCCCTGCGCGCTGTGGCATCGATGTCTACGTGACTAACGGCAAGGTTCATGCGATCTACGGGTCGCTGGATCACCCGATCTCCAACGGCAAGCTGTGCCCCAAGGGCCATCTTGGCGCATACATCCTGTACGATCCGGATCGCTTCACCGGCCCGATGAAACGGACCAATCCGAACAAGGGCCGGAACGAGGATCCGAAGTGGCAGTCCATCAGCTGGGATGAGGCCCTCGATGCCGTCGCCAAGCGACTGAACGGCTTGCGTGACAAGGCAGAACCGCATCGCTTCGCGATCGTCAACGGCCGCGGCTGGGGCAGCACCGACGTCGGACTGCTCGGCAACTTTGGCAAACTCTACGGGACGCCCAATGCCACGATGGGCCATTCGTCGATCTGCGCCGATACCAGCAAGAAAGCCAAATCTGCTGTCGACGGCAACTACAACTACAACTCATACGATTACAAGAACACCAATTACCTGCTGATATTCGGCGCCGCCTTCCTCGAAGCCTACCGGCCCTACAACGCCAACATGCAGGCCTGGGGGCACATTCGCACCAAGGCACCCAAGACCAAGGTTGCGGTTGCAGACGTGCGCGTGACCACCACCGGTGCCGCCGCCGACCACCTGATGCTCGTCAAGCCCGGGACGGACGGTGCGCTGGCGCTGGCGATCGCACACGTGATCCTCACCGAGGGGCTGTGGGACCGCAAGTTCGTCGGTGACTTCGTTGATGGCGTCAACCTCTTCAAAACCGGAGAGACCCTCGAAGTCAAAAGCTTCAAGGAAAAATGGACGCTCGGCCTGATCGAGTGGTGGAACGCCGAACTCAAGGACCGGACGCCGAAGTGGGCCGCGGAGATCACCACTGTGGCGGAGCGCGACATCCTCAATGTTGCGCGCGAGTTCGGCGCCACGCGCCCGGCCATGGCGATCTTCGAGCGTGGTGTAACGCTGCATACCAACGGCATGTACAGCGGCATGGCGGTGCATGTGCTGAACGCACTCGTCGGCGCGATGTATGCAGTCGGCGGCCTCGCCAACCAGATGGGCGTGCCCTACGGCAAGCTGTCCGTAAGCTCCGATGACTTCGTCGATGATGCCGCCAAGGAAGCAGCCGCCAGGAAAATGCCGCGTATCGACCGTGTGAAGAGCAAAGAGCTGCCATTGGCCGCCAACAACATTCAGGGCATTCCACAAAGCATTATCGAAGGAAAGCCGTACACGCTCGACACGATCATGTTCTACATCACGAATCCGATTTACAGTGCTCCCAACGCAAAACAATGGGAAGAGGCGCTGAAAAAAGTCTTTGTGATCGAAACATCCCCGTTTCCGAGCGAGACCTCAGTATTCGCAGACCTGGTGCTGCCCGACCACACTTTCCTTGAGCGCTGGCAGGACACGCCCACTTATCCGTTTGAGGGATGGCCGCTGACCAACATCCGGGTACCGGCGGTAAAGCCGCTCCATAACACCAAACACTTCGGTGACACGCTGATCGAGATCGGCAAGCGCATCAAGGGCCCGACCAGCGAGTATTACCAGAAGGTTGGCAACGTCGAGAACGTACTCAAAGCCATCGCCAAGGGTTTTGAGGCCAATCCGGGATCCAACGGCGTCAACAGTTTCGAAAAATGGGTCGAGAAAGGGGTTTGGTACAAAACGCCCTACCTCTACCGCCAGATCGCGGGGGAATTCTACGAGTGGGACGGCAGCGATTATCGCAAGCCGATGTCCGCCGAAGACGTCAAAAAGAAGCTGCTGAAGACCGAGTCGGGCAAGTTCGAGCTGAAATCGAGCTATCTCGAACACTACGACGAGTTCATCACATCCAAGCTTGGCATCGTCAAGGAAAAAGTCGGTTTCCCGCAGTGGATTCCGCCGAAATACACCGGCGGCGGCGACCTGCATTTCATCGCCACCAAAACGCCGATGCATGGTGAGGGGCGCACCGCAAATATTCCGACTGCGATTTCGCAATACCAGCCGACTTCCGGCGGCCGCCCCGAGCTGTTCCTCGAAATCCACCCTGAGACTGCAGCCAAGCGCGGCATCCGCAATGGCGACCGGGTGAAGATACACAACGAACTCGGCGCGATCTATGCCAGGGCCAGTATTTTCCCGGCATGCCGGCCCGACACGGTTGTGCTGCCTTACGGGTTCGGGCACTGGGCACATGGCCGCTGGGCCAAGGGCCGCATGGAAGGCAACACCAACGAAATCATTCCGAATGTATCCGAACCGATTTCGAACGCCGCGGCAGTACACACGGTGACGGTAAAGGTCGAGAAGGCTTAGTCCCTGGTCATCAACGAATGCGCTGAATGAGAAAAGGAGAATAACCATGGCCCGCTGGGGAATGGTAATTGATCTGGAAAAATGCACTGGCTGCCAGGCCTGCTCCACCGCCTGTTCGATGGAAAATTCCAGACTGCCCGGTGAGAACTGGCAGGACGTGCTGTTTTACAATGAAGGCGAGTATCCAAGCGGAAAACTGACATGGTTGCCGCGGCCGTGCATGCACTGCGAGGAAGCATCATGTGTTACGGTGTGTCCGACCAAGGCGACATACAAGGACAAGGACGGCTTCGTACTCATCAACTGGGATCTCTGCATTGGCTGCAAATACTGCATGATCGCCTGCCCCTACGGCGTCCGGTTTTATGCCGAGGAAAAGCAGAAGACGCAGCCCGACGTGCGCAAGGTCTGGCCCAGCAGCGAAGGCAACGTCTGGGATCCGCCCTGGGCAATGCCGAAGCATCTGCATGATCCACAGCATGGTGTTGGCGTGCAGCCGCGAAATGTGGTCTCCAAGTGCACCTTCTGCTACCACCGTGTCAGCAAGGCGCCCAAGGGCACGCCGGACCTGGATCCGAACGATCCGAAAACGCGTGACTACACACCGGCCTGCGTCGTTACCTGCGCGCCAACTGCGCGCTACTTCGGCGATCTCGACAACCCGAAGAGCCACGTACGCAAGCTGATTGCCGAAAAGCGGGGCGTCCGGCTGCAGGATCACACCGGCAACCGTCCCCAAGTCTACTACCTGGCAGGCGAAGCGGCATCCATACCGGAAACGCGCTCCACCCGCATGAAGAAAAGTTAAGGGAGAGGAATCATGAGCATACTTGCAATGAGAACACCCGACGGCCGGCCGCTGCTCGACCTGCAAACGAAACCCGACGGAATATCGGCACTGATGATGATCGGCGGCGCAATTGTTGCCGGCGTCAGCCTTTCCATCGTTTTGTTCATGCTGTTCATGGAAGGCCACGCCGCATACAACACCTCCAGCGATTTCCCGTGGGGAGCGCCGATTGCTTTTTACATGTTCTTTCTGCTCGCCTCCTCGGGGCTGTCGATCATATCTTCTCTCGACACGGTCTTCGGCCTTAATACCTTCTACCCGATTGTCAAACGCTGCATCTGGCTGTCGATCATTACGCTGGTAGCAGGTTTCACGCTGCTCGCACTGGAGCTTGGCAATCCGTTTCGCCTGCTATGGGCGGTGCCGATTGCCGCTCAGGTTAAATCGCCGATGTGGTGGATGGGCACTTTTTATTCAATAGATCTGGCATTGCTGTGCCTGAAGTTTTACTTCCTGCACACGGGCGAATGGAACAGCAAACGCATGCACTTGATTTCGATCAACTCGTTCATAATCTGCATCCTGGCCTCCGGCACGCTCGGACTCACGTTCGGCATGATGGCCATGCGACCGGCTTGGTACAGCCCGGTCATGCCCATGTATTTCATCCTGACCGGCTTTATGACGGCGGTGGCATTCATCGTCTTCTTTACCGGCCTGATCCGCCGGGTCAACGGCACACCGGAAAATGTACGTAAACTTTTTGATGAAGTCCTGCCGCGTCTGTTTTTTGTCACCCTGCTGGCGGTAGTTGTGATGCGGGTCGGTCAAATCGTCACCGGACTGTGGAGCAATTTCGAAGGTATGGAAGCTCACTGGCGGGCGTTGACATCAGTCATGTTTCATATCGAAATCTGGATCGGATTAGCAATCCCGCTGGTATTGATGAGTAGCCGCGAACGGCGCACCAAAGTGACGATCCAGATGGTCTCGGCACTGCTTTTCATGATCGGCATTTTCTCGGCACGATTGCACCTGCTGATCATGGGCCAGGAAGTACCATTATTCCGGGGCTACTGGGCGGGTTATGTCGAATACACCCCGTCATTCACCGAGTGGCTGCTGATTCCGGCAGGCTTCGGCATCGTCTTCATGTTATATGGTGCAGGCAACTGGTTGCTGAATCTGTCCGAACACCGTGAACCGACAACTGTACACTGAAGCAGATTGAACTATTGAGCATTACGTATTTGAGTGACATTTTTTCCCTCATCCCAACCCTTCTCCCGGTGGGAGAAGGGCTCTTCACCCCTCGCCCTTCGGGAGAGGGGCCGGGGGTGAGGGAAGGAAGCACCGTGATCCACGCTTGTCACAAGGTTCTGTAATCCTCAATAATTACGGCAACCGGGGCAGCTTCAGCATCGCCACCAGCCCGCCCTCGGCGCGATTGCGCAATTCGATGCCCCCGCCGTGTAGTTCGGCAATGTTTTTCGCAATCGCCAGCCCCAGCCCGGTGCCGCCGGTATCGCGGTTGCGTGAACCTTCGACGCGGTAAAACGGCTCGAATACTTTTTCGAGTTGCTCCGGCGGCAGCCCCGGACCCTCGTCGAGGATGCTGATCTGCAGCCTTTCGTTGTTGTCGTCAACGACCACGCGCGCGGTCTTGCCGTACTTGATTGCGTTCTCCAATAAATTCGCAAGGCAGCGTTTCAGCGTCTGCGGCCGGCCGGGATACGGGGCCGTGACCTGGCCGCCGATCGCCACCGCACCGCCGGTTTCGCGCAGATCAGCCTGCAGGCTTTCCAGCAGCGCCATCACATCCACCGGCTGCACCGCTTCGCCATTGTCCATGCCGCGCAGGAAATCCAGCGCGGATGCCACCATGGCTTCCATTTCCTGCAGGTCGTTGCCGAACTTGGCGCGCAGCTGCGCATCTTCCAGCAGTTCGGCACGCAGCCGGAGCCGCGTGATCGGCGTCTTCAGGTCGTGTGACATCGCCGCCAGCACCTGGGTGCGTTCGCGCAGGTAGCCGGCGAGCCGCGACTGCATGGTGTTGAAGGCGCGCGCCGCGCTCGCTACTTCCGCCGGGCCGGTTTCCGCCAGCGGCGGGCGGTTGATGTTCTTGCCGAGTTCGTCGGCGGCATCCGCCAAGGTCTTCAGCGGCTGGGTCGCCCAGCGCACCGCGATCAGCGACACCGCAATGACTGCGCTCAGCAGCAAGACGATGCTCAGCAAGACCCGGTACGGCCAGTCTTCGGTCAACTGCGGCTGCCGGGCATCGAAGGTCGCGAGCGTGCCGTCCTGTAATCGTACTTGCGCGATGAACGACGGGCCGCCGCCGGGCGGGCCGCCATGGCGCATCATCGGCGGCGTCCATGCGCCGTCGCCGTGCGCCCATCCGGGGCCGCGCGGCGCACCACCCTTGTACGGCGCGCCCTCTGCCATGCCGACGGTCACCGGCCGGTCGTCGCCGAGAAACCGCCGCAGCAGCGTGGTGAACAGCGCCGCGCGCGCACCCGCCTCGGTCCTGGCATCCGGCGCAGCGAGAGGGCCGCGGTCGAGCGCAACGGTCAGCGGCGGCGCACTGAGTACCTTGACGATGCGACTGCGCTCAACCGGTGTCAGCGTATCCAGCAAACGCACGATGTCGGCAATGCGTTGCGCCGACTGCATGCCGCTGGCCTGCGCCAGCAGTTCACCGCGGTCGTGCATGTGAACCGCGAAACTCAGCAGTTGCGCGATCAGCAACCCGCCCAGCAGCACCAGCACCAGGCGGCTGAACAGCGAACGCGGCAGCAGGCTCACTGCGCCCCCGCCTCGACATGCGCCGCGAACACGTAACCCTGCCCGCGCACGGTCTTGATGATCGCCGGATCCTTGGCATCCTCACCGAGGCGCTGCCGCAGCCGGCTGACCTGCACATCGATCGCCCGGTCGTAGGGGCCGGCATCGCGCGACAGCATCAGATCGATCAACTGGTCGCGTGTCAGCACCCGGTTGGGATGATCGACAAAAATCTTCAGCAGGCGGAAATCGGTGCCACTCAACGCCACCACCACTCCGGCAGGCGACGTCAGGTTGCGCGTGGCGCAGTCGAGAGTCCAACCGGCAAAACGAAAGATGCCCGATTCCTCGGTCTGCAGGTTGTCGGGTAGTGAACGCGAGCGTCGCAGCACGCTCTTGATCCGCGCCAGCAACTCGCGCGGACTAAATGGCTTGGCCACATAATCATCCGCGCCCAGTTCGAGGCCGACGATGCGGTCGGTCTCGTCGCCGCGCGCGGTGAGCATGATGATCGGCACCGTGGACCGGGCCCGCAGTTCGCGGCACAGCGTCAGTCCGTCCTCGCCGGGCAGCATGACGTCGAGAATAATCACGTCGGGATGGGAGGTTTCAACCGCCGCGCGCAGACCCCTGCCATCGGCGAGCGCAGTCACCCGATAGCCCTGTTTCTGCAGATACTCATGCAGCAGGTTGCGGATTTCTGCGTCGTCATCGACGACCAGGATATGGTCAGGGGAGTTCATGATGGATGCTTATACCGGAGTGCCTGGCACTTACCCAAGAAAATTGTATCGCAGTGTATCAATCCCCCGTGCCGCGCAAGGCTGCGTTACCAAAAGCCGCTTTACCGCAACATGCCGGTTACAGACCGGGGGTTTAATGGGAACCACTGAGAGCGTCTGATTCAGCGACAAATAACCGGATCCGACAATCGACGTAACAGAAAGAATCCGAACAACTACACTAAGGAGCACATCATGAAAACCTTCAACAAAATCGCAACTGGAATCACCCTGACCGTGGCACTTGGTCTTGCTGTCACCGCTTTTGCCCATCCGGATCAACCCGGCAGCGGCATGGGTTACGGCATGCATCATGGCTATGGCGCCCAGGGTGGATATGGCCCCGGCGCGATGATGCAAGGCGCCCAGGGCGGATACGGCCCCGGCGCGATGATGCAGGGCGGCCAGGGCCCGCAGGCTGCATTTCAGCTGATGACACCGGAAGAACGCACGGCAATGTGGGAAAAAATGCGCGCCGCCGCGACGCCGGAAGAGCGCCAGCAGATCGCCGCCGCGAACCATGCCGAGATGCAGAAACGCGCCCAGGAAAAAGGCATCACGCTGCCTGAGTTTCGCGGACCGCAAGGTCACTTCGGCGCCGGCGGACCCTGCCCTGGTTTCACCGCATCGGCCACCACCACTCCGGCGCAGTAAGCCCATCGGGAGGGGCGTAACACCCGCCCCTCTCTTTTTTTCGTGGCATCATCAACCACCATGATGATGCCGCATTCACGTACAAGAGGTTCTCGCATGAAACCGTTTTCGATGATGATCGCCGCTCTGATCCTGCTCATTGCCGCTGCGCTGCCGCTGCCGGCCACAGCGCAGTCGCCCCACACCCACCAGCACAGCTTCGGCAATGCGGAAAAATGGGCGCAGGTATTCGACGACCCGGCGCGCGACGCGTGGCAGAAGCCGCACGAAGTCATCCAGGCGCTGCAGCTCAAGCCGGACGCGGTGATCGCCGACATCGGCGCGGGCACCGGCTATTTCTCGGTGCGCTTTGCGAACATGACGCCGCAAGGCCGCGTCTATGGCATCGACACCGAGCCCGACATGGTGAAATACCTGGCCGAACGCGCGAAACGCGAAGGACTGAAAAACATTATCGCGGCGCAGGCCAAACCCGGTGATCCGCAACTGCCGGAAAAAGCTGATCTGATTATCTTGGTTGACGTTTACCACCACGTTGAAAACCGGGAACGGTATTTCCGCCAACTGCAAAGTTCATTGAAAGCGGGTGGCCGCCTCGCCGTGATCGATTTCACCATGGACTCACCCGTGGGCCCGCCCAAATCCGCGCGCATCGCGCCGGAGCAGGTCAAGGCTGAACTGCAGCGTGCCGGATATGCACTGGCAGAAGAACATACGTTCCTGCCGAACCAGTATTTCCTGGTATTCCGTTCCGGCGTCTGATCGGAATTACGGACCTACGTACTGTGCACTTTCTCTTGCAGCAACCTCATCGCGCTTGGCCTTGAATTCTTTCTTCGCAGCATACATGTGGACATCGACCCGCTTGATAAACGAAGCAGCATCTTCGTATTCATCCGGGCCCACCTGCGCGATCCCGGTGCTTAATGTGACATCTCCCAGACATTCCTGGAGTTCAATGTTAAGACGCTTTAAATAAATCTCCCGCGCCTGCTCTGCCCGGCAATTGGGCAAAATCAGACAGAACTCGTCACCGCCGTAACGAAAACAACTGTCCTCGGTCCGCGACACCTTCCTGACCAGTCTGCCAACCTCGCTCAAGACTTCATCACCACGCTGGTGGCCCTGGGTGTCATTGATTATCTTGAAATCATTAATATCAAAATACACCAGTGTCACGGGTTCGGAGCGTCGTTCGGCACTTCGCAGGGTTCTCGTCAGCGTTTCGTTCAGATACCTCACGCTCAGCAGCCCGGTTAACGCATCGGTACGCGCCATTTCCTCAAGCTGCCGGGTACGCTCCCTGACTTTTTCTTCCAGCGACTTGGCGTAGAGTTCCGACTTCTCTTTGGAGATTTCTATTTCAGAAACCAGACTCCGGATATAAGTCTCAAACACCAGCGTCACGTCAAACAGGAGCAGCTTCTCAAGCGCCAACATCATTGATGCACGCTGGTCCGCGTCGGTTAATTCCCTGGCAATGACCTCATTCAGCAATGTTTTCAGGGTGCTGACAGCCGAAAGATACAACTTCGGTTCGACACCAATGCGTTTATGCACAAGACCAATTCGCAGCCGATTGTTGACATACTCAAGGTCGTACATTCCCCCGAACAGATCCAGCACATATCTGCGCTGCGCAGTCCGCAGGCGAGCCAGGGTATCCGCATCACCAATCAGCAGCGAGATTTCAGCGATGCTGGTTTGCAACTCGTAAAATTTCGCAACCAATCCATCAATGCCAGCCTGGATGACTGGTTGAAAGCTGTTGAGAGTCCTGGCTTCAGCATCGGTAAAATCCAGCAAACTCTTGCGATGCGAAATATCGAATTCGCTAATCCGCATCTGCTCAAGCAGGCTTAGATTGGTTTGCCTCCTTTGGTCCATTTGCGCCACTGCACATCCCTTTTTCGTCGAGATATTGAAATCGGTGAATCCAGCCATTAAGCACCCAAGCCAGCATGCTGCATTGTGGAGACCACTGATCGCCCGAACAGGCGCAAAAAATACGAGTGTTTCCCGGATTAGGGCCTCTTCTTCGTATCCCTCACTGGCCGTCTGGGAGTCATGGAAGACGCGATTACGCCGCCCTGTAGCACTGCCACTTCGCGGCGTTGACTTAATTCCGTCAATATCTCATTAAAAAAACAAATTAAATCAATTACTTATAATTTATCGCTGCGATTGCCTACATAGCCTGGCCGCACCTTGCCGGAAAGCGCCAGCACACAGATTGGCACTGCACCAGCGAAAGGTTTCCTCGGCAACACCAGCGCACAGGCCGCCCGGGACCATGCACCACTTACGGAGCTGCGCCCTCGAACCGTCGCCGATAAGCCACGTAATACAGTACCGGGATGACCACCAGCGTCAGCAATGTTGACACCAGAATGCCGAAAATCAGCGCAATCGCCAGCCCGTTGAATATCGGATCGTCGAGAATGAACATCGCCCCGAGCATCGCCGCCAGCCCGGTCAGCACAATCGGCTTGGCCCGCGCCACCGCGGATTGCATCACCGCCTCGCGCAGCGACACACCTTCGGCCATCTTCAGGTTGATGAAATCCACCAGCAGGATCGAGTTGCGCACGATGATGCCGGCCAGCGCGATCATGCCGATCATCGAGGTTGCGGTGAAATTCGCACCGAACAGCGCATGGCCGGGCATCACGCCGATCACCGTCAGCGGGATCGGCGCCATGATGATCAGCGGCGCGAGATAGGAGCGGAACTGCGCCACCACCAGCAGATAGATCAGGATCAGGCCCACCGCATAGGCAATGCCCATATCGCGGAAGGTTTCGTAGGTGACTTTCCATTCACCATCCCACTTGATCGCGTACTCGCGGTACGGATCGTCCGGCACACGAATGAAATATTCGCCGAGCACGCCGCCCTCTTCCAGCGGCTGCCCGGCCACTTTGCCGCGCGCGGCGAACATGCCGTAGAGCGGGCTGTCGACGCGCCCTGCCTGGTCGCCGATCACGTACACCACCGGCAGCAGGTCCTTGTGATAAATCGGCCGGTCGCGCAGGTTGCGCACCTCCGTCACCAGTTCCGACAGAGGCACCAGACCGCCGGCCTGCCCGCGCACCGTCAGCTTCAGGAAATCCGCCAGTTCACCCTTGCGCTCCGCCGGCATCGACAGCCGCACCGGCACTTCGTATTTCGACTGCCCGTCGTGCAGCGGCGTCACGTCGGCGCCGGCCAGCCCGATGCGCATGGTTTCGACGATGTCGCGGCGATTGACTCCGGCCAGCGCCGCCTTGGCCTGATCGACCTTGAGCACGATGCGCGGCGCCGGATCTTCCACGCTGTCGTCAATGCCGACGATACCCGCGGTCGCCGCAAAGGCTGCACGCACCTTCTTTGCCACGCGGATGCGGCCCTGTTCATCCGGGCCGTAGACTTCGGCGACCAGCGGCGACAGCACCGGCGGCCCCGGCGGCACCTCGACCACCTTGACCTTGGCATCCCACTGCGCGGCGATGGCTTCCAGCTTCGGACGCACCGCCTGCGCGATCTCGTGGCTCTGCCGGTCGCGCGCATGCTTGTCGACCAGGTTGACCTGAATGTCGCCCTGCTCGGACAGCGCGCGCAAATAGTATTGCCGCACCAGGCCGTTGAAATTGATCGGCGCCGCAGTACCCGCATAGACCTGGTAATGCGTCACTTCAGGTACCGTCGCCAGATGTGCACCCATGTCGCGTAACGCGGCTGCAGTGATTTCCACCGGGGTGCCGGCCGGCATGTCAACAACCACCTGAAATTCCGACTTGTTGTCAAAGGGCAGCATTTTCAGAATCACCAGCTTGAAGCCCGCCAGTGCTACCGAACCGAGAATCAGCGCCACCACAACCAGCAACAACCGGCGGCGATTGCGCGCAGCATGCTGCATGGTGATGAACGGGCCGAGCAGCCGCTGGAACAGGCGCTCGAGCCGGTCGCCACCGGCATTGTGATGGGCGGTCTTGCCGAGCAGCTTCAAGGCCAGCCATGGCGTCAACACAAATGCGATCACCAGCGAAATCAGCATGCCCATGCTGGCGTTGATCGGGATCGGGCTCATGTACGGCCCCATCAGGCCGGTGACGAAGGCCATCGGCAGCAATGCGGCAATCACCGTGAAGGTCGCCAGTATGGTCGGCCCGCCGACTTCATCGACCGCCAGCGGGATGACTTCCGCCAGCGGCTTGCGGTCGAGCGCCATGCGACGGTGGATGTTTTCGACGACCACGATCGCGTCGTCAACCAGGATGCCGATCGAGAAGATCAATGCGAACAACGACACCCGGTTCAACGTAAAGCCCCACGCCCAGGACGCGAACAGCGTCGCCGCCAGAGTCAGAGCCACCGCCACACCGACGATCAGTGCCTCGCGGCGCCCCAGGGTCAGGAATACCAGCACCACCACCGACAGCGTGGCAAAGATCAGCTTCTGGATCAGCTTCATCGCCTTGTCGTTGGCCGTCGCGCCATAGTCGCGCGTAACGCTGACCTGCACATCATCGGGAATCACCGTACCGCGCAATTCCTCCACGCGCTGTATCACGCGTGCCGTGACCGCCACAGCGTTCTCACTGGCTTTCTTGGTGATTTGCATCGTCACCGCCGGCTGCTCGCCGCCGGCTGCAACACCCTGGTTCGCGCCGGCAGGGCCCGACCCGGTCCATACATACCGCGCTGGCTGATCCGGACCGTCCACCACTTCGGCCACATCCGCCAGATAGACCGGCCGGCTCTCGTAAGTACCGACGACCATATTCCTGACGTCGGATACAGAACTGAAAAATTCGCCGGTCTCCACCACCACGTCGCGGTTATCGCGGGTCAGTGTGCCGGCAGGCTGTGCAAGGTTCGACGCCTGCAGTGCATTGCGCAAATCCAGAACCGACAGACCGTGCGCAGTCAGGCGATCGGCATCCAGCCGGATCAGCGCTGCGCGGCCGGGGCCGCCGATCGTCTGCACTTCACGGGTACCGGGCACGCGCTTGAGTTCCACTTCCACAGCATGCGCCACGCGCTCGAGCTCGTAGGCGCCGTGCGCACTATCTCTGCTCCATAACGTCAGCGTCACCACCGGCACATCATCAATACCCTTGGGCTTGATGATGGGCTCGCCGACGCCCAGATTGGGCGATACCCAGTCGCGATTGGAATTGATAGTGTCGTGGAGCCGCACCAGTGCGTCGATGCGCGGCACACCAACCTTGAACTGCACTGTAATGATCGCCAGCCCGCTGCGCGATACCGAGTACACGTGATCAACGCCGGTCATCTGTGCCAATACCTGTTCGGCCGGTGTAGCCACCAGGTTCTCGACGTCTTTTACAGCGGCGCCCGGAAATGCGATCAGCACATTGGCCATCGTCACATCGATCTGCGGCTCTTCCTCACGCGGCGTCACCACCACGGCGAACACCCCGAGCAGCAGCGCCACCAGTGCCAGCAACGGCGTGACCTGCGAACCCTGAAAGTAGCGGGCAATGCGCCCGGAAATCCCCATGTTCACCGGCCGTGCGCCATGCCGGCCTTGACCGGCTCCAGCGCCACCCGCTCACCCGCTTTCAGGCCTGCGAGCACTTCGATGCCCTGCCCGTCGCCTGCCGTGCCGAGACGGATCTGGCGCAACCGCGGCGCACCTTTGTCGTCGATTACATAGACCGCAGTCACCTCACTGCGTCGCAGGACTGCGGCGCGCGGCACCAGCAGCCGTGTCGCGCGGCCCGTTGCAAAATGCGCGCGGGCAAACACGCCGGGAATAATGCCGTTGATGTCCGCAGGCAGTTCAAGTCGTACACGGGTGGTATGCGTGCGTGGATCGGCCGAGGGTACAACCGTAATCTGCTTCGCCTCAAATCGACGACCCAGTGCCGGCACTTCGACCCAGGCTCTACCGATGGCCCGTATCGCCGTCAACTGTGCCTGCGGCAGATTGGCCACGACCCGCAGCGTCGACGGATCAAACCCCGTCATCACCGGCTTGCCGGGTACCGCCATTTCACCGACCTCAACATGGCGCGCGGAAACCACCCCGCTGTACGGCGCGACAATGGTGGCAAAACTGCGTTCGGTGGCGGCCAACCCTGCACCGGCAATCAGCGAGGAAACACGGGCCTGCGCGGCCTTGTAGTCCGCTTCCGCGCGGTCGAGTCCGGCCGCGCTGATGAATTTCTGAGCAGCCAACTGTTTGGAACGTTCAAACTGCGCGCGGGCATTGGCGAGTGCCGCCTGCGCCTCCAGCACCTGCGCCGCACTGGCAGCCACGGCCTGGTTGACCGTACGCTCATCAATGCGCGCGATGACTTCACCCTTCTTCACAATGTCACCGACGTCGAAGCGCACTTCGACCACGCGGCCGGCAATCTGCGCAGCGACTGTGGATTGGCGCACCGCCTCGACCACCGCTTCCGCCGTGTAAACCAGATCAATCTCGCGCGCTTCGACGACTGCCGACGGCAGCGGTGCCGCCGGCGCCCGTGCCGGCGCTCCGGATTCTCCGCCGCAGGCGGCAATCAGCGCGACGACGGCAAGTGCGGTCGGCAATCTCATGCGGGTATTCATGCGGATATGTTAGACCTGTTTGGTGATCCAGTTGACCAGCGTGCGCGCATCCATCGCGCCGGAGGTGCGCGCCACCTCCCGCCCGTCGCGGAACAGTACCAGCGTCGGAATTGCCCGGATGCCCGCGCGCGCGGCCACGGCCTGCGCTGCCTCGGTATCGACCTTGGCGAACAGCACGCGGGTCTGCAACTCGCGCGCCGCCGCCTTGAACTGCGGCGCCATCGCCCGGCACGGACCGCACCAGGCCGCCCAGTAGTCCACAACCACCGGCAACCCGGTGCGGGCAATCACGGTGTCATAGGTCGCATCGGTCAGCTCAACCGGCCCGTCCGGTAACAGCGCTGCTCCGCACTTGCCGCATTTGGGCGCGTCGCCCAGACGCTGCGCAGCGATGCGGTTTTCGGTCGCGCAAGCGGCGCATACCACATGCACATCATCAGCCTGCTGTGCCTGCATGACCAAATCTCCTTTCGGCGTTTCGCCCGCAGTAAATCCGTGCCGGGCTATATACTATGGGGAGTATAGTATATCAAACAACCGACCCCTTGCAACCGCATACCCGGCGGAGTACCCTGAATCACCTTTTTACGGAGCCCCCATGGCCGTCATCGAAGACCAGCAACACCGCAAGGAACTGATTCTGCGCCTGAAACGCGTCGAAGGTCAGATACGCGGCATCCAGGCGATGATCGACAGCGGCGCCGAGTGCGAAAAAGTGACCCAGCAGTTGTCCGCGGCGCGGCGCGCGCTGGACAAGGCATTTTTCAGCGTGCTCGCCTGCGCGATCCAGACCACACCGGAAAAAGCAGGCGGCACCAAAGCCGCCGAAGAACGCGTCAAACACGCGGCAGCCCTGCTGGCCAAGTTCGGCTGATGAACTTTTCGCCAGCGCAATGGTCTCCAAATATTAATTGCGGGACTTGCTGAAAATCCATAAACTGCTGTCCGATGAAAAGCGTGCGACTGATTGCCGTCTGGTTGTTGATGCTGGCCCTGCCGCTGCAGGGACTGGCCGCAATTGCGCCATCGGCAGGCTGCGCCGACGACCCGTCAGGGGCTGCGGTACAGACCATGCACGACAGCCAGCATGGCGTCATCGCGCAGCAGGCCCATGACCACCCCGCGGATTATCCGCAGCACGACGACAGCCAGCCCGCAAACCAGACCAGCGGGCATTCCTGCTGCCATCATGCGTTTTCCGGCACGCCATCGGCCGCAATCCCGGGCCTGCCCGCGCCGCCGCATGCGGTAATGCCGCGCGTATCGCTGCTGGCCACGCTCCACATCCCCGAACTGCCCCAGCGCCCGCCCCGGGCCTGATCCCCTGCTTTTCCAGCAGGCACTCCACGCTGATTGCGCGGCAGTGCTGCGTTGGGCGACGCAATCGCCCGTAACACGCTTTGGGGATCATCATGCAGTTGAAACTTGCAGTGTTGTGCTGCGCCTGCGCAGCGTTCTGGTTGTCACCCGCGATGGCGCAACAGCGCACGAACGCCAATCCCGCGGATCCGCGGGCTGAAGTACCTCCCGCGCGCTACCAGTCGGCATTCACCGGCTATCAGTCGTTTCGCGATGAAAAGCTCGCGCCCTGGCGCGAAGTCAATGACGAAGCCGCGCGCGTCGGCGGCCATACCGGCATCTTCGGCGGCGGCGCGCACACCGGCCATGGCGCCACCAAACCCGCCGCCGGCACGCCCGCGCCTGCAGCAGCACCGCATGCGATGCATGGCAAGGACCATAAAGGAATGACCAAATGAATCCATCAACACAACAACAGTCCGGACGCCCGGCGCGCGTGATCGCCGCGGCGGTCGCGCTCGCCTTGCTGGGCGGCTGCGCCTCGCTCTCCGAGGACGGCGGCTTCAGTTCCGTGCAAAGCGCAGCGAGAGAACGCGGCATCAATCAGGACATGCCATGGATCAAGACTGAGCAGGATGCCGGTAACGCCCGCGTATCGGTCAGAAAACTGCTGGCTGCGCCGCTGACCGCGGATACCGCCGTACAGATCGCGTTGATCAACAACCGCGGGCTGCAGGCCACCTACTCCGAGCTCGGCATTGCCGAAGCCGACGTGGTACAGGCCGGACGGCTGCGCAATCCGGGTTTTTCTTTCGGACGCTTCACCCGCGCGGACGAAGTGGAGATCGAGCGCACTTTTCTGTTCGACATCCTCGGCCTGATTACCATGCCGATCCGCACCGATCTGGAAAAGCGGCGCTTCGAGCTGACCAAAGGCCGCGTCGCAATGGAAGCGCTGCAGGTGGCCGCCGATACCCGCCGCGCGTACTTCAGCGCAGTCGCCGCGCAGGAAGCCGTCAAATACATGGAGCAAGTCAGGATGGCCGCGGAAACCAGCGCCGAACTGGCACGCCGCATGGCTGCTGTCGGCAACTTCAGCAAGCTCGACCGGGCGCGCGAGCAGGTGTTTTATGCCGAAACGACGGCACAACTTGCGCGCGTCAAACAACAAACACTGGCCGAGCGCGAACGACTCACGCGACTGATGGGCCTGTGGGGCGAGGACATCGCTTTCAAACTGCCCGAACGCCTGCCCGACCTGCCGAAATCAGCACCGGACATCGCCAACCTGGAAGCAACGACGCTGAAGCAACGCCTCGATGTGCAAGGCGCGATGCAGGAAGCGGAAAACCTCGCCGCTTCGCTCGGCCTGACCAAGGCAACCGGTTTCATCAATGTCATTGAGGTCGGATATTCACGCATCAGCGAAACCCATGAGCCGCGAAAATCCGGCTACGAAATCGAGTTGCGGCTGCCGATATTCGACTGGGGCGGCGCCCGCGTCGCCCGCGCCGAGCATACCTACATGCAGGCGGTAAACCGCGCCGCCGACATCGCAGTCAGGGCCCGTTCCGAAGTGCGTGAGGCGTACGCCGCCTACCGCACGACGTACGATCTGGCGCGTCACTACCGCGACGAGATTGTGCCGCTGCGAAAACGCATCTCCGAAGAAAATCTGCTGCGTTACAACGGCATGCTGATCGGCGTATTCGAGCTGCTCGCCGATGCCCGCCAGCAGGTGGCCGGCGTCAACGCCTACATCGAGGCCCTGCGCGATTACTGGCTCAGTGAAACCAATCTGAATCTCGCGCTGACCGGCAAGTCACCGGGCGCCATGAGCGTCGGCAGCAGCAGCGCCCAAGCCGCTGCCGGCGACGCCCAGCCCGGCCACTAACACATTTCCCGGAGACACCATGACCTCACGTCGCAATTTTCTACGTACTGCCGGAGGCGCCCTGCTGGGCGCCGCTGCAGTCAGCAAAGCCGCCCAGGGCGCCGTGCCCGAGGCGCCGATGCAGACCAAACCCGACATGCAGCAACCGCTGATGCCGCCGAACGGCCGCCCTTACCAACCGGTGGCGACACTCAACGGCTGGACGCTGCCGTGGCGCATGAACAACGGCTGGAAGGAATTCCACCTGATCGCCGAGCCGGTGCGCCGGCAGATGGCGCCGGGCATGACTGCACACCTGTGGGGCTACAACGGCCAGTCGCCGGGACCGACGATCGAATGCGTCGAAGGCGACAAGGTGCGCATTTTCGTCACCAACAAGCTGCCCGAGCACACGACGATCCACTGGCACGGCATCCTGCTGCCCAACGGCATGGACGGCGTCGGCGGGCTGAACCAGCCGCAGATTCCGGTCGGCAAGACTTTCGTCTATGAATTCGAGATGAAAAAGTCCGGCACCTTCATGTATCACCCGCATGCCGATGAAATGGTGCAGATGGCGATGGGCATGATGGGCTTTTTCGTGGTTCATCCGAAGAACCCGAATTTCATGAAAGTCGATCGCGATTTCGTGTTTCTGATCAATGCCTACGACATCGCGCCCGGCGCCTATACGCCGAAAATCGCCACCATGACGGACTTCAACCTGTGGTCATGGAACAGCCGCGTGTTTCCCGGCATCGACCCTTTCGTCGTCAGCAAAGGCGACCGGGTGCGCATCCGTTTCGGCAACCTGACCATGACCAATCATCCGATCCACATGCACGGCTACGACTTCGAGGTCACCTGTACCGACGGCGGCTGGGTGCCGAAGAACGCGCGCTGGCCGGAAGTGACGGTGGATGTAGCGGTCGGCCAGATGCGCGCTTTCGAGTTCGTTGCCGACGCGCCGGGCGATTGGGCGATCCATTGCCACAAGTCGCACCACACCATGAACGCCATGGGCCACGACGTGCCGACCATGATCGGCGTCGATCACCGCGGTATCGCGCAGAAAATCATCAATCTGGTACCCGACTACATGGTGATGGGCGAACGCGGCATGGCCGACATGGGCGAGATGGAAATGCCGATTCCCGACAACACGCTGCCGATGATGACGGGCACCGGACCGTTCGGCCCGCTGGAAATGGGCGGCATGTTCAGCGTGGTCAAGGTGCGCGAAGGGCTGGCGAAAAACGACTACAAGGATCCCGGCTGGTACAAGCATCCGCCAGGCACGGTCGCTTACGAGTGGACCGGAGCGGCGCCTGTGGCCGCGCGACCCGCACCAGCCGCCCCCGCCCGCGCAGCCGCACCCACGCGTGAGTTGCGCGTGCGCAAACCTGCAACACACCAACATTAACCCAACCAAGGAAAAACTTGTTATGAAACAAATAGTTGCGATGATACTTCTCGGCGGCCTCCTGTCCGGTCACGCGTGGGCGCACGGCGATCCGAAGAAACCCTCGGCGAAAAAAGCTGTTGCCGAAGAAAAGGCCTTCGGGCGCGAAGGTGATCCCAAAAAAGTCACCCGTACCATTCAGGTGGACATGACCGACACCATGCGCTATTCGCCGATGGAAATTACCGTCCAGCGCGGCGACACCGTGCGCTTCGTCGCGAAGAACTCCGGCAAGGTCATGCACGAAATGGTGCTCGGCACACTGCCGGAGCTGAAGGAACATCTCGAACTCATGAGAAAACACCCGGGCATGGAACACGATGAGCCGCACATGGCGCACGTGAAACCCGCCAAAACGGCGCAAATGGTGTGGGAGTTCACCAAGGCCGGTGAGTTCTACTACGGCTGCCTGATGCCGGGGCACTTCGAGGCCGGCATGATCGGCAAAGTCATCGTCAGGTAAGAGAGAACCACCTGCACGAGAAACGCGCAACACTGATGCTTATGGCCTGCGTCCGACCGGGAATTTCCGGTCGGACGCAGACCGCGGACGGGATCAACATTCGCTACAGCCCGCACGGAAATCAACCTTGAACACCACCACAACAGAGGAGTCACCATCATGAAACTCAAAATCATCACCCCCCTTGTGCTCGCCCTGATCATGCCGGCCGCGGGTTATGCAGTCGAAGCGCATCACCAGCCGGCCGCCGCTGGCGCCGCAAACTCAGTGCCGATGAGCGACGGCGAAGTGCGCAAAGTCGATAAAGAGACGCAAAAGGTCACCATCAAGCACGGCCCGATCGAGAATCTGGGCATGCCGGCGATGACCATGGTGTTCCGTGTATCCAATCCCGCCATGCTCGGCCAGTTGAACACAGGAGACAAAGTCCGGTTCTCGGCCGACAAGGTTGGCGGCGTGTACACGGTGACCAAAGTCGAAATTGCAAAATAGGCGATGCCCGCTCGCGGCCATCATGCATCGTGCTCCGGCCTGATTGCACCACTCCGCGCTTGCCACGTTACCTGAGGGAGCCGTCCGATGGAGAATGAACACTATATTCCGCCGCTCCGTTACAGATGGCTGACCCGGCTCTATGATCCGGTCGTGCATTGGACCACGCGCGAGGCTGCGTTCAAGCAGGCCCTTGTGGCGCAGCTCGCGGGCGCTCGCCCGCGCCGCGTTCTTGACTTGGGATGCGGCACCGGCACGCTCACCATCGCGATTGCCAGCTCCATGCCGGATACCGCAGTCGCCGGGCTCGACGCAGACCATGAGGCGCTCAAAATCGCTGCCGGCAAGGCCCGGCGCTCGGCGGTCAAGATAGAACTGCATCAGGGATTCAGCGATGCGCTGCCTTTCGAAAATGCCCGATTCGATGGCGTGGCAAGCAGCCTGTTTTTCCACCATCTCACGCGCGAAGCAAAGCTGGCTGCGCTACGGGAAGTGCGTCGGGTACTCGCCCCCGGGGGCCTGCTGCACATCGCTGATTGGGGCAAACCGGAAAATGTCCTGATGCGCTGCCTTTTCTTCCCCGTCCAGTTGCTGGATGGCTTCGAAACCACCCGGGACTCGGTCATCGGCGCATTGCCTGAACTGATGCGGAAATCCGGATTTCCGGAAACCGCCGAAACCGCAAGCTTTGCCACGCCGCTGGGCACGATGCGCCTGCACCGGGCAGCGTAGCCTTGCGGACCGCACCTTGAAACAGCCTCACCGCCGGACTCAAGCATGAGAAACCGCACTGCAACAACGGATTTCACGCGAGATTTCCCGTGCGCCCTGTTCGCGCCTGTCATGGCTGTTGCCGTGACACTGCGAAGCCGGCATGATCGGCAAAATCAACGTAACCGCGAGGTGATGACATGACCAACAGACGCACTTTCATGCTGGCGCTCTCCGCTGCTGCAATTTCAGGAGCGGTGTCCGCCGCACAACCGCCGCAGGTGGATGTTTATCTCAACCCGACGTGAGGCTGCTGCGGCGCGTGGATGGATCATCTGCGCGCCAACGGCTTCCGGGTGAAGTCGATTGCAGTCGAAGATACCGGTGTCGAGCGCCGGCGCCGCGGCATTCCCGATGAGCTCGGCGGCTGCCATACCGCGGTGGTGGATGGTTACGCCATCGAAGGCCATGTGCCGGCACGCGAAATCAAACGCCTGCTGGCCGAACGTCCGGTCGCCGCCGGCCTCGCCGTGCCGGGCATGCCGGCCGGCTCGCCCGGCATGGAGGGCACACGCACCGACCGCTACAACGTACTGCTGGTGGACAAGCGTGGCCGTTATTCCGTTTACGCCCGTTACTGATACTCAAAACCAGTCGACAGAAAACATGTTTAAAACAAACGGTATTTTGAGCCGGCCAGGTTGGCACGAGCCCATTTTTTTAATGCGGAGCAGCAATCCGCCATTGCCTGCCGGCGCTTGATCCATATCAGTACCCGGCGCGTGTCGGCACGGAAATATTTTACATGAGTAAAGTCAGTCTCAGGAGTTTCAGCATCATGCGATTGGTCGCGATACTGATCGCTTTGCTGTTCGCCCCTTTGACAGCCGCGGCAACAGGTTCCGCTGCGCACGCTTCAGGGCATGCGGAACATGGCGCCGGCGGCGGCCACTGCGCCGACCATTGCCTGGGCATGTGGGAGCGCCTGGGTTCCCCGGCACAGACACCTGTGCATTGCCATCTCCAGTCCCCGCAGCCGCAAAGCAGCGGGCTGAACCGGGCGCCGGTCACAGGTGATCTGCCATTGCCGGTACTGCACGCCACATCCGCTCCCGCCCGGGAAACGGCAGCGCGCCTGCCCGTCACTGCGGCCCACGCCCCCATCCCCGCTCCACCCCGCTTCATCCTGTTCGGCAACTTCCGCAGCTAGCTCCTGTCCGGCACAACGCACCGGAACAATCTTTGACGATGCACCACCGCACCGGGGGTCCCCCGGAGCCTTCTTGTTTCATTTACTGTTTCATTTACTCAATGTGCACATCGGCAGCCGGAAGAGGTCAACTCCGCAGCACCGGGGATAACGCCTGCATGCGTGAGCATCGCTGGGCGCTGCATTTTATGCCGCTCTTCCTGTTCTGGATCAGCCTCAACGCTCTTGCAGAGCCCGCAATCAGCATAGAACGCGACGGGGACATCATCCGCGTGGAAGCGCAGCTGCAAGTCGATGCGCACCATCACATCGCCTGGCAGGTATTGACCGATTACAACAACCTTTCCCGCTTTGTCCCGGGCATGCAGGTCAGCCGCATAGTCAGCAGCCCGGGCGAACCCCTGCTGCTGAAGCAGATCGGGCAAACCGGCTTTCTGGTGTTCACATTACCCGTCGAGGTTGTGGTGCAGATCACGGAGACGCCGCTTGAGGCAATAAACTTTTCAGCAGTCAGCGGGAATTTGAAAAGCATGTCCGGAAAGTGGCGCATCAAGCAACAGGACGACAGGACGTTGGTGACCTATCAAAGCAGCATCGTTCCGGGTTTCTGGATACCGCTTCTGATCGGAACCGTAGTCATCGGCCAGGATGTAAGAAGCAAGATGGCGGGCATAGCCGAGGAGATGCAACGACGTGCCGCATCCGAAATACCCGGAAAATCCGGGCAGGCAGTGCAGCAGTGATGTGATTTTCAGCACGGGCGGAAGCACGCCCATTGGTAAAGGAGCATGACAACATGTACGGATTTGATCATGGCGTTTGGATGCTGGGCGGGTGGATGGTGATGCTGGCGCTATGGCTGTTGCCATTTGCCATCTTGTTTATGGCAATCAAAATCTTCTTCGACAGATTCAAGGCGACCGCCGGCAAAAGCGCGCTCGAAATACTGGAAGAAGCTTATGCCAGCGGAAATATCAGCCGGGAAGAGTTCCTGCAAAAGCGCGATGACTTGCAGAAAAAATAATGCCGAATGACTTTTGAGCGGCAACGTGAAATCAGTTCCATTGCCACCTGGCGCTGTACGGCGGACGCCAATAAACGGCAGCGATCGCCACGACTGGATTACACGTAACGTAACCAACTCTCAAGGAGCCCATTTATGAAACACGGCACAATGAAAACCCTGGTCTTTGTTCTGACTGCCGCCATGGCCACGACAGCACTTGCCCAAGGCCGGCATGACGAAAAACCGCACGCTCAGCAAAAACCTGCCCAGGTATCCAAAGAAGACGGGGTTCGCGCTCCGCCAATGACTGGAGGCCGGCATGACGAGCGTCCGCACGGCCCTCCCAAAAAAGCCGTCAAAAAAGACACCGCGGGCAAGACAGACGATATGCACAAAAAGGACATGATGAAAAATGAAAGCGATATGGGCAAAGGCATGAAGTAAGGAATACAGTGAAAGGAGAATCCCATGGATACGGAAAGCCTGAAAAGCCTGGTCTGGCTGGTGGTCTGGGGCGGCCTGTTCTACGTGATGATGCGCTACGGCTGCGGCGCGCACATGATGGGAGGTCACAGTCATGGCGGTCGCCCTGACCGCGAACCCGCAGCAGCGGATGGCACCAAAGATCCCGTATGCGGAATGCCGGTTGATCCGAGCCATGCAAAAGCAGCATCGGTGCATGGCGGCAGAATCTATTACTTCTGTTCGGCTTCCTGCCGGGAAAAATTCGAGCAGAACCCCGCCAAATTCGTCTCAACCCGATCACAGGAGGCGCATCATGAATAAACTCGACTGGCGTGTTGTGGGTCTCGCCGCAGGCTTTTTCCTGATGACCAGCTATGTCATCTGCGTGGCCGGCGACCTTGTGTTCGACCATCGCATGTACGAAGTTTGGCTGAAGCTCCTGCCCGGATTTACCTGGCTGACCTGGCCCAGCTTCCTGCTCGGGCTGCTCGAAACGTTCCTCTACGGTATTTATTTCGGCCTGGTGTTTGCTCCTTTGTACAACTTTTTCCAGAGCTGGCTGTCGCCGCAAGGCAGATAAGGCCCGGCATGGGCGCATGCCGATGAGCATGGATCAGGGTTTGGCAAAAACGGGCATCATCGCGCGCGCCGGCCTGTGGTCCGCGCTCGCCTTCGCACTGAATCTGGCGTGGGAAATCGCCCATGTCAGGCTCTATACCCTCTGGGACGAAGCGAACCGCATGAGCATCGCGCAGGCCTTGGTGCATTGCTCACTGGGCGATGTTGCGATCGCACTCACGCTGTTCGCGCTGGCCGGCATTGCGCTGCGGCAGGAAGACTGGCCGGTATTCCGGCCGTGGGCCGGCAGCGTCATCGTCGTCACCGGAGCCATGGCGTTCACCGCGTGGAGCGAATGGTATAACGTGTATCAGGCCGGCAACTGGGGCTATACGGCAAGCATGCCGGTGATTTACGGCATCGGTCTTTCCCCGTTGCTGCAGTGGCTGGTGCTGCCGCCATTGCTGACCATCGCCTACCGGGCGCTGCGGCTGCGGTGGTCCGACCGGCGCAGCACGCCAGACCCGATACCGGCACGCGATGTTACGGAGCCCCGAAAATGAAAGCGGACGTGAAGCATTCCCCCCATGCACACGCTCACGATCACGGACACGCGGGGCCTGCAGCGACCGCAGCCCAGTGGACATGCCCGATGCATCCGGAGATCCTGCGCGATGCCCCCGGCGACTGCCCGCTCTGCGGCATGGCGCTGGTACCTGTCGCCGGCACTGCCGAAGCGGACGACAGCGAACTGCGCGACCTGACACGGCGACTGTGGATCGGCGCCGCGCTGTCGATTCCGCTGATCATCCTCGCCATGTCGCCGATGGTCGGCATCATGGAGCCCTTCGGCCTGCGGCCGCGAACGCGCGGCTGGATAGAGTTCGTGCTCGGCACCCCCGCGGTGCTGTGGGTCGGCTGGCCTATCCTGCGCAAATTCTGGCTGTCGCTGGCGCACCGCGCGCTCAACATGTATTCGCTGATCGGACTGGGCGTGGGGCTCGCCTACTTGTTCAGCCTGTTTGCAATTTTTCTGCCCGACCTGTTTCCGGTTGAATTCCGCGAACATGACGGCGCCGTGGGCACTTATTTCGAAGCGGCAGCAGTCATCGTGACGCTGGTGATCCTGGGTGACGTGCTGCAGTTGCGCGCCATGGGTCAGACCAGCCAGGCGATCCGGGAACTGCTGCAGCTCGCGCCCAATCTCGCGTGGCGCCTGCGCAAAGACGGCACCGAGGAACAGGTGGCGCTTGAATCCGTCGTGGTCGGCGACCGGCTGCGCGTGAAGCCCGGTGACAAGGTGCCGGTGGACGGCACCGTGCTCGACGGTGCGAGCCGGGTGGACGAATCCATGCTCACCGGTGAGCCGGTGCCGGTGGCCAAGGCTGCCGGCGACCGGGTGACCGGCGCCACCATCAACGGCAGCGGCGCGCTGGTCATGCGCGCCGAACGCGTGGGTTCGGATACGCTGCTCGCCAAAATCGTGCATATGGTGGCAGAGGCGCAGCGCACGCGCGCGCCGATCCAGCGGCTCGCCGACCTGATCGCAGCCTGGTTTGTACAGGTCGTGGTGGCGATTGCCGTGGTGACGGCGCTGGTCTGGTGGCTCATGGGGCCGGAACCGCGGCTCACCTATGCGCTGCTCAACGCCATCGCCGTGCTGATCATCGCCTGCCCCTGCGCGGTCGGGCTGGCCACGCCGATTTCGATGACGGTGGCCATGGGCGAAGGCGCCCGCGCCGGCATCCTGTTCCGCAATGCCGAGGCCATCGAGCGCATGCGCGACATCGACACCGTGGTCGTGGACAAGACCGGCACGCTGACCATGGGCAAACCGGCACTCACCGATTTTGCCGCAGCCGGCATGCCGGAGAACGAGGCGCTGGCGCTGATGGCGGCGGTGGAGCAGTTGTCCGAGCACCCCATCGCACATGCCGTCGCCCAGGGTGCGCAAGCGCGCGGACTCGTGCTGCAGCCTGCCACGGCGTTTGACGCCGTCAACGGCTTGGGCGTCCAGGCGGTGATTGATGGCCGAACAATCCTCGTCGGCAGCCGCGATTTCCTGAAGCGAAACGGCATCGATACGCAAAGCTGGGAAGCGCAGGCGGAGAAACTGCGCGCCGAGGCCAAGACGGTGGTCTTCCTTGGCATGAACGGCACCGCCGCCGGTATCGCGGCAGTCGCCGACCCGATCAAGGACAGCACGCCCGAGGCCATTGCCGCCCTCAAGCGCTCCGGCGTGCGCATCGTGATGCTGACCGGCGATTCGCGCCGCACTGCCGAGGCGGTCGCGCGCCATCTTGGCATTGACGAAGCCCTGGCCGAGGTGCTGCCGGAAGACAAGGCGGGACATGTCAAACGCCTGCAGTCTGCCGGCCACAAAGTCGCCATGGCCGGCGACGGCATCAATGATGCCCCGGCTCTCGCCCAGGCCGACGTCGGCATTGCGATGGGCACCGGCACCGATGTCGCCATGGAAAGCGCGGGGGTGACTTTGGTAAAAGGGGATTTGCGCGGCATCGCCCGCGCTGCGGTGCTGTCACGCGCCACCATGCGCAATATCCGGCAGAACCTGATGTTTGCCTTCGGTTACAACGCGCTGGGCATCCCGATTGCCGCGGGCGTGCTGTATCCCGGGTTCGGCATATTGCTGTCGCCCATATTCGCCGGGGCCGCGATGGCGCTCAGTTCCGTTTCCGTCGTGACCAATGCCCTGCGGCTCAGGCGCAAAGGGTAATGCTCAGGGTCCCGGTGCGGCGCGATACCAGCACATCTCAAGGAACAGTTGTCAACAGGTCCGGGCTCACCACGCAAGAGCGCAAACGCCCGACATCCGGAATCCGCACCCGCTGCCCGTCAACCTCGATCAGGGCGGCGGACGTCAGTTCATGCAGGATGCGCGAGAAATGTTCCTGCGTCAGGTTAAGCCTTGAGGCGATGATCCCCTTGCGTGTCGACAAGGTGACTTCGACTGCGCCGGATGCGCCGGTCTCGTCCGGAATCTCGTGCAGCAGATGGCTGATGACGCGCTGTGTGCCGGAGAACAGCACATAGCTTTTGATGTCGTGGGTGCGACCGCGGACCCGCTGCGCCAGCACCCGGATGACGCGCATGGCGAGATCGCCGTTCGCCGCGATTTCCCTGAGCAATGCCGTCCGCGCCAGCAGCACCAGTTGCGAATCGATGATCGCCTCCGCGGCGACCTGGTGCGGCTGATCCAGAAACAGCGCGGACTCGCCGAAACTGGCATCCGCACCAATCACATCAAACACCTTTTCGTGGCCATTGCCGGCATGCAGCAGGAGTTTGATCTGGCCGCTGACCACAACATGCAGCCCGGCACAGGGATCGCCCTCGCGAAACACGATGTGCCCGCGGGGCGCTGTCAATAACGCCGCACCGCCGGCCAGCCGGCCACGGGTTTTCGCATCCAGCCCCTTGAACAGGGTCATCCCGGCCAGCGCATCCGCGATACTGGTCATGGCAGCCGTCATGAAACGTCTTCCTCCTTGCGCGTTGCAGCAACCACAATATCAGGGTGGACATATCAGCTTTTGATCCACGTCAAACATGCGCCTCGACCAATTGCAAGGAAATCCTGTATATTTTCTTTGATCTGCATCAAAGCATTCTGATTACAGGCCTTTTATGCTGCATCTGCGTAAAAGTGGCTTTACCGCACAGCAAAGGGAGCAAAAGAATGAATAGCAAGAGCTTCTTGATGACCGCAGGCAGTCTGTTTTTCGTCATCGCCATTACTGCCTCCACCCGTGCCGCCGACGTCGATGCCGACGCCGCACAGGCCCTGGCCAAGAAAAGCAACTGTCTGAAATGCCATGCGATCGACAAGAAAAAAGATGCGCCGTCCTTCAAGGAAACCGCCACAAAAAACAAGGGCAAGGCCGACGCCGAGGACAAGATCTACAAACACCTGACCACCAACCCCAAGGTCAAGGTTGACGGCAAGGAAGAAACCCACGACTCGCTGAAAACCAAGGATGACAAGGAAATCCGCAACGTCGTGCGCTGGATCCTGAGCCGTTGACCGCGCATCCCTGGGAAAAACAAGGATGATCCGCAAATGGTGGAAAAACCTGCAGGAGCGCTGCAAGACCTGCTCCCGGGTCACCCTGACCGCAGGCGTGGTCATCACCGCACTGGTCGTCGCCGGCCTGTTGATGACCGCCGGTGCCGCCGGCCTTGCCTGGACCAACACCGAGCAGTTCTGCATCGGCTGTCACGAGATGAAGGACAACGTGTACGCCGAATTCAAGGGCACCATCCACGATACCAACCGTTCCGGCGTGCGCGCCATCTGCTCCGACTGCCATGTGCCGCGCGAGCCGGGGCCGATGCTGGTACGCAAGGTCAGCGCCACGTTCGAGCTGTGGGGACATTTCGTCACGGGCGTGATCGACACCAAGGAAAAATTCCAGGCGCATCGTCCCGCAATGGCCCACCGCGTGTGGGAGCGCATGCTCGACACCGATTCGCTCGAATGCCGCAACTGCCACAAGCGTGATGCCATGAGCGCGGACAAACAGTCCGAGAAGGCGCGCAGCCGCCACGCCAAGGCGCAAAAAGAGGGTCAGACCTGCATCGAATGCCACTACGGCATCGCCCACGGGGAGCCGGACGGCATCGGTCCGCAGGAACTCAAAGAGGCACGGTTGAAGAACAAGTAGCGGTAATGGACAACGCGGGCTCGCCCGCACATCGTCAACAACGAGGTACGACGACATGAAACCAGGATCTGCGATCATCACCCTGCTGAGAAGCTTGGCCTTTGCCGCGCTCCTCGCCTTCACATCACAGGTCGCCGTTGCGCAGGACGCGGCAAAAGCGCCGCGCAAGGACATGGTGCTCAAGGGCGACGCGCAATGTACGCGCTGCCACGACGAGACCGAAGAATTCCCGGTGCTGGCCATCGGCAAAACCAAGCACGGCACGGTGGCCGACAAGCGCACGCCCACCTGCACCAGTTGCCACGGGGCCAGCGAAACCCACGTCAACAAACCTGCCAACGCCAAGGAGCGTCCGAAGCCCCAGCGCGTATTCAGCAAAAAAGGCGACACACCGCCGGAAACCCAGAATGCTGCCTGCCTGACCTGCCATCAGGGCGGCAAGCGCACGCACTGGCAGATGAGCCTGCACGCCAGCCGCGACACCACCTGCACCTCCTGCCACCAGGTGCATACGGGCCACGACAAGGTGCGCGACAAGCAGCAGCAGGCGGAAGTCTGCTACACCTGCCACAAGGAACAGCGCGCGCAGATGTTGCGCCCGTCGCGCCACCCGGTTCCCGAAGGCAAGGTGACCTGCTCCGATTGCCACAATGCGCACGGCTCGGCAGGCCCGAAAAACCTGGTCCGCGATAACGTCAACGACACCTGCTACACCTGCCACATGGAAAAACGCGGCCCCTTCGTCCGCACCCACCAGCCGGTGCAGGAAGATTGCTCGATCTGCCACAACCCGCACGGGACAACCACGCCGAATCTGTTGAAGACCCGGCCGCCGTTCCTGTGCCAGCAGTGTCACGAACCCGCCGCACACGCCAACAACCCAGGAGTATTTACAGCCCCCGGTGCCACCACCTCAACCGCCAACCTGGTGGCGCGGGGCTGCGTGAACTGCCATACCAACATTCACGGCACCAACAATCCGATCAATGCCACCGGCGAACGGGTGTTCCGTCGCTGACCGGTAGACAGGAGACGATCATGAACAAACATGCACGCTGCGCGATCCGTCTGACCGCAATCACCGCGGCCGTACTCGGGGCTTTCGGGCCGGCTGCTGCTGCCGAAGACGACGACATCAAGGCGCTGACCAAACCCGAAAGCAACATCGAGTTCGGCGTCGGCATCACGGATAACGACGGCAAGCGCTTCGGCCTCTACAACGGCATGAACGAAAACAAGACCTACGGACTGCTCGGCGGCAGGCTGATCCGCCGTGACGACGACACTGGCACCTGGCTGACGCTCAGCGGCAGCAACCTGGGGCTGGACACGCGCCAGTTGCGCTTTGAACACAACCGCCAAGGCAACTGGGGCTATTTCATCGAGTATGACGAGATCCCGCGCTTCAATCCCTACACCGTGAACACCGGACTCACCGGCATCGGCAGCGCTACCCAGACCCTCGGCAACGGCACCACCCCCCGGCGGGACGTCGATCTGGAAACCAAGCGCAAGGCCATGACTCTCGGTTTCAGCAAAATACTGCCGACCGGCTTCGACGTGCAGGTGCGTTTCCGCAATGAGGACAAGGACGGTTCTCGGCAATGGGGTCAGGGCACATCGAACACCGTCAACTTTCTGGTCGATCCGATCAACCAGACTACCCGCCAGCTCGACATCATCCTGGGATACACCAGCGAAAAACTGCAACTCTCCGGCGGTTATTACGGCACAACATTCGACAACAACGATGGCGCACTGAATATCCCCAACAGCACCGTGTTCACGCAAATGGCGCTGCCGCCCGGAAATCAATCGCATCAACTGTATTTGTCCGGCGGCTACAGCTTCACGCCGACCACGCGCGGCACCTTCAAGGTGGCCTACGCCAAGGCGACCCAGAACGAGGCCTTTATCAACATCCCGACGCTCAACAACCGTCGCGACCTCGGCGGCGCCATCGATACCACGCAAGTACAAATGGGCATCACGGCGCGCCCGCTGCCCAAGCTGTCGCTGCTGGGCAATCTGCGCTTTGAGGACCGTGATGACCGGACGCCGATTGTCCAATACACCACCGCCGGTAGCTCTCTGAACGGCAATAACGAACCACGCTCCATCCGTACGCTGGCCGGCAAGCTGGAGGCCAGTTACGCCCTGCCCATGAACCTCCGGCTGATCGGCGGCGTCGATTACGAAGAGAAAAAACGCAACACCAGCCCCGTGCGTATCGTCAGCTACCGCGACACGACCGAGGAAACGACCTACCGCGCGGAACTGCGCCGTTCCATTTCCGACACGCTGACCGGATCTCTCAGCTACCTCTACAGCGACCGCGGCGGCTCGGATTTCATTACGACGACCCAATTAAGTGGAGCGGCCGGCAGCAACCGGATTGCACCGATTTACCTTGCCGACCGCGAACGCCACAAGGTGCGTGTAACCGCCAACTGGCAGGCCACGGAAAAGCTGTCCCTGCAGTTCAGGGTGGACGATTCGCATGACAACTATGGCCAGCGCCCCGGTAACGGCGTCACTCCTGCCGGAACCGCCTTGGGTCCGCAAAAAGGCCAAGCTACGGGGTATTCAGTGGATGCCGCGCTTGCCCTCAATGACCGGTGGCAGGCTACCGCCTGGGCATCCCGTGACGACATGCGCTACGAACAACTGTTCCGCACGACGGTCTTTTCGTACAAACAGCGCAACCTCGGTGATGCACTCGGCCTGGGCATCCGCGGCAAACCTTACAGTTGGCTGGAAGTCGGCGCGGATTTCAGCCAGTCCGACATCACCGACGAAAACCGCCAGCAGGCGCTGGCCGGCGCCGCGATCAATGTGATTCCGGATATCGCCACCAAGCTGACCAAGCTCAAGCTGTTCGCGAATTACACTGTGAAAAAAGATATCACCCTCCGCGCCACCTACATCTACGACCGGTTCAGCACGGACGACTGGACCTGGGACCGGTGGACTTACTCGGACGGCACGCGGGTGATGGCCAGCCCGACCCAGGAAGTCCATTTCATTGGCTTCACCATCAACTACCGCTTCCGTTAACGGTTACCACGTCAACCTTCGGGGCCTGTCCTACTACTGCCGCCGGCCGTAACCCCCTCCGGCGCGCAGTAAGGCCCATTCCAGCCCGTATCAGCGGGCTGTTTTTTTGTGTGGTTTTTGCGCGGTATTTGACAGCCCCGGCGCAACCCCGAAGAATAGGCGCCGATCATGCAACGCCGCGACTTTATCCGCGCTTGCGCCACATCCTGCGCCGCCTCTGCACTGGGCATGAGCGCGGAACATGCCATGCCCGCAGCCGATGCCCGGCCGCGGCAATATGCGCGTACGCAACTCGTTGACGGCGGCGGCCGGCCGCTGCGCGCATCGGCACTCACGGTCGGCGAAAACTATGTCTTCCATTATCCCTTCGAAGGCACGCCCTGCTTTTTGCTCAATCTGGGCAAACCCACCGTGCAGAACGTCGATCTCAAAACCGGGGATGGCGCCGCCTATCAGTGGCCGGGCGGCGCCGGGCCGCAGCGCGCCATCGTCGCCTACTCGGCCATCTGCTCGCATCAACTGGCCTATCCCACCAAACAGATCAGCTTCATCAGCTACCGCGACCAGTCCACCGCATCCAAAATCAGCAAGCCGCGGATGATCCATTGCTGCTCCGAACACAGCGAGTATGATCCCTCTGCCGGGGCGCGCGTGATGGGCGGGCCGGCGCCGCAGCCGTTGTGCACCATTCTGCTCGAACATGACCGCACCGGCGATGCGCTGTTTGCCACCGGTACGCTGGGCGGTGAAATGTTCAATACATTTTTTGCCAAATACAACATGCGCCTGGCGCTCGAACACGGATCTTCGAACCGCGCACAGCAGCGGGTCAGCGGCAGCACCACCGTCACCGCGCTGGCGCAATTCTGCAGGCAGCAGGTGCGTTGCTGAAAACATCAATAAAAATAACGAGTTACATATGCACGCCGCAATCAAGCATTTACCCAAAGGAGATTACTGATGAAACGCACGATCATTGCCGCCACGTTGCTCGGCCTCACCGCCGGCTGCGCCGGAACCGCGGAGCACAAGGAAGTCAGCGCCACTGCCACTCTCGAACCGCGCAGCGGCAGCAAGGTGATCGGCAAAGTCACATTCACCCAGGCCGGCCCGGACATCGTCCGCGTCAGCGGCCAGGTCAGTGGCCACAGCAAAGGGCCCAAGGGGTTTCACATCCATGAAAAAGGCGACTGCAGCGACGCCAAGGGCATGAGCACCGGCGGCCATTTCAATCCCGGCAAGCACAAGCACGGCGGCCCGTATGATCCGGTGCGGCATGCCGGCGATCTCGGCAACCTGAATTTCAACGATCAGGGCGTCGCCAGCTTCAACTTTGTCGTCGGCGGCATTTCCGTCAGCAGCGACAAGGCGGACGACATCATCGGCCGCGCAGTCATCGTGCATGCGGATGTGGATGACCTCAAGACCGATCCCACCGGCAACGCCGGCGGACGCGTCGCCTGCGGCATCATCAAGTAACGCCTGCTGCCGGATTACCGCCGCGATCTCCGATCACGGCGGCAGCAGAGTTCAGGTTTCAGTGACGGATCAATTCAGCCAGGCCCGGAGCCAGACGGCACAACAGGCTGTCCGGCTGCAGTGCCACCGGCTGCAGCACATGCAACATGCCGTAGATTCCCACCGCGGCAATGACCGCGCTGACCGCATAACGCGCGGGCCGGTTCTGCAGCCAGCGCCGCGCACGCGTCACGGCCGCGCCGATCAGCAGCAGATTGGGCAAGGTACCCAGACCGAAGGCGGCAAGGATCAGCGCGCCCTCCGCGGCATCACCTGAGGCGAGCGCGGTGAGCAGCATTGCATAGACCATGCCGCAGGGCAGCCAGCCCCACAACGCGCCCAGTCCCAACGCCTGCCATGGCGACGTCACCGGCAAAAAATGACGGGCGGCAGGCTGCAAGCGCCGCCACAGAAAACTCCCGGCGGCTTCCAGGCCCTGCGCCACCGGTTTGACGCCGGCGACGTTGAGCGCGACCACGATCAGCGTCGCCCCCATCAGGAACATCAGCACATGTTGCGCCAGCGCGCCGCCGCGCAACGCCATACCGCCCTGCCCCAATGCGCCCGCCAGCGCGCCGGCAGCGGCATAGCTCGCGATGCGTCCGGCGTTGTATATCAGCAGGAATCGCCAGCGCGGCGATTCACCGGCGCTGTGCGGCGCACAGGTCATGCCGACAATGCCGCCGCACATGGCGGCGCAGTGCGCACCGCCCAGCAGGCCTGCGGCGAACGCGGTGAGCAGCATGGCCTGCATCCAGCCGCTCATGGACCACACTTCAGATCACCCGCGAATAGCGCTGCGTCTCCTGCTCGCGCCGCAAATACCGGTCGAACACCATGCAGATATTGCGCACCAGCATGCGGCCGCGCGGCGTGACGGTGATCCATTCGCCGTTGAGTTCCACCAGGCCGTCCCGCGCCAGCTGCCGCAGATCCGCGATCTCCTCGGCGAAATAGCGGTCGAAATCGAGCAGGTAGGCAATGCCGATCGATTCCTTGGACACCCGGAACTGGCAGGTCAGCGCCTGAATCACGGCGCGGCGCGCCAGATCGTCCTGCGACAGCTCCATGCCGCGCGCCACCGGCAGCAGGCCGTGATCCAGACTGTCGTAGTAACTGTCAAGGTCACGATGGTTCTGGCTGTAGGTCGGACCGATGGCGCCGATCGATGAAACACCGAGGCCGATCAGGTCGCAATCGGCGTGCGTCGAGTATCCCTGGAAATTGCGGTGCAGGCGCCCGTCGCGCTGCGCCAGCGCCAGCGCATCCCCGGGCCTGGCAAAATGATCCATGCCGATATAGACATAACCGGCCGCTCCCAGCCGCTGCGCCGCCAGCCCGATCAATTTGAGCTTGATGTCGGGCGACGGCAGTTCCGCATCGACGATGCGGCGCTGGGGCTTGAAACGGGTCGGCAGATGGGCGTAGTTGTAAATCGCGATGCGATCGGGCTGCGCGACGACGACCTTGTCCAGCGTGCGGCCGAAGGTTTCCAGGGTCTGCCGCGGCAGGCCATAGATCAAATCCACGTTGATCGACGCGAAACCGGCGTCCCGCGCGGTTGCCATGACCTCCAGCGTCTGCTTTTCATTCTGAATGCGGTTAACCGCGCGCTGCACATCCGGATCGAAATCCTGCACCCCCATGCTGATGCGGTTGAAACCCATGTCACGCAATGCGTGGATCTTTTCGCCATCCACGCTGCGCGGATCGATTTCGATGGAGTATTCCCCGTCCGGCGCCATGCGGAAATGACGCCCCAGATGCCCCCACAGCGATGCCAGCTGCGGCATCGTGAAAAACGTCGGCGTGCCGCCGCCCCAATGCATCTGCTCGACGACAGGGTCATCCCGGAACAGCGGCCCCTGCAAATCGATTTCCCGGAACAGATATTCGAGATACTGCTCGCCCTTGCCGCGATTACGCGTGATCACCTTGTTGCAGGCGCAATAAAAACAGATCGTGCTGCAAAACGGCAGATGCACATAAATCGACAGCGCGCGGCGTATGCCGCCGATATTCCGGCGCGCCACCCAGGATTGATAGATTTCGGAGCCGAACGCTTCCACAAAGCGGTCTGCCGTCGGATAGGATGTGTAGCGCGGACCGTTACGGTCCAGGCGCCGGATCAGGTCGAGATCAACCTCAAAGGACAGGTGATCGGGGAGCGCTACAGGGGTGTTCATGGGGTTCCGGTAACCGTATGTGCGCCATTGTGACCATATTGCGCCAAACGGATTTGACATGGATCAATATGGGGGTAGGATTACGACTGTCCACAGTGCTGCTGCACTGCCGCACCGCCCGCCCCGCAACCTCCGGATGCCTGAATGACAGGATCGCTGCACATCGTTGAAATCGGCAAGCTCAAGACCGCCTGCTCCGCCTGCAGCCTGCATGAGTTGTGCCTGCCCGCGGGACTCACGCCAGACGAACTGAAATCCGTGGACCAGGTCATTGACCAGCGGCGACCGGTGAAGCGCGGCGACTACCTGTTCCGGGCGGGCGCCACCCTGCACGCACTCTATGCCATACGCTCGGGTTTCATCAAAAGCTGCGTGCTGCATGAAGACGGGCGGGAACAGGTCGCCGGTTTTCACATGATGGGCGATCTGATGGGCATGGACGCCATCGGCACCAATCAGCACCTGTGCGATGCCGTGGCGCTGGAAGACAGCGATGTCTGCGAAATTCCGTTGAAGGATCTGGAAACGCTGTCGCGCCAGATTCCGTCATTGCAGCAGCATTTTCACCGCATCATGAGCCGCGAAATCGCCCGCGACCATGGGGTGATGCTGCTGCTCGGCAGCATGCGCGCCGAGGAGCGGCTCGCCGCATTCCTGCTCAACCTGTCCCAGCGTTTCGCCCTGCGCGGCTATTCGCCGACCGAGTTTCACCTGCGCATGACGCGTGAGGAAATCGGCAGTTACCTCGGCCTCAAGCTCGAAACCGTCAGTCGCGCGCTGTCGCACTTCCAGGCGCAGGGGCTGATCGCCGTGCAGAACAAGCACCTGCGCATCCTGCAAATCGACGGCCTCCGCGAACTGGTCGGCCAGCACAGCTGCCGCACCTGAAACGGTTATTGCGGGGCGTAGCCGTAACGCGTACGGCCCAGAAATTCCACGACATCGGCGACATCCTGCGCATCCCAGCGCAATTGTTCCGCCTGCTGCCAGCGATCGATAACACCGCGCAACTCGTCCCTGCTGATCGGCAGTCTGTTGGGACGGCTATGCACCCGCGGCGTATGGCACACCACGCAGTGATTCTCATAGAGCGCCCGTCCGCGCTCCGGGTCGGCAACGCCCTGCCCGGCAGCAGGCAGCGGCAGCACCACTATGGCCGCAACCATCGCCAGCCGCCGGATCATCCGCAGCGCCGCCATCCCGCCCGCACTCAAGTCACCGTGATTTTCCGGGTTGACGATTTCATTTTCACCGGTAACGTCAGCGTCAGTACGCCGTCGGCAGATTTGGCGACCACCTTGTTTTCATCCACTTCCTGGGGCAGTACGAAACTGCGCGACACAGCGCCGTAGTACCGCTCGCTGCGGATCACTTCCTCGCCCTTTTTCTCTTCTTTTTCCTTGCGCACTTCCCCGGAGATGGTGACCTGATTGCCATCGACCGTCACCTGAATGTCATCCTTGGCCACGCCCGGCATTTCCGCTTCCACGGTATAGGTATCGTCGGTCTTGGCGACATCCATCTTGAGCCGCAACTGCGAATCATCATCGAAATCGAAACGCATCGGCCGCAAGAACAGGCCCTTGAAAAAATCATCGACATCGTTCGCCGGATTGACACGTGTAATGTTGGTCATGATCTGCTCCTGAAATAATTACCCGGCCGATCTTTGTGCCGCTCTCATACCGGCACTATCGCCGCAGAAATCATGCTATGCCCGCGGCACCCGGACATGTTGACCTGTGTCAATGCGCGCCGCCGGCGCAGCCCGGCGGGAAGGCGACCTCTCACCGGAATACACGAGGGCCCGCCGTTGATCCGGTTATTTTCCGCCTGACAGTTGCAACTGCTGCATCAACGCGCTGGGCGTCAGTGCCGTATAGTCGTGGCGAATTTGCTCCAGCCGGACTGTCGGCTGCAACGCCGCCTGCACGGACTCGCGCAGCATGCCCAGCATTTTCGGGTTGGCGGACAGCACCACCAGACCGGATTTCCAGCTGCCGAACAGCTTTTTGACCTGCGCGGCTATTTCGTGGGCGAAGCGCCGCTCGATTTCCGCACGGTGCTGCGCGCGTTTCTCGCCGATGGGATGCATGGGGCCCAGCTGACGGCTGGTATTGCGTTCCGTGCGCACGCCGGGTGCATCGGCGCCCCTCGCCGCAGACACGGCGTTGTTCAGGCCGGTCTGCTCGGCGAGGCGGTAGCGCGCCCGGGGCTGCGCGGTTTCCTCAAGGACGAAAAAGCGCGCCCGTAGTCCGTTGGCGACCACCACGCAACAGCGGTCGCTCAACACCCCGCCCCGGTGCGTCGCGCCGGTGGATGATTTTGCAGTGCTGCCTTTACGGACTGTCGCCATGGGGCTGGTCCCTTTCATGGCTGGACGTGGTGGCGTTTGAGCAATGCTTCAAGCTCGGCAGCGGCAGCACGTTCGTCATCCTTCCGGCATTCACCTGCACAGAGATCGCGGTAGCGCGCCGCACGGAAATAAGCCGCCGCTGTAACCAGATGCTGCTTTTCATCCTTGGGAATGACCACTTTTACGGAAACCCGCCGCCGCTTTGCCGGCTTGGCCGTCCTGATGTCTGATTTCAAAGGTTTTTTTTTGACCATGTGCATTACCTCCTGACACCACCCGATTCACGCACCGCCGTGTTCAACACAAACTCCACAGCATCATGCTGCGCCCGGAGGCGATGGATGCGCCTTGACACAGGTCAAACGGAACGATTGATCTGCGCGGACGAGCGCTGCAGAAAACAGGTGAAGGCGCTGGAAGCAGCGGCAATCCCCCAGAACATGAAGAATCCCAGCGAATAAACCGCGGTCGGCGACCAATGCACCGGCTGTCCGAGCAGGTACAGTTCCTGCGGGTCGATCAGGGTAAAGAACACCATTTCCGCGATGCCGCCGACGATGAACGACGGCCACAGTATCCAGATCAGTTGCTTGCCCATGGTGATGGTCTCCTGCTCCGTTTCAAGTCTTCCCGGGACCATCGCGGGATTCCCCGCTCTCGTCCTCTGTCATTTTCCTGCGGAAAAACAAATACATCCAGACACCGATGCCGATCACCACCACGATCGTCAGCAGGCTGAGCAGGCCGGCATCCGAACCAAACAGCAGCTTCCACGCCATGGGACACCTCCTCCTATTGCAGGTTTGCCGGTTTCAGCACGATGCGATCATGCATGGGAAACGCGGCATCGGCGGTCAGCCGCCATGCCGATTGCGCATCTTCGAGTACGAGGATCCGGCGTCCGTCAGCCAATCCCGGCGCAATGCCCTCATAGGTGCCGGGCCGGCCTTGCCGCAGCAATATCACGCCGTCCATGCCGGCACGCGTCGGATGCACGATGCGCAGACTCAATAGGTCCGGCAACGGCACGCCCGCCGCGGCCGCCAGTTGCACGGTCACGCTGCGCCCTTCCCCGGACATCACGGCCGTGGCGCGATAGCCGCGCTGCGCCGCCAGCGCGTCGCGCTGTATCGCCTGATTGATCGCCATGCCCTGTTTGTAATAATCGTCAACGACCAGGCCGTCGCTGCTGGCCACCGCGATCCAGATGGTTGCAAAACCCGCAACCACCACGGCCGCCGGACCCGCCATCAGCAGCCACGGCCACGGCTCCCGGTACCACGGTCCCGCATCGACTTCCGCGAATTTCATTCCAGCCTCCTTAATAGTTACCTTAGCGGACAAAAAACCGGGATTTTTCATCAGCCCTGACTTCCGTGCGTTCAATGTCATTGATGTGGAACATGATCACATGCGAACCCGGCGCCAGACCCGCCGGATCCACGCGCACCACCACCGGAAACGCCTGCGTGGTCGCCGGCGGCACTGCGATCGGCTGCTGCACCACCACTTCCAGCCCCGGCAAACCGCTGACGGCCACCTGGTAGCGGTGCGTGTTTTCGTCAGTATTGATGAACTGCAACCGGTACACGTTCTCGATGCGTCCGCCCGCTCCGTCGCGCACCATGGCGCCGCGGTCGCGCAGCACATCGACCTTCAGCGGACTCCTCAACAGCAACCCGGCGAAAAACGCAATCACGATGGCGACCAGCAGTGCGCTGTAGATCAGCACGCGCGGACGCGCCACGTGGCGCCTGATGTCGCCATCGGCATACTTTCCCGCCACGGCATTTTCAGTGGAATACCGGATCAGGCCCCGCGGGTATCCCATGCGATCCATGACCTGATCGCAGCCGTCGATGCAGGCGGCGCAGCCGATGCATTCATACTGCAGCCCCTGGCGGATATCGATGCCCGTGGGGCAGACCTGCACGCAGATATTGCAGTCCACGCAGTCGCCCAGCCCCAGCGCGTGCGGATCCGCTTTTCTCGTGCGCGAGCCGCGCGGTTCGCCGCGCTTCGCATCGTAGGTAATGACCAGCGTGTCGGAATCGAACATCACGCTCTGGAAGCGCGCGTACGGGCACATATACTTGCAGACCTGTTCGCGCATCCAGCCGGCATTGCCGTAGGTGGCGAATCCGTAGAAAAAAATCCAGAATGTCTCCCACGGCCCGAGCGTCCAGTTGACGAACGACACCGCCAACGTGTTGATCGGCGTGAAATAGCCGACAAAGGTGAATCCCGTCCACAGGGCCAGCGCAATCCACACGCCGTGCTTGAATACCTTCAAGCCAACCTTGCGTGCGCCCGGCGACGACCGGTCGAGGCGCATGCGCTGCACATGATCGCCCTCGATCCTGCGCTCGATCCACATGAACATCTCGGTGTACACCGTCTGCGGGCAGGCATAGCCGCACCACAACCGGCCGGCTACCGCCGTAAACAGAAACAGCAGGTAGGCGGAAATGATCAGCAGCACCGTCAGGAATATGAAATCCTGCGGCCAGAACACCAACCCGAATATGTAGAACTTGCGGGATACGAGGTCAAACAATACAGCCTGACGGTCATTCCAGGTCAGCCACGGCATGCCGTAGAAAACGATTTGCGTGGCAAGGACCAGCGCCACACGCCAGCGCGCAAACACTCCGGTTACAGCCCGGGCATAAATCTCCTTGCGGACTTCATACAGCGAGACTTCGACTTCATCGACAGCCGACGCCGGCGGCGACGCGCGGTCCGGCGCAAGCATTTACTTCCCGGCCTGACCCGAGATGCCGAGCACGTACGCGGTCAGCAGATGCACCTTGCCTTCGTCGAGAAAATCCCTGTGCGCCGGCATCTGGTTGATCCGCCCCCTGACGATGGTTTCGGTGATGGCTGCCTCGGTGCCGCCATGCAGCCAGATGTCGTCGGTCAGGTTCGGTGCGCCGACCTGCTGGTTGCCCTTGCCGTCCGCACCATGACAGGCCGCGCAGACAGCCGCAAACTTCGGCTTGCCGCGTTGCGCGCGCAGGCCGTCATGGGTGCGTCCCGACAGCGACAGCACATGATGCACGACATCGCGTACGTCCTCGCCGCCGCCGACTGCAGCCCCCAGCGGCGGCATCACGCCGTTGCGGCCGCCGTTGATCGTTGCGCGCACGGCATCGGGCGTGCCGCCGTACAGCCAGTCGCCGTCGCGCAGATTGGGATAGCCGCGCGATCCGCCGGCATCGGACCCGTGACACTGCGCGCAGTAATTCAGAAACAGGCGCTGGCCGATTTCACGCGCCTGCGGATCGGCCGCTACCGCCATCACGTCCTGCCTGAGGAACCGGTCAATGACCGGGCCGAAGGTCGCAGCCGCCTGTTTCTGCTCGTCTTCGTACTGGCCTTTGGAACTCCAGCCCAGATAACCCGTATACGATCCCAGCCCCGGATAGAGCAGCAGGTAGGCAAAGGAGAACACTATCGTGATGTAGAACAGCCACATCCACCAGCTCGGCAGCGGGTTGTGCCATTCCTGCAGATCCTCGTCCCAGATATGACCGGTCGTGCCCGGCTTCTCTCCCGGAGCCAGCTTGCGCGTGGACATCACCTGCAACAGCACCGCGCAGGCCAGCAGGCTCGCTATGGTGATGATGGCGATATAAAAGCTCCAGCCGTCGTGGACAAAATCACTCATTGTTGCGCCCCCCCTTTACGGGTCAGCTCCTGTTCAGCCAGATCGTCATCGAGCGGCAGGCGCGCCGCGGCCTCGAAATCAGCCTTGCGCCGACCGCTCCAGGCCCACCACACAATGCCGATGAACACGACAAACAGCACTGCCGTCCATATTGAACGCATCAGGTTGATGTCCATGGGTTACCTCACATTCCGCAATACGGTGCCGAGGCCCTGCAGATAGGCCACCAGGGCATCCATTTCCGTCCTGCCCTTGACCGCTGCCGCGGCTCCGGCAACGTCCTCTTCGCTGTACGGTACTCCGAGCAGACGCAGCGCGCGCAGCTTCGCCGGCATGATGTCCGCATCGACCTGGGCCGAGTTGAGCCATGCATAGCCCGGCATGTTCGATTCCGGCACCAGATCGCGGGGATTGGTCAGATGCACGCGATGCCAGTCATCGGAATAGCGGCCGCCGACCCGCGCCAGGTCCGGCCCGGTACGCTTGCTGCCCCACAGGAACGGATGGTCATAGACGAATTCGCCCGCTACCGAATAATGTCCATAACGCTCAGTCTCGGCGCGAAACGGCCGGATCATCTGCGAATGGCAGTTGTAGCAGCCTTCGCGGATGTAGATGTCGCGCCCGGACAGTTGCAGCGGCGTGTACGGCTTCAGCCCGCTGACCGGCTGCGTGGTCGATTTCTGGAAAAACAACGGCACGATCTCGACCAGACCGCCGAAGCTGATCGCCAGGATCACCAGCGCGACGAGCAGGCCCAGATTCTTTTCGATAATTGCATGGCCCGAACTATCCATACAGGCTCCCGATTTCTAAAATATGTTTAAAATCAACATGTCATATTGACACTTCAGGTGTGCGCCCCAGCCACGGCGGGTATCGGCGCATCTACCGGCCGCTGCCCGACGACGGTCTTGTACACGTTCCAGGCCATGATCAGCATCCCGGAGAAATACAGTACGCCGCCGAGCAGCCGCACCGCGTAGTAGGGATAGGTGGCCTTCACCGATTCAACGAAGGCATAAGTCAGCGTGCCGTCAGGATTCACCGCGCGCCACATCAAACCCTGCATGACACCGGCAATCCACATGGCCGCGATATAGAGCACGATGCCGATGGTCGCCACCCAGAAATGCAGCGTCACCAGCTTCATGCTGTGCATCTCGATACGTCCGTAGAGGCGCGGAATCAGGTAATAGAGGCTGCCGATCGACACCATGCCGACCCAGCCCAGCGCGCCGCTGTGCACATGGCCGATGGTCCAGTCGGTGAAATGCGACAGCGCATTCACCGTCTTGATCGACATCATCGGCCCCTCGAAGGTTGACATGCCATAGAACGACAGCGACACGACGAGGAACTTCAGGATGGGATCGGTGCGCAGTTTATGCCAGGCGCCCGACAGCGTCATGATGCCGTTGATCATGCCGCCCCACGACGGCGCCAGCAGCACCAGCGAAAACAGCATGCCGATCGATTGCGCCCAGTCCGGCAGCGCGGTGTAATGCAGGTGGTGGGGCCCCGCCCACATGTAGGTAAAAATCAGCGTCCAGAAATGCACCACCGACAACCGGTAGGAGTACACCGGACGGCCGGCCTGCTTCGGGATGAAGTAATACATCATGCCCAGAAACCCCGCGGTCAGGAAAAAACCGACCGCGTTGTGGCCATACCACCACTGCACCATCGCATCCTGCACGCCGGCATAGGCCGAGTACGATTTGGTCAGGCTGACCGGAACCGCCGCGCTGTTGACCAGATGCAGCACCGCCACCGTCAGGATAAACGCCCCGAAAAACCAGTTGGCAACATAGATATGCGGTGTCTTGCGCCTGGCCATGGTGCCGAAAAACACCACCGCATAGGACACCCACACCAGCGTAATCAGGATGTCGATCGGCCATTCGAGTTCGGCATACTCCTTGGAACTGGTATAGCCGAGCGGCAACGTCACGGCCGCCAGCACGATGACCGCCTGCCAGCCCCAGAACGTGAATGCCGCCAGGGCGTCGCCGAACAGGCGGACATGGCAGGTGCGCTGCACCACGTAATACGAGGTGGCGAACAGCGCCGATCCGCCAAAGGCAAAAATCACCGCATTGGTATGCAGCGGCCGCAGCCGCCCGTAGGACAGCCAGGGCGCCAGGTTGAGTTCGGGCCAGATCAGCTGGGCGGCGATGAAAACCCCCACCAGCATGCCGACGATGCCCCAGACCACGGTCATGATCGCAAACTGCCGGACCACCGTGTAGTTATAGGTCGATTGCACCTGCATGACATCTCCCCGCCGGATTGATCACGGGCAAAGAATAGTCAACGCTTTGGAGTGCCGGTTTGATCTACATCAAACTGCGGTCGCGTGATTCGCACTAACGTGACCATATATTCCCGAAGCCCCGCGAGGGTCCAATCACACTGAGGAGAGCAGCCATGTTCCGCAATATTATGGTTCCCACTGACGGCTCGGCGCTTTCGCGCAAAGCCGTAAAAAAGGCCGTGGCACTGGCAAAGGCAACCGGCGCCCGCATCACGGGATTTCATGTCGCGCCGGGGTATAACTTCAACGTTTACGCGGAATACATCCCGCCTGATTTCATTGCGCCCAGGGATTTTGAAGCGCGAGCCAAAAAGGTGGCGGCGCGCCACCTGGAGCCGATCAAAAAAGAATGCGCCGCCAGCGGCGTGTCCTGCGCCACTTACCACGTGTGCAGTGATTTTCCTGCCGATGCCATCGTCAAGACGGCCAAAAAATACAAATGTGACCTGATTGCCATGGCCTCCCATGGCCGCAGCGGCCTGCCCAAGCTGCTCATCGGCAGCGAAACGCAGAAAGTGCTCGCAAACACGACCATCCCCGTCCTGGTTCTGCGCTAGCCATCGCCATCGACCTGCTTCCGGAAGAAAAACTGCGTGCGGCTTTCCGGGATTGCCGGATCCATGTCCAACCCATCAGCATAAAGCGCAAATAATGAGCCAATCCACGATCACCGAGCGTATCGACAACATCACCCGCGTGCCGCCCGAATACTGCCACGCAAAACCGCCGGCGCCGAAAAGCGTGAAGATTGAAATCTCGCCGCGCTGCAACTACCGCTGCGGCTTTTGCGCGCTGCGCACGCGCGAAGTTCAGCCGAAATGGGACATGGATTTCAACCTGTTCAAGCGCATTACCCGGGAAATGCGCGATGCCGGTGTCGAGGAAGTCGGGATGTTCTATCTCGGCGAATCCTTCATGAACCCGCGGCTGCTGGTGGATTGCATCGCATACGCAAAGCAGGATCTCGGTTTTCCCTACGTCTTCCTGACCTCGAATGCCTCGATGGCTTTCCCCGAAGCCGTCGAGGCCTGCATGAAAGCAGGCCTGGATTCCCTGAAATGGTCGATGAACGCTGCCGACGAAAAGCAGTTCGAGGCCATCATGGGCGTATCCGGCCGGCTGTTCCGGCACGCGCTGGAAAACGTCAAATCAGCCTGGGAAGTGCGCAAGCGCGGCGGCCACAAGACCGGCCTGTATGCCTCATCCATACGCTACGACGGCGAACAGCAGGAGAAAATGGAGAAACTGCTCGACGCCAGCGTGCGCCCGTACGTCGATGAGCACTATTGGCTGCCGCTGTATTCCATGGGCGCCTTCGCCACCCAGCGCGAAGAACAACTGGGATACCGCCCCACCGCCGGCAACCAGGGACGCATCGGCGCGCTGCGCGAACCGCTGCCCTGCTGGTCGGCATTTACCGAAGGCCACGTCACCGCCGAAGGCAAACTGTCCGCATGCTGCTTTGATGCCACCGCCAACTGGACGATGGGCGATCTGACGAATGTATCGTTCATGGATGCGTGGAATTCAGAAAAATTCGCGCAATTGCGCGCGGCGCATCTCAAACGCGATGTGCGCGGCACCGTCTGCGAAAACTGCATCGCCTACGGTTGAAAACCAGTGCATCCGTCTCAATCCACGCATTCGATGATCGGGAAAGGCAGTTCGCCCGGGGCGGCAACGTTTCTCGCCGACCTCCCGCTGTTCCAGGATCTTGGTCACGATGAAATCAGGCGCATTGCCGCAGGGACACAGCAAATCGATGTGCCGCGCGGCACCGTGCTGTTCCACCGCGGCCAGTCATGCACGGGCTTTCACATCATCATCCGCGGCCAGATCAAACTGTCCCTGCAGACTTCCCAGGGCAACGAAAAAGTCATCGACATACTCGACGCGCGGCAAAGCTTCGGCGAAGCAATGATGTTTCTGGAAAAACCGTACATGGCGACTGCGGAAGCGCTCGCCGATACCAGGCTGCTGCATGTTACGCGCGCAGCCGTCTTTGCCGGACTCGATCGCGATCCGCAGCTGGCGCGCCGGATCATCACCAGCCTGAGCATGCGCCTGCACCACCTGCTCTGCGATCTGGAATCATATACCCTGCAATCCGCAACGCAGCGCGCAATCGGTTACCTGCTGAACCTGATCGACGGCCCCGTTGAAGGCGACGCGCAGATAGAACTGCCCGCGAAAAAAAGCATCATCGCCTCCCGCCTGAATCTCACCCAGGAACATTTTTCAAGAGTGCTGCACCAGTTGATGAAAGCGGGCCTGATCGAGGTCAGCGGGCGTGAAATCCGCATTCCCGACGTGGGACGGCTGCGCACTCACGGAGCCGGCTGAGATGCGCCGCCGCGGCCGCTGCAGCGGATTTTTCATGCTCATCAAAGACTTCCTGACACAGGATTCCATGAAATTTTCATATATTCATACGACACATGCCCACGCTTGACGCTCTGACCCCGGGTCCGCGCACACTCCCTTTGTGGCGCCTCAAAAACCGGGCGCTGCTGCCCGTCGTCCAGGGCGGCATGGGCATAGGCGTCTCGGCACACCGGCTGGCCGGCACGGTCGCCAGGCTCGGTGCGACGGGAACGATATCCAGCGTCGATCTGCGCCATCATCATCCCGATCTGCTCGCCAAAACCGAGGGCAGCCAGGACAAGGCCGCAATCGACCAAGCCAATCTCGTTGCGCTGGACCGGGAGATCAGGAGCGCCCTCGCCCTCTCGCAGGGCCACGGTGCCATTGCCGTTAACATCATGAAGGCCGTAGGCGCGCACGCCGCCTACGTGCGCCAGTCCTGCGAGAGCGGCGCGCACGCCATCGTGATGGGGGCGGGGCTGCCGCTGGACCTTCCCGACATGACGAAGGATTTCCCCGGCATCGCACTGATCCCGATTCTTTCCGATGTGCGCGGCACCGCCATCGTTCTCAAAAAATGGCTGCGCAAGAAATGCCTGCCCGACGCCGTTGTCATCGAACACCCGCGCTACGCCGGCGGCCACCTCGGCGCCACGCGCCCAGAGGAGATCAATGACCCGCGCTTCGACTTTGAAGCAGTGCTGACGGGCATCTTCAATATATTCAAAGAGCTGGGCATCGAACGCGAGCGCATCCCGCTGATCCCCGCCGGGGGCATCAACACTCACGAAAAAGTGCGCGGTCTGCTCGAGCTGGGCGCGGCCGCAGTGCAGATCGGCACGCCATTTGCCGTCACCGTCGAAGGTGACGCCCACCCTGAATTCAAACGGGTGCTGGCGGAAGCCAAACCTGAAGACATCGTCACTTTCATGAGCGTCGCCGGCCTGCCGGCACGCGCCGTGCTGACTCCCTGGCTGAAAAACTATCTGCGCCGCGAGAAATCACTGCAGGCGCATGCCAAAGCCGACCCGCGCCGCTGCGTGCCGGGATTCGAATGCCTCACGGTCTGCGGACTGCGCGACGGCATCGCCAGCGTCGGCCAGTTCTGTATCGACATGCGGCTGGCGTTCGCGCTCAAAGGTGATGTCAAAAAAGGCCTGTTTTTCCGCGGCAGCGAAAGCCTGCCGTTCGGCAGCGCGATCCGGCCGGTGGCGGAGCTGCTCGATTATCTGCTGACCGGAAAAATGCCGGATTCCGGCACGGCCCCGGCGGCGGGCCTGGCATAGTCGATCTGCGAGTTCCGGCAAAAACGCCCCGGAATTTCACGGCAGGAGATTTACACCGGAAAGCGGATCATTCGTTCGCGCTGCCTCGATGGCCGCGTCGAACGCCTCGAACCGCCCGCTCTCGACATTGAGCACCAGTACCTTGCCCTCTTCTATCAGGTAGTGCCAGCCGCGCAGATACAGATCACCGGCCTCGACGCGCCGCCGCACCATGGGATAGTCCATCAGGCGTTCGAGTTGCAGCGCCACCGCGCGCTGTTCGGTGCGGCGCAGCGCCTCTTCCGACAGCATCACGGGCAGCACGGCGTCTTGCGCAAGTTCCAGCCACTTCGTCATATGCCGCGCCTCGGCAGGCGGCCCGGTGTACAGGGCGCGGATTGCGCCGCAATGGCTGTGGCCGCAGACAATGATTTCGCGCACGCCAAGACTGAGTACCGCGAACTCGATCGCTGCCGCCGTGCCGTGATAGCCATGGGACGCATCGAACGGCGGCACAAGACTGCCGACATTGCGCACGACAAACAGCTCTCCCGGGCCGCTGTCCATCAGCAGGTGGGGCACCACGCGCGAGTCCGAGCAGCCGATGAAGAGCACCGTCGGATGCTGCCCCTGCTCCACCAGGTCCTGGAATTGACGCCTGAGCTGTGGAAAATAACGGGTTTGAAAGCGTCGCAGGCGGCTGATGATATGGTCAGGCATAGTCGCTTCCCGATCAGCCCGGCTTGCCGTCCAACCGCGGCCGCGACAGCACCGGCCAGTAACGGACGGCATAAATGCCGAAAGCGGCGGACCAGAGCACGCCGGACAGCTGAATGCCCGGCAGATACAGCGTCGCAGCAATCATGCCGCTGAAAACACGCACGATTGCCGCTGCCTGCACCAGCAGAAAACATGCCGATTCCCAGTGGTCCGCCACCAGCGGCCGCGCCGTATGCCCGCGCGCAGTGCGGGTCATCATGCCGAGTGTCAGTCCGCCGATCGCACCCGCGGTCAGCGCATGGATGGAATAGGAATCAGCGAGTCCCGTCGCCCCGGACAGTGCGCGCAGCGCGAGATGCACGACGATCCAGGCATAGGCCGCATGCAGTATCCACACCAGCGGCACTGCGAGGACCCGCCAGGGTCGCCAGAGATACAGGCGCACGCCATGCGCGATTGCTCCGGTCAGCGCGACCAGCGCAACAGCCGCGGCCGGCAACTGCAAAAGGTCGGCGAGAAACAGCAGCAATACCGACCCCAGCGCCGCTTTTTCCACCAGCGCATGGCGCATCGCACCCGCACCGGGCACGCCATTATTGGTAAACATCGGAATGACCCGCCCGCCCATCACCGCCATGATAAACAGCATCACATCGAGCCCCAGCTGCAGCCCCAGCCGCGGCGGGAGCTCAAAAATCCCCTGCAGCGCAAGGTGCAGCGCAGCGATCAGCGCCCCCATCAGCACGAGCAGGCCGACGAAAAAATAATTGCGGACATTATGCGCGCGCAGCAACGGAACGGCGATCGCCGCGGCGAGGGCGACGGGAAATGCCGCGTTCACGATGGCAGCCGGCATGGCCAGCGGCGTCAGGACCAGCACCCGGCCGGCCACCCACAGCGCCGCCAGCGCCATCAGGGGAGCGCCGACCGGCGTCGGCTGCCCGGTCCAGGCGCGCACGGCGGTCAGCAGAAAGCCGGCCACGACCGCCAGCGTGTACCCGAACAGCATTTCATGGCCATGCCAGTGCGGGCCTTGCAGGTAGGCGAACGGCAGCAGTCCCGAATACTGCGCCGCCCACAGCAGCACGCTGGACGCGCTGAATACGCCGGCCAGCAGGTAGAACGGGCGGAAACCCAGATTCCACAACGCAAAACCGGACATCATCCGGCCTCAGCCGATCAGCACAGGCTGGCCCAGCCGGTCGAATGGCATGAACGATCCGAATGAACCGACCCTGATGGCCTCGGTCATCTGTTCCAGCGACCGGTCGATTTCCGCGCCCGTAGGCGCACAGCCGCCACGCCCGGACAGGGCCGCCACAAACACAATGGCCCAGTCGCGCCCGAACTGGCGCGACTCCTCCACCAGCGCAGCGAACGTACCGAGTTCTTCGGGTTTCCTGTCCACGGACATCAGCGGCACCAGCGCACCGCCCTGCCCTGCGTGAAAGTCCGCGCGTTGTTCGGGTGTGCTGTCATCCGGCAGCTCGACATCGGCAAAAACGAACAGCAGCCGCTGCGGCTCGGGCTGCTCCAGCGCAGCGCGCAGCAGATCGTCAAAACCGGAAATGTTCATCATTACTGCAGCAGCGGCGTGTCCGCCGCATCGAGATCCACGCCCTCCACCGCGGCATTTCCGGCCAGCAGCAGCAGGTATTGCCGCAACGCCGTTACAAAAGCCTGCTGACGCAGCGAATTCTCCACCGCGCCGCGCACCGATTCGAATGACTGCACCACGCCGGGCTCGCGCTCCAGCACCTCGACCACATGCAGCCCGAAGCGGCTGTGCACCAGGCGCGGCAGCACGCCCACTTCGACATGACCGAACAGTTCGCGGGCAAACTCGGGGGCGCAGTCTCCGGCTTCAAGCCAGCCCAGATCACCGCCGTCGGCGCCACTCGGGCAGTTGGACCACCGGCGCGCCGCCTCGGCAAAGCAGTCGGCGGCCTGGCCGTCGTGGCAGCGCACGTCCAGAAAAACGGGTTCCGCCTGCTTGCGCAGGGCGGTCACATCCACGCCGGGAGTAACCGCAAACAGGATGTGCCGGGCGCGCACGCGCTCACCTTTGCGATAGCTGCTCTCATGCGCAGCGTAGTAGCGGCGGCAATCCGCGTCGGACGGCTCGGGCACCGCAAGATTCCGCTCCAGCAGCACTTCAATCGCGTCCGATGCCGCCGCGCTGATCACGCTGTCCCCGGCAGCACTGTCGCTTGTGTCGAGCAGCCCGGCGGCCTGTGCGGCCTGCCGCAGCAATTCGGTGCAGGCACGCTGGCGCAGTTCTTCCGCGGATACCGCTTCGCCGCGCGCATTCAGCGCCACGCCGTTGACGCGCGCTACGGGATGGGCAACACCGGCTTCCGCAATCATGATGGGTTTCCCGGCAATCGCTCAGGCGCCGGCGCCGGGCTGGCGCGGCTGGTCGTGGCCGGCAGGCAGATTGAGCCGACGGCTGCGCACCACCTGATGCGGACGGAACAGGTAGGCCACCGTGGCCAGGCCGCTCCACACATGCACCAGCCGGCTAAAGGGAAACAGCAGGAAAATCGTCATGCCCAGCACGATGTGCACCTTGAACGGCCACGCCAGCGGAATCAGGGATTCCGCGCCGCCGACGCGGAAGGTAAACACGCGCTGCGCCCAGTCGGACAGCACCAGCATGGTGCCGCCATCGGCGTGCGCCAGAGAATACGGCAGGGTCACCAGGCCCAGCGTCAACTGCACCCACAGTATGAGCAGGATGGCCAGATCGGTGCGATGGCTGGTCAGGCGGATGCGCGGGTCAAACATGCGCCGGTGTATCAGCAGCGTGAGCCCGATGAAGCAGATGAACCCGGCCACGCCACCCGCAGTAATGGCGAGCAGTTGCTTGTTGGCCGGGCTGATGAAGGGCTCGTAAACCCAGTGCGGCGTCAGCAGGCCGATGAAATGGCCGAAGAACAGAAACAGGATGCCGACATGGAACAGATTGCTGCCCCAGCGCAACGTGCCGGTGCGCAACATCTGCGACGAATCACTTTTCCAGGTGTATTGATCCCGGTCGAAACGGGCCAGACTGCCCACCAGAAAAACCACCATGCAGATGTAGGGATAGGCGCTGAAAAGGAAAGAGTGCAGGTAGGATTCAAAGACGCTCATGTGACCACTCCTGTTTTGACGGCTTTGCGGACCAGATGAATGGGCTGCGGCTGGCCGGGCCGGGCCTGCCCTTTGACCGAGCAACCGTCGAACACCGGCGGCTCGACCCAGCTTTCATCCAGCGGCGGCTCGACCGCGATTTTTACGGCCTGCGCCTGTTCGCCCGCCAATTCCAGCAGCGCGCCGGGCACGCTGGCATACGGGCTGGCGCGCTCCTGCAGCGCGTTGAATAACGCATTGAATATATGCGACATTTCTCCCAGAAAAGCGCGCGCCTCTGGCGGCGGCTGGGTCGATACGAACTCCAGCACGGCAGGCAGGTAATCCGGCAGCTCGCCCGGCGCCAGATACAGGCCGGCCTTTTCGTAGGTCTGCGCCAGATCGATCATCGCCGGGCCGCGATCGCGGGAATCCCCATGCACGTGCTCGAACAGGTGCAGCGAAGTGGCGCGGCCGCGGTCAAACAATTCCACATAATTGGCCTCGGTCTCCAGCGGGTCGGCGCTACCGAGCGCGTCCATCAGCGCATCGAGTTCGGCCCTGCGCCCGGCAGACAGCGCGCTTTCGCCGTTCAGGATTTCACCCATCTCGGGCAGGTGCCCGCGCATCTCCGCATCCGGATAGCTCAACAGGGCCGCCAGCACACGCAGGCTGCCGGAGGCGGATACGGGTTTTGAGAATCCCATGATCAGACCTCCAGCTTGATGGGTATGGTGCGCTTCTTTTCGCTGCCGAACAGGCTGGTCTCTCCGGTGCCTTCCGAGCAGCCGTTGCCGAATGAAAAGCCGCAGCCGCCGCGTACATTGAACGTATTCTCGGCGTATTCGCGGTGAGTGCTGGGGATCACGAAACGATCCTCATAGTTGGCTATCGCCATGATGCGGTACATCTCCTCCACCTCCGCCTGGGTGATGCCGACCTGCTGCAGCACCGCGGTATTGATGCGCTGATCGACATGTTTTTCGCGCTGGTAGGCACGCATGGCCAGCATGCGCTCGAGCGCGCGCACCACGGGCGCCGTGTCGCCGGCGGTCAGCAGGTTGGCCAGGTACTTGACCGGGATGCGCAGCTGGCTGACATCCGGGATTTCGCCGTTGGCGCCGATATGGCCGGCATTGGCGGCGGCACTGATCGGCGACAGCGGCGGCACGTACCAGACCATCGGCAGCGTGCGGTACTCCGGGTGCAGCGGCAACGCCACCTTCCATTCAACCGCCATCTTGTACACCGGGCTGTTGCGCGCCGCCTCCATCCATTTGTCCGGGATGCCGTCTTTCGCAGCCTGGGCAATGACCTGCGGATCGTGCGGATCAAGAAAGACGCTGAGCTGGGCGTGGTACAGGTCGCGGTCGTGCTCGACGCTGGCCGCCTGCTGGATGCGATCCGCGTCGTAGAGCAGCACGCCCAGATAACGGATGCGGCCGACGCAGGTTTCGGAGCATACCGTCGGCTGCCCGGCTTCGATGCGCGGGTAGCAGAAGATGCACTTCTCGGCCTTGCCGCTTTTCCAGTTGTAGTAGATCTTCTTGTA
>CAZAOZ010000011.1:0-72988 GCA_964486865.1 uncultured Bordetella sp.
CCTGCTGCGGCAGGGCTGCCAGTTTCACTGGCAAAACAACAACTACGCCGATTTCGACGCATTTCTTGCGCAACTCAATCACGACAAGCGCAAGAAAATCCGCCAGGAGCGGCGCAAGGTAAGCGAGGCGGGAATCACGTTTAGCTGGATTGAAGGTAACAGCATCAAGGATGCCGATTGGGAATTTTTCACCCGCTGCTATCACCAGACCTACCGCGAGCACCGCTCCACCCCGTACCTGAGCCTCGGATTTTTCCGGCGCATCGGCGCGGCCATGCCCGGCAACATCGTGCTGATACGTGCCGAGCGTGAGAACATTCCCATCGCTGCATCACTGCTGATCCACAACGGCACCCGCCTCTACGGCCGGCACTGGGGCGCCATCGAACATCACCCGGCGCTGCACTTCGAAACCTGTTATTACCAGGGCATCGAGTACGCGATCGCCCGCGGCCTGCAGGTTTTCGAAGGCGGCGCGCAGGGCGAGCACAAAATGGCGCGCGGCCTGCTGCCGGTGAACACGCAATCGGCGCACTGGCTGGCGCATCCCGAATTTTCCACGGCGGTCGATCATTTTCTGCAGCGCGAAGGGCACGGCATGGTGCAATATATCGACGAACTCCGCGAACGCAGCCCGTTCAAAACGCCCGCAACCCTGCCCGGCGCCAGCCCGGATCACTTGCCTGGTATTGACGGGTCATGACTTTGGCGTAAACTTCCCCGGCCTTGACGCACTGGCCGCAGCATGACAGCCTCGGAGGAGAGGGTGGCAGCGACAAAACAATATTGGGGATACGGCCTGCCGGATCAGGCGCAGGCGGAACCCGCCGCGCCGCTGCCCGTGAGGTCGGGCTGGATTGCCCGACTGCACAAGCTCCGCGGCGATCTGCTCGGCGGCACCACAGCCGCCATGCTGACCATCCCTGTCAGCATGGGCTACGGCCTGCTCGCCCTCTCCCCGCTCGGCAACGAAGCCATCCCGATCGCCATCCTCGCCGGCCTGTATGCGCCCATTGCCGGGTGTCTGGTCGCCCTCCTGCTCGGCGCCAACACCACCATGGTCTACGCGCCGCGCAGCCTCGTGACCTTCCTGATCGGCGCGCTCGTCCTGCAAAGCATCGTGCAATCCTCCCTGCCGGTGGTGCGCGAGGCACCGCTTTCGACATTGCTCGCCCTTGCCTTCCTGACGATTTTCCTTGCCGGCGCATTCCAGGCCCTGTTCGGTTTCATGCGCCTCGGCGGTCTCGTCAAATTCATTCCGGCGCCGGTGATCGCCGGATTCCAGAACGCGGCCGCATTGCTGATCTTTTTCTCCCAGATCAATACCATGCTCGGTTTCCAGCAGCCGGTGCCCCTGACCAGCATGCTGCACAGTCTGGGCGCTGCGCAACCGCTGACGCTGCTGGTCGGCATAGTCACCTGCGTACTGATCCTGCGCGGCGCCCGCATCACCAAATCGGTGCCGCCGACGGTGGTGGGCCTGTTGGGCGGCGTGGCGCTGTATTACCTGCTCACCGCCGCCGGTCTCGGCAGCCATCTCGGTGCGACAGTAGGCACGATCCCGTACGCGCTGCCATCCCCGCATTTCCTCACCGACTTTGCACAGATATTCAGCAACCCGCAGTGGCTTCCGTTACTGCCCATTATCGTGACCAGCGCGCTGAGCCTGGCCATCGTGGCCTCGCTCGACGCCATGCTGTGCGCGCGCCTGATTGAAGCCGACTCGGGACTACGCATGCGGGGCAACGGCGAGCTGGTGCGCCTCGGGGTCGGCAACATGGTGGCGGCGAGTTTCGGCGGCATCGCCAACGGCATCAACCTGGCATCGAGTTTCGCCAACCATCGCAGCGGCTCGCGCACACCGCTGTCGCTGCTGTTTCACACCGGCTTTATCATCCTGGTCATCGCTTCCGTATCCCCGCTGATCAGCTACCTGCCGCGCGTCGTCATCGCCGCCATGCTGGTCGTCGTCGCCATACAGCTCTTTGACCGCTGGACCCTGCAAATCGCCGCCAAGCTGCTCCGCCGGGACTACACCAGCGCACAGAGCATGCTGCTCGACCTGCTGATCATCGTGCTGGTGGCGATGGTTGCCATTGCCATGAACATCGTATTTGCAGTCGGCATCGGCATTGCCGTGACCGTGCTGTTTTTCCTGTTCCGCATGAGCAAATCCGTCATCCGGCGCGCCTACCGCTGCAACGTGGTGCATTCGCGCAAAACCCGCGAACCCCGCCACATGCAGGTGCTGAGCGACCATGGCGCAAAAATACTGGTGCTCGAACTCGAAGGCCCCATTTTCTTCGGCACGGCGGAGAATCTCGCGCTCTACCTGGAATCCGCATGGCGCGACAACGTGTCGTACGTGGTCATCGACCTCAAGCGCGTCAATGAAATCGACAGCACCGGCGCCAAGACGCTGTTGCAGGCACACGACCGCATGACGCGCGAAGGCAAACACATGCTGCTCAGTTCACTCCCCGAGCGTACCCACGTCGCCAACCTGCTCAAGGACATGGGTGTCACTGCGGCGCTCACGCACCAGAGGCTGTTCAACGACACGGATCGCGCCATCGAATGGGCCGAAGATCACCTGATACTTGACCAGCTCGGCGATGAAGAATCGGGAGCGGAATTTCCGTTCGGACAACTGGACGTGCTCGCCGGCATGAACGACGATGAACTCAATACGATGAAAAACGCGATGGAACGTCGCGCCTATCACAAAGGGGACATCCTGTTCCGCGAAGGCGACATCAGCGACGAGCTCTACGTCATCGCCAAAGGCAGTGCCAGCGTGCGCCTGCGGCTGTCCGGCACCGAGCGCGAAACCCGGCTGATCACGTTCTCGCCGGGCACCGTGTTCGGCGAACTGGCCTTGCTCGATCAGGAAGCACGTTCCGCAACGGTGGAATCCGACGACGATCTGGTGTGCTATGTGCTGACCCGCCGGCAGTTCGAAAAACTGACCGCTGAACATTCCGCGGTGGCCATCAAACTTCTCGCCAATCTCGGCCGGGAACTGTCCGGCCGGCTGCGCCGCGCCAACCGCACCATCTACCAGCTCGCGAGTTGACCGGTACCGGTGTTCTGCCCGCCGGCGTTGCCGTATAGAATCATGCCGTGTCGAGCCAGAACCTTTTAATGAAATTCTGCAGCAGTTGCGGCGGTGCAGTCGCGCTCAGGATACCGCCGGGTGACTCGCTGCCCCGCCACGTCTGCGACGCCTGCGGCACGATTCATTATCAGAATCCGAAAATGATCGTCGGCTGCATCGCCGAGTGGGAACACCGCATCCTGCTGTGCCGGCGCGCCATCGAACCGCGCCACGGCTTGTGGACCGTTCCCGCGGGATTCATGGAAAACGGCGAAACCACGGCGCAGGGCGCCGTTCGGGAAACACTCGAGGAAGCCAATGCGCGGGTTGAAATCGGTCCGCTGTATGCGATGTACAACATTCCGCATATCAACCAGGTGTACATCCTGTTTCGCGCACGCCTGCTGGATCTTAATTTCAGCGCCGGCGCCGAAACCCTGGAAGCGCGGCTGTTCGACGAAGCGGATATTCCGTGGGATGCGCTCGCCTTTGCCACGGTGCGCAACACGCTGACCCACTATTACGCCGACCGCAAGGCCGGCGAATACCGTTTTCATCTGGGCACCATCGAGCCCGCCGCCCGGGCTGCCACACCTCGCTGATTGAATAAAATTCTTAATTAAAACAACATGTTATATGAAAATTGATTTACCCCACCTGCTTACCTGGGTCGGCAAAAAAGAAACCCATCACGACCTCGCCGCGGCCTGGCCGATGGCGGCGCTGGCGGCGACGCTGGATCGCCGCGATCCCTGCCCGCAACCCGGCGACGCGATTCCGCAAAGCGGCCACTGGCTGTACTTTCTGGAGACCGCGCCCAATGCCGACCTGAGCCATGACGGTCACGTCAAACGAGGCGGCTTTTTGCCGTCGGTGCCGCTGCCGCGGCGCATGTGGGCCGGCGGCCGCATCGATTTCCGACTGCCGGTCATAGTCGGCGAAAAAATCAGCCGCGAATCCGAAGTGCTGTCCGTCACAGCCAAATCGGGGCAAAGCGGTGATCTGGTGTTTGTCACGGTGCGCCATACCGTGACGTCGGGCGGCGCCATCGCCATTGTTGAAGAGCACGATATTGTTTATCGCGAAGCGGCCAGACCGGGCAGCGCCGCGCCGGCAGGCAAACCCGCGCCGCAATCGGCCGCATGGCGGCGCACCGTGGAAACCAATGAAGCCGTGCTGTTCCGCTACTCGGCGCTGATTTTCAACGCACACCGCATCCACTACGACATCGATTATTGCCGCAGTGTCGAGGGTTATCCCGGCCTGATCGTGCATGGCCCGCTGCAAACGACGCTGCTGCTGGATTTGTGCCGGCGCAATGACCCGCGCCCGGTGCGTACGCTCGACTACCGCGCCATGCATCCGCTGTTCCATCAGGAACCATTCACCGTGAACGGCCAACCCTCGGCCGACGGCAAATCCGCGGAACTATGGACGGCGAACGCGGCGGGATGCTATGCGATGCGCGGCACCGCTACATTCTGACCTGCGAATTTTAGGAAGCTGTCATGTCATCACGAGAGCCAGGTATGCGCGCAAGTTTACTCATGCATTGGGCGACTGCAGTTGCGCTCGTTATCTACGCGACAATGCTGTACGCAAACCCAATTCCCATCGGCTATAGCCAGCAGACAATCAGCGTTGCCGATGAGGATATCCAGATCCACACCTACAAGCCTCAGCGATACGCCGGCGGCTCCATCCTTCTGGTGCTGCATGGCCTCGGCGCCAATGCGTCGGGCTATCGGAACTCCGCTGTGCCGCTCGCTGACGCACACGGGTTTCTCGTGGTCGCCCCGCTGTTCGACCGCATGCGATTTCCGACATGGCGCTATCAGACCGGTGGACTGGTGCGCGATCAGCGCACCACCGAAGACTTCCATGTCGAACCCGAAACGCGGTGGACCGGCCACCTGTTCCTGGACATCATCGACGCCGTCCGCACAGCAGAGGGCAGACCCAATCTTGGTTACTCGCTGATCGGCCATTCGGCCGGTGGCCAGACGCTAACGCGATTCGCCGCATTCGTACCGAATACAGCGCGGCATATCGTCATCGCCAATCCCTCGACCTATCTGTGGCCATCGCGCGACGAACGTTTCCCATACGGATTCGGCGGTCTGCCTGCGCCACTGACCGATGACACCGTCCTGCGGCGCTATCTTGCGCAACCTCTGACCATATTGCTTGGCACGGCCGACGTACAGCGGGATCGCAGTCTGAATGTTAGCCTTGGTGCCGAACGACAGGGAGAGCACCGGTATGCTCGAGGACATAATGTCTTCCGCGCGGCACAAAAACTTGCGCATGATCGCGGCTGGACTTTCCGCTGGCGCCTGCTCGATGTGCCAGAAATTGCGCACACCGCACGAGGCATGTTCGGCAGTGCAGAGGCAGTGGCAACTCTGTCCGAGAATTAAATCACCACCACCTGCTTATTTGCAGTCCGGGCTTGCGCAGTACCGCTGGTTTGCGTCGCGCAAGTTAAGCATATCCAACGCCACGTTCTGACCTGCAGAAATCTAACTTCTACGTAACTGTTGCAGATTTTCCGCTCCGCACTCTGCACTGTGCTTCAAACTACCAGCCCGAATCGCGATCCGGTGTCGCCGAAATCTTGTGTATAGACAGATCCGACCCGTTAAATTCTTCTTCCCGGTCAAGGCGTATGCCGATCACGGTCTTCAGTATTCCGTAAATCATGAAGCCGCCAATGAGCGCAATCACCACGCCCAGTGCCGTGCCGATCAGTTGCGCGGTGATATTGACCCCGCCCAATCCGCCCATCGCCTTGGTGCCGAAAATGCCGCAGGCGATGCCGCCCCACACGCCGCACAAACCATGCAACGGCCACACCCCGAGCACGTCGTCGATTTTCAGCCGGTTCTGCGTCAGCGTGAACATGTAAACGAACAGCCCGCCGGCAATCACGCCGGTCGCCAGCGCCCCTACCGGATGCATGACATCGGATCCCGCGCAAACCGCCACCAGACCGGCCAGCGGACCGTTATGCACAAAACCGGGGTCGTTGCGACCCAGGATCAGCGCAGCGACTACGCCGCCCGACATGGCCATCAGCGAGTTGACCGCCACCAGCCCCGAAATCTTGTCGATGGTCTGCGCCGACATCACGTTGAAGCCGAACCAGCCGACGGTCAGTATCCACGCGCCCAGCGCCAGAAACGGGATGCTGGACGGCGGATGCGCGCTGATGCTGCCGTCTTTGCCATAACGACCAAGCCGCGGTCCGAGCAGGATCACCGCGCCCAGCGCAATCCAGCCGCCAACGGCGTGCACCACCACTGAACCGGCGAAGTCATGAAACTTGGCGCCGGTAGTGGCTTCGATCCACGGCTGTATGCCGTAATTGTCGTTCCAGGCAATGCCCTCAAAAAACGGATAGATCACACCGACGATGACTGCGGTGGCGATCAGTTGCGGATTGAATTTCGCGCGCTCGGCGATACCGCCGGAAACAATCGCCGGCACCGCGGCGGCAAACGTCAGCAGGAAAAAGAATTTGGTGATTTCGAAACCGCTTTTCTGCGCCAGTTGTTCCGCGCCGACCATGAACGACACGCCGTACGCAACGCCGTAGCCGATGAAAAAATAAACGATCGTGGAAACCGCAAAATCGCAAAGAATTTTGACCAGCGCGTTGACCTGGTTTTTTCTGCGCACCGTGCCGACCTCGAGAAACGCAAAGCCGGAATGCATGGCCAGCACCATGATGGCGCCCAGCAGGATGAATAAGGTGTCGGTACTGATTTTTACGGCTTCCATCGGTATTCCCCTTGGAATTTAATCCCGTTTCTTAAAGCAATACTTGTTCCCGAATACAACCCGTTGTTTTTATTGAATTAATTGACATACACCGGAATTATGCCGCCCCATATCGGTGCGCATCTGATTTTTTTGCACTGTACGGGTGCGGTGATAACCCGTACATGATATTTATGCCCTGCAGCCATCCATATCATCCCGGCAACTCGGTAAATCATTGAAGAAATTGGTATATTCGATGCCCATGTCGCTCAAAACCGCCCCCCCCACATCCGCCGCACCAGCTCCCCAGGGCGACCGTCCGCTGACCCTGACGCAAGTCATCAACGATCTGATCGCCGACGGCCTCGTCCCCAAGGACGAAGCGGAAACACTGGTCGCCAACCGCCGCCAGAGCCGCACGGATGTGCACCCGCTGGTGGTCGTCGCCGACCAGAAGTGGAAGGACCCGCGCAATCCGCGCAAGCTGCTCAACATGGAAATGCTGACGCAGTGGCTGGCCGACAAATCCGGCCTGCCCTACCTGCATATCGATCCCTTCAAAATCGATTTCACCGCGGTGACCCAGGTGATGTCGAATGCCTACGCGGCGCGCTACAAAATCCTGCCCGTCAGCGTCACCACCCGCGAGGCCACCATCGCCACCGCCGAGCCGTGGGTGCGCGGCTGGGAGGATTCGCTGAAACAGGTGCTGCGTCTCGATATCAAGCGCGTCATCGCCAACCCGGTGGATATCCAGAGTTACATCGTCGAGTTCTACAACCTCGCCCGCTCGGTCAAGGGCGCATCCGACAGGGACAAGGGCGCGGCGAGCAACATCACCAATTTCGAGCAACTGGTGCAACTCGGGCGCAGCGGCCAGCTCGACGCCAACGACCAGCACGTCGTCCATATCTGCGACTGGCTGTTCAACTACGCCTTCGAGCAGCGCGCAAGCGACATCCATCTCGAGCCGCGCCGCGAAGCCGGCAACGTGCGTTTCCGCATCGACGGCGTGCTGCATCAGGTTTACAAGATTCCGACGCCGGTGATGGTGGCGATGACTTCACGCATCAAGATACTCGGCCGCATGGACGTCGTCGAAAAGCGCCGGCCGCAGGATGGGCGCCTGAAAACCGTCATGCCGGAAGGCGGCGAGGTCGAGCTGCGGTTATCGACCATGCCGACCGCGTTCGGTGAAAAAATGGTGATGCGAATATTCAATCCGGAGAACCTGGTCAAGGATTACAGGGAACTCGGCTTCTCCGAAGAAGAAGAAAAAAAATGGGCGCAGATCTCCAGTGCGCCTCACGGCATCATTCTCGTCACCGGCCCCACCGGCTCCGGCAAAACCACGACTCTGTATTCGACGCTGAAGGAACTGGCCACGCCGGATGTCAACGTCTGCACCGTCGAAGACCCGATCGAAATGGTCGAGCCCTCGTTCAACCAGATGCAGGTGCAGCCGACCATCGGCGTCGATTTCGCCTCCGGCATCCGCACGCTGATGCGCCAGGATCCCGACATCATCATGGTCGGCGAGATCCGCGATCTCGAGACCGCGGAGATGGCCATCCAGGCCGCGCTGACCGGCCATCTGGTGCTGTCCACATTGCACACCAACGATGCGCCGGCGGCGGTCAGCCGGCTGCTCGATCTCGGCGTGCCGCCCTATCTGCTGCAATCCACGCTGCTCGGCGTCATGGCGCAGCGGCTGGTGCGCACGCTGTGCCCGCACTGCAAGACCAAACATGATTACGACGACTCGGCGTGGGACGCGCTGGTGGCGCCGTGGAAAGCGGCCAATCCCAAAGGCAGCACCTATATCAACCAGGGCTGCCTGGAGTGCCGCATGACCGGCTACATGGGCCGCATCGGCATTTACGAAATGATGAACATGACTGCGCCGCTGCGCGATCGCATCGTCGAATCCGCCGACCTCGAAGCACTGCGCGAAGCGGCCTTCAAGGAAGGCATGAAACCGCTGCGCATCAGCGGTGCGATGAAAATCGCCGCCGGCCTGACCACCATCGATGAAATCATGAAGGTTGCGCCGCCACCGGCCGGCGACCGGCGCAAGGCCCAGCGCTAGCTGCGCAGCAGCGCCTTACCAATTCGCCATGCGCTGAATTTCCTCGGCGGTCTGGCGCAGATAGTGGCCCTGCATCCGGCCCAGGGTTAACAGCAGCGCCACTGCCACGTCGGGCCGCTCCCGTTCCAGGCGTTCGAGTCCGTCGCGGTCGATTTCGAGGAGTTCCGTCGGCGCCATCACCATCGCATCCGCCGTCCGCGGCCCGGGGTCGAGAAACGCCACCTCGCCGAAAAAAGTCCCGGGGCCGTACTTGCCGAGGCGCTTGTAATGGTAGCGCGTGGTCTGCAGGCGGGCCTCGACCTCGCCGCGCAGGACTATGTACATGTGATCGCCCTCATCGCCGGCCGAAAACAGCTTCTGCCCGGCTTCGGCCGACACTGTTTTCACCACGGCCTGCAATGCGGCGATCTGGTCCGGGGTCATGGCATCGCACAAATCCGTCTCGGCCAGTGCAGCGCGTTCATGCGGTTGCGCCGGCGGCGCCCCCAGGTCGGTCAACAGCGCGTCTTCCGCGAATTCCAGCGCCTGGTCGGAGCCGACGAACGTGCGCACGCCGAGCTTGCCCTGCCCCTTCTGATCCAGCGCGGACAGAGTCTCGTTCGGATCGTCACCCAGTCCGAGTTCACTATGCACCTCGCACAGCAGCAATTGCCCGCCGTGACTTTGCAGGCGCGCCGCAATCTGGTGGAGGATGTTCATGCCGGTCAGATCGATCTGGCTGACGCGTCCGAAGTGCAGGATCACCCAGGCCCGCCGGTCGAGATCGGGCAGCAGTTGCTCAAACAGGCCGTCCGCCGTCGCAAAAAAGAGGTTGCCGCGCAACTGGTAATGCACGATGCGGTCGCCGTGTGCGTTCAGCATCTCGTGCTCTTCGGCGGTACGACGCCGCACCGAATGCCGCTGCAGGCCGGTGGTGCGAAAATGCACGACTGACGATTCGGCCTGCGAACGGATGAACAGGATGATCGCAATGACCACACCGGCGCCCACGGCCGTCACCAGGTCATAGCCGACGGTAATGGTCGTCACCAGCAGCGCAACCAGCGCATCGGTGCGTGTGCGCCCCGCGCGCAACCAGGTGAACATGTCGCGTTCGATCATGCCGATGGCGACGTAAATGATGATCCCGGCCAGCACGCTGATCGGCAGCCAGCGGCCGGCGCCGCCGAAGAAAAGCACCAGCAGCAGAAATGCCGCTCCCGCGGAGACTCCGCCCCAGCGGCGCGCGCCGGTTTTGGCGCCAACCACCGTGGCACCGGTAGTCGCCGAGCCGCCCATGCCGCCGAGTGCACCCGCCAGCATTTGCCCGAACCCCTGTGCAATCAGCTCGCGCCTGGCGGCATGCCGCGTCCCGGTCACCAGATCGGCGATGACCGAGGCCAGCAGCGTATTCAGGCTGGCGAGCATGGCAAGCGCCAGCGCACCCGACAGGATGGGCCACGGCGGCAGTCCCTGGAACAGATCGACGGAAAGCGCCGCCTCACCCGCGCCTGCCTGCGGCAACTCGCCGACCACCCACGTTGCCGGCACTGCCGCCGGCACCATGCCGGCCAGCAGATGAAACACGATGGTGCCGCCGATCAGCCCGGCAATCGCGGCCGGCATCCACGCCAGCATGCGCGTCGAGACCGTCATGAATATGATGGTGGACAGCGCGGTCGCAACCGGAATCCAGTACCAGCTGGCCCAGGCCGGATCGGCAGCCTCGCCGAATAACGGCCGCACCTGCGATTTGATCATCAGCAGCGCCGCTCCGGTCATGAAGCCGACCACGACCGGATAGGGTATGAACTTGATCAGACGGCCGCCGCCGGATACCGCGATGACAATCTGTATGACGCCTGCCAGCACGGTCACTGCCACCAGCGCCGCGAACAGACGCTCACCGGAAAGATCATGCGCCGCGAGCGCCGCCACCGATCCCGACAGCAGCGCCAGGGACGGCCCCGTGGGTGAACTGATCAGGGCGATCGTGCCGCCAAAAGCGCCCGAGACCAGACTCAGGCATGCAGCGCCGATCAGGCCGGCCAGCGCACCGCTGGCTGCGCTCATGTCCATCAGCGCAAACAACGCAACCCCGTAGGCCATCGCCTGCGGCAACACGACCATCGCGCCCGCCACACCGCCGGCAAGATCGCCCATGCGGTAGGCCGGCCAGCGGTCACTCGTGAACAAGCGTATCGCCTCCTGCTGCGTGCTCTTGCAAGCGCCCGGCCATGCACCGGCACCGGGACCGCCACCACAAAACTATAGCGGCAAACACCCGCAGCGGCCAGCTACGATTGACGCCGCAAGAATCGGGTCGCGCGACAAGACCCACCGCCGTATGCTGTCGATCATGACCGGCAGCACCGCCCATCATGACTATAACCGCATTGCGCAAGCCATCGCCTGGCTGCATGCGCACGCCGAATCGCAGCCCGATCTCGCCCGCGTCGCGCGCCACGTGGGCCTGAGCGAGAATCATTTCCAGCGGTTGTTCACGCGCTGGGCCGGCGTCAGTCCCAAGCGTTTTCTGCAATGCCTGACGCTGGAAGACGCCCGCCGGCGGCTGGCCGGAACGCGCAGCACGCTGGATCTCGCCGCGGCCGTCGGTCTGTCAGGCAGCGGACGGCTGCATGATCTGTTCGTGACGCTCGATGCCATGTCGCCGGGCGAAGCGCGGCTGGGCGGCGCCGGACTCGACATCCGCTACGGCATCCATGACACCCGCTTCGGACCGGCATTGATTGCGGTCACCGCGCGCGGTGTCTGCGCACTGTATTTCGTTGACAATCAACATGCCGCACCGGAACAACTGCGTGCAGCCTGGCCGCAGGCGCGCCTCGTTCCGGATACCCGCGGCACCGCTGCGCTGGCGCGGCGCATTTTCGAACCGCTCGCGACCGATACAAGGCAGCCGCTGGCCGTGCTGGTCAAGGGCACGAATTTCCAGATTCAGGTGTGGCGGGCGCTGCTGGCGCTGCCCGCGGGTGCGGTGACCACGTACGGCGACCTGGCCGGTGCGCTGCAAATGCCGGATGCCGCACGCGCCGTCGGGGCCGCGCTCGGCGCCAATGCACTGGCCTGGCTGATACCCTGCCATCGCGTGATCCGCGCCACCGGCGCGCTGAGCGGCTATCGCTGGGGCGCTGAACGCAAGGCAGCCATGCTGGCCTGGGAAGCGGCGCAGGCAGGATAAATATCATAAAAATTAAGACGTTAATAAGAATCATGTTCGCACCTTAACCGGCGCCTGTAACTGAATCGACTCGCCGGCTCCATTGATCCAAAACAAATACAGTTGTTTGGGGAAGCGGCATGCTGCGTTCAGGCCCACTCGAGGAGAACATCATGTTGGTACGCGATTACATGAGCGCCCGCCCCATCATGGTCCACGCACAGGACGACTACAAACGCGCATTTGAAATCATGGAGCGCCACACCCTGCGGCACCTGCCGGTGCTGGATGACCGTCAACATCTCGTCGGCATTTTGGCTGAGCGCGACCTATTGCTGGCCGCGACCCACTATTTGCAGTGCGATGTTGAAGTCACCGAGGTCATGCACTGCGACGTAATTACGGCAACGCCCCACATGCCGATTGAGGAAGCGGCATCATTGATGGCTCACCATCATATCGGCGGTTTGCCAGTGATCGGCGATAACGGGGCGGTGGTTGGAATCATTACCGAGACGGACATTTTCAAGTCCATCGGCCAGCCCACCCATTAGACGGTGCAATCAGTTTTGAAATGTCCGGTGGGCCACAAGCCGTAAACCTGATTATCCGGTCTTTTGAGGTCACCGCCGTCCCGGAACCCGAAACCTGCGCGACGCCTGGTGTCGGATCGTTTCCCATGCCGTTCGCCTTCGGTGAAGGTCCTGAAACTGTACCTCGCGGCAATCGTATTCTTTTTGCCAAAAACATTGGCATTGACTTGCATGATGCCATTTTGATATTCATGCCGCGTCAGCCATGCGCCTGGCCCCCCTCGGCGGCGGTCTTTGCGACTCGCCCTCCGGCAATCGAGCCTGTAAAACAAAGCCGGGTTTTCGCAGTCATTTCCGCGAAGACACCATGCTAATATGCCGCGGCCTCAGCAAGATGCGGTCGAGTTAATGGCCGCATAAATTTTATTACTCTGAAGGGCGATGGGGCCGTGGCTCAGAAGAACCGCATATCGCCGAGTACATCGGCAGCAAGGAATCGGGCAGGCCAGTGCGCGAGATCGGCGCGCCGCGGTCTGGACCGCGACCGTAAGGCCGGCATTTGCGCTCTACAACACCAAAACCGAAACCGATGCCTTGATCAAGACCTTGCGCAAGAACAGCACGAACCCCCGATAATCACCCGTAGCAAATAAATGGAGGCAAACGATGCCGTCTGGAAACATCATCTCCCATGCCCTGACCAGCGAAGATTTTGCCAAGATCAAACTGCTCGGCAAGCCGCAAATCTACAAAAAAGGCGACTTGATTTTTTCGGACGGGGATAATGCCGAACACATCTATTTCATTGAGACCGGCAATGTTTCCATTTTCATAGAAAAATTTACCGTTCAGGATGAAATCAGCGCATTGGGGCCGGGAGATTATTTTGGGGAGATGGCTTTCTTCAGCGGCGACAAGCGCTCGGCTTCCGCTTGCGCCCTGACGGATACGACACTCCTCAGTGTGGACAAGGCGGCTTTTCTGAACTTGTTTGAGTCTGATTCGGATATCGCAGACAAGATCAATCAAGTCTTTTCGAAACGCAATCAGGAACTATCATTCAAAGAACATCTGACCGGCGGCAAAACGTCCCCGGAAAATAAGTCTTTTCTGCTCGGCATCAAGGGTGACCCCTCTTTGCGGTTTTCCGCCCTCTCAAGAGAAAGGTACGACAGCGTTGTAGACAGGATCATTTCAGATCTGCAACCCCATCTGTACGACCTGCTGATAAACCGCTCGGCATATGAAATATTCATCCATTGCAATAGCGGGGAAGTCAATATCAGAACCGTCTTCGATCCATTCAACGGCACTATCCATCCGGCATCCAAATTATTGAACATCGCATATATCGAGCGCCATTTCCCCGTCATCGCATTTGCGGAAAAATCGCTACTGATAAAGCAGTTGTACGGATTCATCATGGGAAACGCCAGCTTCACTCAATTGCCGGCTCAACACATGAAAAACCTGCAGTCCCGCTTCGTCGACTGGAAACCCGTAGACCAACGTGACATAGCCAATACCATATCCAGACTCTCCCAGCTCAGGAAGATCCCCGATTTCTACCTGAGAAACATCACTATCAGCATCGTCGAAGATGCCATACGCATGCAATTCAATTGCGATGGCACGCAAATAGTCAACTCACAGGGATTTCTGGATTTTATTGAGCAGAATCTGGATGAGGACGAGGAAGGCGCCACGCAAACCGGCGAGCGAAGAAGCGAGCAAAGAAGAAGCCCGGCCGCGCAAATGGCTCGCCGCCAATATCAATACGGCGAGCGAAGAAGCCCCCCGGGGCGTCGCCAGGAGGATTGGGACGCGATAACCGGCAAGGATTGACACCGCGCAGACGCCACAAACCGTAATACGTTCTGTTTCCGATGCATTGAATCGCTGCGATTTAATGCAGATTAGCAGTCAAGCTATCGGCAGCAGAGACTGCAATCCGGTTTCAACGGCGATGCGTTTCAGGTCGGTGATGGTGTCCTCCGGATACCGGATGCCCTGCTCACGGTGGCGCTGATCGTTGCGCGCCTCCATCTCGCCCGGATAAAACACCTCGTCAAATCCCTGCGCCAGCGGCACCGACTTGATCTCGGCCACCCACTGCTCCATGCGCGCGTTGAATTCCGCCAGCGGCTGCATGGCCGCGATATTGATCGCCACCATGAAATGCCCGCAATTGCTTTTTTCCGCGGTTTTATAGGGACTGTGCACCGCGGACAGAAAGCCGCTGCCGGTCAGCACGCCGGAGAGCATATCGACCATCGCCGCAATGGCATAACCCTTGTGCTCCGCCATCGGCAGGATGATGCCGTCGATGGCCGCCTGCGGATCGGTGGTCGGCGCGCCGTCAGCGGTGATCGCCCAGCCCAGAGGGATCGGCAGCCGCTTGTTGCGCGCCAGATAAATTTTTCCGCGCGCTACACCGGTATTCGCCATATCGACCACGAACGGCGCATGATGGCCGGCCGGCGCCGCCACCGACCACGGATTGGTGCCGACGATTTTTTTGCGGCCACCCCACGGCGCCATCGCCGGCCCGCCGTTGGAAGTCAGCAGCATCACGCAACCGGCGCGCGCCCCCATCAGCGTGTAATACATGCAGGTGCCGAAATGGTTGGACATGCGCACGCCGACGGCACCGATGCCGTTCGCCTTCGCGCGCTTGATCGCCTCCTCCGCCGCCAGTTTGGTCAGCACATGGCCGACGCCGTCGTGGCCGTCGATCACCGCCAGCGCGCCGGCATCGACGACGAGTTCCGGCGTCGTCACCGGATTCATCACCTTGTTGCGCAACCGGTCGAGGTACCAGCCCAGGCGCAGCACGCCGTGCGACTGATGGCCCCACAGGTCGGCCTGCACCAGCGTATCGGCCACCAGCCGCGCATCCGCCTCGGGCATGCCCTGCCCGGCATAGACGGCGGCGGCAAAGTCGATCAGTTTCTCGGCATTCACGGGAGCTGCGGACATCACGGCGGGCTTTCGCTGGGGGAGCGTCTGATTCTAAACTACGCGCACTTTCTCGTTCCCTTGGCATCCACGACATGAAAACCACGCTGCAGCCCGGCCTGACCCATCAGTTCAAATTCACGGTGCCGCCCGACAAGACCGTGCCGCATCTGTATCCGGAGTCCGAAATGTTCCAGCAGATGCCGCAGGTATTCGCCACCGGCTACATGGTCGGACTGATGGAATGGGCGTGCATCGAGGCCATACGCCCGCACCTCGACTGGCCGCGCGAGCAGTCGCTGGGCACGCAGGTCAGCTTTTCGCACCTGGCGGCAACGCCGCCGGGGCTGACGATCACCGTGGATGTAACGCTCGACCGCATCGACGGCCGGCGGCTCATTTTCTCGGTCACTGCGCACGACGGCATCGACCGGATCACGCAAGGCACCCACGAGCGCGTGATCATCGACGCCGCACGCTTCAATGAAAAGCTTGCAGGAAAACGACGCAGTTAGTGCGAGCGGCTGAGCAGCCGCATGCCGCGATCCAGCCCGTCGATGGTCAGCGGGAACATGCGGTCGCCCATCAACTGGCGGGTGATGGCAATCGACTCGTGGTAATTCCACACTGCCTCGGGCTGCGGATTCAACCAGATCGCGCGTGAATACACCTGCAGCATGCGCTGCAGCCACACCGCGCCCGCTTCCTCGTTGCTGTGCTCGACGCTGCCGCCGGGATAGGTGATTTCGTACGGGCTCATGGTCGCATCGCCCACAAAAATCACTTTATAGTCATGAGGATACGTATGCAGCACATCCCAGGTCGCCATGCGCTCGGTGGCGCGGCGGCGGTTGTCCTTCCACACCCGCTCGTAGAGAAAATTGTGGAAGTAGAAATGCTCCAGATGCTTGAACTCGGTGCGCGTCGCCGAGAACAACTGCTCGCAGACGCGGATGTGGTCGTCCATCGAACCGCCGATGTCGAGAAACAGCAGCACCTTCACCGCGTTGTGCCGCTCCGGCACCATTTTCAGGTCCAGCCAGCCGGCGTTTTTCGCGGTGGAGCGGATGGTGTCATCCATGTCGAGTTCTTCCGGCGCACCGGTGCGCGCGAACTTCCTGAGCTTCCTCAGCGCCACCTTGATGTTGCGCGTGCCAAGCTCGACTGAATCATCCAGATTTCTGAATTCGCGCTGATCCCATACTTTCACCGCGCGACGGTGGCGCGATTCCTGCTGGCCAATGCGGATGCCTTCCGGGTTGTAGCCGTAGGCGCCGAACGGGCTGGTGCCTCCCGTGCCGATCCACTTGCTGCCGCCCTGATGCCTGCCTTTCTGCTCTTCGAGGCGTTTTTTCAGCGTCTCCATCAACTGCTCCCAGCCGCCCAGCGACTGGATCAGTTTTTTCTCTTCCTCGGTCAGGTGTTTTTCAATCATCTTGCGCAGCCATTCTTCCGGGATCGCCGCCGTGGCAGCGTCGATGCCGACCACGCCCTTGAAGTAAGCCGCGAATACCAGGTCGTAGCGGTCAAAGAATTTTTCATCCTTGACCAGGCAGGTGCGCGCCAGAAAATAAAAATCCTCGATGCTGCCGAAAGCGACCTGCTTTTCCAGCGCCTCGATCAGCACCAGGAATTCCTTGATCGACGCCGGCACGCCGCCTTGGCGCAGCTTCAGGAAAAACTCGATCAGCATGCCGGCACCTGCCCTGCGGATACCACACGGTTGCGCCCCCCGGTCTTCGCCCGGTACAGCGCACCGTCGGCAGCTTTCAACAGCGCATCCGGCGCACCGCCATCGGCAGGCCATACCGCAACGCCCGCGGACAGGGTGTTGTTGAGCATCAAGTCGCCGAACCGGACCGGTTCCGCGGCAAAAGCGGCGCGCCAGAAATCAGCGCGCTGCAGCGCGCCCTCGCGCGGCGTGTGCGGCATCACGACCACGAATTCCTCACCGCCCCAGCGGCACACCAGGTCGCCGGCACGGCTGTTGTCGGACAGGTAACGTGCCAGCGCCCGCAGCACCGCATCGCCGGCCTGGTGGCCATGGCTATCGTTCAGCATCTTGAAACTGTCGATGTCGATCAGCACCAGGCTGACGGGATAGTCCCGGCGGCGCGCGAGTGCCAGTTCCCGCTCCAGCGCTTCGTCGAAATAACGGCGGTTGTAGAGTCCGGTCAGGCTGTCGCGCAACGCCTGCTGCTCCAGCCGGGTCTGCAGCGCCTGGATTTCGTCGAGCTGGCTCTGCAGACGCTCGTTCGCCGCCAGCAGGAATCGCTCCGCTTCCCGCCGCCGTGCCACCTCCTGCCGCAGGCGCCGGTTGAACGCCGTCTGGCGCAGCATCACCAGAGCACCCAGCAGGGAAATCACCAGCACGACGGCGAGCCCGCGGTAGATCCAGGTCATGTCGCGCGGCGCAGCGGGATTGAAAATGAAACCGTCGAGGTTGTGTTTTGCGGGCAGCATGCCGGACTCGGCGTACACCTCGGCGATACTGCGCCAGCGCCCCGGATTGATATACCCGATCTGGATCAGGTTCGGCTGCATCAGGCGGCGCATCTCCGCGGCCTCGAACAGCAGGTGTTCGCGGCTGTGGCGCGTGGCATAGCGCGCAATGATGAGGTCGGCGATTTCTTCGGGATATTCCATCGCATACTGCCAGCCGCGCAGGCTCGCTTCGCGGAACGCCGCAACGCGCTCCGGATCGCGCCTGAGCATCTGCTCGGACGTGAACAACGTGTCGCCGTAGAAATCGATGCCGCTCGCGCGCGGCGAAAATATGCTGTACGCGAACCCCGTCTGCCTGAGCACAAACGGCTCATCGGTCGAATAACCCGACAGCGCCTCCACCCGCCCCTTCACCAGGTCGTCGGCAGCGAAACTGTGCGGCACCTCCACGATACGCTCCCGCGACAGGCCTTCGCGCTGCAGATAAGCGTAGATTTCGGTTTCCTGCGGCAGCAGCATGATGCGCTTGCCGGCAAGGTCATGCACCGACCTGGCGCTGCCGCCGCGGGCGATCAGCACCAGCGGCGAATGCTGCAGGATGACCGCCAGCACCACCACGGGTTTGCCCAGCCCGCGATGCAGCGCCAGCTCGGATGCGCCGATGCCGAACTGCGCCTGCCCGGAGATGACGCTATCGACCGGATCCTGCCCCTCCTGCACTTCTCGGATATCCACCGCGAACCCGGCCTCGCGGTAGTAGCCCTTCTCGACAGCCGCGTAGTAGCCGGCAAACTGGAACTGGTGCTTCCACTTGAGCTGCAGCACGACATGTTCCGGCATGCGTGAATCCTGCGCGCGCACCGGCACCGCCGCCAGCAGCAGGGCGGCACAGGCGATCCAGCAGTAACGGCAAAAAGACATCCCGGGTCAGCTCCCTGCGGCCGGTACAGCAAATCGTTCCGTATTCACCCCTTGCGCCGCGACATGAACACCAGCCGCTCAAAGAGATGCACATCCTGCTCATTCTTGATCAATGCCCCATGCAGCGGCGGCACGATCTTGTGCATGTCCTGACTGTACAGCGCCTCGGGCGGTATGTCTTCCGCCATCAGCAGTTTCAGCCAGTCGAGCAGTTCGGAGGTCGTCGGTTTTTTCTTCAGGCCCGGCACTTCGCGGATTTCGAAAAAGGCGTTCAGCGCCTGGGAAAGCAGCTGTTTCTTGATGCCGGGGAAATGCACATCGACGATTTTCGCCATGGTCTCCGCATCGGGAAAGCGGATGTAGTGAAAAAAGCAGCGGCGGAGGAAGGCGTCGGGCAGTTCCTTCTCGTTGTTGCTGGTGATGATCACCAGCGGCCGCTGTTTTGCCTTGATCAGCTGCTGGGTTTCATAAACATAAAATTCCATGCGGTCGAGTTCGCGCAGCAGGTCGTTGGGAAATTCAATGTCGGCCTTGTCCACTTCATCGATCAGCAGTACCGCCGGCTGATCGGATTCGAAAGCTTTCCACAACATGCCCTGCACGATGTAGTTGCCGATGTCCTTGACCTTCGGATCACCCAGTTGCGAATCGCGCAGCCGCGATACCGCGTCGTACTCATACAGGCCGTGCTGCGCCTTGGTGGTGGACTTGATATGCCACTCGTAAAGCGGACGATTCAACGCCTTGGCCACTTCGAGTGCCAGCATGGTCTTGCCGGTGCCCGGCTCGCCCTTGATCAGCAGCGGCCGCTCCAGCGCCAGCGCGGCATTGACCGCCAGCATCAGATCATCGGTGGCGACATAGTTTTCAGTGCCGGTAAAACGTGACATTATTTATCCTTTAAAAAACAAATACTTATATAAAACCTGGCGGGTTAGCCTTTGTTTTCCTCTGTGTTCTCTGTGAACTCTGTGGCTGATGTTATTGATCTTTTACAGTGGTTTCACCAGATCGCTGCGACGGTCGATGTCGAGCAGCACGCCGGGATCGTCGCACTCGATCAACCGTACCAGCGCCAGATTGCGCTGCACGATGGGGCGCGCCCCGCTGTCGCCGGTCAGCACCTGCAATTCATGCCGGAAGCGTTTGCCGAATCCCACCGGATGGCCGCGCTCGCCCTGGTATTCGGGCGCGGCGATTTCCGCGCCGGCCGCCAGCGCCTGCGCCACATGCGCAATCGTGTCGGGCCTGATGTGCGGCATGTCGGCCAGCGCCACGATCCAGCCGCCCGCGCCCCTGGTCATCGCCACGCCATGCGCAAGGCTCACGCCCATGCCGAGCGTCGCATCCGGGCATATGGTCACCACACAGCCTTCCTGCTCCAGCAATTCCGCCACCGGAAAATCGCCGGGCCGCACCACCGCCGTCACCTCCAGCCCCGCCGCGATCAGGTTGCGCGCGGCATGCGCGGCAATCGCCACGCCGTCCTCCAGCGGATGCAGCAGCTTGCCGCCGCCGAAACGCGAGCCGGCGCCGGCCGCGAGCAGGATCGCCACTGCAGGTTTTTCAGGATGCGCCATGTCCGTGATTATAATGGCCGACCCCCGCATTCTTGCATCGGATCGCCGCCATGCCCCGCTTCTGCGCCAACCTCACCATGCTGTTCAATGAAGTCGCCTTCATGGATCGCTTTGCCGCCGCGGCCAAAGCCGGATTCAAGGGCGTTGAGTATCTTTTCCCGTATGACTACGACAAAAACATGCTGGCCGAAACGCTCGCCAAAAACGGCCTGACGCAGGTGCTGCATAACCTGCCCGCCGGCAACTGGGCCGGCGGCGAACGCGGCATCGCCTGCCATCCCCAGCGCACCGCCGAATTCCAGGACGGCGTGGCCCGCGCCATCGACTACGCCACCGCGCTCGGCTGCAGGCAGGTCAACTGCCTCGCCGGCATCCGCCCGGTGCATGTCGATCCGAACGACGCGCGCGAAACTTTTGTCCGCAACCTGCAGTTTGCCGCGCCGAAGTTCAAGGCCGCCGGCATCAGGCTGCTGATCGAGCCGATCAACACCCGCGACATGCCGGGATTTTTCCTGAATTACTCGAAACAGGCCCTCGACATCATCAAGGCCGTCGGCTCCGACAACCTGTTCCTGCAGTACGACATCTATCACATGCAGATCATGGAAGGCGACCTCGCGCGCGGCATCGAAACCAATCTCGCGCTGATCCCGCACCTGCAGATCGCCGACAATCCGGGGCGCAACGAACCGGGCAGCGGCGAAATCAATTACCCGTTCCTGTTCCGCCACCTCGACAGGATCGGTTATCAGGGCTGGATCGGCTGCGAATACAAGCCGGCGACCACCACCGAGGCCGGGCTCGGCTGGCTGAAACCCTGGCTGGCGAGTGCTTGACGACACTGACGCCAGCCCACACAATGAACCGAAAATCGTCACATAAAAAATTCCGGTTTTCCGCATACACCCACCAGGAGGAGTCATGAAAGCATCCCGCATTGCAACTGTAATCGGCATCGCCGTGGCAGCCACATTCGCAGGCACCGTCAGCGCGCAACAACTGAAAATGATGACCGGCCCGCAAGGCGGTTCGTGGTACCCACTGGGCGGCGCCATCCAGGGCATCATCGAGAAAAACGTGCCGGGCACCAGCATGCAGGTACTGCCCGGCGCCGGCATCTCCAACGTCGTCGGCGTGCATACCGGCAAGGCCGAGCTGGGCTTCGGCAATGCCGTATCTTCCGTCGACGGCGTCAACGGCGCTGAGCCTTTCAAAGGCAAACAGGACAACGTCTGTCAGGTTGCCACGTTGTACTTCCAGTATTTCCACGCCGTGGCGCTGGCCGATTCCGGGGTCAAAACCATGGGCGATGCCAAAGGCAAAACGCTGACCACACAGCAAAAAGGCAACACCGGTGAACAGATGACCCGCCATGCACTGGAAGTTTACGGTCAAAGCTACAGCACCATGGCCAAGGTCAACCACGGCAACTACACCGACTCGGTATCGCAGTTGAAAGACGGCCACGCCCAGGTGTTCACGCTGATCACCACGGTTCCGGCTTCTTCAGTCATGGACCTGGCTTCCGCCCGCGACATCCGCGTGCTTGAATTCCCGAACGACAAGTTCGCGGCGCTGCAGAAAATCAACAAGGGCTACGACAAGCGCATCATCAAGGCCGGCAGCTATCCCAAGCAGGACAAGGACATTCAGACCATCGGTACCTGGACGCACCTCGTCGCCAGCTGCAAATTGCCGGAAAAACTGGTTTATGACATCACCAAGGCGCTCGCCACCAATGTCGAAAACCTCGGCAACGTCGTCAACGCCGTCAAAGGCCTGACCGTAAAAGACATGGCTGCCGATGTCGGCGTGCCCTACCATCCGGGCGCAATGAAATACTATAAAGAAGCCAAAGCACTGTAAGTCCGTCACCGAAGCGGCGGCATGAACCATGATTCGTGCCGCTGCTTTTTTATTGGCCGGAGTCCGCTAAATGCCCATCGCCCGGATCATGAAGGCCCTGATTGCCGTAATTGCCATCGGCATGTCGGTGTATCACCTGACCATCGCCTTCATCGGCGCCCCCCAGCAATTGTTTTTCCGCAGCACCCACCTGCTGTTCGCGCTGGTGCTGGTGTTCCTGATGTACCCGAGTTTCCGCAAAAAGCCCGCGGGCGGCATCCGCGACGATGCCGGCGGCATGCTGGGCGCGGGCCAGGACACGCCCATCGCCTCCTGGTGGGACTGGATCCTCATCGCCATGTCCGCAGTCACCATCGGCTATGTCTGGCTCAACCACGACCACCTGCTGACGCGCTTCGTGTTCGTCGATGACCCGACCCGGGTCGAACTGATCCTCGGCGGCATCTTCACGCTGATCGTGCTCGAAGGCACGCGGCGCATCATCGGCCTGGCACTCCCGGTCACCGCCATCGTCTTCCTCGGTTACGCGTTTTTCGTCGCCAACACGCGCCCCGAGCAGATCATCGAAATCATGTACCTGACCACCGAGGGCATCTTCGGCAGCACCCTCGGCGTGTCCGCCGCCTATGTGATCATGTTCGTGCTGTTCGGCGCCTTCATGGAGCGCACCGGCATCGGCCGCCTGTTCATGGACTTTGCGCTGGCGCTGACCGGGCATACTGCAGGCGGCCCCGGCAAGGTCGCCGTGGTCAGTTCCAGCCTGTTCGGCACAGTCTCGGGCAGCGCGGTGGCCAACGTGCTGGTCGACGGCCCGATCACCATCCCCTTGATGAAGCGCACCGGTTTCCGGCCGGCGTTTGCCGCGGCCGTGGAATCGGTTGCTTCCACCGGCGGCCAGATCATGCCGCCGATTATGGGCGCGGCCGCATTCGTGATGGCGGAATTCCTCGGCGTCAGTTATTTCCAGGTGACGATGTGGGCCATCATCCCGGCGTTCCTGTATTTCCTCGCGGTGTTCTGCGCGGTGCATTTCGAATCCAAACGCGTCGGGCTCATCGGCCTGCCAAAAGCAGAATGCCCGAAGCTCGGCATCGTCATGCGCGAACGCGGCCACCTGTTCATTCCGCTGGTCACCATCCTGTTCGGCCTGATGGCCGGTTACAGCGCGCCGCTGTGCGCACTCGCGGGCACGCTGATGTGCGTGCCGGTGGCGATGATGCGCAAATCCACACGCAAGGACATCAAGCTTTCGACCATCTTCAGCGCGCTCGAGGAAGGCTCGAAGAATTCGATCGCCGTGGCACTGGCCTGCGCCTGCGCCGGCATCGTCATCGGCGTCATCACCCAGACCGGTGCCGCGATCAACTTCACCTCGGTGGTGGTCGCCATGTCGCGCGACATGCTGCCGCTGGCACTGGTGCTGACCATGATGGCCGGCATCGTGCTGGGCATGGGCATGCCGACCACGCCCGCCTACATCGTCATGGTGTCGCTGCTGGTACCCGCGATCATCAAGCTCGGCGCCATAGCACCGGCCGCACACATGTTCGCGTTCTACTTCGCGATCCTGTCGGCGATCACGCCGCCGGTAGCGCTGGCTGTTTACGCGGCCGCCGGCATCGCCAAGGCGCCGCTGTGGCAGGCCGGCTGGACGGCGGTGCGCGTCGGCGCCGCGGGCTTCATCGTGCCATTCATGTTCATCTTCGAACCGTCGCTGCTGATGATCGGCCACTGGACCGTCATCCTGCAGTCTTTCATCACCGCGGCCATCGGCACCATCTGCCTCGCCGCTGGCCTGTTCGGCTACCTGTTCCGCGAAGCAAAAGTATGGGAGCGCCTGTTCCTGCTCGCCGCCGCCATCACGCTGATCAAGCCGGGCCTGACCACCGATCTGATCGGCGCCGGACTGGTGCTGGTGGTGATCTTCAACCAGTTCATCATCCGCCGCGGCGAAATCGAACGCGAACTGCCGCGGCCTGTCGCACACGACTGACGCGCTTATAATCATCAGCACGCAACACCGCGCGCCACCCCGTGGCGCGCGGCGCCTTTTCCGGACCACTTTTCAAGGACAGCATCATGAGCAACGTCGGCTTCATCGGACTCGGCATCATGGGCAAACCCATGGCCCTCAACCTGATCAAGGGCGGCCACACGCTGTACCTGCATTCGCGCAGCGGCGTGCCCAAGGAACTCACGGACGTCGGCGGCAAGGCCTGCGCCAGCGCCAAGGAAGTCGCGCAGAAGGCCGACATCATCATCACCATGGTGCCGGACACGCCGGACGTGGAGAAAGTCTTGTTCGGCGCCGGCGGCGTGGCCGAAGGCCTGAGCAAAGGCAAGACGGTCGTCGATATGAGTTCGATCTCGCCCATAGCGACCAAGGAATATGCCAATAAAATCAATAAATCAGGTTGTGACTACGTCGATGCCCCGGTGTCCGGCGGCGAAGTCGGCGCCAAAAACGCGGCGCTGACGATCATGGTCGGCGCGCCGCAGGCCGCATTCGACAAGGTGAAACCGCTGTTCGAACTGATGGGCAAGAACATCACGCTGGTCGGCGGCAACGGCGACGGCCAGACCTGCAAGGTGTGCAACCAGATCATCGTCGCGCTGAACATCGAAGCCGTCAGCGAAGCCCTGGTGTTCGCCTCCAAAGCCGGCGCCGATCCCGCGAAAGTGCGCCAGGCGCTGATGGGCGGCTTCGCCGCCTCGCGCATCCTCGAAGTCCACGGCGAGCGCATGATCAAACGCACCTTCGACCCCGGCTTTCGCATCGAACTGCATCAGAAGGATTTGAACCTGGCATTGCAAGGTGCGAAGTCGATGGGCGTGTCACTGCCCAATACCGCCACCGCGCAGGAACTGTTTAATTCATGTGTAGCGAACGGCGGCGCCAAGTCAGACCACTCGGCGATGGTCAGGGCGCTGGAGCGGATGGCGAATCATGAGGTGGCGAAGTAACTGGCTGGCCTGGAAATAAGTCGTAGGGCGGAATAGCGCAGCGTATTCCGCCGTATGTGAAGTTAAAGACGCTGTCGCACAAAGAAACTGCGGACCGGCGGATAACGCCGCTGCCCCCCCAAGGGGACTTCCTTCGGGCGCGCAGCTAATCCACCCTACGATGAGCCCCCTTCTGAGCCACCGAGTAGCGCAGCCGCCGGGCTGCCCCCGGCAAATTTGGCACCCCACCCCCGCCTGCCCTAAACTGTCCCCACACGACAGCCAGCCCAGGCAAGGGAGAAGACAATGAAACAATGGCTAGAACGCGCCGACCAGCGCACCAACTCGCTCGCGCACGGCATCGGCAGCCTGCTGGTCGATGGCTTCCACAACCTCGCGCTGTTTGCGATCGGCGGCACCATCGTGTGGTCGGCAGTCGTTGCGTTCATCGCGATGATGCACAAGGGCGGCGCCTCGATCGACGACATCCTGCTGCTGTTCATCTATCTCGAACTCGGCGCGATGGTCGGCATCTACTTCAAGACCAACCACATGCCGGTACGCTTCCTGATCTACGTGGCGATGACCGCACTCACCAGGATGATGATTTCCGACATCCAGGCGCACCACAACCCGGAAGTAAAGATTCTCTACATCCCGGCGGCGATCCTGGTGCTGGCGCTGGCGACACTGGTGGTCCGCTACGGCTCGGCGCGTTTTCCGTCCTCCCCGCATTCCGACAGCCGCTGACGCACACCGCTGCAGATCCGCCGTGCAGCCTGCGGCGGATTTGCGTTTGCAGCCAAGATGCAGTCATGCCCAATGCCATAGCCATCATTGCCTTCACTCTCCTGTTTGCTTCAGGTCCGGCGCTCGCCGCCGCCCCGCCCGACCCCAAGCAAGCCGAAAAATCCGCCACCGCCCTGCGCCAGCGCGCGGAAAAGGGTGACGGCAACGCCGCGCTGCAGCTCGGCAACCTGCTGGTCCAGAACCGCGTGCCCGCCGCCAAGTTCGGCCACGCCGCAGACTGGTACCGCAAGGGCTGCAACCTCGGCGACCTGTCCGCCTGCCACAACATCGGATATTCCTATGAGGCGGGGAAAAACGGTGTCGCCAGAGACCTGCTCGAAGCAGCTGCTTATTACCTGAAAGCCGCCGAGCGCGCTTTCCTGCCTTCGATGGTCAACCTCGGCGCACTCTACGCGAACGGGGTGATCATTGCGGATGATGTCGAGGGTTACAAATGGCTGCTGATCGCGCGTCTCGCCGCCAATCAGTGCCCCGGAACGCCGATATGCCAATCGATTATCGAAGATCGCAATGGCCACCGCGCCAGGATGAAATCGAGGCTGTCTGTGAGCGAACAGCGCCTGGCCGAGAGCATGGCAATGGACTGGAAACCGAAGTAAGTCGATGCTGCCGGACCACTTCCGGCTGAATTGCGGTTAAACTCCGGCCACTCCACGAGAATAAAACTTCGCATCCGTTCACCGCAGCGCTCCTGGCCTGCCACATGACTGACCGCCGCATCCGATGATTTCCGCGATTGCACAAAGCCTGGTCGCCACCGGCGCCCTCGTGCTGATCTGGGCCCTGATTCCCGTGCAGCGGCTGATGGTGCAATTGCCGGCCGGCGCCGCCCGCAACCGCTGGTACGTCATGACAGCCATGATCCTGCTGTTCCTGTTCGGCTATCTCAGTTACGCCGGCGTTTTCTGGGATCAGCATGCGCATCCGCTCGATCTCATCGTTCCGGGCGTCTTTTTTCTCGGGGCATGTTTCGTGTGGTTTTCGGCAACCCTGTCGCTGCAGACCACCACGGATCTGATCCATATCACGCGCCTCGAGCGGGAAATCATCACCGACTCCCTGACCGGCGTTTTCAATCGCCGCTATCTGGACCGCCGCCTGGATGATGAAGTCGTGAGCGCGCGCAGATACAAACAGCCGCTTTCGGTACTGCTGCTCGATATCGATCACTTCAAACAGATCAATGACCAGCACGGCCACCAGACCGGCGATCAGGTGCTGATCGCCCTGGGAAAAGCAGCCCTGGAAGTGCTGCGGGAAACAGACGTATTGACGCGTTATGGCGGGGAAGAATTCCTGATCATGTCGCCGCACACACCTCTTCCGGGCGCGATCAAACTGGCTGAGCGGATAAGACAGTACATTGAAGCGCGTGATTTCGGCCTGCCCAAGGCGCCGGACGACATGCACAGCCCGAAAGTCACGGTCAGCATAGGCGTGGCCGTTCTCGGTGATGGCATAGAGGACACTGAAAGTCTGGTTCGCGCCGCCGACGAGAACCTCTATCGCGCAAAACTGCAGGGGCGCAACCGGGTCATTGCCGGGAATCCGCTGCTGTCCGACAAGGCCGCTTAACTGACAGTGCGGAGTGCGGAGTGAGGAGCGAGGAGCGGGGCCGCCTTCGATGAACTACACAACATTCCGTTTGTGCAAATCCGCGATGTCACCGTCCCGGTAACCCAGTTCCCGCAGCACTTCATCGGTATGCTGGCCGCAGGCCGGCGTCACGGTGCGGATTTCATGCGGCGTGCGCGACAGCCGGAACGGCTGGTTGATCAGACCGATATCACCGATCTCCGGATGCTTCACCGGCACTGACATCTGGTTGTACTGCACCTGCGGGTCGGCGAACACCTGGTCCATCTTGTAAATCGGCCCGCCGGCGACGCCGCATTCCTCGAAACGCGCGGTCCAGTAGGCGCTGTCGCGTTTCACCATCAGGTCCTGCAGTTCCCTGTTCAGCGCATCGCGGTTTTTCGAGCGCGTGGCGCGGTCCTTGTATTCGGCCTTTTCATTCAGCCCCTCGGCCCCCAGCGCCTTGCACAGCCGCGCAAACATTTCATTGTCACCGGCAGCGATGTTCATGTAGCCGTCTGCCGTCTGGAACACGCCCGTCGGAATCGACGTCGGGTGATTGTTGCCCGCCTGCTCCGGCACTTCATGATCCACGGTCCAGCGCGCGGCCTGGAAGTCGAGCATCGCGATCATCGCATTGAGCAGCGACACTTCGACCCACTGGCCTTCGCCGGACTGTTCGCGCTCGAGCAGCGCGGTGAGTATGCCCAGCGCGCAATACAGGCCCGCCGCCGAATCCGAAATCGCGCTGCCGGCGCGCATCGGACCGCGCCCCGGCTCGCCGGTGATCGCCATCAGCCCGCCCATGCCCTGCGTCACCTGGTCGAAACCGGGACGCTTGGCGTAAGGGCCGGTCTGACCGAAGCCGGAAATGCTGGCGAGGACGATTTTTTTGTTGACCAGCTTCAGCGACTCGTAATCGATGCCCAGCCGGAACTTGACGTCAGGCCGGTAGTTCTCGGCCACCACGTCGGAGCGCTCGACGAGTTGCTTGAAAATCTTCAGGCCGTCCGGGTCCTTCAGATTCAGCGTGAAGCCGCGCTTGTTGCGGTGCAGATTCTGGAAGTCGGCGCCGGTACGCTTGCCGCCCCAGCCATCGGACAGGTTGAGTCCCGGCGGGGTTTCGATCTTGATCACATCCGCGCCCCAGTCCGCCAGCTGGCGCACCGCCGTCGGGCCGGAGCGCACCCGCGTCAAATCGATGACCCGGAAGCGGGCCAGCGGGCCGCGGCGTTCAACGGAAGCATTCGTGCTCATGGCATTTCCATTCCCGGCAAGTGTTCAATTCGGAGAATCACGACGGCCGGCCCGGTATGGCGCCAACCCTCAGACAGTTTCGGATTTTCGCATAAAGCGGGTGCAGTATTCCGCGAAGAGTCCGGGCCGTGGGTTAGAATTGTTCCATGAACGCCCCCGTGCAGGCGATCCCTGTCGATCTTGAGCGCCAGCGCTCAGTCTGCGCTGCCTTGCGCAGCTTCCTGCCGGAGGCCGGCGTGCTGTTCGACAGCGAGGATGTCACGCCCTACGAATGCGACGGCCTCTCCGCCTATCGCCAGGTGCCGATGGTGGTGGCGCTCCCGGAAAACGAGCAGCAGGTCTGCGAAATCCTCGAAACCTGCCATGCGCTGCGTGTGCCGGTGGTGGCCCGCGGCGCAGGCACGGGACTCTCCGGCGGCGCGCTGCCGCTGGGCAACGGCGTGCTGCTGTCGCTCGCCAAACTGATGAACATCGTGCATCTCGATCCGCTGGCGCGCACCGCGCGCGTGCAGCCGGGCGTGCGCAATCTCGCCATTTCCGAAGCCGCGGCCCCCCACGGCCTTTATTACGCGCCGGACCCTTCGAGCCAGATCGCCTGCTCCATCGGCGGCAACGTTGCCGAGAATTCCGGCGGCGTGCACTGCCTCAAGTACGGATTGACGGTGCACAACATCCTCAGGCTGCGGGTTGCCACCATCGAGGGTGAAATCGTCGAACTCGGCGGCAGCGGGCTTGATGCCGCGGGCTACGACCTGCTGGCGCTGATGACCGGCTCTGAAGGCCTGCTCGGCGTCATCACCGAAATCACCGTCAGGCTGCTGCCGCGCCCGGAAACCGCGCAGGTGGTGCTCGCCGCATTCGATCAGGTGGCCACCGCGGGCCAGGCCGTCGCCAATGTCATCGCCGCCGGCATCATCCCCGCCGGCATGGAGCTAATGGACCAGCCGGCGATCCTCGCCGTCGAACCCTTCGTCCAGGCCGGTTACCCGACCGACGCCGCCGGCATCCTGCTCACCGAATCCGACGGCACGCATGAAGAAGTCCGCGACGAAATCCGCCGCATCGAAGACATCATGACCGCCAGCGGCGCGCATATCGTGCGCACCTCGCGTGACGAGGCCGAGCGGCTGAAGCTGTGGGCGGGACGCAAGGCGGCATTCCCGGCGGTCGGGCGCCTCTCCCCCGACTATTACTGCATGGACGGCACCATCCCGCGCAAACGCATCGCCGAAGTGCTGGGCGCCATCGCCGCCATGGAAAAGAAATATGACCTCCGCTGCGCCAACGTCTTTCATGCCGGCGACGGCAACCTGCATCCGCTGATTCTGTACGATGCCAACGCGCCGGGCCAGCTCGAGCGCACGGAAGCCTTCGGCGCGGAAATCCTCAGGCTGTGCATCGCCGTCGGCGGCACCATCACCGGCGAGCACGGCGTGGGCATCGAGAAAATCGATTCGATGTGCATGCAGTTCAAGACCGTCGAACTGGAAGCCTTCCACGCGCTGAAGCACGCTTTTGACGAACACGGCCTGCTCAATCCCGGCAAGGCCGTGCCCTCGCTGCACCGCTGCGCGGAGTTCGGGCGCATGCATGTGCATGCGGGTGAGGAAAAGTTTCCGGAATTGCCCAGATTCTAAAACCAGCCACAGAGGACACAGAGGTCACAGAGAAAAACACCGGGAATTCCGTCATCCACGAATCCTCCGTGTTCTCTGTGATCTCTGTGGCTTGAATGCAAGCTCTTATTGAACAATTTGCCGACACCATCCGCGCCGCAGCCGACGCGAAACGCCCGCTGTGCATCCGCGGCGGCGGCAGCAAGGATTTTTACGGCAATGCCACGACCGGCGACCTGCTCGACGTGTCAGGTTATCGCGGCATCGTCGATTACGATCCCACGGAACTGGTGATCACCGCGCGCGCCGGCACGCCGCTGGCCGAGATCGAAGCGGCGATGCGCGACAAAGGCCAGATGCTCGGTTTCGAGCCACCACACTTTGGCCAATTTCCTCCCTCTCCCCTAGCCCCTCTACCGTCAAGCGGTACCGAGGTCCCGGAGGGAGAGGGGAACGTCACGCGGCTGATGCCGGGCACGGGAATGGCCACCCTCGGCGGCTGCGTCGCCGCCGGGCTGTCGGGTCCGCGCCGCCCCTGGGCCGGCTCAGTACGCGATTTCGTACTGGGCGTGCGCATGCTCGACGGCCGCGGCACCAATCTCGCGTTCGGCGGCCAGGTCATGAAAAACGTCGCCGGCTATGACGTATCGCGCCTGATGACCGGCTCGCTGGGTACGCTGGGCGTGGTCCTTGAGGTATCGTTGAAAGCACTGCCGCTGCCGGCCACCGAAATCACGCTGGTGCGCGAGGAAACACAGGACAACGCCATCCGGCTGATGAACGCCTGGGCGGGCAAGCCGCTGCCGGTCACCGGCACCTGCCATGTCGAAAAACGGTTGTACGTGCGCCTCGCCGGCGCCGCGCCGGCAGTCAGGGCTGCCGCCGGAAAAATCGGCGGCGAAGAACTGAACAACGCCGCAGCATTCTGGCGCGACCTCCGCGACCAGCGCGACCTGTTTTTCTCCGGCGACACGCCGCTGTGGCGGCTGTCGATCAGTTCAACCACGCCGCCGCTGGCGCTGCCCGGCGCGCAACTGATCGAATGGGGCGGCGCGCTGCGCTGGCTGCGCGCCGATATCGACGCCATGAGCGTGCGCAAGGCCGCGCGCGGCGGTGACGGCCACGCCACGCTGTTCCGCAATGGAGATGCGCGCACACCGGCCTTCCATCCGCTGCCCGCGGCGCTGTTGCGGCTGCACAAGCGCGTCAAACAGGCGATGGATCCGGCGGGCATACTCAATCCAGGCCGGATGTATCCGGAGTTATGAAAAACAACAACATCAGCCACAGAGTTCACAGAGGACACAGAGTAACCCCGCGTGTTTTGCAGTTCTCTGTGAACTCTGTGTCCTCTGTGGCTAATAGGTTTTAATCCGTGCAAACCAGCCTCGCCGACTTCATCAAAAACACCCCGCAGGGCCGCGAAGCCGAGGCGATCCTGCGCAAGTGCGTGCATTGCGGGTTCTGCACCGCAACCTGCCCGACGTACCAATTGCTCGGCGACGAACTCGACGGGCCGCGCGGGCGCATTTATCTGATGAAGCAGGTCTTCGAGGGCAAACCCGCCACCGCCAAGACACAGCTCCACCTCGACCGCTGCCTGACCTGCCGCTCCTGCGAAACCACCTGCCCCTCCGGCGTGCAGTACGGCCGCCTGCTCGACATCGGCCGCGCCGTGGTGGCCAGACAGGTGCCGCGCAGCGGTGTCGCCGGCATCCGGCGCACGCTGCTGGCCGCGGTGCTGCCGCGCCCGGCGCTGTTCAATCCATTGCTGACCGTGGGACGCATCGCGCGCAACCTGCTGCCGAAAGTACTCGACGATGTGGTGCCCGACGAGCCGGCGCATCCGCGCCCGCTGCCCATCGGCGGCCACGCGCGGCGCATGCTGGTGCTGGAGGGCTGCGTGCAGCCCACGCTGTCGCCGGCGACCAATGCTGCCGCCGCGCGCGTACTCGACAGGCTCGGCATCACGCTCGAACGCGCGCCGAATGCCGGCTGCTGCGGCGCAGTGGCTTTTCATCTCGACCGGCATGAACAGGCGCTGGCCGCGGTGCGCCACAACATCGACGTATGGTGGCCGCATATCGAACGCGGTGCGGAAGCATTGATTTTCACCGCCAGCGGTTGCGGCACCATGATTACCGACTACGGACATCTGCTGGCACACGACCCCGCTTACGCCGGGCGCGCCAAACGCATTTCGGCGCTGGCCTGCGATCTGAGCGCGGTAATCGCACAACAAAAAGATCAATTAAAACAACTGATTACAAAGAACCCTCCCCGCGGGAAGTTCGCTTTCCACTCGCCCTGCTCACTACAGCACGGCCTCAAGCTGAAAGGCCACGTCGAAGCACTGCTCGCGGAACTCGGCTTCGACCTGGCGCCGGTGGCCGACGCGCACCTGTGCTGCGGCTCCGCCGGCACCTACTCCATTCTGCAACCGGCAATCTCCGCGCAACTCAAAAGCAACAAGATCGCGGCACTGACCGCAAACACGCCCGCACAAATCCTCACCGCCAACATCGGCTGCCAGACCCATCTGCAATCGGCCACCAAGCTGCCGGTGCGGCACTGGATCGAAGCAGTGGACGATTTGCTTTCAAGTCCTACAAATTGTTCGCGCCCATAATTGCGCGAAAATTATCTTGCCATGTTCCTCTATCAGGCCGCTGAACCTCAACTCTGATGCGCTCCATATCAACATCATAAACAAGAGCGACCAGATCCCCGTTCTTCTTAACAACACTTTCATACACACGCTGGCAAAGACTTTGGTGGCCTCCTTGGCCTGTGGTTGATCTTTGCAGCTTTTCGTATTGCTCTTGGGTTAGCTTCAGTTCAGTAACTCGTCCAAGTACTTTGCCTTTTATCTTCACTCGTCCTCCCTCGGTTTTCTGAGCTTCCTTGCACAGCATAAACCTCTACTGCGTATCAGTAGTAGCAGGCCCCGTTGACTCATTTTCTTGTGCTTACCCAATGTGCAAATGAGAATTATTCGTACTTAACTTTAATAAGTATCTATAACCAATTGAATAGATGTGTACATTTTTTAATTTTAAGAGTACCCTCCATGCAGTCACTTCAATTTATGGAGGCACTCCTCAATGGCTGCCGTCGCGACCGTCACCGCCTACGACCTTGCTGTAACCACTGCACCCGCCCAGCGCGCCCGCACCACTCCCACCCCCCCGCCGCGCCGCATCAATGGCGTGCCGGTCTATGAACAGGAATTCTGGACCAGCAAACAGCGCCAAGCCAATCCGCTGCACGAAGTGTCGTACCGCGGCTGCTTCAAGCCGCAACTGCCCGCCTATTTCATCGACCGCCTGAGCAAACCCGGCGACTTCATCTACGACCCGTTCAGCGGGCGCGGCACCACGGCCATCGAAGCCGCGCTGCTGGGGCGCAACGTGATCGCCAACGATGTCAATCCGCTGTCGGCCATGCTGACCAGGCCGCGACTCGAAGTGCCGCTGATCGCCAGCATCGACGTGCGGTTGCGCACCATCAAGCTGACGGCCAAGCGCGGCAACGACATCGACCTGTCGATGTTCTATCACCCGGACACCGAGCGTGAACTGCTGAACCTGCGCGCCTGGCTCGCCGAGCGGCGGGACAGCGGCACGGAAGACGATGCCGATCGCTGGATCCGCATGGTCGCCACCAACCGGCTGACCGGCCACTCACCGGGATTCTTCTCCGCCTACACGCTGCCGCCCAACCAGGCAGTATCGGCCGAGAGCCAGATCAAGATCAACGAAAAAACCGGCAAGGCGCCGGAATACCGCAATGTGCGCGCGCTGATCCTGCGCAAATCCATGCAACTGCAAAGCGACATCAACGCCGCCGCGCGCTGGCGCCTGCAGCAGGCTGCGGCACAGGCGCAGTTTTATCGCGGATCTGCCGCGCTGACGCCGGGCATCCCGGATAACAGCGTGCAACTGACCGTGACTTCGCCGCCGTTTCTCAATGTCGTGCAGTACGCAAAAGATAACTGGCTCCGCTGCTGGTTCAACGGGCTGGACGCGGAAGCCATCGGCGCCGGCATCACCATGGCGACCAGCGTCAACGACTGGTCAGCCGTGATGCTTGATGTGTTGCGCGAGCTCTATCGCATCACGCGGCCCAAAGGCTGGGTGGCCTTCGAGGTCGGCGAAGTCCAGCGCGGCTCGGTGAATCTGGATGAAGCCGTGGTGCCGCTGGGCCTCGCCGCCGGCTTCACCTGCGAAGCCATCCTGATCAACACCCAGAAATTCACCAAGACCTCGAACATCTGGGGTATCGGCAACAACGAGCGCGGCACCAACAGCAACCGCATTGTCATGCTGCAAAAGCCGGCGTAATGCCCGCGCCCGCCCTGCGCAGCAAGTCCTCTTGGGGGACGCTGCGCAGCCTGGCGCTGTTGCTGCTGTTGCAGGCGCCGCCGGCGGCCGCCGCGGCGCTGGAAGGCCTGGTGGTCGCTGTATCCGACGGTGACACGCTGACTGTCCTCGACGACCACCGCCAACTGCACAAGGTGCGCATCGCCGGCATAGACGCGCCGGAACGCGGGCAACCCTTCGGCAGGCGCGCCGCCGCGGAATTGACGAGTCTCGCCAAAAACAAGCGCGTCATCGTGAACTGGAACAAGCTGGATCGTTACCAGCGCATCATCGGCGTGGTGCTGGTCGCCCCGCCTGACTGCACGATCTGCAAGCCTGACCGCGATATCGGCCTCGCGCTGGTCGGTGACGGTTTTGCCTGGCATTACCGCGCCTACGAGCGCGACCAGACCGCCGGCGACCGGCAGCAATACCGGCAGGCCGAAACCGATGCCCGCACCCACCATGCCGGACTGTGGGCCGATGCTACCCCGACACCGCCATGGGATTGGCGGCGCGCCCGCAAAGGCGACCCCGTCATCCGGCGCTGACCGTGGAATTAATCATTCCGCGATCTTGAATTTCGCGAACCGGATACCATCTGTGTTGTTCTTGAGCCACAGGAGCGCCACATGTTCGAACCTGTTTCCATCCCCTTCGGTGCCAAAATGCTGTTCAACACCGTCAAACTCAAGCCGGGCGTCAACATTGAAGAAGTCGAACTGGCGCTGGGTGAAATGTGCAATGTCGTCAAAAACACCTACGGCGGCGACAAAGGCGGCTTCATCGCCGGGCAGGTCTTCAAGTTCACCGGCTTTCTGTCCGATGAGGGCTCGATGAGCAAGCCCAAAAGCGTCGATGACCATATCGCCATCGTGACCTACTGGCGGTCATTCGAAGAGCATGAGAAATCCCATGCCGACGAGACATTCAACGCCAAATTCGCGGCGCTGGCGGAAATGTGTACCGACAGCAAGGAACTGGGCTACGAAATGCTGTGGCAGGGCGAACCGGAAACCGCCTGACCTGCCATCGTTAATCCGCCGTCGCTGCCGCCCGCGCAATAGCGCCGGCGTCCGGTAGCGACTCTACCGCCCAGCACAGGCGGATCACTTCGTTGCTCTGCCGCTCGGTCAAAATCCCTTCGGCCAGCCCGCGGAACTTCGCTTCCAGGTCCGTATCGCTCATCGGACGCTCCAGCGTGCCCAGCGCATGTTCAATGCGACGCTCGACGGTGCGCCCGTCCGTCAGCCGGATGAACACATGCGACTGGACGCGGCCGATGCTGGCGTCCGGCTCGATATGCACCCTGCGGCGCAGCGCCACCGTCTGCGGATCGAGCACGCTGGCATCGCTGAACTGCGCCTCGCCCGCCATGCCGTAGCGCAGCGCCACCGCGGCCGCATGAAACACGCTGAACTTGCCTTCGAGCCCGGACTGCGGATTTTCCTTGGCCGTCAGTTCCAGCACGATGGGGGCGACTTTGATGTCCACGCGCTCGATCATCGCCGGCGTGAGGCCATGTTCGTTGCGCAACTGGATGCAGCCGTCTATCGTGCCCTGCACCACCAGCCCGCAGGCAAACGGTTTGTACATATTGGAGGACAATTCCCAGTGCTTGCCCCACTCCGCGGTAATGATGAACGGATCGAATTTGGTGGACATCACCTGCGCAAATCCGCGCGGCGCTTCGATGCCCTGATCCGAGCTGGTGAAGTTTTTGGCGGCCAGCAGCGCCGCGGTCAGCCCGTTCTGCGCGGCGCGCCCCGGATGAAAACTTTTGCACATGGAACCGAACATCTCGCGCAGGCCGGATGACTGGGTCGCGGCGATGCCCAGCGCCCACACCATCTGCTGTTCGCTGAGACCGAGCAGTTTGCCCGCCGCTGCCGCCGCGCCAAATACGCCCGCGGTGCCGGTGATATGCCAGCCCGCCATGTAATGCTCGGGAAACACCGACAGCCCGACGCGGCATTCCGCTTCGACGCCCACCACAAATGCATGAACCAGATCGGCGCCGCTGATGCCCCGCCATTCCGCCAGCGCCAGCAGCGCCGGCAATACCGGCGCGCTGGGATGTATCGCCCGGACATGCGTGTCATCGAAATCGAACACGTGGGAACTGATGCCGTTGATCAGCGCCGCGTGCAGGATATCCACACGCTCGCCGCGGCCGAGGATGCCGGCCTGCGGCGCACCGACAAACGGCAGCACCGCAGCCAGCGCGTTGGCTATGGTCTCGTGGCGCGATGCGCCGATGGCGCAGCCGCACCAGTTGAGCAGCGCACGCGCCGCTTCGTGCCGCACCGGCGCGGGGATATGCTCGCGCTTTGATTGCACGATGTAGCGGGCGAGCGTACGGGTGACTTCCATGATTCGCCTTCAGACTGATTTTCGTGCAGGCATACTACGCTGTCGGATGACCCGTTTCCCAGCGGTTATGCTGTAATGCAGGCACAGGAAACTGATGGTGTTTACTTTCGTGATTCAGGACGCACTAAAAAGTTTAACCGATTGATTTTATTTAATAAATTGTTTAACCACTGCATAAAAACGGGCATTTTGACGGTTTATAACCTCGTCATTTAAGACGCCTACTTTTAGTTAGCCCTCGCGTTTTACGTCTCGGAGTGACTCCAATGAAACTATCTGCCATAAGCTGGGGCGACGACAGTGCCGAGAAGGACCCCTACCTGCTGCACTACTTCGTTCAGTCGGCTGCATTTCAAAGACTCCTAGCTAAGGAGAAGAACATAGTTGTCGGGCGCAAGGGGTCGGGGAAAAGCGCCGTTCGCAAGAAGCTCGAACAGGTTTTCTCAGAGGACGCTACCACGCACGTCGTAAATCTGTCTCCCAAATTCAACTCAATTCGCAACATTCTGAACGACAACGACATCGCAGGCAGGTTCGGACAGGAGATCTTCTTCCAGCATACGTGGATCAGGCAGATACTCCTCGATTGCTTGTGCGTTGTTGGTCACGCCGCGAAGGGCAAGTACGCAAAAGACAGCGCAGATTTCGCACGAGAGGTCAGCGTTCAACTGAACAGAACATCAAAGGACCTTGTCGAGAACATTGCCGATGTCTTGTCTAAGATAAAAGCTAAGGTCGGAGACCTCGGGGAATTCGGCCTCGCCCTAGAAAAGGAGCTTCGGAACGTAGCCGATGTTGACGCCCTAGAACATCACTTCAAAGTAATCTCGGAAGGCGGCGCACGATTCGCAGTCCTTATTGATGACCTAGATCTAGGTTGGAACAACACTGACGCTGCGAACAATCTCCTGCTGGGCTTGCTTGCGGCCTTGAACTATCTCTCCGGACTTACGAAGAACATGTACGTATGCGTCTTCCTGAGAGAAGACGTCTACTCGATCCTGATTACAAAGACTCAACACTCCGACAAATACCGGAACATCGAGCGCATTCGATGGGAAAAGAGCGATCTCATGGCGATCCTTAATGAACGGATCAACTTCAACCGTGAACGGAACAATCTTGCCCGATTAGCTAATCCTTTCAACATCGTCTTCCCGCTCACGATCGGGACCACGAACTGTGACAACTGGCTTTACGAGAGAACCTTGGGGCGCCCGCGAGAGTTGATCCAGCTCGCGCGTTACTACACTGAGTCGGTGGATGCGTCCGAGCCCGATGACGAGGCTCTCAAGGAATCCGAACAGAGCTACTCGGAGTGGAAGCTTGACGATCTGTGCGCGGAGTACTCAAACCAGTACCCTGGCTTGGTCGATATCTTTTCTTATTGGAAGACAAACTTCTTCCGCTTCAAGTATCACCTTAAGCGAACGGAGGTCGATGAGATGCTGCTGCAGGTGCTGACCGAAGTGGAGCTGAATGCGCCTTGGTTTAACGACATCGCCCAAAGAACTGACGTGCCGCGCGTATTGCAGATTCTGTACGAGATTGGGTTCATAGGAGACTTCGTGCTTGGCGGCGAAGGAGGCAGCAAAACAGTTTACTCATACTTGGGCCGCCATGAACCTAGATTTGAGGAAGTTCAGATTCACCCCTGCTTCAGACGCGCCATCGGGACGGTGCAGCGCATTCGCGACAAAGGGCAGGAAGCCGTCGAGGGCTAACATCCGCATACACCTGAACGACTACAGCGGGCTTCGCCCGCTTCCGTCGGCAGGTCGACACCAAGGGTCAGAGTGGGCATTCTTTTACGCCTATAAAAAAATGCTGACTCCGACCCCTAGCATTAAATGCGCTAACTCGACAGTCAAGCGGGGCTACTCAAAAACTAGCACCCCTTATTTTTTACTTTAAGGCTCAAGGAAATTCGTATGCACAAGCTACTCAGCAGCAGCATTATTATTTATTCCGTTCTGGTGGCTGGGTGCGCCACTCCGATGCAACATACGGATGCGCCAATGATTACTTACGATAGAGACACCGAGTACTCTGTCGCATCGAAACCTGATGGATTTGCTATCACCATCTACTATTCAAGGTATCAATTTATCCCGGAGAGCAGTGCCGTCGCCGTTGCGTGCAAAAGTGCCCTGACCGCTATCGCCTATGAACACGCCGATAAACAAGGCCGTAAGATACAACCAATCAATGAGCAGCGGATTCGTGTCTCAATGGGTCGCAATGGTTTCACGGGCATCACTTCGTGCTCTGCAAGCGCTGTCGCCGATTGGCAGAAGTAAGTAGAAGCCATCTCAAAAACACTCCCTCTCCCCGCATCTGCGGGGAGAGGGTTGGGGAGAGGGGATTTTTGAGATGGTTTCTATTCATGTGCGCCAACCTTGCGTTCGAGCGGGATGCCGCAGAGGCGCGGCGCCCCTCAACTTTACGTTAATGAGTCGCAGCTATTGATGAGATGCGTTCAGTCAGCGCGCACACCAGATGCCGCCAGTACCTTCGCCCATTTCGCGGATTCCGTCTTGATGTAGGCCGCGAACTGCTCCGGCGTATTGCCGATGGTCGTCGCGCCCTGCCCGGCCAGTTGTTTTTGCACATCAGGCAGTCGCACGGTCTTCGCCACCTCCGTGTGCAGCCGCGCAATGATGTCGCGCGGCGTGCCGGCCGGCGCCAGCAGGCCGAACCAGGTGCCAGCCTCGAATCCCGGAAATCCTGATTCGACCATGGTCGGCACGTCCGGCGCGACCGCCTGGCGCTGCAGACTGGTCACCGCCAGCGCACGCAGCCGCCCGCCCCGCACCTGCTCGATCACCGACAGCACGTTGCCGAAAAACACCTCGACCTGCCCGCTCAGCAAATCCGTGGTCGCCGGCGCGCTGCCCTTGTACGCCACATGCACCATGTTGATCTTCGCCTGCGCCTTGAAAAATTCCGCGGCCAGATGCGGCAGCGTGCCGTTGCCGGTCGATGCGTAATTCAGCGCGCCGGGTTTTGCCCGCGCCAGCGCGATCAATTCCTTGACCGATTTCACCGGCAGTGACGGGTGCACCACCAGCATGCTCGGCACGCTGGCTACCAGCGACACCGGAATGAAATCCCGCTCCACGGAATACGGCGCCTTGCTGTGCATGTGCGGAATCACCGTGAGTATGCCGGCGGTGCCCATGAACAGCGTGTAGCCGTCGGCCGGCGCTTTGGCCGCGACCTCGGCGCCGACAATACCGCCGGCGCCGGCGCGGTTATCGATGATCAGTTGCTGGCCCAGCGCCTCGCCCAACTTGCCGCTGACCGCGCGGGTGACGATATCCACGCCGGCGCCCGGCGGAAACGGCACGATGATGCGCACGGCTTTGGTTGGATACGACTGCGCGCCCGCCGGCGCCGTGATGCCGGCGCAAACCGCAGCCAGCAGGAGTTTCATCAAGATGCGCATTTACGGGCTCCGGTATTGTTCTGCTCGCAATCGTTTCGTTGCATCAGCTTTTGTGTGAATTATTGTTTATTTCCAAGAACACCCGCAGCCCCTCTCCCCGGCCCTCTCCCCGCAGATGCGGGGAGAGGGGGTGTTATTGAGATGGCTTCTAATCGACGGTGATGCGTGCCGCCTTCACCACCTGGGTGTATTTGGCAATTTCCGCCTTGATCAGCGCACCGAAAGCCTCCGGCGTTCCGCCCGCGGGCTCCAGCCCCTGCACCGCCAGCGCCTCGGTCATGCCCGGCAGCTTCAGTGCCGCGAGGATGTCCTGGTTCAGCTTTTTGACGATGGCGGCCGGCGTTTTTGCCGGCGCCAGTATGCCCTGCCAGTTGACGACGCTGAATCCCCTGACGCCGGATTCCGCAATCGTCGGCACGTCGGGGGCAGCCGCCGCGCGTTTCGATGAAGTCACGCCGAGCGCGCGCAGCTTGCCGGTTTTCACCTGCGGCAGCACCGGCGGCATGGTGCTGAACACCAGTTGCACGCGCCCGCTGATGAGGTCGGTCATTGCGGGGCCGGTACCCTTGTACGGCACATGCAGCATGTCAGTGCCGGTGGCGTATTTGAACAACTCCGCCGCCATGTGCAGCGATGAGCCGGCGCCCGCCGACGCATAGTTGAGCTTGCCCGGGCTGGCCTTCGCCAGCGCGATCAGTTCCTGCACCGATTTCGCCGGCACTGACGGATTGACGGCGAGCATGAAAGCCGACGTTGCCACCAGCGCCGCCGGCGCAAAATCGCGCACCGGGTTGTACGGCAGGTCGGCTTTCAGCGCCGGGGTCTGCGCGAGATTGCCCACGCTGCCGAGGAACAGCGTGTAGCCGTCGGGGTTGGCCTGGGCCGCGATGGTCGCGCCCAGCGCGCCGCCGGCGCCGCCGCGGTTATCGACCACCACCTGCTGCGACACCACTTCCGCCAGCCGCTGCCCCACCGTGCGCGCGAGGATGTCGTTGCCGCCGCCCGGCGGAAACGGCACGATCAGCCGCAATGCCTTGTTGGGATAGCCAGGCGCAGCGGCGCCCTGCGCCAGTGCGCCGGCAGCGGTCAGGGTGCCCGCCGCCAGTACCGCGGCAGCGATCAAAAGTTTGCGCATGGGCTCTCCTCGATTCATTGTTATGGACTGCGGTGACGCGGGTGCGGTTTGTTCAATACACCATCCCCGCCGCGGCTTCCTTGGGCAGATCCTTTTCCGCTTCGCCCAATTGCTCGTAAAACGATTCAATATAGGCCTTGAACGTGGCGTCGTGGCGCTGCATCTCGATTGCGCCGAAATCCACCTGCGGGCGCGGCTGCAGATCGAAGTGATTGTGCTCGTCGTGCCCGCGCACCAGGCACGCCGGCATGCGCCGCTTGCCGATGTAGCGGGTGCGCGTGGGTATGTAGCTCAGCGCCAGCCCGATGCGCCGCTCATCCGAGCGGTTGGGCTGCGACTGGTGCACCACGCAGGTGTGATGAAACGAAAACTGCCCCGGCTTGAGTATCGCGCGGTCGATTTCGGACTGGTCGAACCACTCGACGATGATCTGCCCCGCGGTGTTGACGCTGTTCTTGATCAGGCCGCTTTTCTGCTGCAACTGGCCGCGGATATGGCTGCCGACGGCGAATTCCACCGGCCCGGCGTCTGCGGTGACATTGCACAACGCGACCCAGGCGGTGACATGGTCGAACGGCCGCAGCCCGAAGTAAGTCGAATCCTGATGCCAGGCCGCGATGCCCTCGCTCTGCGGTTCCTTGATGAAAAACCGGCTGGTATAGAGCAGGATGTCGGGGCCGAGCAGGTCTTCAACGGCATCGACTATCGCGGGCGTGCGCGCCAGCTCATCGACCCAGCGGCACATGAAATGCAGATTGCCGCGGAATTTCTTGTCGATGGCCATCAGCGAACCGCCGAGATGCGCCTCGGTCCTGCGCAATTCCTCGCGGTACCGCGCGACCTCGTCCGCGCTCAATCCATCCAGCGGATACAGATAACCGTCGGCGCGGTAATCCCTGATCTGCCGGGCGCTCAGTTTTTTCGGCATGACACGGCCTCCATTGCTCCTCACCAGTACGCGCAACCCTGACATATTGTGGTCGCCATCCGTACACGAAAAACGCCGTGATAGTATAGCCATGAACAATCGCTGACGACACCAACGTCATGGCGGATTTCAGCCAGCCTGCACCGCCGGAAGCTCTCGATGGCCATCAACTACGAACAACTCCTCAACTGGGACATTCCACAAGTTGAACAGACGCTGACCCGGCGCGACACCATGCTCTACGCGCTGGGCGTCGGTCTCGGTGCCGATCCGACGGACTCGCAGCAACTGCAGTTTGTCTATGAAGAACATCTCAAAGCGCTGCCGACGATGGCCATCATCCTCGGCTATCCGGGGCCCTGGCATGCCGCGCCCGGCACCGGCGTCACGCGCAGCCATGTGGTGCATGGCGAGCAGGGTTTTGTCATACACCGGCCGCTGCCGGTCGAAGGCGCGATCACCGGCAAGACGCGGGTCACCGCGGTGCTCGACAAGGGCCGCGACAAGGGCGCGCTGCTGGTCACCGCCTGCGATGTGCGCGACAAGGCAAGCAACGACCTGATCTGCACGCTGACCTCCACCACCTTCTGCCGCGCCGACGGCGGCTTCGGCGGACCGTCGGGTCCGGTGCAGCCGCCGCACCCGATTCCGGATACGCCGGCGCAGCAGGTCTGCGATTTGCCTACGCTGCCGCAGGCCGCGCTGATCTACCGCCTGTCCGGCGACTACAATCCGCTGCACGCCGATCCCGCTTACGCGCAAAAAGCCGGCTTCAAAATGCCCATCCTGCACGGCCGCGCCACCTTCAGCGTGGTCGGCCATGCGCTGCTGAAAACGCTGTGCGGCTACGATCCGGCACGGCTGAAAAGCATGGCGGGCCGCTTCTCGTCCCCGGTGTATCCCGGCGAAACCATACGCACGGAGATGTGGATGGAAGGTAGGATCGCCACGTTCCGCGCTACGGTGCCGGCGCGCGGGGTGACGGTGCTGAATAATGGTCGCGCAGAAATTTTTTAAAAACAACGGCTTAGCCACAGAAAACCAAAACTTAGCCACAGAGGGCACAGAGAACACAGAGAACTTCAAAAACAGGAAACCAAATACAAAATTTCTGATAGCTCGGGGTTTTCTCTGTGCCCTCTGTGTCCTCTGTGGCAAAAAGCTTTTGAAGGGGTCTTGAACATGTCCGAAACAAAAATGCTGGCAGGCAAAGTCGTCGTCGTCACCGGCGCCGGTCGCGGCATCGGCGCGGCAATCGCAAAGATGGCGGCAGCGCACGGCGCGAAAGTGGTGGTCAACGACATCGGCGTCGCGCTCGACGGCGCCGGCGGCGACCAGACTCCGGCGCAGGAAGTCGTCAGCGAAATCAAGAAAGCCGGCGGCGAGGCCGTCGCCAACACCGACAGCGTCGCGCAGTTCGCCAGTGCGGCGAAGATCATCCAGTGCGCCATGGACACTTACGGCCGCATCGACGGCGTGGTCAACAACGCCGGCATCCTGCGCGACGTGATTTTCCACAAGATGTCGGAAGACGACTGGGATGCCGTGGTCAACGTGATGCTCAAGGGCACCTTCAACTGCTCGCGCCACGCGGCAGATCATTTCCGCAAACAGGAATCCGGCGCCTTCGTGCACATGACTTCGACCTCCGGCCTGATCGGCGCCATGGGCCAGGCCAATTACGGCGCGGCCAAACTCGGCATCGTGGCGCTGTCGAAATGCATCGCGGTGGACATGGGGCGCTTCAACGTGCGCTCGAACTGCATCGCGCCGGTAGCGTGGACCCGGATGACCGCGTCGATCCCGCCCAAGGACCCGGCGGCGGCCAAACGCATCGAGCAGCGCAAGCAGGTCACGGCAGAACACAACGCACCGCTGGCCGTGTTTCTGCTGAGCGATGCCGCCAAGGACGTCAATGCGCAGATATTTTCCACGCGCAAAAACGAAATCTTCCTGATGAGCCAGTCGCGCCCGCTGCGCAGCGTACATCGCGCCGACGGCTGGACGCCGGAGCGCTGCGCTGAACACATGCTGCCGGCGCTGAAAAGCGGATTTTATGCGCCGACCGAACGCACGGCCGACGTGTTTTCGTGGGATTCGATTTGACGCTTAAAATCAAAAGCAGCCACAGAGGACACAGAGTTCACAGAGAACCTCAAAAACAGGAAACCAAATACAAAATCTCTGATAGCTCGGGGTTTTCTCTGTGTCCTCTGTGTCCTCTGTGGCTAAAAAGCTTTTGACCTGAAAGGCTCCCCATGAACGTACGCTGTGAAAAAAACAACGGCATCGCCACGCTGACGCTGGATCGGCCGGACCGCCTGAACGCCATGGCCGATCCAATGTGGGATGCGCTGTATGCGCACATCAATGCCATCGCCGCGGACGACGACATCCGCGCGGTGATCCTCAGGGGCGAAGGCCGCGCCTTCTGCTCCGGCGGCGATGTCACCGGCATGGCCAAATCCGACATCAAGTCCGGCCGCGCGCGCTCGCAAAAACGCCACCGCACCATTATCGCGCTCTACAACCTCGACAAGCCGGTGATCGCGGCGACCCGCGGCGCGGTGTACGGCATCGGCAACGCGCTGGCGCTGGCCTGCGACCTGATCGTCGCCTCCGACACCACCAAGTTCTCGATGGCGTTCAAGAAGGTCGGCGTGGTGCCGGACGGCGGCGCGATATTCTTCATGGTGCAGCGCCTGGGCATCGCGCAGGCCAAGGAACTGGTCTATACCGCACGCGTCTTTGATGCGCATGAAGCCAAAAGCCTGGGCCTGGTGTCGCGCGTGGTGCCCGATGCCGAACTGGAGACCGCCGCGCTGGCGCTGGCGACCGAATTCGCCGAATCGGCGAGCTACGCGCTGGCGCTCGCCAAGAAAATGTTCCAGGCCATGGCGGTGCCGACGCTGGAACAGTTGTGCGAAATGGAAACCCTCGCCTCCGGCATCGTGCGCCTGACACATGATCATCAGGAAGGCGTGGCGGCGTTCAGGGAAAAACGTCCGCCGAAGTTTCTCGGCAAGTAAACCTTGACCACGACATCGCGCGGCAGCGACACCTCCTGGCTGTTGTGGCTCTGCGCGAGCCGCACCAGCTTCGCGCTGATGTTCACCGCCTACGCGGCGGCCATCCCGTTGCTGAAACCGGATTGGGGCATGAGTTCCGGTGAAGCCGGCCTGATCCAGTCAGCCTGGCACGGCGGCTACCTGTTTTCACTGGTTGCCGTCGGTTTCCTGGCCGATCGCTACGGCGCAAAACGCGTGTTCATCGTGTCCAGCATCGCCTCGAGCACCAGTGCAATGGTGTTCGCGCTGTTTGCCGACAGTTTCCTGACCGGCGCTCTGCTCTACGGCCTGACCGGATTGTTCTCCGGCGGATCCTATACGCCGGGACTGACACTGATCGCCGAGCGATTCCAATCGGGCAGCCGGGGTCGCGCGATGGGATTTTTCCTGGCCGCGGCATCGGCCGGATATGCACTGGCGCTGGTCATCACCGGCGCGCTCACGCCGCTGATCGGCTGGCGCGGCGCTTTCATCGTCAATGCCGCCGGCCCGGTGATCGGCACGCTGCTGGCGCTGTATGCGCTGCGCGCGACGCCGAACGTCATCCATCCGCGCAACGCGGAACAGGCCGCGGAGAAACCCGTGGCGGTGATCCTTGCCAACAAGCCGGCAATGCTGGTGACCTGGGCTTACACGTTTCATTCGTGGGAAATGCTCGGCATGAAAGCGTGGATGCCGGCGTTCCTCGCCGCCGCGTCAGCGTACTCCACCGGCAGCAGCGCCACTGCAGCCGCCAGTCTGGGCGCGGGATTGGCGGCTGTGGCCTACATCGGCAGCATGACCGGCAGCGTCGCCGGCGGCTGGCTGTCGGACCGCATGGGCCGCACCTGGACCATGCTGCTACTCGCCACCACCAGCGCCTGCTGCTCGCTGCTGCTGGGCTGGCTGATCGGCCTGCCGCTGTGGCTGCTGGTGGTGATCTGTTTTATCTACAGTTTCGCCGCGGTCGGCGACTCGTCGGTATTTTCGACGGCAGTGACCGAACTCGTGCCGCCACGCCATATCGGCGCCGCGTATTCGGTGCGCTCGGTGCTGGGCTTCGGCGCGGGTGCCATCGCGCCCTGGGTATTCGGCCTGGTGCTCGACGCCGCGGGCGCGGCACAAGCCTCGACCGTGGTCACCTGGGGCCTGGCGTGGTGCTCGCTGGGCGTAATCGCGTTGATGAGTCCCGTCGCCACCTGGCGTCTGCGCGGCATGCCCGAAGCAACCCAAATGGCCAACGGAAAACGTTAAACTGCGCCGTTCAGCCCATCCGGACCGACATCCTTCATGAAAATCACCAAGCTTGAAATCTACATCCTGCGCGCGCCCGAAGACAGCCGCCCGCACTGGGTCAGCCACTTCATCGTGCCCAAAGCCAATGAAATCCTGGTGCGCATGCACACCGATGAAGGCATCGAGGGCATCGGCATCGCCACCAGCTACACGCCGATCGAAGCCGCGATCAAGGCGTTCAAGACCGGGATTGCCGAATACATCGTCGGCGAGGATCCGCTGGCCCCGGAAAAACTCCACCACAAGCTGTTCTGGCTGACCGCGCAGCGCGTCGCTTCCGAAAAGGGCTGGACGCGCGAGGCCATCGTGCGCATCGCCGCGGCGGTGGACATCGCCGCCTGGGACATCATCGGCAAGACGGCCAAGCTGCCGCTCTACCGGCTGTTCGGCGGCTTCCGCAGCGTGATCCCCTGCTACGTGACCTGCGCCTATTACCGCGACGGCAAGACCATGTCGGAACTGCGCGATGAAATGCAGATGCTGAAGGCGCAGGGCCACCAGGGCTTCAAGGCCAAGGTCGGCGGCGTTTCGCTGAAGGAAGACCTGCAGCGGCTGGAACTGATCCGCGACATCATCGGCCCCGACAAGGATCTGATGATCGACGTCAACCGCGCCTGGGATCTGCCCACCGCCATCCAGGCGGCGCGCGAACTGGTGCCGCTGAATCCGCGCTGGCTGGAAGAACCGGTACGCTGGGCCGACGACCACCGTGAACTGAAAAAGCTGGCGCAGCAGACCAACATCCCGCTGTCGGCCGGCGAAAGCGAACTGACCGCCTACGGCTGCCGCGACCTGGTCGAGGACGGCGCGATCCAGATCCTGCAGTTCGACTGCACCATGATGGGTGGCTTCACCACGGGCCGCAAGCTGGCGGCGCTGTGCGAACTGAACCAGGTGCAGGTCGCCCCGCACCACGACTGTTTCATCCACGCCCACATCGTCGCCGGCAGCCCCGCGGGCTGCATCGTCGAGTCCTTCACCGACCCCGAGCGCGACCCGCTGCAGGCGGAACTCTTCACCGACCCGCCGAAAATCGCCAACGGCATGCTGACGCTGAAGGAACAGCCGGGCCTGGGGCTGACGCTGTCGGAATCTGCGCTGAAGAAATTCGGCGAGAAAATTCTCTGAGCAACCCATGAGCATGTACGCACCCGACGCGCTGGTCGCCAACCTGCTGAAGGCCTGGCATTTTCTGTACAAGCGCGGATTCATCGAGGGCTTCGGCCACATCAGCGCGCGCATTCCCGATTCCGACCTGTTCCTGCTGGCGCGCCATTCGCTGGGGCCGCGCGCGACTGCCGATGATTTCATCGTGGTCGATATGCAGGGCCGCAAGGTGTCGGGCGACGGCACCATGCCCGGCGAATACCCGATCCACCTCGAAATCCTCAAGGCGCGGCCGGACATCGGCAGCGTGATTCATTATCACGGCCTGCATTCCACCGCCTTCACCACCAGCGAACACAAACTCAGGCCCATCCACCTGATGGGCACGCTGTTCCATGACGGCATCCCCGTTTACGACGACCCGCGGCTGGTGACCAATGCCGACCGCGGCGGCGCGCTGGCCAAAGCCCTGGGCACGCACCGTGCAGTGCTGCTGCGCGCCCACGGCGCGGCCATCACCGGCGCGACCGTGGAGGAATGCGTCGGCGGCACTTTCCTGTTCGAGGAAAACGCCCGCCGCGCGCATGCTGCCGCCAGCATGGGCAAGCCGCTCTGGATCGATGACCAACTAGCCGCCGACGCCGGCGGCGAACTGCTGAAAAGCCGCGGCCCGTTCAAGCGGGTGTGGGCGCTGGTGGAGAGCGACAACGAAGAATCGGCAAACAATAATTAACCGGAGGAGCACATCATGAGAATCACCATCAAGCTGGTTGCCGCATTCGGCGCAGTCCTGATCGCACTCCCCGCAGCACAAGCCCAGACCTACCCGGTCAAACCCGTCCGCATCATCCTGCCCTTCGCCGGCGGCTCCGACACGGTCGGCCGGTTGATCGCCGGCAAACTGTCCACCGCACTCGGCCACCAGGTCGTGCCTGATCCGCGCGTCGGCGCCTCCGGCAATATCGGCTTTCTGGCCGGCGCCAAATCGCCTGCCGACGGTTACACGCTGATGATGGGCGCAGTGCCGGTGCTGACCAACCCGCTGCTCAACCCCAAGGTCGGTTTCGACGGGCTGCGCGATTTCACGCCGGTAGTGCTGCTGGCGACCATACCCAACGTGGTGATCGTGCATCCGTCGGTACCGGCAAAGAACATGCGTGAACTGATCCGGCTCGCGCGCGGCAATCCCGGAAAAATCGCCTACGGCTCCGGCGGTTTCGGCTCCGCCAATCATCTGGCGGCGGAGCTGATCCAGCTCGCCACCAAGGTCAAATTCACCCATGTGCCGTACAAAAGCGCGACTTTCGGCATCGCCGGCGCGCTGAGCGGCGAAGTCGATATGGTGATCGTGGTGATTTCCAGCGCGGTGTCCTATGTGAACTCGGGCAAGATGCGCGCGATCACCATACTCGACAACAAGCGCAACGGCTCCATCCCCGAGGTGCAGACTTCCGCCGAAGCCGGGTTGCCCGGCCTGGTGGCGATCAACTGGTATGCGATCCTGGTGCCGACCGGCACGCCGCGGCCCGTCATCGACCGCCTCAACGCCGAATCGGTAAAAGCCATGCAGTCGCCGGACATGCGCGAGCGCTTCGCCAGACTTGGCGGCGATATCCAGACCGGCACGCCCGAGCAGACCGCGGAATTCCTGCGCGCGGAACACGAGCGCTGGAGCAAGGTGATTCGCGAAGCCGATATAAAAGCCGAGTAGCAAGCATGACGGCAAGGCATCGCACGGCAGGGGCTGCCGTGCAGGCGACCATGATTCCTCACGCAGGAATTGCACTGACAAAACCATTTCGTGTTGTCAAGTATTGACGATGGGGTAATTGCGGCGCACAGTCGCGCATCTGAAATGACTGACCAATGAAATCCAAGGGAAAAACGTGACGTTTTTTGTGGAAGGCATCAGCAAACACCTGGAGCCGGAGGCACAGGTGCGGCGCATCGGCGAATACGAGACAACGGCGGAAGCCATCGCGATGGCGCAAAAAACCGTCGAGGAATTCCTGGTCCGTGCGCTCAAACCCGGCATGGACGGCAAAGCGCTGTTTGCACTGTACCGGGAGCACGGTGAGCATCCGTTCATTTTCCGCAGCGACGACAAGACCTTCAACGTGCCCGGCTTCAACCACGCGCAGTACGCGATGAAGCGCGCCGCGGAGCTCTGCGGCGGGAAAACCTGAGGCGCGCTTCGCGCATCTCGCGGTTGAACCGCTAAAACAGAACACGGCGGACACCCGCCGCGCCTTCGACGGCGTTAATATCCCTCTCCCCCGGGAATCCGGTTCGAATCCCGGCAACCCCGCACCGATGTCCAGCGCATTGAATCTTTGTGCGACTGCACTGTCATATCCCACCGCACTCTGCAAATTGACCAGGCACATACATCCATGAACAACGAGAGCTTCATCCCCGGCAAAGACGCCTCCCTTGAATCCACCATAGACACCATGCAGCAGAAGCTTGCCTCCCGCGGGTTTCATCTGGATGAATCGTCGTGGCTGAATCCGGTGGAGTCGATCTGGTCGGTGCATGTGCGCGACCACGAATGTCCCATGCTGTTTGCCAATGGCAAAGGCGCAACGAAGCTGGCGGCGCGCGCCAGTGCGCTGGGCGAATTTTTCGAGCGGTTGAATACGCATTATTTCTGGACCCATTTCCATCTGGGCGCGACGCGCGCCAACCGGCCGTTTGTGCACTATCCGCAGGAGCGCTGGTTTGCACCGACCAAAAACGGCAAATGGCCGAAAGAACTGCTCAATCCCGAACTGCACAGGTTCTACAACCCGGACAGCACTATTGACGATCACGTGCTGGTGGACCTGAACTCCGGCAACACGGAACGCGGCATCTGCGCACTGCCCTACACGCGTCTGCGCGACGGCGCCGAGACGTGGATTCCGGTCAACATCATCGGCAATCTGTATGTCAGCAATGGCATGGCGGCCGGCAACACGCTGATGGAGGCGCGCAGTCAGGCCCTGTCGGAAATCTTCGAGCGCAATATCAAAAACCGCATCATCAGTGAAGGCCTCTGTCTGCCCGAAGTGCCGGACGCGGTGATCGCCCGTTATCCCGGCATCGCCGCCGGCATCAAGGGCTTGCGCGAGGCGGGCTTCGGCATACTGGTGCGCGATGCGTCGCTGGGCGGGCGCTACCCGGTGATGAACGTGACGTTGCTGCATCCGAAAGACCAGGGTTGCTTTGCCAGCTTTGGCGCGCACCCGCGGTTCGAGGTGGCGCTGGAACGCGCGCTGACCGAGTTGCTGCAGGGCCGCGCGCTGGACGCGCTGGAGAGTTTTCCGGAGCCGGGCTTCGACATGGACGAAATCACCATGGCGTCCAATCTGGAAATTCACTTTGTCGATTCCAGCGGCGTCATCAGCTGGGATTTTCTGGGGGATACGCCGGATTACCCGTTCGCCGACTGGAACTTCAGCACCACCACTGCCGAAGACTATGCCTGGCTGTGCGACTGCATCAAGGCCGAGGGCAAGGACATTTACGTGGCGGACTTCACTGAACAGGGCGCCTACAGTTGCCGCATCCTGGTGCCGGGCATGTCGGAGATTTATCCGGTGGAAGATCTGGCGTGGGAGAACAACAGCGTCGGCAACCGCATACGCCCGGTGCTGGTCAGGCTGCCTGCGTTAAGCGATGCCGAATCGAAAACATTGCTGGCCGATCTGCAGACCCTGAACCTGAACGACGAGCGGCCGCTGTGGGAAATCCTCGGCCTGGCCATACCGATGGATACAGCCTGGAAAGAACTGCGCATCGGCGAGCTCAAGACCCTGCTGGCGCTGGCCATCGGCGACGAGGACGCGACGCGTGAAGGCTGCGACTGGATTCATCACTTTCAGGAAATGAAGCCGGCGCGCCGGCTGGTGTACCGCTGCATCGAAAGCCTGATGAATCTGGGGCATGCGGCCGATTACCGCCGCGCGCTGGACCTGCTCTACGGCAAGGAAACCGTGCGCCAGGCGCAAGCCCTGCTCGATCGCAGCGAGCGGTTCTTCGGCCTGGACACTCTGGGGGCCGACATGGAAGGCAGTGCCATGCACCAGACGCTGCTGGCCGCTTATGACAAGCTGTTTGCAGCGCCCGCCGCCTGAGCGCCCGTACAATCCCGCCGGTTATTCGACGGTCTGCAGGCGCATGAGCCGCGCCGCCTCTTCGGCGCGGGCATCGTCGATCTCGCGCATCACGCTGTCAAGATCCACCGTGCCGGCCTTGCGCTCGTAGCGGCCGGTGAGCACTGCATCAGTCTTCAGCACGCCGCGCTCATACAAATCCCAGATCTCGGGGCCGTAGTCGGTGGTCAGCAACTCCGGCGCAAAGCGGCCGAAGAAATCGCGCAGGTTGACCACGTCGCGCAGCAGCATGCGCGCCGCGTGGTTGTTGCCGGCGGCGTCCACCGCCTGCGGCAGATCGATGATCACCGGGCCGTCCGCCGCCAGCAGGATATTGAACTCCGACAGGTCGCCGTGGATCACGCCGGCGCACAGCATGCGCACCACCTGGGTGAGCAGCATCAGGTGATATTCACGCGCCTGTTCCGGCGTGAGCACCACATCGTTCAGCCGCGGCGCGGCCTCGCCATACTCGTCGGCCACCAGTTCCATCAGCAGCACGCCGTCGAGAAAATTATGGGGCGCGGGTACGCGCACGCCGGCGGCGGCGAGCCGGTACAGCGCATCGACCTCGGCACGCTGCCACACCGCCTCCTGCTGCTCGCGGCCGTAGCGGGTGCCCTTGGCCATCGCGCGCGCCTGGCGGGAATTCTTGACCTTGCGGTTCTCGGTGTAATCGACGGCCTGGCGGAAGCTGCGGTGAGTGGCTTCCTTGTAGATTTTCGCGCACAGCGTCGCACCGCCGCTGCGCACCACGTACACCGTCGCCTCCTTGCCGCTCATCAACTGGCGCACCACCGAGTCGATCAGGCCTTCTTCGATCAGGGATTGCAGGCGTTTGGGAGCTTTCATCGGGCTATTCTACGCTACGCCCCCCGGCGCCCCCCCCCTCGGCACGTAACCCGGAAGGAGCGCGTAGCCCGGATGGAACGAAGTGCAATCCGACGCGGCGCAGTTATGCGACGTTCTGCATTTTGTTCGCGAAGTCGCGGCCCGAAGTGGGCGGAGGGAGCGCCTTTCCATCCTGACGGTAAAGCACGATGGCCTCTTCCACAACCTGGCAAAGCTGATCAAAGACGGCCTTTTCGTCTGCCCCGTGACACCCGCCGTAAATCAGCCCTGACGAGCCCCCGACGAAACACTGGTCTTCCTCGGACCATTCGACAATTTTTGCGTATCGTGCCGAATCTTTCATGACTTTGACTCCTCAACGGCGCGCTTCACGGCATTTCAATCAAAAACTGCCATAAGACATGGCATCGACATTGGATATATTTATCAATTAATTCAACAGATTACAATAATTCTCTACTGAATAATACCGCCGCAGCATGACCGTACCGTAACCCTTACCCATCACCAATTACCCTTCACCATTCACCAGCCAATCACCGCAGTCACTGCGGCGTAATGCCCGCGCGCCTGGCGATGGCGCCGATTTCGCGCAGCTCCTTCGCGATCTGCTTGTCAAACGCCTCCGGCGTGGTCGGCGCCGGCTCCGCACCCAGCGCGCGCATGCGCTTCTGGACGTCGGACGACAGCAGCGCCGCACCCACCTCGCGGTTGAGCCGGGTGATGATGGCGCGCGGCGTTTTCGCCGGCGCCAGCAGGCCGCCCCAGGAATCGAATCTGAATCCCGGCACCCCCGCCTCGGCGATCGGCGGAATCTCCGGCGCAATGTCGGAGCGCTTCAAGGACGTCACCCCCAGCGCGACCAGCCGGCCGTCGCGCACCAGGTTGATCGAAGTGGCCACCGGCACCAGGAAAAACTGCACGCGGTTGGTCATGGTGTCGTTCAGCGCTTCGGGGATGCCCTTGTACGGCACATGCACGACGTCGATTTTCGCGGCGTCCCTGAACACTTCTCCGGCAAAGTGCGTGCCGCTGCCGGCGCCGGCCGAACCGAAATTCAGCGCGCCCGGTCTGGCTTTGGCCATGGCAATCAGGTCCCTGATATTTTTCACGCCGAGCGCGGGCGGCACCACCAGCACATACGCGGAGTTGTACATCTGGGTGATGCCGGTGAAATCCTTCAACGGGTCATAAGCCAGCTTGCGCACCGCCGGCAGGATCACATGCGACGCCGACACGCTGAGCAGCGTGTGGCCGTCGGGCGTCGCATCGGCCACGATCTTGGAACCGATCACGCCGCCGGCGCCCGGCCGGTTGTCCACGATGATGGGCTGGCCCAGCGCTTCGCCGAGCTTGGCGGCGATCATCCGCGAAAAAATGTCGGGCTGGCCGCCGGGCGTGAAGCCGACAACGATGCGGATCGGTCGCACCGGAAATTCGGATGCGCCCTTGCTTTGCGTGGCAATGGCGCTGCCGCTGATCAGCAGCAGCACGATGGCGATGGTGGTTTTGTGCATGTATCCTCCTGTTGTCAGGCGTTGCGCTTACAGTCCGAGCTTCGCCTTGAATTTGAGTATCTGTTCCAGCGTGTTCGCGCCGTTCTGGTGCGGCGCGCCCCGAAGGAAGTCCCCTTGGGGGGGCAGCACGTTCCACAATTCGGCGTCCGGCATCAGTTCCTGCAGCGCCCACGACGCCGAATGCGCGTGCGAGGAATCGTTGCCGGACTGGATGAATGCGGGGATATGCATGTTCATCAGCGCCGCACCACCGGCGCCCGCAGGCATGGTATCGCCGAACAGCGCATCGCGGGTCTGCTCGCAGGCGCGGAAATAACGCGCCATGTCCTGCTTGACATATGCGGCGGCGAACCCGGCATCGTGTACCGTCGGCGGGCCCCACGGCCCGATCTCGGCATCCTCCCAGAAACTGCGTTTCTCCGGCGCGCGTTTGACCACCGCCGCAAAACCGTTCGTGCGCACGAAATCCATGTGCCGCTGAAAGAAGGTGTGGCCTTTCATCATCCAGCGGTAACCGCCTACCGGCCAGTGCAGATACAGCCCCAGACACATCTGCGGATGACGCTCGGCGAAAGCAGTGGCCAGCGCCGCGCCCATGCAACTGCCGAGGATCAGCGCTTTTTTCTCGCCGGCGAATTCCAGCAGCGCTTTGGCTTCGAGCACGTAATGATCCCAGTTGAGCGGCTCGATGCGTCCGCCGGACAAGCCGGCTTCACGGCGGTCATAGGCGATGATCTTGAAATGCTTCGCCAGCGCAACCAGACCGTCCATCTCCTGCCACTCGCGCTTGCCGCCGGCCGCGGTCCAGCACGCGATGGTCGAACCGAAGCCGCCGGGCGCGAACATCAGCAGCGGCGTGCCCCTGCCCTGAATCTCGTAATTGATTTTGATGCCGTTGATGACGGTAAAAGCCATGCCTGATCCGCTCCCTGTAATCGTCCGGCGGCGCAACGCCGGCCATCGATTATAGGGGCCACCTCCATATGCTGGAAGGATGATGTGACGATGCAAGTGACCGCGGTAGAATCATCGCCACAGCGTATCCCGCCCCCGCCCGCATTTCCTCCTTCATGCCCGCCCCGCAAACCTTCGTTGTTCAGCATGATGCAGTCCATATCACGGTTCGCGCGCACGGCGCCGGACCGCGCCTTGTCATGCTGCCCTCGCTGGGCCGCGGCGCAACCGATTTTGACGACATCGCGGCGCTGATCGCGGCACGCGGTTTCCGCGTGCTGTGCCCGCAACCGCGCGGCATCGGCGGCAGCCGCGGGCCGCTCGACCACATCACGCTGCACGATTACGCCCGCGATGTCGCCGCGGTAATCGAGCACGACGGCGGCGGGCCGGCGGTGGTCGCCGGTCATGCCTTCGGCAATTTTGTCGCCCGCACCACTGCCGCCGATTATCCGCAACTCACCCGTGCCGTGGTGCTGCTCGCCGCCACGCACACCTGGCCGCTGGCGGATGATTTGCGCGATTCGATCAACAAATGCCATCAAATGGAATTGCCGGAAGCGGTGCGGCTGAAACACCTGCAGCATGTGTTTTTCGCACCGGGCAATGACGCGCGAGTGTGGCTGGCCGGCTGGGATGAAGGTGTGATGCATGCCGAACGCGCCGCGACCGAGGCCACGCCGAAACCGGAATGGTGGACTGCTGGCACAGCCCCGGTGCTCGACGTGCTGGCGTTGAATGATCCGCTGTCGCCGCCGCACAGCGTGAACTGTTATCGCGATGAATGGGGCGCTGGCCGCGTCACGGTAACCGGCATCGCCGATGCCGCGCACGCATTGCTGCCGGAGCAGCCTGCCGCGGTCGCTGATGCCATCGTCGCGTACATGAAAAGACTGCCATGAAACTGTACTGGTCGTCGCGCTCGCCCTATGTGCGCAAGGTCATGGTGTTCGCGCATGAATGCGGGCTCGCCGGATGCATCGAGTGCGTGCGCACCCTGGTCGCCATGACCAGGCCCAATATCGAACTGCTGCGCATCAATCCGCTGGGCAAGATTCCGACGCTGGTGCTCGACGACGGTTCCGCGCTCTACGATTCGGCGGTGATCTGCGAATATCTCGACAGCCTGCATGGCGGGCGCAGGCTGTTTCCGCCATCCGGGCAGGCACGCTGGACGGCGCTCAGGCGCCATGCGCTGGGCAACAACCTGATCGACAACCTGATGCTGTGGCGCAATGAAACGACCAGGCCGCCGGCGCAGCAATCGCCGGAAACCCTCGCTGCCTTCGATCTGAAGGTGCGCAACGCCATCGCCGCGCTCGACGGCGAAGCTGACGCGCTCGCCGCTGCGCCGGTGGACATCGGCCATGTCGCCATCGGCAGTGCGCTGGGTTATGCCGATTTCCGTTTTGCGCAGATCGGCTGGCGCCCGGGCAACAATCACATCGCTCGCTGGTTTGAAGAATTTTCACAGCGACCCTCCATGCGCGACACCGCGCATGTCGATCAATGATCAACATCAACCATCCGGGTGCTGAACCCACGCCCGACCTGTCGCGCCTGCTGAGCCCGCGCGGCGTGGCCGTGATCGGCGCCTCCGCCGATTTTTCGCGCATCGGCGGCCAGACGATCAGGCTGCTGACCGAATTCGGTTACTCCGGCAAGGTTTACCCGGTCAATCCGAAATACACCGACATCAGGGGCCTCGCCTGCTACCCCGACGTCGCTGCCGTACCCCGGCCCTGCGATGTCGCGCTGATCGTCGTATCGGGCGCGCTGGTGCCGGAGGCCATCGAACAATGCGGCAAGGCGGGCATCCCGTTCGCGCTGATCCTGTCCGCCGGATTCGGTGAAGCCGGTGACGCGGGAAAAGAACTGAACGAAAAACTGCTCGCCGCGATCCGGTCCAGCGGCGTGCGCGTGGTCGGCCCCAACTGCCTGGGCCTGGCCAATCTCACTGAAAATTTCCGGCTGGGCTTCGGCGGCACGCTGCAACTGAAAACACTCAAAGCCGGGCCGATTGCGATGGTCACCCAATCCGGCGGTTTCGGCTTCGGCGTGGTGGCGGTCGCGTGTTACCACGGCCTCGGCTTCAATCACGTGGTTTCCACCGGCAACGAAGCGGATCTCACCGCGCTCGACTGGATGGAATACCTGATCGAACGCCCGGATGTTGAAATCCTCACCGTGTTTCTCGAAGGCACCACCGAGGGCCGACGCCTGCGCCGGCTGGGCGCGCGCGCCCTTGAACTCGGCAAGCCGGTGCTGATCTGGAAAGTCGGCAACACCGAAATCGGCAGCCAGGCCGCCGTCTCGCATACCGCGCGCCTGACCGCGGGTTATGAATTGTTCCGCACCGCATTCCGCGAAGGCGGCTTTATCGAAGTGCATGACATCGACGACCTGGTCGATTTCTGCAAGGCTTTCCGCAGCAAGCGGCTGCCGCGCGGCAACCGCGTCGGCGTGATGACACTGTCGGGCGGCGCCGGGGTGCTGTTCGCCGACCGCTGCACAGCGCGCGGGCTGGCGCTGCCGAAACTGACGGACGCCACGCGCGAGCAGTTGCGCGATGTGGTGGTGGCCTATGCCTCCATCGAGAATCCGATCGACACCACGGCGCAGGGCTACAACGACAATTTCGCGTCGTACACCAGAACCATGCGCCTGGTGCTGGCCGATCCCAATATCGACTCGATCGTGGCGCGTGCGCCGCGCGGCGGCGTGGTGCAGACCTGGGCCGAGGGTCTGGTCGAAATGCTGAAGGATACCGACAAGCCGCTGATCCTCAACTGGCCGACTTCCCCCGACGACAACGCGCCCGCGATGCGCTGGCTGGAAGAACACGGCGTGCCCTGCATCATGGCGCCGGGCCGCGCCGTCGATGCCCTGGCCGCGCTGCACGAATTCGCGCAAAAGCGCCGTGCTTTCGACGCTGCACGCGCGCGCGGCACGGCACGGCTGATCACGCCGCAGAAACTGGCGCTACCGGCTGCCGCCGGCGCGCTGGGCGAACACGCCTCAAAAGCGCTGCTCAGGGCTTACGGCATCCCGGTGACTGGAGAAAAACTGCTGGCGCCGGAGGCCGTGGCCGCGCTGACCGCGCCGCCGCTGCCCTTCCCGCTGGCCGTCAAGATCGAGTCCGCCGACATCCCGCACAAGACCGAAGCCGGCGCGATCCGCCTGAACATCACCAGCCTGGCCGCGCTGAAACAGGCGGCGCGCGAGGTGCTGGCTGCCGCGAAAAAATTCAAACCCGATGCGCACATCACCGGCGTGCTGGTGCAGCAGATGGCGTCCGGCGAGGAGGTCATCCTCGGCGCCGTCAACGATCCGCACTTCGGCCCGGTGATTGCCGTGGGACTGGGCGGCGTATTCACCGAAATCATGCACGATGTGACCCACCGCTATGCGCCGTTCGACGTTGCAACCGCAACAACCATGATCCACGAAATCAAGGGCGTCAAACTGCTGCAGGGTTATCGCGGCAGGCCGCCCTGCGACATCGCCGCGCTGGCCGATACGATCTCGCGGCTGTCGCTGCTGATCGCCGATCACGCCGACCGCATCGCCGAAATCGACATCAATCCGCTGTTTGTGCGCGCCGCAGGCCAGGGCGTGGTTGCCGCAGACGCCCTGGTAGTGCTAAAAAACTGAAAATCTTAAAACCTTGAGCCACAGAGGACACAGAGGACACAGAGGAAAACCCAAACCGGCAGGTTTTTTTGTTCTTGCAGTTCTCTGTGAACTCTGTGCCCTCTGTGGCTAAATGCTGTTGAATTTGAGAATGACCCCATGAGCATCCTGATCACCCGTGACGACGGCATCGCCACCGTGCTGCTGAACCGCGCCGACAAGCTCAACGCGCTGTCCGGCGAGATGTACCATGATCTTGCCGACGCCTTCGCCGAACTGAACACGGACGATACCGTGCGCGCCGTGGTGCTGACCGGCGCGGGCCGCGCCTTCTGCGCCGGCGGCGATGTCGGCACCATGGGCGGCTACGACGTGGTCAGCGGACGCAAGCGCTCCAAAAGCCACCAGCGCATGATCATCAATCTGCATCACCTGGAAAAACCGGTGATCGCCGCGGTGCGCGGCCCCGCCGCCGGCATCGGCGCCAGCATGGCGCTGGCCTGCGACCTGATCATCGCCAGCGAAACCGCCTACCTGCTGATGGCATTCAAGAATGTCGGCATTCCGCCCGACGGCGGCGCGATTTATTTCCTCACCCAGCACCTCGGCATCGCCCGCGCCAAGGAAATCGTCTATAGCGCACGCAAGCTGCCGGCGGCCGAGGCGCGCGACATGGGCATCATCAGCAGGGTCGTGCCCGACGGGCAGCTCGAAGCCGAGACCATGACGCTGGCGCGCGACATCGCCGGCTCCGCGACCTATGCATTGACCCTCGCCAAGCGCATGTTCCAGTTCATGTACACGCCGACGCTGGAGCAGTTGCTGGAACTCGAAGTCATGGCCATCGGCGGCGCACGCATGACCCACGATCACGTCGAAGGCGTCGCCGCGTTCAGGGAAAAACGCAAACCGGCATTCAAAGGCAAATGAAACCCATGAACCATTTCCTGGAACGCCCCGACGGCTGCAAACTGTTCTACACCATCGACGACTGCACCGATCCGTGGCGCAAGGCCGAAACCCTGCTGTTCGTGCACGGCCTGGCCGAATCCGGCGAAGCCTGGCGCGCCTGGGTGCCGCATTTCATGCGCCGCTATCGCGTGGTGCGCATCGACCTGCGCGGCTTCGGCCGCTCCACGCCCATGCCCGCCACGCATGAATGGTCGATGGATGAACTGCTCGACGACATCGAGGCCTTGATCCGCCACCTCGGCTGCGCGCGCGTGCATCTGGCCGGCGCCAAAAGCGGCGGCTCGATGGCGCTCGCAATGGCGGCGAACCGCCCGGCGCTGGTGCAGACGCTGATCGGCGTGACCCCGCCGGTGCTGCCTGCCGCCGGTGTGGATGACTGGGTAAAGCACATCGAAGCCAAGGGCGTGCTCGATTGGGCGCACCACACCATGCAGGGACGCCTCGGCAGCGCGGCTACGCAGGCCGAGGTGGACTGGTGGGTCAACAACCTGCAAGGCAAAACGCCGCTGTCGACGCTGCAGGGTTATCTGCGCTGGGTGCCCGGGCTCGACATCCGCGAAGACGTCAAACGCATCACCTGCCCGACGCTGATCATCACCACCACCGGCAGCGGACTGCGTTCGGTCGATGGCGTGAAAGCCTGGGTGTCGCAGATGAAAAACGCGCGGCTGGAAATACTGGAAGGCGATGCCTGGCATGCCGCCGGCGCCTATCCGGACCGCTGCGCGGCGCTGGCGCTGGATTTTCTGGCGGAACAGTCCGCCGGGGCGGCAGCATGAACCGCATCGTACCCGTGCTTGCCGCGCTGCTGCTGGCCATCGCCTGCAGCGGCGCTGCCGCGCAAACCTATCCCGCCAAGGCAGTGCGCATCGTCGTCGGTTATCCGCCGGGCGGGCCCACCGATCTGCTGGCGCGCATCATGGCGCAAAAACTCGCCGAATCCTGGGGACAGCAGGTGCTGGTCGATAACCGTACTGGCGCCAGCGGCATGATCGGCGCCGAAGTGGCGGCGCGCGCCGCACCCGACGGCTACACGCTGCTGATGGTGCCCGTGACCTACGCGGTGACGCCCAGCCTGTTTCCCAAAATGAATTACAACGCCGAAAAGGATCTGATCCCCGTGGCGCAGGTCGCCGCCGCGCCGTTCATGCTGGTCGTGCATCCGGCGCTGCCAGTCAAGACCACCAAGGACCTCATCACGCTGGCGCGCGGCCGTCCCGGGCAGATCAACTTTGCCTCGGCGAGCACCGGCGGCATCCCGCATCTCGCCGGCGAGCTGTTCAACACCATGACCGGCGTGAAAATGGTGCATATCCCGTACAAGGGCGCGGCGCCAGCCACCACCGACTTGCTGTCGGGACAGGTTTCGCTGATGTTCAACAATATGCTGTCGGCGATGCCGCAGGTGAAAAACGGCAGGCTGCGCGCCATCGCCGTGACCAGCAGCAAACGCTCGCCGGCCGCGCCGGAACTGCCGACCATCGCCGAGGCCGTCCCCGGCTACGAAGCCAGCGGCTGGTATGGCGCGCTGGCGCCGGCAGCGACGCCGCGCGACCTCATCACTAAACTCAATGCCAACATGAACCGCGCCATGCGCCTGCCCGACGTCACGCAACGCCTTGCCGGCGACGGCGTCGAAGCCGTCGGCACTACCCCGGAGCAGTTCGGCATTTACCTGCGCCAGGAAATCGTCAAATGGGGTAAGGTCGTCAAGGCTTCCGGCACCAAAGCAGATTAAAAAAACAGAAAATACGGAGGAGCATGATGACCAACACCATACGCCTCACGCTGGCCGCGCTGCTGCTCGGCGGCGCGCTGCACGCGGCGGCCGCGGAGTATCCGGCCAAACCGATCCGCATCGTCGTGCCCTTCCCCGCCGGCGGCCCGGTCGATATCACGGCCCGCACGCTCGCGCCGCGGCTATTCGAGACGCTGGGCCAGCGCATCCTGATCGACAATCGCGGCGGCGCCGGCGGCGTCCTCGGCTCCGACATCGTGGCCAAGTCGCCGGCCGACGGCTACACGCTGCTGCTGTGCACGACCGGCAACGCCATCAACGTCAGCCTGGTGAAGAATCTGCCCTACGACATCAAAAAGGATTTCGCGCCGGTGTCCATGGTGGCGATCATCACCAGCATCCTGGTCGTGCATCCGTCGCTGCCGGTGAAGTCGGTCAGGGAGCTGATCGCGCTGGCCAAGGCAAAGCCTGAAGCCTTGAGCTATGCATCCACCGGCAACGGTGCGCCGACGCACCTCGCGGCCGAACTGTTCAAGAGCATGGCCGGCGTCAAAATCCTGCATGTGCCGTACAAGGGCGCGTCGCTGGCCGTGGTCGATCTGCTGAGCGGACATGTGCAGTTGTCGTTCATCAGCGCGCCCGGCGTCATGCCGCATGTCCAGAACGGCCGCCTGCGCGTGCTGGCCGTCACCAATACCAAGCGCTCATTGCTGCTGCCCGCAGTGCCGACCCTGCATGAAGCCGGGCTGCGCGGCTACGAATCCGAGGGCTGGCATGGCCTGTTCACGCCGGCGGGCACGCCCAGGCCGGCGATCGACCGTCTCTACAGGGAAATCGCGACCGCATTGCGCGATCCCAAAATCAGCGCGCAACTGCTGGCCGGCGGCGCCGAGCCGGTAGGCATGCCGCCCGCCGAGTTTGCAGTAAAACTGCATGCCGAGATCGAGAAGTGGGCGAAAGTGGTCCAGGCTTCCGGCATGACAGTTGATTGAGTGAAATTATTTATAACCTGTTGTTTTAATTGAAGAAAGTAAAACAATGATCCCCAGCCTCATGGAACAATCGCCGCTCGGCGTTTATCTCGAGCATTGCAAAAAAGGCGAACTCGCCTACCAGGTCTGCAAGGACGACAACCGGGCGTTCTTTTATCCGCGCGCCGTCGCTCCGGGCAGCGGCAGCGGCAACATCGAGTGGCGCGTGTCCAAGGGTTTCGGCACCGTGTACACCACCACCGTCGTCTACATGAAGGGCGAGCCGCCGCTGAACGTGGCGATGATCGACGTGGACGAAGGCTTTCGCCTGATGAGCCGCGTCGAGGACATAGACCCGATGCAGGTCAAGATCGGCATGCGCGTGAAAGTGCGCATGCACCCTGGCGACGACAAGCAGCCGCCTTATCCGGTGTTCACGCCCGCGGGAGATGCCAAATGAGCGGCTTGAAAAAAGGCAGCATCGCCGTCGTCGGCGCCGCGGAATCCGATTTGGGCCAGGTCGCACAGGGCACCTCCCCGGTTGACCTGATGGCGCAGGCCACCATGCGCGCACTCGACGACTGCGGCCTGACACTCAAGGATGTCGATGGGCTGTTCGTCGCCGCGACCCAGGTGCGCATGGGCCCGATGTCGCTGGCCGAATATCTGCGCATCAAGCCGAAGGTGTTCGACGGCACGCAAATCGGCGGCTCCTCGTTCATGTCGCATCTCGCCCACGCGCAGGCGGCGATCCAGCTGGGCCTGTGCGAAGTCGCGGTGATCGCCTACGGCAGCACGCAGCGCTCGGTGTCGCGCGCCGCCGCCAGTCCGCGTGAATACAATCCGTACGAATCCCCGTACCGGCCGATTCTGCCGATCAGCGCCTATGCCATGTCGGCGGCACGCCACATGCATCAGTACGGCACCACGCGCGAACATCTCGCCGAAGTGGCGGTCGCCGCCCGGCAATGGGCGCTGCTCAATCCCAAGGCCTGGGAAAAGGAACCGCTGACCATTGACCAGGTTCTCAACGCGCGCATGGTGTCCTGGCCGTTCACGGTGCGCGACTGCTGCCTGGTGGTCGATGGCGGCGGCGCGATTATTCTGACCTCGGCGGCGCGCGCAAAAACGCTGAAAAAGAAACCGGTATACGTGCTGGGCGTCGGCGAAACGCTGTCGCACGCCCACATTTCCAGCATGCCCGACTTCACGGTGACGGGCGCGGCGATTTCCGGTCCGCAGGCCTTCAAAATGGCCGGCGTCACGCAAAAGGACGTGAAAATGCTGTCGCTGTACGACGCCTTCACCATCAACCCCATCCTGTTCCTCGAAGACCTGGGCTTCTGCCCCAAAGGCGAAGGCGGCCGCTTCGTCGCCAACGGCGCCATCGCTCCCGGCGGCAAACTGGCGGTCAATACTTCCGGCGGCGGCCTGTCGTACTGCCATCCCGGCATGTACGGCCTGCTGGTGATGATCGAGGCCATACGCCAGGTGCGCGGCGAATGCGGCGCGCGGCAGGTGAAAAATTGCGACGTATCACTTGCACATGGCAACGGCGGCGTGCTGTCCAGCCAATGCACGGTGATTTTCGGTTCTGAAAATACGCTGTAAGCCGAACATCCATGAAGGCCTGAAAAAATGAAACTGGAACTCTGTTACGCCCCGAAAACCTGCGCCCTGGTGCCGTTTGTCACGCTCACCGAAGCCGGCGCCGACTTCACCGTGCGCAACCTCAACTCGCGCTCGGGCGACCTGAAAACGCCGGAATACCTGAAACTCAATCCCAAGCACAAGGTGCCGGTGCTGATCATCGACGGTGAACCGCTGACCGAGAACCCGGCCATCCAGATCTGGATCGCGCGCCAATTCCCGCAGGCGAAGCTGCTGCCAACCGATCCCAAGCAGGAAATCCAGGCGATTTCGCTGATGTGCTGGTTTTCCTCCGGCATCCATCCCAGGATGACACCCAACGTGCGCCCGGAGAACTACTGCGATCTCCCCGACTCGGCCGAAGCCGTCAAACGCGTGGCCAACAGGCAGCTGTTCGCGGAACTCAAAATCGCCGACAACCTGCTGGCCGGGCGCGAGTTCTTTTTCGACCACTTCACCGCGCCCGACGTGTATTTTTTCTGGTGCCTGCGGCGCACCCTGAGCTTCAAACTCGATCTGTCCGGATTCCCCAACTGCATGGCGCACTTCCGGCGCATCGAACAGCGGCCCAGCGTGCAAAAGGTGATCGCCCACGAAAAGCAGGTCGAAGCGGATTTCGCGCGGGCGGCCTGAATGCAGCACGGGACACCCCCATGACCATCACGCTGAAAATCCTGACTTCCAACAGCACGCGCACGGTGCTGGACGCACTGATCCCCGCTTACGAAAAATCCACCGGCAACAAAGTTTCGATCAGCGCCGACTCGGCCAAAGCCATGGTCGCAAAGATCAAGACTGGCGAAACCGGTGACATCGTCATTCTCGGCAGCGGCGCGGTGAAGGAACTCATTGAAGCCGGCATCGTCACCGCCGCCAGCCGGCGCGCGTTTGCCCGCGCCGTGGTCGGCGTCGGCGTGCGCAAAGGCGCGCCGCACCCCGACATCGGCAGCGTGGATGCGCTGCGCAACACGCTGCTCGCCGCGAAATCCATCGCCCACACCGTGCATGGCGCGAGCGGCATGTACATCCCGGTGCTGCTCGAAAAACTCGGCATCGCCGGGCAGATGAAAGCCAGAACCGTGACGCGGCCCGGCGGCTATATCGGCACGGTCGTCGTCGCCGGCGAAGCCGAACTCGCCCTGCAGCAGATCCCGGAACTGCTGGCCGTGCCGGACCTGGAAGTGGTCGGCCCGCTGCCGGCAGAAGTGCAGAAAACCCTGGAAACCTCGGCAGGCCTTTTTGCCGGGTCGCCGCACGCTGCGGCGGCAGAAACAATGATCGGCTTTTTCATGAACGCCGCGCACCGCGCGCTGTTCCAGGCGAAAGGTCTGGAACAGGCTTGCCCATGATGAACCGCCCTGCTGCCCTGCTGGTCCTCGCCTGCGCACTGCTGGCGCCGTTCCATGTCGACGCGCAGGTTCCGCCTACCGCAGAGGAAGCCGCGAGTTATCGCGGCCTGCACGCCGCCGCACACAGCGGCGATGCGGCTGCCATCGAACGCCTGATCGCCGCCAAATCCGACCTCAACGCCCGCGACCCCTACGGCCGCACACCCCTGCATGTCGCAGCCTACGCCCGCAAAGGCGACGCGATCCGCGCGCTGATGAAAGCCGGGGCAAATCCGGGCCTGCTGGAAAAAGACCGTTACGACGCCGTCACCATCGCCTCCGTCGCCAATGACGAAGACACGCTGCGCCTGCTGTTGTCATTGGGCGCCAGCGCCAAGCTGATCACCAGCCGCTACGACGGCACCGCGCTGATCGCCGCCGCCCACCTCGGCCACCACGGCGTGGTCAGGCAACTGATCGCTGCCGGAGCGCCGCTCGACCACGTCAATAACCTGCACTGGACCGCGCTGATCGAATCCATCGTGCTCGGCGACGGCGGCCCGCGCCATGTCGAAACCCTGCGCGCGCTGGTCGCTGCCGGCGCCAACCTGCAGCTCGCCGACCGCAACGGCCACACGCCGCTCAGGCTGGCGCAGGCGCGCCGGTATCGGGCAATGGTGGAGATCCTGGAGAAGGCCGGGGCGAAATAAGGCGGCATTCACCGCAGCCATGACATCCGGCGCGGTGCGCCCTCAATTGTACTCGCGCTGAATCTGCTCCCGCCGCTGCACTTCCGCCACGAATTCCTCCAACTCGGGATCCAGTGCATGGCGGGCGGATACGATGCCGATCAGCTTGCCATGCTCGACCACAGGTACATGACGAAAACCCTTCTCGGACATCAGCAGCAACGCATATCCCATAGTCTTTTCAGGATCGACCGTCTGCGGCGCGGCCGTCATCACATCGGACAGCGGTGTCGCCTCCGGGAGCAGGCCCTTTGCCGTGACCCGGAATAACGCGTCGCGCTCGGTAAAAATCCCGACCAGCTTCGTGTCATTGGTGACCATCACGGCGCCGACATTCCTGCTGGCCATCAATTTGGCTGCCTGACTGACCGTCATATCCGGTGGCGCGGTCAGCAGTTGTTTCCGCTCCATGACTTCCCTGACTTTCAGACCGAACATGCGCTTCCCCTCATTGTGCGGACGAGGCCGTCTGACCTGCCGGTACATCGGGTTCAGGCTGGCATTTTTTGCCTGGATCCCCGTGCGCGGATTCATGGCCCCACAGCGACACATGGTATGGAACCTGTTGCACCGGGGTTTGACCCACATCAAGCCGGATTGAAAATCCGGTCAAGGGTGCCTGAGCGGCACTCCCTATCGCGCCTGCGCTGCCGCGGCCGAGTCCAGTGTCGCCTGTTGCTGCGCTGCAAGCTTGGTCTTGAACAGCCAGTCGCGGTAATCGTCCATGTCGCCGTCGAAAGGCTGCAACCTGCCGTCGGCGACGATCAGAAACTGATCCGTGGTGGCGCGCAGCAGATGGCGGTCGTGCGACACCAGCACCAGCGTACCTTCGAACTGCGCCAGCGCCACCGTCAGCGCCTCGCGGGTTTCGAGATCCAGGTGATTGGTCGGTTCGTCGAGCAGCAGCAGGTTCGGCCGCTGCCAGACGATCATCGCCAGCGCGAGCCGTGCTTTTTCGCCGCCGGAGAAATGGGCGATGGAATTCAGCGCCATCTCGCCGGGGAAATTGAAACCGCCGAGAAAAGCGCGCAATTCCTGCTCGCGGGTGCGCGGCGCGATGCGCGCCAGATTCCACAACGGCGATTCGTCATTGCGCAGCATCTCCACCTGATGCTGCGCGAAATAACCGATCACCAGCCCCTTGTTGAAGTTGGCACTGCCCTTCAGCGGCGCGAGTTCACCGGCGATGGTCTTGATCAGCGTCGATTTGCCGGCGCCGTTGATGCCGAGCAGGCCGTAACGCTGGCCGCTTTGCAATGAAAAATTGATGCCGCGCAGCACCACCTTGTCGGCGGCCCCATCCAGATCCTGCGCGCGGTAACCGGCGTCCACACCCTCCATCACCAGCAGCGGATCGGGCGCGCGCAGCGGCTCGCGGAATTCGAACTGGAACGGCGCCGACGCATGCAGCGGCGCCAGATCCTCCATCTTGGCCAGCATTTTCATGCGGCTCTGCGCCTGGCGCGCCTTGCTCGCCTGCGCCTTGAAGCGGTTGATGAAGGATTCGAGGTGCGCGCGTTCGCGCTGCTGCTTCTCGATCATGCCGGCGACCAGCACCACAGCCGCGGCGCGCTGGCGCTCGAAGTCGGAGTACTGGCCGGCGTAGCGCTTGAGTTTTTTGTTGTCGATGTGCACGATGACATTGACCACGCCGTCGAGGAAATCGCGGTCGTGCGACACGATGACCAGCGTGCCCTGATATTTCTTCAGCCACTCCTCCACCCAGATGATGGCATCGAGGTCCAGGTGGTTGGTCGGCTCGTCGAGCAGCAGCAGGTCGGACGGACACATCAGCGCCTGCGCCAGGTTCAGCCGCATGCGCCAGCCGCCGGAAAAACTCGCCACCGGCTGGGTCATCTGGTCGTGGCTGAAACCGAGGCCGTGCAGCAGCCGCTCCGCCCGTGAGTTGACCGTCCAGGCGTCGGCGTCACTGAGTTCGGCGTAGATCTCGCCGATGCGCTCGCCTTCATTGGCCGCTTCGGCGGCAGCAAGCTCCTGTTCCAGACGGCGCAGCGTGGTGTCGCCGTCGATGGCGTAATCAATCGCCGCACGGTCCAGCGCCGGCGTTTCCTGCGCGACATGCGCCACCCGCCAGCGCTGCGGGAAATCGACCTCGCCCTGGTCGGCATGCAGCTCGCCGCGCAGCATCGCAAAAATGCTGGACTTGCCGGTGCCGTTGGCGCCGATCAGGCCGATCTTGTCACCGGGGTTGAGCGCCACATCCGCGGCTTCGAGCAGGACTTTGGCGCCGCGGCGCAGCGTAATCTGGGTAAAACGAATCATGGGGTTCTGCGGGGGATCAGCAAACGAAGGGGCGCATTCTACGCAGATTGTCCCGCCTGCGCCCGTGAAACCGTCTTGCGACGGGTGGCGGCAACGATCAGCGCACCCCCAACCGCCACAACGAAGTGATTTCCGCCGAGCGCGCGGCGTGCAGCGGATCGGATTCGTCCCGCGCCTTGGGATGTTTCGGCCGCGCGTCCTTGCGGCCCAGCACTTGCAGGCCCGCGGCGTCGATCATCGCCAGCAATTCATCGCGGGTGCGCAGTCCCAAGTGCTCGGCAATATCCGACAGGATCAGCCAGCCTTCGCCGCCCGGTTCCAGGTGCGCCGCCAGCCCCGCCAGAAATGCGCGCAGCATCTTGCCGCCGGCGTCGTACACCGCGCGCTCGATCGGCGCGCTGGGTGTTGACGGGATCCACGGCGGATTGCAGACGATCAATGGCGCGCGCCCTTCCGGAAACATGTCGCATTCAACGACTTCCACCTGAGCGCTCAGCCCCAGCCGCGTGATGTTCTCGCGGGCACAGGCCAGCGCGCGCGGATCGGTTTCGGTGGCGATGATCTTGGCGACGCCGCGGCGCGCCAGCACCGCCGCCAGCACGCCGGTGCCGGTGCCGATATCGAAAGCCAGCGTCTGCGCCGGCAGCGGTGCGCCCGCCACCAGCCCCGCATACTCGCTGCGGATCGGCGCGAACACGCCGTAGTGCGGATGGATATGCGCCCCCAGCGCCGGCACGGCGACGCCTTTTTTGCGCCACTCGTGCGCGCCGATCAGGCCCAGCAGTTCGCGCAGTGAAGCCACGCACGGCTCGGTTCCGGGACCCCAGGCTTCGGTGCAGGCCAGGCGCACATCGGGTGCGCGGCGCAGCGGGATGCCGTAATCGGTGTCGAACGGTATCAACAGCATGGACAGCGTGTGCGCGCGCTGCGCCTGCGCCTGGCGATGTTTGTGAAAAGCCGCCCCCGGCGCGGTATCGGGCGGTGGCTCTTTGCGCCGCACTTTTTTCGGACGATCCACCCGCCGCATCAGCGCCTGCAGCAACTGGCGGGCATTCTGGAAATCACTGCGCCACAGCAGCCCGACGCCTTCTGCAGCCAGGCGATAAGCAGAATCGGCAGTCAGGGTGTCGTCGGCGATGACCACGCGTTTGGGCGGCGCGGCGCCGCTCTCCGAACGCCAGCGGGCCGAGGCCGGCTCGCTGCCTTCGGGCAGGTGGATCATGGGATATTCAGTCAAGGGAATGCTTTCCGCCGGTAAAGACCGGCATTGCGCGGACGCCACACGCGCCGTAACCATGAGCATAACAGGGATACCCCGCTGCAATCCGGCGCCATGCCGCTATTCCGTGGTGTTTTTTGGCATGGAACACCTATTGTTTTCTTGAGAATCAGAGTAGCTTTACCGCGATTGTTTGGGTCTTAAAGAGAAACACCCCGGCAAACATGGCGTTCGCAAATATCGAAGGCATCAGGACACACTACCAGGTGGCGGGCAAAGGGCCGCCCCTGCTGCTGCTTGCGCCCCTGGGCGGCGATGCCTCCGTACCGCAGCGCTGGCTCGACCGCGTCTGGCGGGGATTCAAACCGGCCGAACAGCTCACCCGCGATTTTCAGCTCATCACCTATGACCGCCGGGAATCCGGCCTTTCGGGCGGACGCATCGAGCCCCTCAGCTGGACGGCTTTCGCGCGCCATGCCGAGGCTCTGCTCGACCATCTCGGCATCGAACAGGCTTTTCTGCTCGGCGGCTGCATCGGCAGTTCGGTGGCGCTGGCGCTGGGGGCGCATGCGCCCGCTCGCTGCCGGGCACTGTTGCTGCACTGGCCGGTCGGCGGGTTTCGCTGGCTGAGCATGGGCCGCGCCAACTTCGACTGCCATATCGCATTTGCGCGGGAATACGGCCTGTTGCGCGTCGCCGAACTGGCGCGGAAGTCCGGCATGTTCTGGACCCATCCGGAAGCCGGGCCCTGGTTGTCATTGATTGCTGCCGATGATTCGTTTGCGCAGTCTTTCGTGCGGCAGGATCCCGATCGTTATCTGGAAATCGTCGCGCAAAGCCGCGACAATCTTTTCAGTGACGCCACGCCTTCCGGCGTGACCGGCAGCCAGTTGATGGCGATGCAAATGCCCGCATTCATCATGCCGGGCGACGATGCCTTGCATGCGAAATCCTCCGCATACGTACTGCGCGAACTCATGCCGCAGGCAAAACTCTCGCCCCTGACGCTGCGGCAGCAGAACACGGCGAGCATTGAGCGCTGGGTGTACGAATCCGCCGCTGCGTGCGGTTACGCGCGGCCTGCCGCCGCAGCCTGAGCAGGCTAATCCGCCGCCAGCGGTGCGGCCGCCCGAGAGCGGCACGGAACATTGCCGCTATTTCGCCAGCCCGAGATCGACCAGCACCGCTTTCATCGCAGCGTAATCCTGCTCGAGGTCCCTGGCGAATTTCGCGCCGGCGACGAATTCATTCGACCAGATGTTTTTTTCCAGCTCTTCCTTCCAGTCCGCCGCTTCGGTCACCTTGCGCAGCATGCCTTCCCAGTACGCCGACTGCTGCGGGGTCAGGCCCTTGGGCGCAAAAATCGCGCGCGTTGCGCCGATGAGAATGCGCTCGAGGCTGCGCGCCGTCTTGTCGTTGCTGCCGCCCGGCGGATTGGGCACGACAATCTCGACGTTCTTGCCCGGCGACCAGCCCTGCGCCGCTGCCGTAACGGCGGCGCCGGTCAGAGCTGCGGCGCTAACCACCAGCACAGCGGCATGCATGCGAAACATGGGTTTCTCCCGGGGTAAGATCGGACTACTCGGCATCATTCGACGGCCACGCAGCGGCGTCAATGGTATCGCGATAGGCGTGCCAGGTCGCGTGCCCGAGCAGCGGCATGGTCACCACCAGGCCGATCAGCGCAGTGGCAAAACCGATGGCGGTCAGCCCGACAATCAGCATCACCCAAACCGCCATCGCCGGTTTATTGCGCAGCACGGCATTCACGCTGGTCACGATGGCGGTAATGGCATCGGTTTCACGGTCGCAGATCATCGGCAGCGAAAAAGCGCTGAAAGTGAATGTCAGCAACGCGAATACCGAACCGACCGCCGAACCGATGACGAGAAACATCGCCAGTTGCCGCCAGTCCGCGCCGCCGCTCGCCGGGAAAAACACATGCAGCATCGACCCCGCGCGCGCCCAGATCAGGAACAGCACCAGCAGCGCCAGCGCGAATACCATGGCGTTGCCGAGCGACTTGCGTTTGGTCACGAGGCAGCGCGCGAGCGAGGGCTGCTCTCCGCGCTCGAGCTGCCGGCTGATCGAGTACAGGCCCAGCGCCAGCACCGGCGCCACGAACACGAATCCCGACAGCAGAATCAGCACTGCCCAGTAACTGCCTGCCCACAAACCCACCGCCGTCACGCCCCATGACAGCAGCGCAATGGCAATGCCGTAACCCAGGCTCTGCCGCGGCGCGCGGCGGAGATCGGCCCAGCCCTTGCTGATCCATTGCAGCGGCGCGTTGATTTGCAGCCGATGACACGGCGCGACAAACGGCAGCGCAGTTGCTGCATCTGCATGGGCGCGCTCATGCGGCAGGGGATTCTCAGACATCGGGCGTCCTGGATGCAAACACTGCCGCCGGCTACGCCCGCTGCCCCTGCAACAGCAGCTCCACCACCTGCGGCGCAATCTCCGCCGCGCGCTGGTCCATCTGTTCCGGCGTCAGGTTGGCGATCGGATGCGGCATCACCAGGAATTTCAGGTCCGGCACGCCCCAGGTGCGCGCCATCGCCTTGCCGGTCACCGTGAACACATGGGTCACGATGGACGCCGACGGTATTCCCTGCTGCTCAAATACGATGCTGTCGAGCACACTGCCCGAGCTGCATGACCCTCAGTCGCCGA